>CAZNKT010000105.1:0-9799 GCA_964573605.1 uncultured Pirellulales bacterium
CCCGAATCGAACCACTTGCTGACCGTGCGCGGGGCCACTTTACAGATCTTGGCGACCTGACCAGTTGTGAAGACCTTCATCACGGGCTCTCCATTACTCTCGCTAATTATTCGCTATCGTTCCGCCACAGCGGCAAGCCGCCCGCGCCGGAATCACAGGGCCCCAAACGGTGTAGTTCTCCGGCGTGGCGTCCGCATCCTTCTCGCCGACTGTGGGTCTGCCGGAGATTTCACCTGTTTCTGGGTCGGGGCGTACCGTTCGCTTCTTCGTGGCTCAGGCTCAGTTCCCTCTGATCCGCGCCTCACTAGCTAGATCGTCATGCCCACAACTCGGAATTTGGCTAAGTTTCGTAAAATGGAGAATTTATCTCCCAACCGTGCTAAGCCGCCAAATTCCAGGAGGGTGAACGATCCAGGGACAAAAAGTGCCAGTTCTGGAGGGAAACGTGCGGAACGGCCGTGCGGTTCGGTCAGCGATGGCACCCGACCGCGCAGACGGTCCGAGCGGAATGCTCGACGGCAGGCTCCCCCCTGCGGAAGGTCCCGCCCGGCCGGCCCAGTGTTGCAGGCCACGCCGGTGTCGGAACAATGCTTCCGAAAGTAGTTTTCGATTCAATCGGGGGCGCGACTTTAGAAACTTTGGCCAGTCGTATCGACCGGTCCGGTCGTGGCGTGCCGCGCAGGCAGGTAGAGGACACCGATTGAATCGTGCAGTACCGCACGTTCGGCTTGTGCCGGATGAATCAGCTGAAGCGATGGTGCGCGAGCGTGCGTGTGGCCGGCCAGGGAGCGCCGGGGATGGACGCAGCGCAATTGTTGTCAGGCCGCCTGCGTTTCGTCTTCCGAGTCGTGGCCGGTCGTTGCCGCCTGACCGGAACGCATCGCGGCATCACGAATCTCGCCGTCATCGCTGATATCCTCAAAACGCACCGAGACGCGCTTGGAAACACCCGACTCCTGCATCGTGACTCCGTACAGCGTGGTGGCCGCGGTCATTGTTTTTTTTGAGTGCGTGACGACGACGAACTGCGTCGACGACAAAAATTCATTCAACACGGCGATGAACCGCCCAATATTGGCCTCGTCCAGCGCGGCGTCGACCTCATCCAGCACACAGAAGGGACTGGGGCGATTCCGGAAAATGGCCAGCAGCAATGCCACGCAGGTCAAGGTTTTTTCGCCGCCGGACAGCAGCGAGATGCTCCGCGGCTCCTTGCCCGGGGGGCGAGCGACAATTTCAATGCCACTCTCCAAAATATCGACGTCATCCTCCAGCACGATGTCTGCCTGGCCGCCGCCGAACAGCTTGCGAAACAGCGACTGAAAGTGACCCCGCACCGCCTCCAGAGTGTCGGCGAAGAGCCGCCGGCTGTGGCCGTTGATGCGGGTAATGATTCTTTCCAGCGATTCCTTGGCCTTTTCCAGGTCCCGATGCTGGCCAGCGAGGGATTCGTAGCGCTGTTCAAGCTCGTCCAGTTCTTCCAGGGATTCGAGATTCACGCCGCCGATATTGTTTAGTTTGCGGCGCAAATCTTCAATTTCCTCTTCCACGTTTTCGGGAAGATCGCCGATATCGGTTTCCGCCGGTTGACTGGCCACGTCGATGTCGTAATCCTCGCGCAGTCGCGAGGCCAAAGTATTGCGCTCGTGCGCTACGCGGCCGGCTTCCAACTCTTTCTCATGGATCTTCCGGTCCAGCAGACGGATCTGTTGGCGGACTTGCTGTGCTTCGTGCGCTTTTTCGCTCCGCTCGGTTCGATACGTGTCCAGCCGTTCCCGATGCCGGACCGTGTCGGCAGCGAGCGCCTCTTTGGTCAGGTAGAGTTCGGCAATCGCCGCCTCGGAGGCCAAGATCGACTGTTCCGCCTCCTGGATCTTTCGGGCACACAGCTTCAATTGTGATTCGATCTCCTGCACGGCTTTTTGCCGTTCCTGTTGATCCTTCTGGAACTGAACGAGTTGGCTGTGGAGCAGGTCGAGGTGCTGCTCGCAGCGGGCCAGTTCCACCTGCCGTCGCGTGACGAGTTCCGTAGTCCGGCTCTGTTCGGCGCGAAGGTTTTCCAGCAACGTGGAATCCTTGGCCATCCGCTGTTCCAGTTGCTCCAGCTCATGTTCCGAATCGGCGAGGTGCGTCTGGGCGGCCTCGCGGTCGGCCGCCGCGGTTTCCAGCTGCGCGCAGGCGGCTCTGGTTTCCTCGCGCAGCGATTGCTGCTGCAAACCCAGTTGTTCCAGACGGTCCTCGGCTGCCGTCGCCCGCAGGCGCTGTTCCCCGGCCTCGGCGGTGAGTTTCATGTGGCGTTCGGAAGTCTGGACCAGTCGTCGCTCGGCGGCGTCGATTTCCTGTTCCAGGTTGGCGACGCGCGACTGGGTTTCGTCGGACTGACTCGAAAGTGTTTCGACGCGTTCCCGCAACGCGCGGAGTTCGCTGCGACGCGAAATGATCCCCGCCGCAGCGTGCCGCGGCCCGACGACCACAGCTCCATCGGGCGTGATTTTTTCCCCCGCCAGCGTGACGAACGCGCAGCCTCGCCCCGCACCCTGCGCCAGGTCCAGACCGTGCGATAATGTCTCCACGAAGTACGTTGCCTCTAACAAACGCCGCACCAACGGGGCGTATTCGGGCGGCGCTTCCACAAAGCGGTCGGCGCGACCGAGCACTCCCGGATGGCCTTCCAGGTGCGCGCGGTCGGCGGTCGCGGCGGTGGCCGAGGGCTCCATGCGCAAGAACCCCACACGGCCACGGTAACTTCGGCTATCCCGCTCGAGAGTTTCGAAGATCGCGCTGCCTGGCGCGATGACGAGATACTGCGCGAATTCGCCCAAGGCCACTTCCACCAGCGGAGCCGTCTCCACCTTGACGTGTATCAGGTCGGCGACGAGCCCCCGTACCTGCCGGTACGGGCCCGACGTGTCCTGGTGCACGGAGGCAAGAATCTGTTTGACGCCCGCCCCCAATCCTTCCAGGCGGCGCTCCAGTTCGGCCAGCACGGCAGCGCGTTCGCGGGCTCCGTTCAATTGCCCTTCCAGACGCGCCCGTTCTTTTTGCTGGTGGGCCAGTTCTCGTTGACGCTCTGCCACTTCGGTCTTGCCGATCGCTAGCTGCTGCTCGCATTCGGCCAGCGTCCTATTGACTTCATCGCGGAGCCGCCGGCGTTCGGTTGCCTCGATGGCCAACGCATCCCGTTGGCGGTCCAATTCGGACAGCTGTGTTTGGCAACGGTTCCGGGCCGCAAGCGCGGCGTCTTCCAACGACTTCAGACCGCTGATCTGCTCTCCCAACCGGGCCGCCGTGCGCATGTGTTCGATGTGCCGGCTTCGGCGGGCACTGGTGGCCTGTTCGACGCGATCGCGACGTTCGTTCAGTTCGGCCTGTGTTTTCTCCACGTTGGCCAGGTTGCGGGCAGCACGTTCGTGCCGCTGGCGAGCCTCCTTGGCAGCCGACTGCGTTTCATCCACCTGCTGGTCGATGGTGCCCGCTCGGTGGGTCATGGCGAACAATTGCCGGCGATGCCGCCGCATCTGCTGGTCGATTTCCTGCCGTCGCGAGCGTTCGTGCTGGATCGTCGATTCGATGCCCGCGATTCGCTCGCGATTCTCCGCGATCGACATTTCGCTTTGCCGGCGCTGATTCTCGAGCTCGGCCAGCTCTGTCTCCAATTGCAGCGAAGCGGCTTCCAGCGATTCCAGCCGTGCCGCCTGTTCGTCGCGCCGATCGACCAGCGCGGTCTGCTCCTGTTCCAGCGCGTCCAATTGCGCCGACAGGTTTAGCCAATCGCCGCGCCCGATGCGCGTCCGCAGCTCTTTGAGCCGGTGCGCGTATTCGCGATACCGGCGCGCCTTCGACGCCTGCGATCGCACGCTCCGCAGGCGACTTTCGACCTCTTCAACGATATCTGAAAGCCGGAGGAGATTCTGGTCGACACGCTCCAGCCGCCGGGATGCCTCAAGTTTTTTGGCCTTGAAGCGGCTGATGCCCGATGCCTCCTCGAAAATAGTCCGTCGGTCGCGCGGCGACGACTGCAGTAGGATGTCCACCTTCCCCTGCTCGATCACGCTGTACGCTTCCGTCGCAATGCCCGTGCCCGCGAACAAGTCTCGAATGTCTCGCAACCGGCACGCCTGGCGGTTGATTAGGTACTCTCCCTCACCACTGCGGTACACCCGCCTCGTGATCGCCACCTCTTGCGCGTCGATGGCCAGGCGTCGTTCCGCGTTGTTGAAAGTCAGAGTGACTTCCGCAGTGTTGACGGGGCGACGGCTGCCCGATCCGTTAAAAATGACGTCGACCATCTCCTTGCCGCGGAGACTCTTAACGCTCTGAGCGCCGAGCACCCACTTGATGGCATCGACGATGTTCGACTTGCCCGACCCGTTGGGTCCCACCACGACGGTGATGCCTGGGGGAAATGCGAACCGGGTCTTGTCGGCGAAGCTCTTGAAGCCGATCAGTTCGAGGGCTTTTAACATGGCGATCGGCACGGATCCAAACGCGGCATGAACCAGCAGAATCCCCCCGCAGCAGCCGGATTCATGCCCCCCGGCCGCCCGCCCCGTAGCACCGCGGGCCAATCCGTGCGGATCCCGGGCCCTACTCGAATCGGCTGGCTCCGCCGATCGGGAGGGCGACGATCCGCCGCACGTTCAGCGTCGCCCGCAGCTCTGCGTTCGATCGCGTGCATCTCACCCGTCGATCGCACGTCCCTCATTGTAGCTGTCCAAGGGGCGTCTCGTACACGGATGTCGGCGTCCAGCCGCAAAACGTGCAGCGTCGGCGTCAGCCGCGAAAGAACCAGTCGGGCAGCGTATTGCGCAGGCTGAACGGAGCCCCCGCCGAGGGGGGGTCTAGCAGACCGGTGCCGCCTCCGGGTCGCGGCGAGGGCAATGCGTCGGTCTGGAGACGGCTCGTCAACGCCTGTGACTCCTTGGCTTTCTGCAGGGCTTGCACGACGTCCGGATAGGTTCCACCCGACTTGACGATGGCTCGGATGATGTCGTCGACGCGGTTCGAAACAACCAGCCGCTGATCGCGTTCGCCCGGCGCAAACCGGCTGACGACGACTTCCTCCGGTGACTCGGCATGAATCAGGATATGCTGCCCGGCATCCAGCAGCACCGGGACCTTCACCCGTTGATCGCGACCAAACAGCACGATTTCGGGACGATGATTTCGCGTAACATGGATCATGGGAGGCCCGTCGATGTCCAATACGTGATAGCTGAACGCTTCGCCCAGCATCTCTCCTTCCAGCGTCTCATCACGGCTGGGCATGATCGACAAGGCCCGAAAAGCGCCGTAGCGCGTTTCGGCACTTGGCGAAGTAAGCAGCCCGCGCAGCGCGTCGTAGGCCACGGCGTCGTCGAGCGTACTGAGCGCGGCCATGGCGTGCAGCCGCAGTGCGGGATCGTCGCGAGCCGTGGCGGCCAGCGTCTCCACGGCCGACGTCTGGTCGAGATAGGCCAGTGCTTCCGCGGAATAGAAGCGCACTTCGGGCTCGTAGTCGGCGTTTCGAGCCGCTGCTTCGAGCATGTCGACGGCCGCTTCACCGACTGCTTCCAGCCGCAACGCGGCAGTGGCGGATGTGATGGGATTCGCCAGTTGGCGCTCAAGGACGGCCAACCGGCGCATTCGCTGGTCGGGGGTTTCGCGGAAGGCGATGTGCCGAATGACCCGCATGTATCGCGAGACATTTCCCTTGTACCGTGGATGAACGATCAGTTCGATGTAATCGTCCGTTTTCGGAGAAGCGACACCGCGGCGGGTGCCGCGCACGTACGTGTGGAATCGCCCGTTTACCGCCGCGGCAATTCGCTTGATGGTGTCCAGCGACCGGTATGGAGTATCGACGCTCAAGCCCAGCGAACGGGACTTGCGCGCGACGCCACCACTCAGCACGCGACCGGATTTCACGCGCGGAGAATCGGGCGGCGCCGACGGATCCACGAGCACCGGTCCTTTTGCAATACCAAACAAATGGCCCGTGCGCAACTGCTGCCCGAGCATCGCAATTTCGGTCAACCGCGTCTCGAGCAGCCATCCGCCGCGCAAGCTCACCGTCTCATTTTGACTGGGAAGCTGTACTTCGACGTCGAAACGATCGCCCTTCTGAAGCCCCGGTCGCAGATACGCACGGACAATGACCAGGGCCGTGTCGGCAGAGGCCAATAACTGGGCCGGCCGCGCTACGCCGTGCCGTTGCATTTCACTCAGCAGCGCCGCCCGCACGGCCCCGGGCTGAGGATCCTCACCCGTCCCATCCAGGTTGGTGACGAGCGAGACGCCTTCAACCTTCACGTAGTTCATTCCATGCGGATGCACGGCGTCGCCCACCAGCGGCACTTCGGGCGCGTCGGCCTCGGGCGCTTTGTCGTCCAACTCGGACGATCGCAGAACGGGCCGGGAACACCCCCAGGCTGCCGCAAGAACGGCCGCGACCAATGCAGGTGCGGCAAAACGACAAGGCGTCGTCGTCGCAGCGCCCGCGCGATTCCGGACGTATCGCTGAAGAAAACAGACGGGCAGCGAAACGAGACCGGCGAGACCCTTCGAGCCACCGGCACCGCCCGTTACCCGCATCGATTCACACCCGGACACGTGGACCTCCGAACGGCGCAACCTCAAGCGGCCAAACGAGAAGATCGGCGAGGCGGGAAACTAGCGGCTGCCTCGGTCCCGGTCAAGTCGTCTTCGCGGAACTTGGGACATCTGGACAAACCGGCTTGAGGCCATACCGGCGGATCGTCGCCAGGCCGGGCGACGGTCGTAACGCTGACCGGCGGGGTCGCGGGGAAACCTTTCTTCACGCCCCCCGCGATCGGACGTGCGCGTGTAAAATGAAATTGCCCGTTGCGAGAAGAATTCCACAATGACGCAGCGCACCGTCCAAGATCACCCCCCACAATAACGAATGGCTGGCGGAGGCGCATCCTGTGTCCCCAAGAGGGTCAGACACCGATTCATTCAAGACGGCGCTGCTAATGGACGCAGGGCGACCCACCGAAGCCCGGCGAACGGGCCGTTGGAAGCTAGCTCCGGGGTCGCTTGGCCGCGCAGCCGTCAAAAGAACCGACTCGAAAATCGAATTCCAATCCCGTTCAGGCCCGAGGGATCGGTCGGCGTTACGCCGCGATCCCGGACGTGCACCATCATAACGCGAGGTATCGCCATGTCCTCTCACGCACCTGTTGTCGTACGCAAAGGTGGTTTTCTCAGTTCTTTGGTGCTCGGCCTGTTCGGGACAATTGCCGTGGTCGTGATTTGCACCGCGGCGGTTGTTATTTACGGCATGAATCTCGTGGACCGGAAATTCGACCAGATCGTTCGGCTGACGCCCGAAATGCTGCAGACGTTGGAAGACTGGCAGTCGTTTCTGCCGCCGGTCCTGTCCGACGCACTTCGCGACCGGCGCGATCCGGCCTACCGCGAGCAAGTCGAAATGTCGGTCGATTTCCTGATCGACGATAACGGTCTCGGCAAGGCACCCGTGCTCAGCATCGACAATACCGGCCAAGAGACCATTTCGCTGCTCGGCGTGCGGATCGTCGTCGAAAACAATGCGGGCACGCCGCTTCGCGATTGGGTTGAGTATCCCGTCACGCCGCTTGCCTTGGAGCACGAATGGCCGGGGCCACTGCTTCCCGGATCCGATCGCCGGTTCCGCCTGCACGGCCAGTCAATCGCCAGCGTCGCCCGCCCGGTGCGCCTCGAAATTGTCGAATTGCGGACGTGGATCGATTCCGGCTCGCCACCGGGGCGGATCCTGACACCGGAGCGGCCGGCGATTCCGCTCGGCCAACCACGAACGCTCGACGATTCCGCGGCCCCGCCCAATGCGATCGATGCCGACGAGGCGATGCCGGCCGACCCGGACCCTGATCCGGCACAGGCAGAGGCGGCGGAAACGGAACCGGGCGCTGCCGAGCAGCCTGAGCGTTTGCCGCACAACGATGTGACGCCGCCGACCTCACCCGAACCGACCTCACCCGAGCAGGATCAACCCGATCGAGCCGAAGGGGAAACGGTCCCGGAACGCTCGACCGCCGCGGCCGATGCGGAGCCACCCCCAGAGAGCGGCCCGTCCCCAGAGTAAGGCAACCCACGCACGTGGATCACCGCACGGAGCGTTCGACGGCCGCCGAAGGCTTTCTACGCGTTCCTCAATCTGCGGCGAACTCGTTCCGGCGGCGTTGCGATCAGGGTGGATCGTAGCCGCCGCGACTGAATGGATGACAACGGCAGATACGCCACAGTCCCCGCAGGGTTCCCTTGGCGATGCCGTACTTATGAACGGCGTCCACGAAATACTGGCTGCAGGTCGGTTGGAAACGACAACGGGCACCGAGCCAGGGACTGATCGCCCATTGGTAGGCCCGCACCGGCGCCACAACGATCCATATCACGGCGGCTCTCAGGCCATGCTTGTTCATCGGTGTTTCGCCAGGCGCCGTTCGATGTGTGCGGCCAACGCATAGAGCGATTTGCAGATCGCAACAAATTCGGGATTCGCTCCGCGGCAGGGCACGACGACCAAATCGATGCCTGGAGGCAGTTGCCGCCAACTGCGTCGAAAGGCTTCGCGGATCAAGCGTTTCCATCGATTGCGCGTGACGGCGTTGCCCAGCTTCTTGGATACGGCCAGTCCGAGGCGCGGATGATCCCGTGTGTTCTCGCATCCGTAGACGCGCAGACACGTGTCCTGGGCCACGCGACGTCGTCGATAGACGCGAGCGTAGTCGCGCTGAAGTCGAATGCGCATACGGGCCGGGAAGCACTCGTTGTTCACGATGACGCGTTATCCCCTTCGTCCGGGGACACCCGGCCGCCGGCTGCTGGACGATCCCAGTCCGAACGCAGCGGCGGACCGTTTCGGCGGGCGGAGCGCCCGAGACGATCATGCCGTCGGGTGAAGCCGGCCAAGACGCCCAGCATTGCCATGCCGATCAACCCCGCCGCCACGACACCCAACAGCAGCAGCAACGCCGCCGTCTGGGACCTGCTCTTCCCGGCGGGCTCCGGCAACGCTTCGGCAGCCGCCGCCAGCGCGGTGTGCTGCCTGGCGGGGGATTGTAGGTACACGGTTTTCACCACCGCAGCTCCGCGCGCGGGTTGGACGCGTATCGTCGGGCGATTTGCTCGGCGTGTTGGCGGTCTTCGTCGGTAAGTCGGGGGGGCAACACGATCATGATTTCCGCGTAAAGGTCTCCCGGGGGGCGGCCGGCCGGGGCGATACCGTGCCCCCGAATCCGTAGCCGTTTCCCGCTGCTGGTGTGCGGTGGAACACTCAGGCTGATGGTCCCTTTGGGGGTCGGCACATCGACTTTTCCGCCCAGAACCGCTTCGGCCAGCGTGACCGGAACCCGGACCTCCAGGTCCTTGCCCCGGCGACGAAAGAAGGGATGGGGTCGGACACGCACGCGCAGCAGAATATCGCCCGGCGCCGTTCCCCGCGGCCCCGCTTCGCCTTGTCCGCGGAGGCGGATCTTCTGTCCGTCCTCCACGCCGGCCGGTATCTTAACATCGATCGCGTGCGACTTGCCGTCGGTGCGTTGGATGGACAGGCGGGCCTGGCCCCCAGTCACTGCTTGCGTGAAGGGAATCTCCAAATCCTGCTCCAGATCCCTGCCGCGGCCCGCCGCACGTGCCCGGCGACCGGTTCCCGAGGCGGCACGCCGAAACTGCTGGAAGATGTCCGCGAAACCGCCCGATCCGCCCTGCCCGAGGCGTTCCCCAAACAAGTCCCCCAGATCCACCGATTCATGGCCTCCGGGGCCCGAGGACCAGGTATAGGTGCCCGACTGCGGTC
>CAZNKT010000105.1:9809-20430 GCA_964573605.1 uncultured Pirellulales bacterium
GCCGACTAAAACGAGCCAAAGGCTTGCTCAACCACTGCGGTCCTGCCGGCCCGGCCGATTCGAAAGCGCTTCCATAACGGTCGTACATCTCCCGCTTGCTGGAGTCGCTCAGCACATCAAATGCCTGTTGAACCTCCTGGAATTTCTGCTTGGCTGCCTTATCATTGGGATTCAGATCAGGATGATACTTACGAGCCAGTTTGCGGTACGCCTTCTGGATATCGGCCGCCGACGCATCTCGGCGAACTCCCAACACTTTGTAATGATCCTGCGGCACGATGGTGCTCTCGCCTGCATTGGCCACCGGCCGGGAATGCACTTCCCGCCGTGCCACGGCCCCTGGGCGTGGACGCGTAGTGCCCGAGCGGCCGGCCTTCCATTACATACACAGCCATGAAAACGCGTCCGTCTCATTGTAGCGCCACGGTTGGCACGGCTTCAAGCGAAGCGCAAGCCGCACGGAAGCGTTGCGTCGCCGCGCTCCAAAGCCTCCTCACGCCCCATCCTGTCGGCGCCGGTGACAGCCTTTCGATCGTCTGCGGGCGAGCGTGCATGTGTGCGTCGATGATCCTCTGTTGGCTGCTCTTAGCCAGCGCCCAAGCGGCGCGTGGTCGATTGACAATCCATGTCCGTGATGCGGACAGCGGACAACCGATCGCCGCCCGCATGCACCTTTGCGATCACCGCGGCAAGATTGTCAAGATTCCCGAAACCGTTTTTTGGCACGATCACTTCGTGGTCGACGGGTCCGTCGCTCTCGAACTGCGTGCGGGCGCGTACCGTTTCGAATTGGAACGGGGACCGGAATATAAGGTGCGCAGCGGGCACTTCGAGATTCAAGATGCTTCGGACGACAAAAAGACGGTAACGATGCAACGTTTTGTGAACATGAATCGTCACGGCTGGTGGTCGGGCGACCTGCACGTGCATCGAAGCGTCGAGCACATACAGCCGCTGATGCGAGCCGAAGACCTGAACATCGCTCCGGTGATTACGTGGTGGAACGCCGGCGGCCGTTTTCGCCAACTTCCCCGGGCGCAGCCCGACCGCGTCCGTTTCGACAGTGTCCGCCTGTACGATGCGTCCGCCGGCGAAGACGAGAGAGATGGCGGTGCGGTCCTGTTTTTTAACCTGGATGAACCGCTAGATTTGACGCAGGCCGATAATCACTACCCGACATCCATGTTCTTCGTACGGCAGGCACGCACACAAACGGGTGCCCATATCGACGTCGAAAAACCGTTCTGGTGGGACATGCCGGTGTGGGTTGCCAGCGGCATGGTAGATTCCATCGGTTTAGCCAACAACCACATCATGCGTCACACAATGCTCGACAACGAAGCCTGGGGCCGGGCTCGGGATCGCAGCCGCTTCCCGCCGCCTCACGGAAATGCTCTGTGGTCCCAGGCCATCTATTATCACATTCTGGAATGCGGTCTGCGCCTTGCCCCTTCGGCGGGCAGCGCATCCGGCGTTTTGCACAACCCGGTCGGTTACAACCGCGCGTACGTGCACTGCGGTGACACGCTGGATTGGGACACGTGGTGGGAGCGTTTGCGAGCCGGCCGGGTGGTTGTCACGAACGGTCCGTTGTTGGTGGCGCGTGTGGGCGACCAGCTCCCGGGACATGTCTTTCGAGCCTCCGCCGGCGACACGCTCCGGTTGGCCGTAGACGTGAAGCTGTGGACACGCGATAAGATCGAGTATCTGGAGTTCGTCAAGAACGGCAAGCCGACCACCACCGTGCGGCTTGAGGAATGGTCCCGGTCCAAAGGTGAGCTGCCACGCGTGGAATTTAAACAGAGTGGGTGGATGTTGATCCGCGCGGTGACGACGCATCCCAAGACGTACCGTTTCGCGTCGACGGGACCGTATTACGTGGAATTCGACGACCAGCCGCGGATAAGCCGCTCGTCCGCGCAGTTTTTTGTGGACTGGATCGATGCGCGGATGGACCGGCTCTCTGTGGAAGACGCGACACAGCGCAGGTTTCTGCAGGATGAATACCGCGCGGCACGCCGGTTCTGGCAGGATCTCGAGCAGCGTGCCACCGTCGATTAGTTGACGTGCAGATTCGCCGGGACCTGATCATGACATCGCTGCAACGCAAGTCAGGCTCCGAAATCGTGCCTCGCTGGCGTGCGCACTATCCGTTTGAATCGCGTTGGGTGACGCTGTCCCAGGGACAGATGCACTATGTGGACGAGCCGGCCGCCGGGCACAGCCCCTCCCGCAGCGTGCTGCTGCTCATTCACGGCAATCCGACCTGGTCGTTTCACTGGCGGGAGTTGATTTCCGCCTGGCAGGACCGTTACCGCGTTGTGGCCCCGGATCATCTGGGGTGTGGTCTGAGTCAAAAAGTGCGCGGCAAACACTTTTGCCTGGCCGACCGTATCGAACACTTGAGGGAATTCATTGCGGCCCTGGACCTGAAGGACGTCACGCTTGTCGCGCAGGATTGGGGCGGAGCGATCGGGTTGGGAGCGGCACTCGACGATCGCGATCGTTTCCAGCGCCTGATACTGATGAACACCGGGGCGTTTCGTCCCTGGTTTATTCCGTGGCGGCTTCGACTGGCACGCCATTCCTGGCTGGGGCGCGTGGCCATTCAAGGGGGCAACCTCTTCTGCCGCGCCGCGCTTCGCATGACCACCGCGCAGCGGCTGCCACTGCCCGTCCGCGAAGGCTATCTCGCACCGTACCGGTCGTGGGGCGACCGGCAGGCCGTGTTCGATTTCGTGCGCGACATTCCCACATCGCCTCGCCATCCCACCTACAGTACTCTCGATCGAATCGAGTCGCGGCTTTCCGAGCTGGCGCGTCTTCCCGTGCTACTGATCTGGGGCATGCAGGACTGGTGTTTCACTCCCGAATGCCTGGAAAAATTCCTGGAAATCTTTCCGCGCGCCGAGGCGCACCGCCTGCCTGACGCGGGACATTGGGTCGTGGAAGACGCTCCCGACCGTGTCGCGCGACTAGTCGACTCCTTTCTCGAAAGACATGCGGCCTCCACATGCTCACAGACTCACAACAGCGATTGACCGTCGGACAGTGTGCGACGCTGGCCTGTTTGCTGGAATGCGAGGCCGAGAAGCCGGGCAATGTCAGCCCGGTCGCCGCGTTCGATGACATGAGTCACGCCGACCTGACGGCCAGTGCCGTGGCCATCGCGCCGGCCATGGACAGCGCGGTGGCGCGGCGTGTGGGCCGGACCGTATGGGATGCGGTACAAGCGACGCGCCGCATCGTGGGAAAGAATACCAATTTGGGCGTGGTCCTGCTCCAGGCGCCGCTGGCCGCGGTACCGCGGGCCACTCCGCTGCAATCGGGCATCGGTCGCATCCTGGACGGTTTGGATATGAGCGACGCGCGCGCCGTGTACGCGGCCATCCGGCTGGCAAATCCCGGCGGTCTGGGCGAGCGACGCGAGGCCGACGTTCATCAACCGGCGCGCCTGCCACTGGCGGACGCCATGGCATTGGCGGCGGAGGAGGACCTCGTGGCCCGGCAATACACAAACGGATTCGCGGACGTCTTGGACATCGCGGTGCCCGTCGTCCTGCAATTCGCCTCGCGTCTTGGCTCGTGGCGCGACACCATCGTGCACACTCAATTAACGTTGCTCGCCAAATACCCCGACAGCCTGATCGGTCGCAAGTGCGGGGGCGCCGTAGCCGTGGAAGCGTCGCGGCGCGCGTCGGATGTGCTGCGCGCCGGATCGCCCGGCAGCCCGCCATACAGGCTAAAATTGGCCGCATTGGACGGCTGGCTGCGTGCCGACGGCCATCGGCGAAATCCGGGCACCACCGCGGACGTTATCGCCGCCGCACTCTTTGCGGTACTGCGCGACGACCGCGTTGGGCTTCCGCTGCGGTTGTGAGCGGCTTGGCGCCCGCCGGCCGTTGCCGTCGCAGGCAGACGCGGTCGTTTTGCCGAAATCAGCACGTCCGCCAGGCGTCTCTTGCGTCATTCGGGGGGAGCCGGTTCCAGCGGTTGGCCGCAGGCGGTTTGCTTGACACGCCGACGGCGCCACGACTATTCTTTGGGGTGTCGGTCATCCGTCCACGCTTGGCGGCCGGCGTGGGATGGACTTCATTTGCATCGGGAAAGGTGGTTCCATGAGATACTTCTGTTTTGGACTAATGCTCTGTGTTGCGCTCCCGGGGTCAACGGCAGTTGCCGATGAACTGGAAGCCATTGATACCGGCAAAGCGGAGGAGTTTGCCAAGGTGCTATCCGAGCTGGCCGTGGATATCGGGCAGCAGCAGGTAAAAATCCAACCGGACCCCTCCAAAGCGCAGGGCGTCCATCGTCCACAGGAAGCAGGGCTGCTGCTGGTTCCCGACAAAAGGTTACAGGCAGGCGCCAGCGAAGTCTCGGACAACGTCAACCGTCCCACCGGAGCCAGCCTTGCGTACCTGTTTGCCTATCACCTGGCACCGGTGATTGACGGCAAGGCCGCACCTGCCAAGGATCTTCACTCGGTCGTGTACCAGTCCGATGAGGGCGACGAGGCCCGGGTCAATTGTCTTTTGCTCGCGGTGCGCAAACTGAGCGAAGACGATTGGCGTCTGTATGTTTACGGTGCGGACGAAAAACCACTGCTCGACGTACGTTTTGACGAGGGCTCGGGACCCGGCGCGACACCGTTGGCCATTGAATGCAAAAATGTTCAAGGCTATGAAGGGGACGTCGTCATTACAGTCTTCGACAAGTATCAGGCGAGTTTCAAAGTCCGCTACGTGTTTGACTAAGAACTTATCCATTTACCGGCGGTGATGGCACCGATATGCGAGCGCCAGCATCGTTGGTAGGGTACCTGGATAGGCTCTAAATTGATCCACACGAAAGGGACAGTGTTCCGAAGCGCCCGAAGCGATTGACGAGGCCGGTCGCGGAGCACTGGCCGGCGCTGTACTGTCGCCTTTTCACGCATGTAGCCGCGGCTGACCAGACGCCGCGCAAATTTCAAATTGCGGCCGCGTCGTCGTACCGCGCGTCAACGTGAGCGCCAGGTGGCGGTTTTCGAGTAGCTGCAACGCATTGCGCTCTACATCGAGAGCGACCCTTCTCGGAAACTCGACGTTGCCAGATGCGCGTTGATAAGGACCGGGTGTCCGCGCTCCGCGCACTGCCGCGCGTCTTCCAGCACGGTCGCCACCTGCGAGGCATTCTTGATGAGAAAGCCTTTCCCCCCGAAAGCCTCGGCCACCGCATGGTAATCCGTGTGCTGCAGGCGGCAAGCCACGTCGTCGCCGAGCAGGCGCACTTGATCGCGGGCGATCTGCGACCAGCAGGCGTCGTTGCCAACCACGCCAATGACGGGAATACCGTGACGGACAAACGTGTCGTATTCGCTCAGACTGTATCCGGCGGAGCCGTCGCCAAACAGAATCCACACTTGGGCGTCCGGGCGGCAGAGCCTGGCACCCAGCGCAAATCCCGCGCCGACGCCCAACGTGCCGTAAACTCCCGGATCCATCCAGCAAAGGGGGCCTCGAGGCCGCACGGTATAGGAGGCCGTCGCGACAAAGTCACCGCCGTCGGCCACCACCACGCTGTTGTCGGTGACATTCGCGTCGATCTGCCGGCATAGTTCCAGCGGATTGATCCGATCCGAGCGCTCATCCGCCATCCGGACGATCTGTTGCTGCCGCTCGGCATCGCGCCGGCGCAGTAGCCCAAGCCATTGCGACCACCGGCCGCGGGTTCCCGAAACATTTTCTGGCAGCATCTCCACGAATCGTCCAGGGTCGCCCATCACGGTCAGATAGGGTCTCAGGTTGCGTCTGGCTTCCCGCGCACGACGGTTGACGGAGATGACTTGCGCCGCGTGATTGATTGGCCGGCCGTAGTCCAACCGAAAGTCGCACGGCACGCCCACCAGCATCAATACGTCGCACTCCTTCAAGGCGCTGCGCCGCTGGTGCCGCAAGAGCAGTTCGTGGTCTTTGCCGAGCAGCCCGCGGGCCATCCCCGAGAGGTACATCGGGACTCCCAGTTGAGCAGCCGCATTCGCCAGATGATGGGCACGGGACGGATCAAGGACCGCCTGACTGCCGATGAGCATCAGCGGCCGCCGAGCTTCGCGCAACAGGTGCGCGACGCGAGTTACCCTACTCTGATGGGGAGTTTCGACCGCAGGATCGCGCGGTGCTGCAACCCGGATCTGATCACTGCCCCGGTAGATGGCGTTCAGGCGAAACGTGAGGTACTTATCGGCCACACGCGCGGCGAGGTTGGGCGGGGCTGAGCGTCGCTGACACCACGCGCGTACGACTGGTTCTGGATACAGCAGGTCCACCGGGCATTCCACGGCCACGGGACCTGGAACCCGCTGGCGTGCGATGCGGAACGCGGCTTCCACGGCAGGCACAAGACCGCGTATTCGCCGCACCGCGAACATATGTTTGACATGCGGTTTCAACAGCGCGCGTTGATCAATGTCCTGCAACGCGCCGCGGCCCTGGAGGAAGGTCGCGGCGGCACCGACCAGAAGTACGACAGGAGACTGAGCGAGACGAGCGTTTTTTACGGCCGTGATCGTGTTGGTCGCCCCCGGCCCGGCTGTCACGACGGCGACTCCCGGTGTGCCGCTTAGTCGCCCCACGGCGTCGGCGGCGAACACGGCCGTTGCTTCGTGCCGAACGTCGATCACTCGGATCGACCGATTCTTGCAGCCGACAAGGATCGGAGAAACGTGTCCACCGCAGAGCGTGAATACTTGGGCAACCCCGTGCGCCTTCAAGACTTCCGCCACCCAATCCCCGCCGTGCAAGGCATTTCCCCCCATATTTGCGAGCCAGCCTGTCTCAAGCCCGCACGATTGTCCTCGCCCCTCAGCCCTCTTTCAAGAGCCGTCCCCCTTTCACGAGCCGTCTCCGTGCGGGAGAATACTAATTCAGGCGCGCACGCCAAGGACGGCACGCATTGGACGAAGAGTATCTGGGGAGAGACGCGAAACCATCGGGCCCGTCTCCGCAGTTCAACGTTGCGCCACGGCGCGTGGTGAACGACCGTCTCGAACCCGCTAGTTCCGGGGGCATCGTGGCGTACGCCGATACCCATCGAATTTGCACGGGGAGTTATGCCGGATGACTGATTTGCAAATAGCTCTGGGCGGCGATCCCGATCTGGTGTTCGTCACGCTCCTGGCAATCGGCGGAATGATTACGGCCATCGCCATTGTCACGGTGTCGGTGATTGCCGTGCAATGGCGAAAACTTCGGCAGGCTGAAGACGAAAACGGGCTCAAGCAGGAAATGATCGACCGGGGCATGACGGCCGACGAAATCGTCCAGGTGATCCGCGCTTCCCGCGACCGATCGTGGCACGCGCATTTGGCCGAACTGGGATCCGGGGAGCGAAAAACGTGTTGGTTTCCGTCGCGAAAACGGCAACACACTTCCCCCTGACGGCCGCACCTCGTTTGCGGTCCCCGGATCGGCGCGCCGTCACTTAGGGCGATATTCCCGCCGTGCCGCAGCGCGGCATGCGGTCCTTGGCGGCGCAGTGCCAGGAAGGGAGTCGCGATTCGGTGGGCGCTCGTACCACGCAGCGTTAGAATGTGTGGACCTTCGACTCGCAGGCGGCCCGGTCGACGGTCGCGCGTAACCCGCGGCCGCATTCTGGCAGCAATCACGCGCGTGCCACACGGCGCTTGATTGGAAGAGATCGTGTCCCGAAGCGATCCGCGGGGCTTATCGCGCAGCGCCGGTCGGTGCCGGACGATTGCCTTTTCCACGATCGATCGGAGTCCGGAGATCAACGATTATGTCCAATGAATACCGGTTCAGTTTTGGCCCCTGGAACATCAGCGAAGGCGCCGACCCCTTCGGACCCCCTGTACGTCCCACGGTCGATTTCGCGGACAAACTGCCACTCTACAAAGAACTCGGGTTTTCCGGCATCCAGTTGCATGACGACGACGCCGTTCCGGACCTCGAGGGTAAGTCCGCTGCGGACATCGAAAACCACGTTTCTGAGTTAAAACGGACGCTCGAATCCGAAGGGCTGATCGCGGAATTCGTCGCTCCCCGCTTGTGGGAACATCCGCGAGGCAAGGATGGTGGCTTTACGTCTCCCGATCCGAAAGATCGCGAATGGGCGATCGAGCGATCCAAGCGTTGCATCGACATCGCCAACATGCTGGGCACGAAAATGATTGTTTTGTGGCTCGCCCGGGAGGGAACCTATATCCGCGAATCCAAGAATGCGGCCGCCGCATACCGATCCGTCGTCGATGCGCTTAATGAGTTATTGGATTACGACCCGCACGTGGAGATCGCCATCGAACCCAAGCCGAATGAGCCGATGGATCAGGCGTACGCACCCACGATGGGCCACGCCGTGGCCCTGGCCTACCAGACGCAGGACGCGACTCGTGTCGGAGGTCTGCTGGAAACGGCGCACGCCCGCCTCGCAGGGCTCGACGCCTCGGACGAAATGGCGTTCGCCTTGGCTTTCGGCAAGTTATGGAGCGTCCACCTCAACGACCAGAACGGCCTGAAATATGACCAGGATAAGACGTTCGGCAGTGTGGACCTGCGCGGGGCATACAACCAGGTGCGCATCCTGGAGCTGGGCGGTTATGCCCAATCCGGCCGATTTGTCGGTCTGGACGTCAAGGCCATGCGGACCCAGAAGGCCGAGCAAGCGCATTTGCATCTGGCCAACAGCAAGGCTGTCTTCGTGAAGCTCGTCGAGAAGGTGCGCAGCTTCCCTGACGATCTGCAAGCCCAGTACCAGTCCGACGGGAATTACGAGGGCTTGGAAATGGCCGTGCTTTCGCATCTGCTGGGCGACGGTTGATACCGACCATTCATGCCGAGGAGGTCCTCGAGCAATACCAAGTATCGGAGGACATCGGTTGCTCGATCGGCACTAACCGGCGGGAGTAGGCCGTGACTCCGGGGCTCGACTGCTCGTTCGATGGGAACGGCCCGCGGTCTCCAGAATGTGCTGGCCGACCTGTCGACTCAACTGGCGGGCGGCGACCCTGCCCACGTGTCCATAATCGAGCAAATAATGCTGCGGCCAGCCCAGGTCACTGCACTTTTCGAAGATCATCACGTGCACGTTTTCGTCCAGCGCGTCGATTGCCTTCATCTGATCTCCAAAGGCCCGCTTGATACCGGGCACCAGCGCGCTGCGCCGATCAACAAACAGATCCCGCAGCGGAGGTCGAATTACGATCACGGTCAGGTTGTCGCGCCTGGCCCGCTGAATCAGCTGCTCCACGAGCTCGATTTTTGACGCATCGAAGTCAAAATTAGCGTAGGTTTGAGTCGCCCGCTGCGCACACTTAACATCTTCCTTCGGCCCAAAATCCGCTTCCGTCTTGCGCCACACGACGCGACCGTCTATTCCGATGGGAACCGTCCAATCGCGACGGACGAACTTGAATTTCACGAAACGGCTCAATTGGTCTTTTGCGTCGAGCGTGCGCCATGCCCAGCCCGCCAGTAGAGACAGCCGCGTAGCTCCCTCAAACCATTTCCACCTCTGTTCAAGCGTCGCGAAGCGGCGGATCCGTTCGCTGGGCTTGCGCGAGCCGGTGTGAAACCACCAGTCTTCAATGCCAATGATCAAGAGCCTGGCGCGCTGGAATGTTTCGCGGTTTCTCTCATACAGCATGAGCATGTCAAATGGCCGGCCATTGGTCAGGCTGATGTTCAGCACGCTGCCCGGGGGCTGCCCCACCGCGCGGCTTAGCTCGACCGGGTCGAGCGCATCACGTACTCGACTGTTACCCATGATGACGATAGCGGGATCGCGTACCGGTCGCAAAACCTTCTGTTCCACCACGTCGAATACCCCCGAAGGACTCTTCGGGTAAAGGGTCCAGATCCACGTTCTCCGGGCCACGCCTAATTCGACTACTGCCAGCAGCAACAGACACACGGCCAGACCCTTCGGTCGAAAACCCGCCAGTTGCAACGAATCAGAATTGAAAATAGATAAACGCCACATTCTCTTCTACTCGCATGGCCACCAGGCATAACACGAGTGTCGCGTAGACAACACCGCGGACTGGCCATGGCCAGCGCAACACGGCGGTCTGATCCGCGTACAGCGCCTGAGGCACGTCGATTAGCAGCAACAACAGCAGCATGGTGCCTGCCAGCCGCACGAGCCTCGACGAAAACTCCAGTCCGCCCTGCAACGTGACAATCCGTTCCACAACTTCGAAGGCCGTGCCGAAATCAGGGGCACGGAAAAAGACCCACGCCAGACCCACCAGAAGCATGGTTGCGATCCAGCCCACAGCCAACTTGAGGGCCGACGAGACTCCATCCCAAACCGGTGGATCCACCGGTTTTTTCCCTCGTAGCCAGAACTTATGCACGGCCAGGGCCGCGCCGTGCAAACCACCCCACACGACAAATGTCCAGGCCGCTCCGTGCCACAAACCGCCCAGCAACATGGTCAGCATCAGATTGCGATACACAAACCACGGAGGACCACGATTCCCGCCCAGTGGAACGTACAGGTAATCCCGCAACCAAGTGGACAGCGAGATATGCCATCGCCGCCAAAATGCCGTGATGCTCGTGGCAAAGTAAGGGCGGCGGAAATTTTCCATCAACTCGATGCCCAGCAGGCGGCTGGTCCCGCGGGC
>CAZNKT010000106.1:0-20296 GCA_964573605.1 uncultured Pirellulales bacterium
CTGCCGTCTTCGGTGTGAACGCCCGCCGGCAGACGGCCCTGGCCACTCGGATCCGAGTGAAAATAATCGATGTAACCCGCGATACTCCCGCCGTTGCCGTCGCTGTCGTGGTTTCCGACCGAAGGAAAGAATCGCTGCGTGTTGCTGGTTTGCAAGGGATAATAGAGGTTATCGCTTCGGCCGAGCATGAAATCGCCATAACGTCGGCCCAACAGGTTCTCCCAATCGGAGCTGCCTGGCGTCAGATCGCGGTAATTGTTATCGCCGACGGTCGCTACGAAGTCGACATCCCAACCGGTGTTATTGATCATGTTGGCGACATCGTCCGCTGCGGACGAAGACGTACCCCAGTCACCGATCACGGCAAAGCTGAGCGAGCCTCCCACGCCTGCGCCTGCCACCCTACCCAGCGCGGTGCCCGTCGCCGAAATTTCCTGGGCTAGCGGCCCGGGGCCGTCGTTGTCTTCCGTGTCGAAGTCGGCATCCTTCGTAACCACCAGGCTGTAGTTGCCAGCGCCGTCGGCGATGCGCACAAAATAGTTCTCTGGCACGGCGTCGCTGGTCGTGTCCCTGAAATTGCTGATCAAACCGTCGACATTTTCTGCAGGCCGTGCACTTGCCAGCAGGTTCGCCTCGGCATCATACAACTCGAGTGTGCCACGTCCGTCCTCTTCTACGGTGAGCGCCACCGTTGCCGACTGTCCATCGGTGAGTGAAAACTGGTACCAATCGGCATCCGTCCAGGCCGTATAGAGGTCAGTGCCCCCGAGACCCCCTGTCCTGAGTGCGTCGAACAGAAGACTCTGGCCATCGAAAGAAAAACTCGGACCTCGTTCGAACAGATCCGTATTGATCGGTTCGCCAAGATTGGAACTCGTGCCAAACGACGCGAACGTGTTGGCCCGCGTGGCCATGTAAAGGTCGGTCCCACCCAGGCCGCCCGGCCGGTTCGACTGGAACAATAGTGTCAAACCGTCGGCGGAAAGTGCCGGTGTGGATTCGGTCTCATCCGAATTGACTCCTGATCCTAGATTGATGACGCCGTCAAACGGATCAGCAGTGGAGGCTCGGGTGGCCATATACAGATCGAAGCGGCCCAATCCGCTATCGAGACGATTTGACGTAAACAGCAGTGTCAAGCCATCGGCCGACAGCTCCGGATCCCGATCGTCACTGACCGAGTTGATCCCTGCACCAAGAGCCACAGCATCTGTGAATGGATCCGATGTAGATTCTCGCGTTGCCATGTAAAGATCATATTTGCCGATACCACCCTCGCGATTCGAGTGGAAAAACAGCGTCAGGCCGTCCGAGGAGACAACCGGTGAGGATTCGTCGCCGGCCGTGTTGACGCCGGGGCCCAGGCTGAGCACGTCGGTAAACGGCTCAGAAGTCGAGCCGCGCGTAGTCATGTAAAGGTCGTTTCCGCCGGCACCCCCTGTCCGGTCGGAGTCGAACACCATTGTCAGACCGTCCGCCGACATCGCCGGATTGTTGTCATTCCGATCGGTGTTGACGTCGGGCAGCAGACTAACTTCCGTTGCTTTAGCAGACCCCAATACAGCGCCCCGCTGGGCGGTACCGAAGCCCAGCGAGACGAATGTACCGTCGATGTCCTGAGCGACTGCAAGACTCCCGTTCGCCGGGCCGTTATGTTCCTCGGCTTCCACCGCGGCATTGAGGATCAGGGACACCGAATAGGCCCCTGTTGTGCCAGCTTCTCCGCTGACTGATACCGTGTACGTACCGGCACCCGTCGTGTCCACCGCCTGAATCACGGCGTCTTCATTTTCCGCGGCCGCCGCTGCCGTGGCGATGTCTATGCCACTCGGATCAGACAACCGAATCGCTGGCTGAAGTGCATGATCGCTCGTCACAACCGCGGTGATCGTCTGACCGTCGTCCACGTCCACGGTAAAGCTGTCGGAGCCGCCGGGCGACTCAATCTCAGCGTTGGCAGATGAGCTGTAGACCAGGCTGCCGTCAGGGCTGACGCCGGAAAAGGGCGTCGGCAGCGCTTCGACGGCCAGCAATGCGCGTTCTTCGAGCGATTCGACCAAGAGTTTTCCGTGCTTACGTTGCGGTGTCCGGATCCGCGCGTGCAATCCTTTTCTTCGGCAATTTCCCCATGTAAGAGCCGGTCGCTCTCTACGTCTCATCAGTCCCATAACGGTTACTCTCGCTAATTGTGCCAATGCCGACCGGCCTTCGTATGCGCAGAATACGTTAGTCTAAACAATCGCGGTTGCCACGACCAAATTGTTTGCGGGTACAAAGCGGCGCTGGCCTAATATTCATCTGTCCAATGCGTGATACCAATCAGGGGGCGGAAAACGGATACGCAGAGCCTGCTTCACCGCGACTCATCTCGATTCTACTTGAGCGGCCCAGTTTATGGCGTGGCTATCACGGGCCCCTATCGTGTGCTCTCCCTGGACTACACCTATCCACCGGCATCGGACGGACTACGCAAACCAGCCACTGCTGTGGGCGCAGCACCGTCATTAGACTCTGGATCCGCCGAGTACGTAGGAGGTGCACGGGGAATTGGGGCATCCTGCGACATCCGAATCATCGACGCGGTAGAGAGAACCTTGTTGCTAGCCAAAACATTTCGCAATGACCACGCAAAACGACACAGCTCGGAGGGACATTCGAGGTGCGATACTCCACTGCAGAGGTCACGATTTTTCTGAAAAGGCTCACGCGGATTCCTATAGACAGTCAACAAAGAGGAGGGCGCGATATTGTGCGACAGCGAGCGAGCGAGATTTTCCGAGACGCCCACGGACCGCGCCATCATTACAGCCCAGATTTCCGAGCGAAGGCGGCGGCATTGAGGACAGTATTGTCCGCCTATCACGCGTGGAAAAAGGGGCCGCTTCCGGAAAACCGTGCCGCTCCGCCGATTCTCGCCCGCGGTCTATACGGTAGCACGCCGACCTTGGACTTACAGAGAGTACAACCAGATCGATGGAATAAGGACTGGAATAGGGTAGTTATGGAAAAAGAGGAAATGATTCAAATGGTGAAGGAGACCTTTCCTGAAACCAAGGCACCGAATCAGGAGTCGAATCGACGCGTCCTGCAACGATTGTATCTGGGTGTTATTGATGAGCTGTTTGAACAGGACGGGGACAGAAAGGAGATGGGACCGATAGAGGGCGAAACAGGTGAGGCGGAATTGGGATCGATCGAGAGCGAAACAGTCGAGGCGGCAACGGAACCATCGATTTTCTCCAAGGAATACGTGGGCAATAAACGGCGTGAGTCGCGTCGGAGCCCCCGCCCGAAGCTCTTGTGGAATGGATAATTTGGTACTCGTTTCCGACGTGGCATGATGCGATCCCTTCCCGCGATAACTGGGAATTTCCCAGTTTCTCGCCATCGTGTTAGGGTCGCACTGCCGACCGTCGGCAGGTAGTAAGCGAATACTTCGATAAGACTTGAGGCTAGTGGGCGGTACTGGACTCGAACCAGTGACCTCTTGCATGTCAAGCAAGCACTCTAACCGACTGAGCTAACCGCCCGTTCGTGCCGAGCGCCCTCCATGATACCCGCCCGCCGATGACACGCCAGATGGGAACCCACCGGGAGACTCGGGAAACAACTCGCCATCCCGCTCACCATCCGAACGGCCACCGGCGCTCGCCTCCTCGGAAGCCAGGGGCGGCCATACCGCGGCGTCGTGCTTGCGGACGCGTCCGGGCGGACGCGACCCGAGCCCTTGCGTTTGCCGCCACGGGGCCTGTTCGCGCCGGGTTGCGTCGCACCCACGCGCGGCGGGGTCGTTGGCCCGCCCATGGTTTCCGGCGCCCGCCGCCGTCGGCCCGGTCCAGAACCGCTTTGCCGCATGCCGGTATTGCGCCTATACTTGACTCCCCTCGGCGCACGGCAGAACCGTGCCGGGGCCCTTTCGGTGAATGTGGTTCGCCATGATTTGTAGCCATGGCACCTGCTGCCACCAACCGTATTCAGGCCAGGGAGACCATGTTGCAAGTAATGCTGCCCGACGGCACCCGTCGTCCCTACGCGACATCCGTGACTCCGGCGAAGATTGCTTCCGATATCAGTGCCGGCCTGGCCCGGTCAGCCGTCGTGGCAGAAGTCGATGGCCAAGAATGGGACCTGCACCGGCCGCTGCCAGCCGATAGCCGCGTCTCCGTGCGGATTCTCACCCGACGCGACCCCGAAGCACTGCGCGTCATGCGGCACTCGGCCGCGCACGTCATGGCCCGCGCGGTGATGCGGTTGTTCGACGGCGTGCAACTGGCGTTCGGCCCCACGATCGAAAACGGTTTTTACTACGACTTTCAGATCGAGCGGCCGATTTCCGAGGACGATTTTCCCGCCATCGAAGCGGAAATGGCCCGCATCATCGAAGCTGACGAGGCATTCGAACGGATCGAAAAGCCCCGCTCCGAAGCCATGGCCGCCTGCCGCGAAATGGGCCAGACACTCAAACTGGAACATATCCAGGAGGGTTTGGCCGGCGAAGGGAGCGTGTCGTTCTATCGCCAGGGTGAGTTCGTCGATCTCTGCCGCGGTTCGCACGTGGCAAGCGCCAAGGCCATCGGCAAGGCCTTCAAACTGCTCTCGGTCGCCGGTGCCTACTGGAAAGGGGACGCCAAGCGCCAGCAGTTGCAGCGGCTCTACGGCACGGCGTTCTTCGACACCGCGGAGCTGGACGCGCATCTGGAACGCATCGCCCAGGCCAAAAAACGCGACCACCGCGTGCTGGGAAAACAGTTGGGGCTGTTCACGATCCATCCGACGGTCGGTTCGGGGCTCGTGATGTGGATGCCCAAAGGCGCGATCGTGCGCGGATTGCTCGAAGAGCTGCTGCGCGAAGAGTTGCGGCGGCGCGGATACGACGCCGTCTATACGCCGCACATCGGCCGCGTGGAACTCTACGAGACGTCGGGGCATTTTCCCTACTATGCCGACAGCCAGTTCGCGCCGATCGAAATGCAGCAGGGTGAGCGGTACCTGCTCAAACCGATGAACTGCCCCCACCATATCATGATCTACAAAGCACAGCCGCGCAGCTATCGCGAGCTGCCCGTGCGACTGGCGGAGTTCGGTACAGTCTATCGCTACGAACAGTCGGGCGAGCTGGCCGGCATGACTCGTGTCCGCGGATTCACGCAGGATGACGCGCACATCTTCTGCACCGAACAGCAGGTGGCGGACGAGTTCCGCAGTTGCGTCGAGATGACACAGAGCGTGCTCCAGTCGCTCGGCATGGACCAGTACCGCGTCCGCCTCGGTCTGCGCGATCCGGAAAGCGATAAATACGTCGGCGACGCGGCCAACTGGGAGCGTGCCGAAGCGGCGCTCGAGGAAGTCTGCCGCACCATGGATCTGCGGGAAGTGACCAGCGAACCGGGAGAAGCGGCGTTCTACGGGCCCAAGGCGGACTTCGTCGTGACCGACTGTATCGGCCGGGAGTGGCAGTTGGGCACCGTGCAGCTGGATTACAATCTGCCGAGCCCGCAGCGGTTCGGGCTGCAATATATTGGCCCCGACAACCAGCCGCACCAGCCGGTGATGATCCACCGCGCGCCGCTGGGGTCCCTGGAACGCTTTGTGGCCGTGCTGATCGAACATTTTGCCGGTGCGTTTCCGCTGTGGCTGGCTCCGGAACAGGTCCGCCTGCTGACCGTCAGCGAGAAATCCGAAGCGTACGCCCGCCAGGTCGCCGCGCGGCTGGCCGACGCGGGCCTGCGGTTCCACGGCGATTACCGGGCGGAAAAACTCGGTGCCAAGATCCGCGATGCCCAGCTCGAGCTGATCCCCTATATGTTCGTGGTGGGTCCGCGCGACGCGCAGGCCGGCACCGTGTCGGTGCGGGACCGCATCGATGGCGACCTGGGGGCGATGCCTGTGGAACGCGCACTGGCGCGGCTGGCGGAGGAAATCGGGGCCAAGAAAGTTCGTCAGGTGGCGACCGACATCACCGCGGGATTGAGCGACAAGGGCCGAAGTAACGAGTACTGAACAGGTTGAGTCGTCAGGTGCCGCGGCGCCACTGCCGCCCCGCGCGGCGTCGAGATCCCCCCCGGGATGTTGACGATCGGTCAGACGCAATTGATACTCTGTAGTCGGGCCGGCGCCGCCCGCGGGGTAAACATGTCTTTTTGGGAGGGATGCAACGATCGAACGCCGCCAGCAAAGGATCAATGATCAGATCCGCGTCACGCCCGTCCGCGTCATTGCCGAAGACGGGCAGCAGCTGGGTATCATGAGCACGGCAGACGCCTTGGCACGCGCGCGGGATGCCCGATTGGATCTGGTAGAAGTGGCTCCCATGGGGGACCCGCCGGTTTGCCGAATCATGGATTACGGCAAGTTCAAGTACCAGCAAAAGAAGCGCCAGCACCGCAGCCACGCGCATCACAGCAGGAACAAAGAAATTCGGCTGCGGCCCAAAATCGGAAAGCACGACTTCGACTTCAAAATCAACCGCGCGCGAGAATTCCTCGTCCAGAAGGACAAAGTCATCTTCTCGGTCGTCTTTCGCGGACGGGAAAACGCGCACGTGGACGAAGGCTTCAAACTAGTCAACAACGTCGTCGAGTCGCTGGAAGACGTGGCCAAAGTCGAGCAGAATCCGGCGCTGCACGGCCGGCGGATTGTGCTGATCCTGGCGCCCAAATGAGTCACTACGTGTCGATCAGGTGGAAGTCGACCACCACGGGCAGGTGATCCGACGCCCGCCGTGTTCTGGCGGTGCGGATCACCTTCGCGCGGCGGATCCGTATCGCTCCCCGCAGAAAAACCTTGTCGAGCGCGCCGACGGGCATCCAGGCGGGAAACGTCCGAAATCGCGACGCGGGATGTGTCACCAGGTAGAAGTCATGCTGCTTGAGGATCCTCGGGGCCAGACTATTGCGCCAGTCGTTCAAATCGCCCGCGATGAGCGTCGGCAGGTGGCCGGAGCGTTCGAATAGCCGGTGCTGGACGAGCCGGGCGATCTGCCACTGCCGCTCTCTGTCGGACAGGCCCAGGTGCGTATTGGCGATGTGAACCGGGCCCTCGTGGCTCTCCACGACCACCAGCTGGGCCCCGCGCGGTTTGCGGTCGGCGAATCGCAGCGAAATGTCGTGATGCTCGAGCACCGGCCAGCGGGAAAAGATTAGATTGCCGTAACCTCCATACCGGTAACGCACATTGGTCTGAAAGTGGCTGCTTTCCGGGCGAAAATATTCCGTCAAAACGCGGGGTTGGTCGTCGAATCGCGAGCGTCGCGTGCCGCGCGCGACCTCCTGGAGGCACACCAGATCGGGGTTCTGCGATTCGATGACGTCGATGATCCGCTGCATCCGGTAACGCCGATCTCGGCCGCCGATACCTTTATGCATGTTGTAGCAAAATAGCCGCACCGCTCTTTTCCCCAAGCTCCGTTGCTTTATAATACTTGATTCCGGCAAACCCCCCAGCAAAACACATGTTCCGGCCATGCCAAAACAAAAAACACACAAAGGCACCAAGAAGCGGTTCCGGCTGACGGCCAGCGGCAAGGCCAAGCACCGCCAGTCGGGCACGAGCCACTTGGCGGCGCGGATGAGCCAGAAGCGAAAACGCAATTTGCGGGGCACGACCGTCGTGTCCGAAGTCGCCGCCGATGCCATCCGCGAAGCACTGTGCGGCCACAGCTATTGATGCCACGAGTCCTCCCAACGACAGGGTTGGTGAAACGCCATGAGAACTCTCAAGGGAGCCGCCCGCAACAAGGCGCGACGCAGGCTGCTGAAGAAAGTCAAAGGCAATCGTGGCGGGCGAGGCAACCTGCTGCGGACGGCCAAGGAAACGCTGTTGCGAAGCGGGGCATTCGCCTACCGCGATCGCAAGACGCGTAAGCGCAATTTCCGGCAGCTATGGATCCTGCGGATCAACGCCGCCACGCGCGAGCGCGGAATTCGCTACAGCGAGTTCATTCAAGGGCTGGACAAAGCCAACATTGAACTGAACCGCAAATCGCTTTCGGAAATGGCCATCCATGACCCGGAAGCTTTCGATGCCGTGGTGGCCGCCGTCATGGAGGCCCTGGCTGCCTGACAGCGCCGCGTGCAGCGATCGGCGGCATTCGCAGGCAAAGGGTGGGGGATGGCAGGCGCGGTCGGACTTGCCGAATTCCTGTCACGCGTCGACGCGTTGAGACAGGAGGCGGTGGCAGCGTTTCATGCCGCGTCCGATACCGAGTCGCTCGAGAAGGCCCGCATCGCGTACCTCGGCGCCAAAAGCGGCCGGCTGCGAGCGCTGCAAAAGAACCTGGCGGGACTCGACAGGGCCGACAAACCCCAAGCCGGCCAGGGCTTCAATCGCGTCAAGCGAGATTTGGACGCCGCACTCGAGGCCGCGTCCAAACGAATCGCGCAGCCAGTCACCGCCGAACGCTCGGCCGGCATTTTCGATCCTACGGTCCCCGGCAAGCAACTTTCGCTGGGAACCATCCATCCGGTGACCCAAACCATGCTCGATGTGGCAGAGATCATGGGACGGCTCGGGTTCACCGTCGCCGAAGGCCCCGAGGTGGAAGACGAATGGCACAACTTCGGGGCGCTCAATATTCCCCGTTCGCATCCGGCACGCGATCCGCTCGACAATTTCTACCTGGCAGTCGGCGGAAAGTCGTCACCACGCCAGATGCTCTTGCGAAGCCAGACCAGTACCGTGCAGATCCGCGTCATGGAACGGACGCGTCCTCCGGTGCGGATCATCTCTCTGGGCCGCGTGTACCGTCCCGACACGGCCGACGCGACGCACTATCCCATGTTCCACCAGATCGAGGGACTGCTGGTCGATCAGCGCGTGACCATGGCCGATCTGAAGAGCGTGCTGCGGCTGTTCGCCATGAGTTACTTCGGCGGTGATGTGCACATCCGGTTCCGCCCGTCCTTCTTCCCATTTACCGAACCGAGCGTGGAAGTGGATATGAGCTGGCACGAGGGTTGGATCGAAATGGGTGGCGCGGGGATGGTCGATCCGCACGTGCTGCAAGCCGTGGGCTACGATCCGGAGGACGTCACCGGTTTCGCATTCGGGTTGGGTGTCGAAAGAATCTGCATGCGGCGGTACGGACTGACCGATATCCGGCACCTCTACGAAAACGATGTGCGCTTTCTCCAACAGTTTTAACAGTGTCTAACAGAACATCGGGGATGCATTGTTAGGGATGCATTATTCATGACGCGGGTTTGCAGACGACCCGGCGGTTTTGTTAGAGGCTCTGAGAATCCCCCTCCGATATTGGCATGCTTGTATCCTGGAATTGGCTGAAGCAGTACGTCACGCTGGACATGCCGTTGGCGGAACTGGAAAACCGGCTGATGATGTCCGGCTTGAACCACGAAGCCTCACGAAAGGTCGGTGACGATACCGTCATCGACCTCGAAGTCACCAGCAACCGGCCCGACTGCCTGGGGCACATTGGCGTGGCCCGCGAGATCGCCGTGCTGTGGCGGCGAACGCTCAACGTACCCGACCCGCGCCCGGCTGGAGACAGCGCGTCGGTTGCCGACCTGGCCCGCGTACGGATCGACTGTCCGGATTTGTGCAGTCGCTACACGGCGCGCGTCGTCCGCGGCGTGCAGGTCGGGCCGAGTCCGGAGTGGCTGGAAAGGCACTTGAACGCGGTCGGAGTCGGATCGATCAACAACGTGGTGGACGTGACCAATTACGTATTGATGGAATGTGGTCAGCCGCTGCACGCCTTCGACCTGGAAAAGCTCGCCGGCCGGCAGATCGACGTGCGTACGGCCCGACCGGGCGAAACCTTTTCGGGCATCGACCACCGCCAGTATCATCTGGAACCGAAGATGTGCGTGATCGCCGACGCGCATCGCGCGGTGGCCCTGGCCGGCGTGATGGGCGGGGCGGACACCGAGGTTTCTCCGCAGACAGCGGATCTGCTTATCGAAAGCGCCTGTTTTGATCCCGTCTCGGTACGCACCACGGCTCGCGCGTTGAGCATGCACACCGCTTCGTCGTACCGGTTCGAGCGCGGCGTGGACCCGGAAGCCATCGACTGGGCCAGCCGGCGGTGCTGTGAAATGATCCTGGACTTGGCAGGCGGGACGCTCGCGTCGGGATGCGTCGACGTCGGACCGCCGGTGCCGGCCGCGTCTCCGATCACGCTGCGACTGGCGCAGGTCGCGCGGATCCTGGGCATCACGATCGCCCCGCAAGCCATCCGGGAGATCCTCGCGGCCTTGGGGCTGAAAGAAACGCACGCGGATGCATCGTGTGTGCAGGTGGTTCCGCCGAGTTGGCGGCGCGACCTGACCCGCGAAATCGACCTTGTGGAAGAGGTGGCCCGGATTCACGGCTACGAAGAGATACCCGAAGACGCGCGGGTGCCCATGACTGCTTCTCACCGGAGGTCCAAGGACCGGGCGCTGGATCGTATCCGGCACGTAGTGACGGCGGCCGGCTTTCACGAAGCCATGACGGCCAGCGCCGTCGACGAACAACTCGCATCGATCGCTGGCCCCTGGTCGAGCGCCGAAGCCGTGCGTTGCACGCCCCCCGTGTTACGCGGTTCCGACCGGTTGCGGCAGAGCCTCGTCCCCAGCCTGCTCGCCGCCCGGCGATCGAATGAGACCCTGGCCAACGACCCCATCGAACTCTTCGAAATCGCCCATGTCTATTGGCCTCAGCAGAAAGACACCGTACGCGAAGAGGAGATGCTGGCACTGTGCAGCGGTCGGGAGTTTTTCGCTGCCAAAGGCGTGGTTGAAAGCCTGACCGAGACTCTTTTACCCGGCTGGAGACTGGACACCGCACCGATCCAGCACGGACTGCTCGACAGCCAACACGCAACTGGCCTGGCGCATCGCGGCACGCTGGTCGGGTACATCGGTCAACTCAGCGCCGCGGGACTGGAACGCATGAACTTGCGACGGCCCGCAACGGTCGTGGAATTGCGCCTCGCGTTGCTGCTCGAAGCAGCCGTCGAAGTAAAACGCTTCGCGCCGCTGTCGCCCTATCCGGCCGTCGTCCGGGACAGGAACTTTTTATTTGAAGAACAGGTGCGGTGGGCGGACGTCGAACGGGTGGTGCGCGACGCGGCCGGCACGCTGCTTGAGAATATCGTCTTCCAAGAGACGTACCGGGACGAGGAGCGGATCGGCCGCGGCACGAAAAGCCTGCTCTTCCGCGTCACGCTGCGGTCCCATACCGAAACTCTGACGCGGGAACAGGCCGATGCCGCCTGTGCGCGGGTTGACGAACAACTGCAGTCCCAACTGGGCGGCCAACTGCGGTGATTTTCTCACTCCCGGCGCGCCGCGACATCCGCAGATCAGATGGTCGTATCGTGGAAGAAATTATCCGGCATCGGGTTCTCGGCGATTCGCCCCACTTCGTCGAGGGTTCGACGCTGACCGACGGCGTGCCATGGGCTGACTTCCTTGAGTTCGGGCATGATTTCCACCAACTGATCGACGAGCATCTGGGCCATCCGCTGCACGGCCTCCGATTCGCTGCCCGATAGAATCGCCGCGGCGGTCTTCATCAAACGCACCATTCGCGCCCGTTTCAGAACGGGCTCGGACAGCGGGCCTTCTTCATCCACGAGCAGGTCAGCCAAAGGAACTTCCAGGAGTTCTTGCCACCGGTACAACTCCGACAGCCAGAGATCCGAAGTGTCCGCCTCCTGGCGCCGGATTTGATCGACCGACTGATTCATGCGGCGGGCCGCGCAACGCAACGATATTCCTTGCTGAAGCCGGATTTCGTGAAGGCGATGGTATCGGCGTTGGGGTGCGTTGGCCGGTGCAACCGGTTTTGCCATATGAGCGCCTGTCGTGTCCACGTTATTCCATTGACCTGTAGCCATGCCACCTACCTCCTTGCCTGCCATTGGAAGCAGACAAAAAACCAAAGAAGTGAACCTCAGAGAAGATCTTCAAGAAAAGATGCACGGCCGAGACACACCGACATCGCCTGCGGTACGGCTTCGATGGCCTGATGTCAGTTCGCGACCTGCCGACCGGCAGGAACGAATCGCCGAACCGAGCAGGACAGTGATGACGTCACGAAGCGCGTGGGCAGGCTGGTCGCGAGACATGTGCGAGGCATTACTGCCAGCTTACGATGCCGTGCGACTGTTCCTCCCTCAATTAGTGGTCAGCTCGCCTCTTCCGGGGTTACCGGCGTTTGCCAGAATCCGTGAAGATGTCGTGCCCCGTTGCTGACCAGCCGCTCAAATGCGCCCACGGCGTAGGAAGGCGTGTGAGATAAGAGTGAACAAGGTTCGCCTTCCAACGCACCCGCATGATAGGAAAGGTTTGCCACGTTGACAAGATTCGCCGTCAGGGGCTGCCGATGCCGGTATACGACCAACGGGGGGCATAAGAAGCGAAAGGCCCCGCAACCCGCGTGACAAGCCGCTCGGCGTTGCCGCCTCAGGGCGCAACTAATTGCGCACAATAAATCTTCCTTTCCCGCCGGCCCGGTGGCGGGGACGACTCGACGCCGGCCCCGCGACGCATGCCTGCAACCGTCATCGCGAAAGATTCTTCGCGAATTTCACCCGGCATGATTGGACACTTGGTACGCGTGATCGAAAGATTCCGTGGCCGTCGCGCGCGGCTTGTTTTCCGTCCACGGGTCTGCCAGAATGCCGGTCATCACGCCGGGCAACGGTGCACGTGTCGCGCGTCCCCCGCCAGAATCTGCCATGCAAGCCGAAGAAAAACTGCAAGCGCTGGGCCTGGAACTTCCTCCACCTCCGCCGCCCGCGGGCGTATACAAGCCCGTGGTGATCGTGGACAAAATGGCCTATGTATCCGGTCACGGGCCGCTGCGCACGGATGGCTCGATGATGACCGGCCGTGTCGGAAGCGATACGGATCTGGCCGGCGGGCAGCAGGCCGCCCGTCAAACGGCGCTTGCCATACTGGCTACGCTCCGCGATCAATTCCAGAGCCTGGATCGCGTCGAGCGGATCGTGAAGCTGCTGGGGATGGTCAATTGCACGCCGGACTTCAAGGAGCATCCGGCCGTGATCAACGGCGCGAGCGAACTGTTTCGCGAGGTGTTCGGCGAAGAGAACGGTGTTGCCGCCCGAAGTGCCGTGGGGATGGGGTCGCTGCCCGGCAACATCACCACGGAAATCGAAGCGATCGTCCAGCTCCGTTAGCAGTGCCCGAAGCCACCGCATCGGCGGCCGGCCAGGTCGGTGGCCGGCGCCCTAGTCGCGCGGCGCGTCAGCGCTCGAGCGACGATGCAGGAACGTGGCCAGCCCAAACCCCAGGGCCAGGTTAGACACAGAAATAATGATCAAGTACGTCCACACGGCGAGAACTCCGCGGATCGTGCCATCAGTACTCGGTATACCGACTATCTTTCTCCGGATCGGGCCTCATTCGGCAACGAATAGCCGACCCGAGCCGGTTTCTCGTTCGTCACCTGGCAAAGTGGGGGGCGAATTCGGAGGTCATGATCGACTCACCAAAACCGTAGAACATCCCATCTCCGTCGTCGCGCCCCGATACCTGTCTGGACGACTTATGCCGATCACGCGGAGGCCAAGCCGCCGGCGCGCTCGGGGTGTGCCCGTTTTACCGGTCGATCGGAGCCCGGGCCGGCTGGGCGGGATACCCAGCGCGTGACGACGTTGGTTCCTGCGAGGTTTGCCAGCCGCGTGCGTCGGTCTGTTCCATGCGCCGGCGCGCGGCGTCACCGGGTAGTTGCATCGATGTCAACTGACGTTTCGGCGGCGCGTGGTTGGCCTCGGTCAGCCGTTGGACCAGTGCGTCCGAGACGTCCTCCAGCACAACGATCTCGCTCGAGGCCCGCGGATCCGCGGGCCGAATAATGCAAATCACTTCACCGCCCCGCGATCGACGAGCGATTTCGTTCAAGGCGGATTTTTCTCCGGCACGCAACACTCCGGAGCCGAGCGCGTCGGCCACGGCCGAAGACGGTCCGGCCGCCGCGCCGTTGACGGGCGCGACCGCGGTTGCGGTCGCAGCGGCGGCGTGCGGTGTTGAGGTGAAGGTCGAGGCCTCGCGCGCTTGAACCGGGGCCGGCATTTGCCGGGCCAGGCGGGGAGGCGCCGCCGGTTGCAGATCGGCAACTGTGGCCGAATCGTCGCGCGCGTAGACATACTGAAGGCCCAGCCGATCCAGTTCGGCGTGGATCGATGCGAGTCCCGCGTAGAGACCTTCTTTGTCCTCTGCATCGGCCGCGAAACATACGCCGACCAATCGTCCGACCTCGTTGAAGAGGCCTCCCCCGCTGCGACCTTCGACAGGTGTCCCGGCAGCTTCCACGTTGGGCGGACCATCGTAGCGGTCGACCGATGTCACGTGGGTGCGGTGCATCGTCGGGTCGCCGCCGTGGTTGCAGCCCATGGTCAATACCCGCTGACCCGCCTCGATCGGCGTGTCCTTGGTCGCCACCGGTGCGACGACAACCGGCAACGCCGTTTGAATCGCCAGCAGTCCCAGGTCCCGGTCCAGATCGTAGCTGATCAGCCTGCCCGGCACGGATGCCGGTTGGCCCGGCCCGAACAGATCGACGGTGATGTGGCCTTTGCCCTTGGAATCGCGAAACAGATGGCCGCACGTCAGCAGCAGCGCTTGGCCGCTGCGGGCGTCGATGATCGTTCCAGTCCCGTACGATTGGCCCTGCGGGTCGTCGACACGAATCCGAACGGTCGCCTGGCGCAACGCCCGTTCATCCGCGCGGATTGCCGGTGGCGTCGCGGCGTTGGCCGGCGCGGCCAGCGCCGACGGGGCCGGACGCGTCCCGGCGGAGGGCGCGCGGGCTAGCATCTGTTGGAGCCGCTCATAGGGCGCGGCGCCCACCTGCCGCTCGACTTCCTGACCGTCGACCAACAGCACGAAGCAAGGTACCGAGGTCACGCCATGCTCGCGGGCCAAGTCCCGCTGGCGGTCGATATCGATCTTGCGAATCGAATGACCTTCGTGGGCCAGCCGGTCCATTAACGGCGCCATCTGGCGGCAAGGCCCGCAGTATTCGGAATAGAAGTCCAGCAGCACGGTTTCGCCTGCCAGCAGAGGACAGGCCCAGGCCACCAGAGCGGCGATCCTGAGAAGCGAGAACAGCGGTTTGAGCGTGACCATTCGTTCCCTCCCTGGAACATGGTGTACGAACGCCGGTCTCCGCGCGGCGCCACGACCGCGTCGGTGGCAGCGGGAACGTTCCGCTGTCACGAACCGACGTTAGCTGGCGAGCAAGGCTACATCCCTGTTGCCTCGACCGGATTGGCCCCCGCATCCGCGGGGCGCACCGAAACTCGTATCCCGACGTCACCGGCGCATTGAGATTCGTGTCGACGAGTTCTCCCGAAGAAAAAAGTCAGACGCAGGCCCGCGCCGCGTGCGATCGCATCTCGGTTGCGGCTGCCCGCCGAGGGGTGCCATAATGTCGTCCGATTTGGAAAATATTACAAGACCAGCTTGGTGCCATTCTGGATGCCCGTCCGCCGATTCAAACGGTAGAATCGGCCTGTCGTGGGGCCCGTTTCGGCCGATCGCGTCCGACGCATCGCCCGACGGGCGTCCCGGCGGGAGTTCGCCATGCATACCGCGTGCCACGGGCCGCCGGCGGGCGGCAAGGCGTCGGACGACGATTTGCTGGTCGTTGGTGGCCGCATAACGTATCCGTTTGCGGATTTCAATTTCTCGCCGCGGGACCCTGGCGGAACCAACCCTCATGAATACGTCCATCAGGAATACGCGTCGCCTCCTGGTGACCGCAGCGTTGCCGTACGCCAACGGTCCGATTCACATCGGGCATCTGGTCGAGTACATCCAGACAGATATCTGGGTGCGGTTCCAGAAGCTACGGGGTCATCGCGTGATCTACGTCTGCGCGGACGACACGCACGGGACTGCGATCATGATCCGGGCGCGGCAGGAAGGCCGTTCCGAAGAGGATTTGATCTCCGCGATGCACGAGGAGCACGCGCGTGATTTCGCGGATTTCGATATCGAATTCGACTACTACGGCAGCACCCACAGCGAGCAGAACCGCAAACTGTGCGAGGATTTCTGGAGCCGGCTCCGTGCGGCCAATCTGATTCACGAAAAAGGTGTCACGCAATTGTTCGACACGCGCCAGGGAATCTTCCTGGCCGACCGATTCGTCAAGGGCACGTGTCCCCATTGTGGTTTAGAGAACCAGCACGGCGACAGTTGCGAAAACGGGCACACCTACAGTCCGGCTGAAATCAAGGATCCTGTCAGTATTCTTTCGGGCACGACGCCCGAGCTTCGCACAGCTTCGCACTTGTTCATAGAGCTTGAGCAGCTGCACGCGTTTCTCGAAGAGTGGACGCAGAGCGGCGAACACCTGCAGCCGGAGGTGGCCAACTATCTGAAAGGCCATTTTTTACACCAGCCGCTGCGCGACTGGGATATCTCCCGCCCCGCGCCCTATTTCGGATTCGAGATTCCAGACAGTCCGGGCAACTACTGGTACGTGTGGTTCGACGCGCCGATAGGCTATATCGCATCGACGGCCGAGTGGTGTGAGCGCGCCGGCGAGAAGCTCGCGGACTGGTGGCGCGACGAGCGGACGGAGATTCACCATTTCATCGGCAAGGACATTACGTATTTCCATACTCTGTTCTGGCCCGGCATGCTGAAAATAGCCGGATACCGGTTGCCGCGCAAGGTGCATATTCACGGGTTCCTCACCGTCGACGGCCAAAAAATGTCGAAGTCGAAGGGGACATTTGTCCGTGGCCGGGTGTACCTGGATCACCTTGACTCGGCCTACCTGCGTTATTATTACGCCTCCAAGCTGACTCCGCGCGTGGATGACATTGACCTGAACCTGGAAGAGTTTGCCACCAAGATCAATGCGGATCTGGTCGGGAAGGTGGTCAATCTGGCGAGTCGCACGGCCCGGTTCATGACGGACAAACGGCTGTCCGATACCTATCCGGACGATGGAGGACGGTTCCTGAAAGCCGCCGGGCAGGGCGAAGAGATCGCCGCGGCGTACGAGGCGTGTGATACCAACCGGGCCATGCGATGGGTCATGGCGCTGGCCGATCAGGCCAACATCTACGTCGAACAGCAGCAGCCATGGCAACTGGCCAAAGACCCCGAGGCGGCGTCTCGGTTGCGCGACGTGTGCACGGTGGGACTGAATCTGTTTCGTCAGTTGGCCGTTTATCTCGCGCCGGTATTGCCGCGACTCGCGCGGCAAACCGGCGAGTTGTTGTCCGACCCGATCCGCCATTGGCAGCAGGCGCAGACGCCGCTGGTCAACACGCCGGTGGCCCCTTTCGTGCACATGCTTCGCCGAGTGGAGACCCGGCAGGTCCACGCCATGATCGCGGCCAGCCAGCCCGAGGACGACCGGGCGGACCCCGAATCCCCCGATGGGGCAGGAGGGCGGTCGGCCGACAGCGGCGCGGCGTTGCGCAAGGAGCCGCTGGCCGAGACGTGCACCATGGACGATTTCGCCCGGGTCGATCTGCGCGTGGCGCGGGTGGTGGCGGCCGAAGAAGTTCCCGCAGCCGACAAGCTGTTGAAACTGACGCTGAGTCTCGGAGGCGACGAGCAGCGAACCGTGTTTGCGGGAATCAAGGCGGCCTATCGGCCCCAAGAGTTGGTGGGCAGGCTGGTCGTATGCGTGGCCAACCTGGCCCCGCGCAAGATGCGGTTTGGGACCAGCGAGGCCATGGTGGTCGCCTCGGGCAGCGGCGGAAAGGACGTCTTTCTGTTGTCCGTCGATTCGGGCGCCGAGCCGGGACAACGGGTGCATTAGCCGACCGTGCCACCGATGACATGCCCCGTTGGCCGACCGCCGGGACGGCAGCCGAGAACCGGGTGGGGGCCAGGTTCCGACGCCCCGCGCCCGGCGCACGAGGATCTGTTGTGGGGCCACTTTACCGCGGTTATACTTGCTGATTCGTTTTTCGGCGTGCCCTGGACAACTTGTACATTCATCCCGCCCGCCCGGACCCCCCCGGTCGGACTACGGACATGCGGTTCACACTCGTCGATCGAATTCTGGAACTCGAAAGAGGCAAACGCGTTGCGGCCGTCAAGACCGTGTCGCTGACCGAGGACTATCTGGTCGACCACTTTCCCCGCTTCCCGGTCCTGCCCGGCGTATTCATGCTGGAAGCCATGACGCAGGCCAGCGCGTGGCTGATCCGCGTCACCGACGACTTTGCGCACAGCATGGTGATGTTGAAGGAAGCGCGCAACGTGAAGTTTGCGGACTTTGTCGTCCCCGGAAAGACGCTCCACGTGTCCGCGGAGATCAAGTCGCGCGACGAGCATACGACAACTTTGGCCGCCCACGGCAGCGTGGACGGCGAATCGAAGGTCAGCGGGCGCCTGGTGCTGCATCACTACAACTTGGCCGACACCGATCCACGCGATGCCGCCATGGACCAGCACGTGCGTCAGGATTTGCGGAAGATGCTCGGGCTGCTGTGGCCGGAGGGCGTTGCTAGCCAGGCGGCCGTTTAGATGTGATGGGATAGAGAGTAACCCTTGGAGGTAATCAATCCATGCAAACCCAAGAAGAGATCCTGTCCAAGGTACAGGAGGCGCTCGTGGAAGCTCTGGGCGTGGACGACGACGAAGTGACTCCCGACGCCACGCTGGTCGGAGACCTGGGCGCCGAATCGATCGATTTTCTGGACATCGTTTTTCGGTTGGAGAAAGCCTTCAGTATCAAGATTCCGCGCGACGAGTTGTTTCCGGAAGATATCCTGACCAACGACGAATACGTCCAGGATGGGCGCGTCAACGAAGCCGGCGTCGCCAAGCTTGCAGAACGAATGCCCTTTGCCGACCTGTCGAAATTCAAGGAGAATCCGGCGGTGCAGGATTTCGCCAACCAGCTAACCGTCAGCGACATGTGTCGCTACGTCGAGAACAAGCTGGCCGCCTGATTGGCGACAAGCTTCCGTTCGCCGCGGGAAGATTCACATGCGCTGGTTCTGGATCGACCGCTTTGAGGAACTGGTCAGTGGACAATACGCGGTAGCCGTGAAAAATGTTTCGGCGGCGGAGCCGCAGATGCAGGATCACTTCGCCTCGCATCCGGTCATGCCCACGTCGTTAATTATCGAAGGGATGGCACAGACCGGAGGCCTGCTGGTCAGCGAGTACAACGATTTCCAGGAGCGCGTCGTGCTGGCCAAACTGGCCAAAAGTGTGTTCCACTGCTATGCCATGCCCGGAGACACGCTCCACTACCGGGCGACCATCCAGCAGATCCACAAGGACGGGGCCATGGTGCGTGTCACCAGTCACCTGGGGGAACGCACGCAGGGAGAAGTCGATCTGTTTTTCGCGCACCTCAGCGACCGCGCGCACGGACGGGAACTCTTCGAGCCGTCGCAGTTCTTGAACTGGCTGAAGGCGGTGCGTATCTTCCACGTGGGAAGAAAAGCCGACGGTTCTCCCCTTCGCATTCCCCCGCATTTGCAGCAGCACGCATCGGGCGGGATTCGGCACAGCGAGCCGGTGCCCTCCCAGACGGCGTCCTAGACAGGCTTTCGTGAACCTGGGCACACATGTTCGCCGGAGCCGGACTCGCCGAGAGTTTGGCGAACCTTGATTCGGCCAAGGTTTGGCGGCTTCGGCCGCCAAAATACGTCACGGCGTTGGCCCTCGGGCTGGAATTTCTTCTGAAGAAACGCTCCCCCTGGAGCTCGCGACGACGGCCCGCGCTTCCCCGCGCCGCGCCGGGCGGTACCCGCGAGGCGCGAGATTCGCGGTTGCCGCCGGGCCCGAAACAACTAAAAATTGACGCGATCCTGTTTCCTTACCGAGGTTGCGAAAAGCCCCATGAGACGGCGTGTCGTTATTACCGGCGTCGGATGCGTGACGCCCCTGGGACACCGCGTGGATGTCCTGTGGGAGAACCTGATACGAGGCAGGTCGGGTGTGGGGCCGACCACCATTTTCGATGCCCGGAACTTCCCCACCAGTATTGCCGCGGAAGTTCGCGATTGGGGCGGCGCGGCGGCCGGTCTCGACGCCAAACAATGGAAATATTGGGGCCGGCACACCCAATTCGCCGCCACTGCGGCGCTTCAGGCGGTGCAATATGCGGAGATCGACGGTCATGTCGATCCTCCCCGGTTTGGGGTGTACCTGGGCAGCGGTGAAGGCCAGCAGGACTTTGACAACTTCACTCAGATGATGACCGAAGCCTTGCGCGACGACGGGCTGGACGTCGCCCACTTCACGCGGCTGGGCCTGGAACGGCTGCACCCCATGGCCGAACTGGAACAGGAACCGCACATGCCGGCCGGCCACCTGGCCAGTCTGTTCAACGCTCA
>CAZNKT010000107.1:0-20226 GCA_964573605.1 uncultured Pirellulales bacterium
TTGTGTTTAACCAACTCACTGGTTTTCTGCCCGTTGGTATTGTTGCCGGTTTGGCCGGCAAACGCTTCGCTGGGCGGTTTCACAGTGCGTACGATGATGTTTTTCGCGCCCAGGCTGGCGATTTGTTGTTGTGCTTGCCGGCTGATGCCTTCGCCGATCGCCAGCAACCAGATGACGCTCGCCACCCCAATGAAAATGCCCAGCACGGTCAACGCGGAGCGAAGCGGATGCAGGAGCATGCTTTTGACGCCGAGCTCCCAGATTCGCAGCGTAAGCAGGGTCATGTGAGCACGTCCGATTGGATGTAACCGTCTCTCAAGCGAATGATGCGCTTGGTATGCCGCGCCACTTCATCTTCGTGCGTGACCATAATGATGGTACGGCCTTCGCGATTGAGGCGTGACAGCAGGGTAAGTATCTCGGCGGAAGTCTCCGAATCCAGATTTCCCGTAGGTTCATCCGCCAGGATGAATGCCGGATCATTGGCCAGGCTGCGGGCGATGGCCACGCGTTGCTGCTGGCCTCCGGAGAGTTGGGCGGGGCGATGGCCCAGCCGATCCTCCAGACCAACCATGGCGGCCAATTCACGGCATCGTTGACGTTGCCGCGACGAGACTCGGCCCATGTAGTACAACGGTGTCTCGATGTTCTCCAGCACGTTGAACTGATTGATGAGATTGTACGACTGAAAGATAAACCCGATCCGTCCGGCGCGGATCTCTGAGAGCTGGTCGTCGTCCATCTGCGACGTGTCTTTTCCGTCGAGCAGGTATTGGCCGGCGGAGGGCCGATCCAGACAGCCCAGCACATTCAGTAGCGTGCTCTTGCCGGAACCCGACGGTCCCATGATCGCGACGTAGTCCGAATGGGGCACATCGATCGACACGCCGCGCAAGGCGCGGACAACTTCGGAGCCGAGCACGTAGTCTTTGCAGAGGTCGCGGACACGAACCGCGGCTTTCACTGCCCGGCCCCCTGCGCATCGTCGGCCCGGGCCGTCTGCGACCCGCGTCCGGCCTGGAACCGCTGCATGGCGGCCCTCAACTCCTGGGGATCGATCCGCTCATCCTGATTGGCGTCCACCGTTGCAAAGAAGGGACGCATCGCGGAGGGGAGTTCCGCTTCGGTTAGCCCGCCGTCTTTGTCGGCGTCGAGCCGCGCGAACATGCCGGGCCCGCCGGCCGGGGGCGTGGAAGGTCTGGCCTTGGGTTCCGGTGCCGTCGCGGCCACGTCCTGGGACGCTGTCTCATGCCGGGGCCCCGGTCGGATAGCCTGCTGCATCTCGTCGGGCCGGAGCGCTGGAAGCGTGGCGGTGTCCACGTGCCGCCTGGGGTCCAGAGACACCAACTCACCCTCTTGCAACCCGTCGCGAATAACAACAAATCGGTCGTTGGTGGGACCGATCTGTACCGCACGCATGTCCCACCCCTGCGTCGTCTTGACAGCGCAGTAGTTCAATCGCGGACCATGCGCGTACACCGCTTGCACGGGAACCTGCAACGTGTCGGGAGTGGACTGACAATGGACCGTTACCTCGGCCGTCATCCCGGACCGCAGCGAATCCCGCGGCTCGTCGATGCGGATCGTGGCGGCATAATTCTTGACGTTGCCTTCCCAACGGCTCGTCGGTTCGCTGTACTCGTTCACATTGACAACGGTTCCGGGCAGCACCAGGTCGTCGCGTCCCACGGGCCGGATCGATGCACGCATGCCTTCCTGAACCATATCGACCACGGCCTCGTTGACTTCGATCCCCACCTGCATCTTGCCGGGATCGGGCAGCCGCACGAGGACTTGGCGTTCCCGTACGACGGCACCTTCCTCAACGACAAAATCGGAGTCGCCCCGCCGGTCGCGACGATGGGCATACGTCACAATCCCGTCGCCGGGGGCCTGAATAATGCATTTGCCAATCTGGTCTTTAATATCGTCGAGCTTACGCACCTCCAGTTCATAGCTGCTCTGTTCCGCCGCCCATTTTGCCTTGGCGGTTTCGATATCGCTTTCCAGTTGTTTCAGCATCTTTGGTTTTGTGAACTGCTCCAGCACCCTGAGTTTCGTCCGGGCGGATTCCAGTTCCTTTTTGGACTTTTCCACGGCAAACGCGTCGGCTTCCAGTTCCAGTTCCTTGATGTAGCCCTTCTCGAGCAGCCGGCGGCTGTATTGCAGGTACTCCATGGCCCGCCGCAGATTCTCTTCGGCCACAAAGACTTCGCTTTCAATGAGCTGCTTTTCCTGCTCGAAGGTCCCTTCCAGGTATTCGCGGCGGGCGATGACGGCGGTTTCGTAGACGTTCTGGGCCTGGATCATGAGGGATTCCGACGTATTGACGATGATCTGCTGCTGGATTCGCTCTTTTTCCAATGCCGATGAATCCAGCTCGATCAGAAAATCCCCCTCTTTAACGGCGGTGCCCTCGGGAACGAGGCGCAGAATGGCGGTGCCGGCCGTGTTGTTCGATTCCACCTCGCAGCGGACCTCCACGTTGCCGGAAGATTCGATTTCGCCGCTTTCCACGATATCAAGCTCGAAATCGCGGCGGACAGCCGACTCGACGAGCGACGCGTCTTCGTTGTCGACGGCGCGGTTCATGCTGTACCACGCCAGCGCGCCGGCCCCCAGCGCCGCCAACGTCGCCAACGTCGCCGCGGTGGTTACTCCGATACCCCCCCGGCGGGCCGACGCGGGATACTGGAAAAGTGCGCGGAAGCAATCGGTGGGGGGAAAATCAGCCATCCAGAAATTATACGGCCCATACAAGGCTCTGTCATCTTGAGGCGGAGGGCGGGCGGTTGCGATCCGCGCCGTTTGCGGAGTGTCACGGACCGACCATTTGCGGGCGGACGGCGCGGCGTGCCGCGCTGCGTTGCTCGCAAAACGAACGCCGCAGGTTGTTTTCCGCAGGGATAACCGGTCCTGCCGGCTCCGATGGCACTCGGCGCGTGGTCTTTTCTCGGGCCCCTTCTTCCAGGACCCTTACGTTCGGCCCGTCCTCGAAGACGCTTTCTCAGGGCTCGGGCAACAATTCGATTCCGTCCGGGTCGGGTGCCGCGGGGCCGATCAATTCGGGCGCCGCGTCGACCTCCGGTGGCGCGCAGACATCATGGCCGTATCGGGCAACCCCGATGTCGGATCCCGGGTCGATCCACATGCCCTGGGCATCCAGCCTCATGGTACCCAGATCGAAATCGAGTCGGAGTCGTCGCACCTGGTAGTCGAGCCACACACTGAGGAATTGGTTTTGTACATTGAGCAGTGACGCCTGCGCGTCGATCAGGTCGCGTGCCGTGGTGTCGCCGAGTTGCGATTCCACGCCGGGCTGCGGCGGCCGCGCCAGCCGGATGCTCGTCAGGTCGACCTGGGAAATGGCCACCAGCACGGCCGCCCGCCGCAGCTCCAGGTTCAATTCGTTCAAGCTCAGGTTGCGGAGCGTGTTGCGCAGACTCAGATTGATGCCATCCCGAAACCGGTAGAAGTCGCGCCGCGCCTGCTGGTATTCGATCAACGCCTGGCGGTAAATGTTGCGTTCGGCCAGCCGCGTCAGCGGCGCATCGAACTCGACGCCGGCACGCAACCGTCCCGTGGCGGCATCCAGCCGGAGCGGGTTGTTGCCCGTGTTGCGGATGTCACCTTCGAATGTGATATCCAGACCGCTCAGCAGATCGTTGGCGTTGAATTCGATCAATCGCCAGCGGTCCACGAGCTGGGAGCGCGCGTTCATCAGATCGAGCCGGTAATCGCGCGCGATGGCATAGGCCTGTTCCTGGGTCAGCTCGATCGGGCTTACGTACACTGTATCCAGACGTGCGCGGGCCTGGATCAGCGACAGCTCCAGGAGTTCACCCGAGAGGCGTGTGAGCGGTCCTCGCAGCGCCATGCGAAGGGCTTCCAGGTCTGCGGTGCCGTGGGACACCTCTTCGAGGTTCGCGCCTGTCGTGGCAAAATTCTGCTGGAGTTTCTGAAAATCGCGTCGCAGGGCGTCCACTCGCCAGTCGAGCGCATCGACATCCAGGACGCTGCGGTCCACGATTCCTTGCCGCACTTCCGGCCGTTCGGCGAGGCGTTGCAAATATTCGCGGCGTCGCGGGAGATTTTCGTTTAGTCTCGCGAAATCCCGCTGGACAATTTCCACCATGGCGTAAGTGGACTGCATCAGTTGGCCCACGCGCCGGCGGATGTCGTCAGCCGCCGCCACCTGCTCGCTGCTCCGCACCACGTCCAGCAGGTCGCCCACACCGTACTGGACGTCGACCAGCGCGGGCGTGAGCAATTGGAACTGATCCAGCAGCGTGTCCTCAATGCGGATCGGTAGATCGGGCGGCAGCCCCAGTTCCACTTTGTAACCATCCAATTCCGTCTGGTAGGCGGCCTGGCGGTTGATCAACGCGCTTTGGCCGTCATACAGGGCCTGTCGGGCCAGGTCGACCTGGAAGCGATCGATCCGCCCGGCTTCGTAGGCCGCTTGAAACTGTGCGACGCTGTCGCGCAACCCGGCAACGGTCGCTTCCTGATTGCGGATCTCCTGCGCGTCCTGAAGCAACCCCAGGAAACCGCCTGCCTGGGCCGCGCCCGCGCCACCGAAGCCAACGCCGCCGCCCACCCCGCCTACGCGTCCGAAGCCGCCACCGCCCACCCCGGAGAAGCCCTCCAGTCCCGCGCCACCGAAGAATCCGCCGCGCCGCGAGGGGCCCGGGCCCGCGCTGCCGCCCGTGGTGATCTCGACATAAAACCCGCGTCGGAACCGCTCCATCTGCCGCACGTTGGACAGCAACGTGCGTTCGGCCAGTGTCAATCGTTCCATCACCCGCGCTCGGCCGGCGCCGCGCAACAATGGCTGGAACAAACTGAAGTCCAGCAATGTAAACGTACTCTGGCGATTCGGTCCGGCGAATTCCCACACAATCGAATTGGCCAGGCCCATCACCAGTTCCCCGCCGGCCGCGAATAGGCGTTCGCCGCGGAGCTGATTGCCCGGCGACAGCGGGGACACGTCCAGCACGCTGGACCCCTCGGGCCGGCCCGCCCGCAGCGGACCGTCGGCGGTGAAGAACACGGAGGAACCTCCGAAGAACTGCGTGTCGAAGCGGAACCGCTCAAAGGTTACGTCCAACGCGGAAAGGTACAGTTCTTCGAGTTGGGACTGGTAGTCGGAGGACTGAATCAAGGCCGTCTGGACGGCTGCCTGCCGATCGAGTACCAGCACGCCGTTCTCGTTGATCGGCAGGTACTGACGCCAGTAGGGATTGGCAACAAACGGCGTCGTGCCGTAATAGGACCATTTGCGCGAACCCCGCTTGCAATCGACACATTCCATGTAGCGGTGGGCCGCGGGATCGTCCGGGGGCATCGGCGGAAAATCGGGATTGTTGGGACTGGCCATTCGCGATCGCGGATCGGGTTGGATCGTGAAGTTGTCCATGGGCCAGCGAGGATTACGGCCGACCTGATCCACCAGGCAGTACGCCTGGTCGTCGGCCTGGTTGCGATAAAAGGCCCGACTGCACCCCAGCAACAGCACCACCGACACGCAGCACGACACCCGTACAAAGTGTAGCGCCACATCCGTGGGGAAGAATGCCGACGAAGTGCGTCGTGTTGAACGTCGGTTTCGCGTCACGCCGCACCCTCCCACGGCCAGCGGCGCTGCGCGACCGCCGGGTCGCTCGGGGAATGTGAGACGAGCGCGCCGACGGGATCCACGTCCGGCATAGCCGATTGAAATGCGGCGTCCAGGTCGGCAATCATCGCGTTCAGTAACACGTGTGCCCGAGGCGTCAGCATCCACCGCCGCGTCCGGCGATCGGAAGCCGCGGGACACGCGGCAATGAGCCGTTTGCGCCGGAGCCGCTCCATGAGCTCGCTGATCTGGGCGGACGACCACACCAGGCGCCGGGCCAGCTCGGTTTGGCTGGGACCCGCCGCGCGGCCGACGTCCGCGGGATGGGCCACGGCCCACAGCGCGATCAGCTCCGAGTCGCGCAGATCGTATGATTTGGCCACGGAGCCAATCACCCGCGACCAGCGACGCGCGGCCGACAGCAAGCCTTCGGCCACCTCGAGCCATGGACTGCAGGGCCCGGCATGGGAAGCTTCGACAGCGCGGTGGTGGGTGGCTCGCGGATCCATGATTTGATTCGGCAATGAATCTTTCGGACACGAACGGTTAGGACTTAAACGATTGTCGGAATTGTGCGGGCGGGCCGCCGCAGACGAGCGGCAAGTAGCCTCGAATCTTGCAGTTAGGACGTGCCGATCGGCGGGCGTTTTTCTTGACGCTCCAAAACCCCCCGCTTATCATCGACATGGAGGCCTGTCCGTTGCTCCGCCGCTCGTCCCGCGCGAAGAAAGACACATTCATGGACGCGCAAACCCTTGTTTACATAGTACTTGGGTTATTGTTTCTGCTGTCCATCGCTGCGGCGTGGCTCAGCGCACGAACCTGGCCCGTGGGCCAGGTGATCCTGGTGTACGTGATTTTTCTGGCGACCGGGTTTTACGTTTACCTGTCCGCCAAATCGCTGGCCGTCCGGCAGCGTTACCGGACGCAGGTCGAGCGACTGGAAGCCACGCTCCAGGACCTGCGGGCGGAAAATGCCGCCCTGGAGTTCGGGCAAGAGACCGAGCAGTCGCGAGGGGCGAAGTTGGGCGGCATCCGTCAGGTCCGCAACGCCCTGCATCAGATCACGCTTCGGCGCGGACGCGTGTGGCGGGATGCGACCGTCGCCGAGCCTGCCGGACCGGAAGGTCGGGTCACGGTGGCGGTGCCGGAGCCCTCTCCCCACGGCATTGAACAAGACACGATCCTGTTTGTTTTCGAACAGGGCCCGGCTTCCGACGGTGCGCAGTACCTGGGCGAATTTCAGGTGACGGCTGCCGATCCGGAAGCCGGCACGGTGACGATGGCCCCCTCGCTCGATATGACCGCAGCACAGTTGGAGAGGCTCCAGGCCAGTCAGATGCCGTGGGCGCTGTACGAATTCCTTCCCCAGGACCGCGACGACGTTTTTGCGTCTCTCGACGAGGAGGCGCTTCGCCAGATCTTGCCCGCCGATTCCGTCGATTTTTATCTCCGCAATGGGCAGCCCGCGGAAGCCGACGACCCGGATGAGCGGATCGAGGGCGTCCTTGAGGACGGCACGACCGCGCCGCTGGACGTGCTGCGCGACCGTGGGGAATTGGACAACGTCGTTGCGCGGCGTTATGTCCGATCTCTGCGGGATTACCAGTATCTGTTCCGGGAATTGGGCCGGCAACGCGTGGTCGATCGTGAACGTATCGCGCAGGTGGAGCGGGACACGGCGTTGCTGCAAGGTGCCCTGGAGCGCGCACGGCAAGACATTGCGTACCGGCAGGACGAAAAACAGAAACTGGATGCGGACCTGGCGCGGTTGCGTTCCGAACGGGATGTATTGAAGGACTATCTCGAACGACTCGACGTGCAAGTCGCCAATGTCCAGCGGGCGCTGGACGCGACGCTCCGAAGCAACGCCGGCCTGCTTTCGTCGCTCGCTTCGTATCAGCTGGAGATTTCCCAACGCCTCGACCAGCAGGTCGAAGCTACCCCGTAGCGCCTCCCAGACCGATGCGCCCGCGTTCGTTTGGCGGCCGGAGTAGGATTGTTTGGCAGTGGGGACGCAAGCAGCCGGGGCGCAGGCGCCGAGCGTCTCTCGGCGGGCCCGGAATGCAGGCTCGCCTTTCGCAGTGCCTTCACGTACGATATCTTGATGTAGCGACGTCCGACAGAATTTGCTGTGTGAAAAAGGGGTCAGGCCTCAATCGCCGGAACGGCCCTCCGGGTGTTTGGCACGATTGAGGCCTGACCCCTTTTTCAGGTCAAGATGACGCACCAACCGGGTGTCGCCATGGGAATCTACGATCGCGACTACTACCAGGAACCGCAGCGAGGCATCGCGCTGGGTGGCGATCGGTCGATGGTGGTCAACCTGATCCTGATCAACGTCGGCGTGTTCCTCGTCGATTTTCTCTTCGAAGGACGCTTGGCCGAGTACTTCGGCCTGCGCAGCGACCTGTTGCAGCATCCCTGGCAGGCGTACCAGTTGCTGACGTATGGATTTCTCCACGATCCGAACAACCTGATGCATGTTGTCTTTAATATGCTGGGCCTTTGGTTCTTTGGACGCGAGGTGGAATTCAAATACGGCCGCACGGAGTTTTTGGTCCTATACCTCTCGTTGATCGTGCTGTCCGGCCTGTTCTGGTTGATCATCGAGAGCATGGCGTCCGCCGGTTCTTTTGCCGTGCTCGTGGGCGCGTCAGGGGCCATCGTGGGCGTGCTGCTGTTATTTGCGTTGAATTTTCCGCACCGCACCGTGCTTATCTGGTTCGTGCTGCCCGTTCCGGCGTGGGTACTGGCTGTGTTGCTCGTGGTCGGCGATTTGATGGGAGCGACGTCCCGGTCGATGGCAGGCAATGTGGCCTACACCTGCCACCTGTCGGGCGCGGCGATGGCATTCATGTATTACATCTCGGGAGTGCGCCTGACCGCACTGGCGGCCGGATCGTTTTCGTTGCGGCGACTGCCGCGCTCGCCCCGGCTGAAAATCCACGATCCTGAGAAACGCGACAGAGACCTGCAGCAGCAGGTCGACGATATTCTGCGCAAAATCCAGCAGGAGGGTCAGGAGAGCTTGACGCGCGCCGAGAAAAGGACCCTCGAAGAAGCCAGCCGCAGGTACCAACAGAAACATCGATGATGCGTCCCCGCGGCTCTGACCTCCCCGCCGCATGGATCGCTGGACTCGGGCATCGGATTGCGGGTCCCGCTCACGCATTGGTTGGCCCATCCACACGGCACATCCCACCTGCAGCGCGACATCCGCATTCCGCCAACCGGCGCGGGGACCAAATCCGGCGGCTACATATCGATGCCCCATAGAGGAAAACACAAGATGGGGATCGCCAGGGACGCCATGCCCAACACGGTACGGGCGCGTCCCAATTCCATGTGGTCATTCGACGTTGGCGGATGGTCCGTGCCGATCAGAATGACAAGGATCAGCATCATCGTCCATACGAACGCATCGTAGATGTAGACCACCACGAACACGATGGCGACGACCAGGAACGCTCGCGCGACCGTGTGGGCCCCCCTTCCAAACAACGCGTAGGCGACGTGGCCACCGTCGAGCTGGCTGATGGGCAGCATGTTCAGGCCCGTGATCAGCAACCCCACCCATCCGGCTAGGAAAAAGGGATTGAGCTGCCGGATCCCGATTGTTGCATCGGCCGGAATATCCGTTCGCAGCCAGGTGATGAGCAGCTTGACGAGCAACGGATTGTGGAACGCCAGTTGGCCGGGACCTTGCGATTCCAGGTCGAGGCGCTGGATGCCCATGCACACCACGGGCACGGCCACCAGCAGCCCCGCCAGCGGACCGGCCAGTCCCAGATCAAACAGTTGCCGCCGATCGGCCTTCAATCCGTCCAATCCAATGACAGCGCCCATGGTGCCGATGGGGTTGATCGGCAGCGGAATGAACATCGGATAGCTGGCGGGAATGTGGTACCGCAAGGCAAACAGAAAATGCCCCATTTCATGCGTGATGAGAATGGCCATCAAGGCCATCATGTAAGTCACGCCTTGCGCCCAGCCGGCGACGATGTTGAGATAGACGCGCTGCCAACTGGTCATCGCGTCCAGCGGCATCCAGCTCGACGCACCCACCCAGAACGTGGAGAGACAGGTCGCGGCGAACAGAAACAGGGGCAGGAAAAACCTTCGCCGTGGCCGCCCGTTCAGATCGCCCGCCCGCAGTTCGGGCAGGCGGGCCAGCGCGGCGTCCTCCCACGCATTGCCGCGATGCGTCGCGCCAGACGCCGCCGTGTCATCCGTGGTCCGCGGTTCGTTGGCACCGCGCGGCTGCCATTCGTCCTGTGGAAACTGGGGAGACGCCATCGGGGAAGCATAACACATGGACCAACCGGACGACCACTCGACGCACACCACACACGCAACATGCACAACCGTTATAACTGTCCACCAAACGACGGTCCGCGTGCAAACCGGAACGTTCCCTTCAACCGGATGAGCAGGATTTTCCGACATTCCCCTGCGTACGCCTCCATACCGTGCGCGGCGCGCCGAGCGAGGGCCCGATCGATGTTCCGCCGGATCTTGCTGTTGCTGCTTGCCTCCCTCGCAGGCGGCTGTGCGACAACAACCGTCACCAGGGATCCTCCGCCGTGGGATAAGGGAATACGGTACTACCGCCCCAAACCCTACCTGTTCATCCAGCCAGCAGAGAACGGCTCGGATGCGTTCGTTCGCGTGTCTCTCGAGTATCTGCCTGACTTCAGCGAAGAGTATTCCATCCGCGCGCGGGCGGGCCTGGGCATCAATCAAACGAGCATCAAACTGGCGGACGGCTGGAACCTGGTGGAGATCGACCAAAAGCTCGATGCCCAGTTCGACGAAAGTCTCAAGGCGGTGGGTGAACTGGTCGGCAATCTGCCCATCCCCACGGCGGGAAAGACCGCCGACATGCCCCGCACGAAGATGGTCGTCCGAGCAACCAACGTGCCGCTGGGATTTTATGAAGCCGTTCTGTCACGAGGGCCGAACGGCCGAAAGCGCCTGTACGGTTGGCGGTACGTCGGGTTCTATCCGTTCGCTGCCTGTCCGATGCATGCTGCGGGGGAAGATTGCATCGACTGCCACGCCGCGGACGTCTATGCCTTGACGTTCCGGCGGGGCGTCATGACCTTCCAACCGATCGCGACGGCCGCCTATCAGGGCGATACGCACCGCGATGTGCTCGATCCGGAATCGCTGAGCCGGCTACCGCCGGTGGAAGCCGTCGGCCGCCCTGCCATGGATCGCATTCGCGAGAAGGTTGTGCAGCGTCTCCAGAACACATCTTGGGGCACTCGAATTGCGCCCGGCCAGATTGATGTACGGTTCGAGGAACCCAAGACGATCGTCATCGCCGTCCGGCTCGACGCGAACACCGCTCCCAGTTCCGCCGACGTCGACACGGCAAAAAGAGACCTGGAAGCGGGAATGTTGACGGACGTCCGGCGTGCCGTGCTGGACGATCAATTCAACGTCCGCGTGGAACTGGCGCCCTGAAGCGGATCGCAAGCGCCGCCTTGCCCCACTGCAGATACGTGTCGTGGCTGTACAATTCGCGGACTTCACGCTTTCGGAACTGGCCCGCTTGCAGCGTACGCTCCGCCGGCGTTTCGATATTGCCCGCGACACAAATTTGATTGATGTCGGATTCGGCGTCGCCGTTAAAGGAGGCCGTCCCGACGCCGCACGAGGCATGGCGGCTACCTTTCTTGTGCGGCGAAAATTTCGGCCGCGCGCGGCCCAGCGGCGCCTTCCGGACAGCGCTTCGGTGCGCCTGTTGAGGGGCGCATCGTTCGTGACGGTGCATCTGCGGACCGATGTCGTTGAAACCGCGCCGCCGACTCCCGCAGGCTACCGTTACCATGCATCCGATGTCGGTCCCGCGACGGTGGGCATGGTTTTGAATTGGCGCGAGCGCTGCGGCAGACGGACAAAGAGCGTGTGCGGCTTGCTCACCGCCGGCCATGCGTTTGCCGACCATACGCCCAGGCTGGTGCTGGTGCAACCTTCCTCTGGTGGCAGATCCTTCAATGCCAGGCTGTATGTCCGGAGCCGCCGGCCATCGCCCGTGGACGCGGCCATCCTGCACGTCAACCCCGATGATCTGCTGGAAAACGAAATCCTCGCCCCGGGCTGGGTGGCGGACGGTGAGCTGGCTCCCGGAGCAGGCGTCGATCTGCCGGTGGCCGAACTGCCGGACGTGTGGTCCCCTCAAGGCACGCCAGCCACGATCCTCCGCGCGACGGGAACCATGCCGTTTCGCGTCTACACCCTCTTGCCTCGGATGTCCATCCGCACGCTGGGTCAACTCGAATACATCTTCAGTGGCTGGTCCCCACGGCAGGATGCGTTTCCGCTCGGAACTTCCGGGGCGGTATGGAACCTGAGCGACGGACCGGCCGCCCTGCAAATCGCCGGCACGCCTCCGGAGTTCCGGCGCGGGTTCGGTCAGGCGGCCGGGCGGTTGATCGATTGGGCCGGGTCGGTCCTCGCCAGCAAGAAGTGCCTCGTCTCAGGCAGTCTGCGGATTGTCGCCGTCTTCTAACGGCGCACGGTGCCGTCGCTCGACGATCCGTGCACGTCAAAAAACTTCGATGCTCTTGACCGCGCTTCCTTCGCAGTGCTGGGCCGCGTACAAACAGCGTTCCGCGCCGTCCACCAGCTTTCGCATGCGGAAATGCCGAGTGGGAATCGGAACGGTAGCAACGCCGATGTGCAGCGCGGCCCCGGCCCCCGTGCCCTGTTCCTCGTCATCCACGCCACGGTGAAACCTGGCGACAAGGTTGTTTGCCTGGCGAACTGCCTGGGCGCGTTCGCAGCGTGGAAGGGCGCAGACCCACTGCAGTTCGCCCGTGCGCACGACGCCGGCGTCGGGCCACTCGCGCTGCATCTCGGCACCCTTCAACAGCGAAATGAGCCACCTGGCGAGGCTCTCCTGCTCCGCCGCGCCGTGCGTGTAACACGCGGCTTCGACCATCAGCACACTGAGTTCGGAACGTGAAGCGCGGCATTCGGAAAGCATGATCGCCAGCCGTTCGTCAAACTGCACCCAGGCGTCGGTTTGCACCGGCACGGCACACCACGGCGGCTGATCCGTGCCGGGCACGCCGGGCGAAGGCTGCGCCGGATCGGTGGGAAGCCTACCGACCATCGCGCAAGGTGCGCCGAGCGTCTGGTCCGCGGCAACCTTTCTCGCCAGCGCCTCCGCCACCGCCTGGGCGCTTGCGGCCAGGGGATGATCTTCTTGAATCTTGCCCGGGCGCCGACGAATCAGGTCCACGGCCGCGGACTCGGCTTCCGCAGCCAGACGCGCCTGGGCTTCCACCAAGATATCGAAGTAGCGGTGCCCATCGGGCAGATCGAGCGAAAGCACGTCGGCCAGCTGCTCGACCTTGTGCTCGAGTTGTTCGACCAGCTCTCGCATTTGCGTGCGTGTGAGCTGGCAATACGTGTCGCCGGCTTTCAACAACTGCGGCAGCACGGAAATTCGGTTTTGGGCCACGAGCTGCGTCGTGAGGTCCGCCAGGTGCAGGATTTGCGGCAGCGCCGACTGCGTTTCCGGCAGCCGCCGCAGGGATTCCGTTTCGAGAGGCAACGATAATGCCGTCACAATGTTCGCGGGCAGTTTCCACCGCTCCAGCAGCCGAGCGCTGACTGCCGTATGTTCGAAACCCAGTGCTTCGCGTTGCCGCAGAGGCAGATCGTCGCAATGGTCGTATATATCTTCCAGAAAGAGCACGTACGGCGACCCGAGATCCTGGACCAGCACGAGCATCCCAATGTCGTACAGCAAACCCACCAGGAACGCATCATCGCCAGGCTGGTCCCAAAAAGTGGTGCCGATCTCCCGCGCGGATATGGCCTTGGTCAGCGAATTCCGCCAGTACCGAGAGAGCACGTTCCGCGATACGCCCGCAAAGAGCCCTTCCGGTAGACTGAAACCGAGAACAAGCAGCTTGAGAGGCTTGGTGCCCAACAGCGCCAGCGCCTGGCTTAAGTCTCCAACATGTTGTCCCAAACCGAACAGCGAACTATTGACCACTTTCAAGATCTTGGCCGTCAGTGCGGGATCGTTCTCAATGCAATGCGCCAGGGCGCGAACATCGACCTTGGGGCTGTCGGTCAGCTCCAGCACTTGTGCGGCGACCGAAGGCAATGAAAAAAGCCGCGTGGCTCGATCCACGATCTGGTCCACGGTAGCCGGTCGATCGAGTGTCGGCGGGCGAGGCATAAAAACGCCAACGGGCAAGAGGCAGACGGTCTGGCAGCGCGCCGACAAGCGGGCGGGGCACTGCTGAAAAATAGCATACGCGGCCTGTCCTCCAGGACGCCCGCCGCCACATCCGCGCCACCCGGCCGACCTTGGCTCTCTTCGGCCAGTTGTAGTGATTGTGGCGCCCTGCCATGCCCTTTTTGGAGGAAGACCGGCTCGCATGGCTCGACAACGGGCCACGGCATAATACCGCCCGCCCCAGGCGCACGGTTCGCCGGCGAGCGACGTCGCATCCTCCGGCAGATGTCACCCCGGCGAAGCAGGGGGTCTTTCGCGCACGGCGGGTCATCCCGGCACCGGAACCCACACCATGAGAGACCTTGTTTCACGCACCGGTCCGCGACCGAGGCTACCTGATCGTTGCATGATCGATATACTTACCCGACATGCCTTACCTCATTGGCATAGACGAAGCCGGTTACGGCCCCAACTTGGGACCGCTGGTGATCACCGCCACGGCCTGGCATGTTCCCGATGATGTGCACGGCACGGAACTGTACCGTGTGCTCAGCGCGGCTGTTTCGCCCGACCTCCGGACGGCAAATGGCCGTCTGGCCATTACCGACTCGAAACAACTCTACCGCTCCGGTAACGGCATGGCGTCGCTGGAGAAAGGCGTGCTGGCGGCCATTGCTCAATGCGGTAACGTGCCCGCGTGCTGGACACACATCTGGGACGCGTTGGGGGCGGACCCACGGGGCGTCCGGAGCGGTCTGCCATGGTATCGAGATTACGATCGTACGCTGCCGGCTGCGGTGGATACCGCGGTATTGCGCGTCGTTGTGGAAACGATGCGCGCGACGCTTGCTGAGCGCCAGATCCGTCTGGCGGCCGTCGAGTCGCGGGCCTTGTTTCCGGCGGATGTCAACGACGCCATCCGGCATTTCGGCACGAAAGCGGAAGCGCTGTCGCGTGCGACGCTGCAACTGGCGGCCGACGTGCACGCCCGGTGCCGGGGGGAACCGACTGAGATCCATTGCGACAAGCACGGCGGCCGAAATCGGTATCTGCGGCACTTGCAGGCGTCTTTTCCCGACCGACTGATCGACGTGCAGAAAGAGAGCCAGGCGGTAAGTCGCTATCGGTTCGGTGCGCGCAACGATCGCGTGGAGTTTGTTTTTCGCGCGCGCGGCGAAGCATTCCTGCCGACGGCGCTGGCATCCATGACGTCCAAATACGTTCGCGAACTAGCCATGGAAGCGCTGAACGTGTTTTGGCGGCGGCATGTCCGCACGCTGCGGCCTACGGCGGGTTATCCTCTGGATGCCCGGCGCTTCAAGCGCACCATCGCACGATGCCAGCGCGAGCTGAGGATCGACGACGACATCCTGTGGCGGACGCGGTGACGCCGCCACACGTCATTCCGGCAGACGACCTCTCTCGATGGGCGGAAACGGGCCCGTCAGTGCTTCCATGTAGGCTACCAGGTCCGCCTTCTCCTGATCACTCAGATCGAGTTTTTTGATCTTGTCACTCAGGTGGGGGTTGGGATGTCCGCCCTTGTCGTACCATTGGACGACTTCCATTAACGTTTGCTGGCTGCCATCGTGCATATACGGAGCGCTCAGTGCAACGTTGCGGATTGTGGGCGTCTTGAACGCTCCGCTGTCTTTTTCATCGCCCGTCACCACAAAGCGGCCCAGATCGGGTTCCTCCTGATCCATACCCACACCCAGATTGTGATGTTTCTCGTCCGTGAAGTTTGCGCCTACGTGACAGGCTGTGCAATTGGCCTTGTCGCTAAAGAAAAGGGCTCTGCCCCGAATCGCGCCGTCGGACATGGCACCGCTGTTCTCCACCGCGCTGGCGTATTTCTCGTACAGTTCGGGCGCTTCGTCGCGTAGTTCCTCGATCTCTTCCTCGTCATACTGCTCCCGAACCGTACGCACAATTTCATGGTAGTCTGCCGGCGCCGGCCCCGTGACGATGGCCCGTTCGAACGCCGCTATCGCTTTGGCAATCGTATCAATGTTGATGTCCTCGTCGGGAAAGATGCGGTCGAACTGTACGCGATAACCTTCAATGTCCTCAATCGTTTCTACACACGCTTTGTGGGTATTGCCCATTTCAATGGGGTTGGCGATGGGGCCTTTCGCTTGTTCTTCCAAACTCGCTGCTCGACCGTCCCAGAACTGGGGGCCGCTTAGGATGCGGTTGTAGCTGACCGGCGAATTCCGGTTCCCCTGCTGGGATTCAACGCCAATACCGAATTGCGTATGCCGGGTGAATCCCTCGTCTGGGTCGTGACACGTCGCGCAACTGACGGTGCTGTCCGTAGACAATCGCGTATCGAAGTAAAGCTGGCGACCCAATTCGATCTTGGCCCGGGTCATCGGATTGTCCTCAATCCCCTTGATCTCTCCGATTCCGGCCCTCAGTCCCATCGGCAGGTCGATCTCGAGCACCGCGTGCACGCCGTCGCGGTCCAGCCACTCGGTGATTTCGGCGACCGATAGCGGTCCTTCGCCCGGAATGCCGGACGTGAGTTCAGGTGTGCCCAGCACGACATGTTCCGGCGTTGCGTTTGCCGACGCCGGTTTATCGGCAGACGGTTCGGCGGGCTTCGCACTTGTTTCCGCCGCGCTCTCCGTACTGGACTGCTGTCCGCCCGAAGGCCCGTCATCCGCCTCGGGGGCGGGCGTCTCTTCAGGGGTGGCGGTATCGCTCGGCGCGGATCGTTCGGCGGACTTCGTGTCGTCCGACTCGGGCGAATCCGCCGAATCCGACGGAGACGTATCGTCCGTGGCCGGCGGTTCGGGGGCCGACGGTGCTGTCAGCTCCGGCCCTTCGACAGCTTCGGGCGGCTCGGGGGCACGCTGGGTTTCGCCACCTGCATCGGGCGGTAGCGCCTCGTCCGGATCGTCGGGCATCTCTACCGATGGTGCCCCCTCGGGGACATCCGCCGGCGGTTCGGCGGGTGGTTTTGAGGAGCAGCCGGCCACGACCAGTAAGGCGACGGCCACGGCACCATGCAATCGTCGTACGACATCTTGGGTCAGTTTCATGGGAAGTTCATGCCCTTATGCAATGACTGGCAGGGTGATGATGAAGCGATCGATCGGTTCGAACCCGCATACGGTCACCCGGGTGAAAGAATTCAAAGCCGGTTTCAAAACCTGGTTTTGCTGTAACATTTCCCGGTCATGGAGCGTTCAAAGGGCGCTTTGAAGCGGCTTCTAATTGAATGAATTGTCCGACCCTCAAAGGCAGCTCCAACATCGGGAGGCTCGAATGCCCGCCGGTTACAGAAGCTCCTTCAACGCACGCAAGGCAGCGTCGTAGTCGGGCTCTTCCGTCACTTCCTTGACTACTTGGGCGTGGACGACGTTGCCCTGCGCGTCCAGCACGAACACGCCCCTCGCTAAAATCTTCAGCTCATCGATCAACATGCCCCAATTGGTGCCAAAACTGCGGTCCTGGTAATCGCTGGCCGGCTGAATGTTCGAGATGTTCTCGGCGCCGCAGAACCGGTTCATGGCAAAGGGCAAATCGAGACTGACGGTCAGCGCCTGGATCTTGTCGCCAAACTCGTCCAGCGCCTTGTTAAACTTGACCGTCTGGGTCTGACAGACGGGGGTGTCCAGCGAAGGGACGACACTCAACACCGCAGGTTTTCCTTTCAAACTGGCCAGCGTGATTTCATGCATGCCGTCGTCGAAGAAATGCAGCTTGAAATCCGGAGCCGTCTGACCGGCTGAAACTTCGCTACCGACCAACGTGAGTGGATTACCCTTAAACGTAACTGCTCCCGATCGCGTCATCGTTTTTGCTCACCTTTCTGTCAAGCTGTCAAGCTTGCTTGCGCAATATGTCAACCATGCGGATCCCCAGCATTGGAAGTATTCAAGACGGCGCTGTTCATGGACCCCGGCCGACCAAAAGTAGCCCGGCGAACAGGCCGTTGGAAGCAAACTCGAGGGCTCCCTTTCCGCGCCGCCATCAATAATTGTCCTGTTTCCAGGGGGCCTTGCAAGAGGGGCCGTCGCGGACGAATCACGGCGCCCGTGGGATGCGGCGCTACGTTCTGTGCCGAGGCGCAGGCCGGCGCCAAGTGCGGGGATTGAAGGGCGGGGGCAAGCGTTACGCCGACAAGAACCACGCCGCGCCGAGCACCACCAGCGCCGCGACACCTAGGACTGTCCACGCCAGGGCCGCCCGCCGGCGACGCCTCCGCCGGGATGCGGAGGGGTGCGGGCCGCTATCCTGCTGGAACTCGTCGCTGTCTTCGTACCGGAACAAGAAGCGGATGCCGCAATAGGGGCACACCACGTCCTGACCGTTCAGGATGCACGGCGCTTCCAAGCGGTGCCCGTCCGGACAGGTCACATGCAGGACCCGCGGTTGCCCGGAGTCGGCCGGTGCGGGGGCGTGCTCGTCCCGTCCCGCGCCGGTCTCGGCAGGCTGCTGCTGTGTTCTGGACATCGGTGATACCCTCGCGTGTTTGCCGCGGCGCCGTGCCTGGCAACCTGCAATCAGCGTATGCGCGTGGGGGCACTGACATCAGCCGGCACGCGCTCGCGTCCGGTCCTCGCGGGCTTGATAAACGACGAGCAATCGAGGCGAGCGCATCGCATTTCCTGGTCGGAATCGCGCATGGTGACCGAAGATCAATGCGTGCGTCCCCTGTATTCAAATTCTAACTCACAAGAGCGCCGGGCGGCGGTTCGAGCAGCCCGCCAGTAACGGTCGTAACACCTGCGCCGAATGTGTCGAGATACGACCGGTGTCTGGGCCTGCAGGTGGCTGAAGGTCAGGAGCCTGTCGCGTGCCGGAAGCAATAATCGAACAGCAATTCCCATTCGCGTTGCTGGATCTTTCGGCATTTTTTTTCGTCCGCACCGGGCTGGTGCGCAGCGGATTGGCAGCGATCGACGAATAGAAACGGGTCCCACGCCGCCTGTCCCTTGGGCTGCGCTTCGGCCAGCAGCGGGTCCGCAGTTTGCCGGATCAATGTATCCAACACCGGATGGCCCGCGGCTCGACGGATCCAGTATTTGGCGTTGGAATAGTCTCCCTCGCGGCGGTGCATGATCCCGTGCCAGTAGCTTCCCGAAGGAGATTCGACCGTTTGAAAGATCGTGTGCCCTTCATCGAGATAGTTGTGCAACAGCCACACGGCGCCGCAGCAGAGCGCGGCCATATCCTGATCGCAGACCGTGGCGTTCCGAAAAGCGTCAGCGACCGTCAACGTTTCGGCCAGCTCGGCATACCGCGCTCGGTCCGGCGAACCCGCGTCGAGCGGACAATCGCGGTCGCCCCGCACCAATTCGGCCAGGGCGGGAGTGTAGTCGTCGGGATGAAAGGAGTTCATGACCAATCCCAAGTCTCGAAGGCCGACCGTGGGCCCCGGCCGACTCCGACGACGGTTTGCCCGGAAACGAAATCGCGGACTCGTGGCCGCGCGGGTCCATAGCAGCAGTGCGCAACCGTACGCGACGGTTCTCGCAACTGCCATTGTGGCCCTTGCCTGGTGGTCCTTTCAAGGGGACCGGCGGCCGTCGGCACGCGACGTTCTGTTCTTCCGCGATGCGACGGCGTTGACTATGTTGCTGTTCCCGCGCGACGGGCCCGGGACGCAGCCGTTCAGTCCGGCCGCTGGGCATGGCACGGATCGACCCCGACGGCCACAGCTCGCCCCGGAGAAGGAGCCTGCCTTTGATGCCGACCCGGTCAATGTACGACTGCGTGGTCCTGGGAGGGGGCCATAACGGATTGGTATGCGCGGCCTATCTGGCACGGGCCGGCAAAAAGGTGTGCGTGCTGGAAAAACGGTCCGTGCTTGGCGGCACGGCGTCGACCGAACCGCTTTGGCCGGGCTACCAGGTATCGACGGGCGCCTACGTCATCAGCCTGTTTTTGCCGGAGATCATGCGCGAATTGCGGCTGCACGATTACGGCCTGCGTATTCTGCCCCGCAGTCCCTCGTCGTTCACTCCGCTCCCTGACGGTCGCAGCCTGTTGCTGGGCCCGGAACCGGGCCTGAATTTTCGGGAAGTGGGCAAGTTCAGCCGCCACGACGCGGATGCCCTGCCCCGTTACGAGGCCCTGCTGCAACGCATTGCCGAAGTCGTGGAACCGTTGCTCAACCAGACCGCGCCGGACCCTCTGCCGCTGCCGGCATCGTGGCGAAGCATTCCGGTCAGAAAGCGCCTGCGCGACCTGCGCGCGTTGTGGCGGATGTATCGGGCCGCCGCCGCTTTGGGCGACGACCTGCCGGAAGCCGTGGAGATGTTGACCGGGGCCGCGCGCCCCGCGCTGGAACGCTGGTTCCATTCGGAGCCGCTGAAGGCCACGCTGGCAACCCATCCCGTCATCGGAGCGTTTCAGTCGGTTTCCTCGCCGGGCAGCGCCTACGTGCTGC
>CAZNKT010000108.1:0-19721 GCA_964573605.1 uncultured Pirellulales bacterium
GCAGCCCGCGTTTCGGATGCTCGTAATCCCAGGCAAAGCAGATGGTTTCCTTCTGATGCGGAGTCAACGACTCATGGAGCAATTTGACAAGGGAATCGGAGGTCGTGTTTGGCGGGGCGGCCGCTTCCGCCCAGCGTGCGACGGCACCAACCGAAACGGCTGCGGCGCCTGCCTGGTGCAGAAAACGTCGCCGGTCCAGGTCGCCCGTCGCGGGTCCGCACTCGGTGCGAAAGGTATGCAGTTTGCTCATCAAAATCCTCCTGGCTGGCAACAGCACCAAGGCTTTGTTTACGTGCCGCGAGAGACACCGGCACCATTAGAATCAATCTGGCGAATTTCCGCAATTGTCCGCGGTCCGCGCAGTTCGCGAAAAAACGACAGGCGCGTTGGATCACGAACCAGGGAGGGTCTCCGCCCGCGGGTCATTAACGCCGTTGCACCCGGGTGCGCGGGGGCCTTACGGCCCCCTTTGGCTGGCAGATGGGGCAGAAAAAGGTGGACCGCTGCGCCTGGACCTCCCGGACAATCGTGCCGCGACGGCAACTGGTGCACGGCCGGCCGCTTCGCGCGTACACGCGATGGTGGTTCTGATAACGCCCTTCCCCGTTGATGGCGTTGCGGTACGTGCCATCCGACAGTGTCGATCCTTCATGGCGAATGGCGCGTCGCAGCACGTTCTGGATGGCCTGATGAAGATGACGCCAGTCGCACGACTCAAGCCGATCGCACGTTCGTGCCGGATGCAGGCCGGCAGCGTGCAGAATCTCGGACGCATAAAGATTCCCGATGCCGGCCAGCTTCTGCTGGTCGAGCAAAGCGACCTTGATCGCTTGCCGGCTGCGACTCAGACGCGTCCTGAGATCCGTCGCGGTGAGTGTCAGGGCGTCGGGTCCCAGGCCGCCACCTCGCGCGAGCTGCCTGTAGTTCTGTGCCGACAACACGTAGACCTTGCCCAGGCCTCGACGATCCCAGTACCACAGCGCCGGCCACGGACCTCCCTCGAGCACGAGCTGAAAGCGCAAGTAACGCGGGTCGGGGGGATTGGTTACCAGCACCAGACCTGTCATCCTGGGTTCGAACAGAATCGCGTGGCCGTTGTCCAAACGCACGACGACCCGCTTGCCCAGCCGCTGCACCGCCGTAATGCGCGCGCCGATCACGCGTCGCCGAAATGCGTCCACGCGCGGTGTAATGTGGATCGGCCGACAGCGGCATGGCATCCGGCCAGCTTGTCGGATCACGCTGCCTCGAATGGCGGCAATGCCGCGCCTCATGGTTTCCACTTCGGGCAATTCGGGCATGGAGGGTTCCGTTCCCGTCGTCCGTCGTTGTCCTGCCACGCGCTGTCGACGGACGCCTCATCGTCAGTCGCCGAGCGCACCTCGGCAACCGCGTCTAACTGGCGCATGGCGCCGGTGCTCCCGAGTTCAGGGGCGCCGCTTGCCTGGTGATGCGGCACGCTTGGCCGTTGTCGCCTCGGGGCCACAAGCCGTCCAGCGCGTGACATGGTCCTGCCGACGCGGCCACCGTTCGGCGCCGGGCCGTGGCAGGACCGGCCCAGTGTGGACCGTTTGAGCGCGTTTGCCAAGAGCTCGGCACGTCGTGCACGCCGTGCGCGGGGGTGGGCTTGACCGTGCCACGTGCCGCATCAAGAATGAAACTGGCGGCTTTTGCCGCGTACTTCACCGCACGTCCTCAGTCCCACAGGACCGTGGTCCTTGAGCCAACGTTCCTCTCCACCAGCGACGCGCACCGCAAGCGTGCCGGACGCGGCGGGCCATTTCGGTCCTTTCGGCGGCCGTTTCGTCCCCGAAACATTGATGCGCGCGCTGGATGAACTGGATTCGGCGTACCGCAATGCCATCGAAGATCGCAGATTTCAGGCGGAGCTGGATCGGCTCCGGCGCGACTACCTGGGACGGCCGTCCCCGCTGTACCATGCCCAACGCTTGACCGAGCATGCTGGCGGAGCCCAAATCTGGCTGAAGCGGGAAGACCTCAACCACACCGGCGCCCACAAGATCAACAACACCGTCGGCCAGGCGTTGCTCACGGAGCGAATGGGAAAAAAACGCGTCATCGCGGAGACCGGCGCGGGACAGCATGGCGTGGCGACGGCAACCGCGGCGGCCCGTTTCGGTCTCGATTGCGTTGTCTACATGGGAGAAGAAGACATCCGCCGCCAGGCTCCCAACGTCTTCAGCATGCGGCTGCTGGGCACGGAAGTGCGGCCGGTGTCCACGGGATCGCGTACGTTGCGCGACGCCATTAATGAAGCGATGCGTGACTGGATGAGCTCCGTGGAGACGACCCATTACATTCTCGGGTCGGCCGTAGGTCCCCACCCCTTTCCGCGTATGGTGCGCGACTTTCAGTCAGTAATCGGGCGGGAAACGATTGCCCAAAGCAACCAGCAACTGGAGCGCCTGCCGGACCTGGTCGTGGCTTGCGTGGGGGGCGGCAGCAACGCCGCTGGGATGTTCTATCCGTTTGTCGAACAGACGGACGTCCGCTTGCTCGGCGTCGAAGCGGGCGGCCGCGGAGACAAGCCTGGCGACCACGCGTCGCCGCTGACCTTCGGGCAACCCGGCGTGCTGCACGGCAGCTTGAGCTACGTGATGCAGGACGACGATGGACAGACCTGCCCCGTGCACTCGGTGTCCGCCGGTTTGGATTATCCCGGCGTGGGTCCCGAGCACAGCTACTGGCGGGATACGGGTCGCGTCCAATATACGTCCTGCCGCGATGACGAGGCGTTGGACGCGTTCGATTTGCTGGCCCGCACCGAAGGCATCCTGTCCGCGTTGGAAAGCGCGCACGCCGTGGCGGAAGCCGTTAAGCAGGCCTCGCGGCGGTCCGCCGACGAGGTCATTGTGATCTGCTTGTCGGGCCGCGGCGACAAGGATGCCGCGGAGATTGCACGTTTACGCGGCGAATCCATTCCTCATGGCACCGATTGACGCGCTATTCGCGAAGTTGCGGTCCGCCCAGCGAACCGCCTTCATACCGTTCGTGACTGCCGGCGATCCCGACCTGCCGTTTACCCGGCGAGTTGTCGGAGAGCTGGCACGGCGCGGCGCGCATCTTTGCGAAATAGGCATCCCCTACAGCGATCCTATCGCCGACGGGCCGGTCATCCAGGAATCGTACACGCGGGCGCTGGCGTCGGGGTTCCGATTATCCGACGGGATGGAAACGCTGCGCGATGCTGCAAATTCCAACGACGTGCCCCTCGTCACGATGGTCAGCTACGCCATAATCCATCGGCATGGCATCGACGATTTCGTCGACGACATGCAGACGGCAGGACTGGCCGGGATGATCGTGCCGGACCTGCCGGTCGACGAAGCCGAGCGACTGGCCGACCGCTGCCGTCGCTCGGATGTGAGTCTTATCCAGCTCGTGACCCCCACCACGACGCGCCATCGGGCGCTCCGAATCGCGGAGACATCCACCGGATTCCTGTACGTTGTGTCGGTCACGGGAATCACGGGCGAGCGCCGCGATCTTCCCGGCAATCTGGTGGATAATATTGCCTGGTTGAGGAACCAGACCGATCTGCCGATCTGCGTGGGATTCGGCATCAGTACGCCCGAGCACGTGCGGAAGCTGTCTCGCGTGGCCGACGGTATCATCGTCGGATCGGCCGTCGTTCGCCGCATTGCCGATGCATCACAGCGGCCCGCCGACGTCGCGTTGCGCGAGGTCGGCGACTACGTGGCAACGCTGATCGCCGCGCTCGATTCCTGACTGCTTGAGCCCGGCGACACGCCGCCCGAACGTCGGTTTTTGTAAAGCCGAATGGTGGCGGTTGCCGAGCCTCTAAGGTGGGGGTGGCGTATTTCACCGGATGTACGTGTTGTAGCGCCGGCGAACGCGCGAGCAAACACGGCGATAAAGTCCTGGCGAGTCAAACGTTTGGAGCTGAACTCCTACAACCGGCAGAATCGAAAAAACTTGACGCACAGCGGAATTCGGGGATAGACTTGAAAAGAGTAAGGGCTGGCGCAGTCCTTCCGCCCGGACGCACTTGGCGGCATCCCCGACGTTGTTCTGCGAGGTGGTGACGCGCCGACTGCGGCAGCGTGTGTCGCTCCTTTTAATGAAGGAACTTTGGCGTTTTTCTAAGAGCCTCTAACAAAACCGCCGGTTCGTCTGCAAACTCGCGTTTTTGGTAGTGCATCCATGATGTTTTGTTAGACGCTATAAGTCCCCGGGAACGGCGGGGAGGTCGCCTGTGATTGACCGGAATGCCCCTTTATCGACGGTGCGGCGGTTCTTCGCCGGGCTCACCGAGCACGCCTTTCACGCGCGTCTCGGCGTCGCCGATCCGTCGTTGGTCGACTACATCACGGAATTGCTGGTGCGGTTCATCCGTGCTGACGACGTCTTTTCGGTGCGAGCGCCTACCGGTCAGCGCCTGAACCAGGTGGCCGATATGCTGGACGAGGCCGGCGCCCGCCAGGGAGCCGCGCGGCGGAGGGTCCACCGCCACATCGGCGACTTTACGCTCTTCTGGACGGGCGTCTATCCGGAAATGGTCGATCGTTTGCGGCATGCCGGCAACAAGGACAGCTTGATCGACTACCGTGCCCAGGGCAAGCGGGCGTATTACATCGCGAGCACGATTCCGGTCGAGCGCGAGTCGGCGCCGGCCAGCGTCCTGCAGCGTTTGAGCTCCGACTTTGAAATATGCGCGTACGGATTGAGTGAAGTCCGTCGACAGTGGGAGCTGCACGATGGCGGAGACGCCGTAAACACGCTGCTTATCAACTGACACTCCGGCCAGGCCGCTCGGCAACGGTCGAATTCTCATAACCCCACCACCCCGCGTCGACGGTTGTGCCGACGCAAGTGTCTTCGTGTGGCGGAACGAACGCATCACCGGTTCCGGCAGCAAGGATGGTCGGCAGCCTGGAGGGTAGAACGGTTTTACAATGCGCGAGTCGCCCGAGATGTGCTCAGGTTACCAGGCCCTTGGTAACCATCATGAACACGTCTTCGAGCGTCGGTTCTACTTCTGCGAAAGAATGCAGTCGCACGCCCTGCCCGATGAGTTCATTCAGCAGCGATGCGCTGTCCGAGTCGGAGCCCGCCAGTTCCACGACACAGCCCTGTCCATCCACCTGCACGCTTCGCGTGTGCGGATTGCTGCGGATAACGGACAGTCCGCGGTCCATGGCATCGACGAACTGCACGCGTATCACACGGTTGCCACGGATGCGGCGGTACACTTCGTCAATCGGCCCGTGCATCAACAACTGGCCGCGCTCAATAATTCCAATGGATGTGCAGCAGTCTGCCAGCTCCGTGAGAATATGGCTGGAAATCAGTATCGTCTTGCCCATCTGCCGAAGTTCTTTCAACAGAGCTTTCACCTCCAGGCGCGCGCGCGGATCGAGCCCGCTGGCCGGCTCGTCCAGGATCAGAACCGGCGGATCGTGGACGAGCGTCTTGGCGAGGCAGAGCCTCTGCTTCATGCCGCGTGATAATCCGTTCACGTAATCGTCGCGCTTGGAAGTCAAATCCAGCAAATCCATGACGTCGCCCACGACCTGTTTGCGACGGGTCCGCGGAATCTCGTAAGCGACGGCAAAAAAATCGAGGAACTCCCACACCTTCATTCCGTCGTAAACGCCGAAGCTGTCTGGCATGTATCCAATACTGCGACGCACCGCCAACGGTTCGGCCGCGACGCTGAAACCGTTGACACGTCCGTCGCCGCGCGTGGCCTTGAGCAGCGTTGCCAGGAATCGCATGGTGGTGCTCTTGCCGGCTCCGTTGGGGCCGATAAACCCGTAGGTCTCCCCCGATGCGATATGCAGCGTCAGATTTTCGACAGCCGTGAAATTGCCGTAATCCTTGCCGAAACCTTCGAGATCGATCATGGAGTGCTCGTTGCCATGGCCGGATCCGGTTCGATTGCCGTTCCCCGCGAGAACGAGTCCGTGTTCGATGCTGGCCGGCTGTTCCAGTCCGGGCGAGGCTGTCTCAACAGGGATGCTTCCAAGTGCACGACGGCGAACGTGGTGGAACGAACCTGCGATGCTTGAGGTTCGATCCGCAAGCCGGGAAGTGGCGTCTCCGAACGGCCGATGAACCATTCTTGCCCGACTTCCGATTCCCGCGCCCGCGCGGCGATTTGGAGGAGACCGTCCAGGCGCAGCGGCGCCGCATCACTGGCGGTGGACGGATCGGCAAAGCGCAGCCCAAGGATCGCGAGTTCGCTCGCCGGCTCGAACACCAGGGGCACCGACGCTCCCGGGGAAAGCGAATCCAATCGGCATAGGGACCACTTCGGCTTTCGGTTCTCCACCGGCCGTCGCGCCAGGACGAAGGCTTCTTCAAACCGAAGAAACGTCCCGTTAAGCAAGCGCTGGCCCGCCGCGTCCGTCCGCATGGTGATCGCGCCCTTCAAGTCCAGCATCTGTTCGCTGTGCACCATTCCAGTCGTGTTGGAATCGACCCGCAGATCGGAAAGTCGCACGTCCTTATGACGTCGATAAGTCACCGTCAGGCGTCTTTGGCCTCGTAGCAAAGACATGCGATCGTCGATCGGCAACGGCCGGGCCACCGCGCTGAGGTCGTCGCATTGAACTTCGTAATCCGTGGTGAGTGCCGAATAAAGGGCGTTGTAGCGTGTGATGTGTGCCCGCGGATAGCCGGCGTGTGCTTCCAGCACGGCAATTTCAATCTGCGAGCGCGCAAAACCAATATCCAATTGCGCGAGCCGAATGACGGCCAGGGCGAATCCAACGGCGATGACCGGCGCGGCGATCCAAGCCCATTCCACGCGTTTCAATCCGCGAAAAAGGGCCCAATTGACCGGAACGAGCACGATCAGATAGACGAGCAACACACGCCACACGAAGTCGCGCCGTGGTATCACGATGCCCGCGGCGTTGCGCAGCGCTTGCCGGGCTGCATTGGCCACGTCGCTAAACGGGTTCCAGCTCGCCATTCCGCCCAGCGCCGTCCAGTCCGTTGCCGAATTGTCGGCCGGCGCGTCCCGCCGGCCGACAAGAGACTGCGTCTCACGAGCTTCCCGGGGATTCCCGTCGCCCGGGCGACCGGCGTCACGCGAGAAGTAGCGTAATTGGGTCACTCGGCGGGAATCGAACCGCGCTTGCGGCGCACGGGCCCACGTCAGCAGCAACTGGCCTTCGTTGGGCTTTGTCATGTAACGCCGCGCCGGGCGACGGAGAAGGCAGGCATTGAAAAAGGCGTCGTATCCCGACCAATTTATCAAGTCGCGTTCCGCGAGCTGGACGGCCGAGACCACGATTCGGCCGCGGCCGACACGCCGTTCCGCGAGCAGCTTGCCGGTGCGTCCCACCCACGCTCCACCGCCAGTCAGTTGCAATCCGATGCCCGACCACGCGGACGAAACCCTCACGTCACCTCTTTCTCCGTCGTGATTCTGGGACCATGTCGCGGTCAGATCGCGTAGATCGTTGGCGGAGTAGGTCCGGGCACCGGTGGAGCTGGCCGGCAGGTATGGTTGCAGGAAACTCCCGTTGAGACTTTCCAGCGAATCCGGGCCACTGATCAAAAGCTGGCCTCCCCAGTGCAGCCAGTCAACCAGCGCCACCTGTTGCGGGTCCGTCAGCACGGTCGGCTGAACGTCGTCCCACAGCATGTAAGCGATGGGCGACCACACCAGCGAGTGCGACGGCAGCGGAAACCGCTGCTGCACCTCTGGCCGGACGATCTGGTAATAGATGATTGTGCTCTCGGGATAAAGATCCTGGGCGGGGGCGCGAATCGAATCGAGAACGTTCAGGTAGGCGTATCTCTCCGGTTCATTGCAGACCACCAGAAAATAGTACTGATAGGGTGGCATGGGATTGAAGAGGTCCGGGCTGAGGTCGACCTCGATTTGCCCATGCCGGCCCCGCAACACACTGGAAACTCGCGTCGTTTCCCTGGTGTGCGGCACGAAAAATGTCGATTCGACGTGCTTCTTCTGGCCTTTTGCCAGAGCCACGGGGCGCGTGCCGGCCAAACGAAACCGCGTATTTTTCAAAAAGATTGGCTGTTGCTTGTCGTCGACAACGGCTGTCTCGAGATGGCCGACAAAGTCAAAGTTGTTCGCCCGCAGCTGCTGAGTGGCGGCCAACCAATGGCCCGGTTTGATGCTGTACAAGTAACTTTGTTCGTCACTCGGGGCCAGCGTGACACGCGTAATGCTGAAGTCCGGTTTTTTTTCCCCGTCCGGCGACGCACCATCCGCTCGCGACTCGTCCGGCGCGTCCTTGTTCAACTTTCCGTCCCGCTGGCTGCAGCCGACGGGCAACAGGCACACACCCGCACACATGATGATGAATGCCGAACCGCCGCGCCTCGGTGACGGGCATCGTCCACAGGAGAAACGTATCATCCGCGCGTTTCAAATACAGAAGTGCGACAACCGGTGCGGTCCCGCGTGGTCAGTGTGCCGGGCGTTGCCTTGCATTGTATCGCAACTCGCCGGCCGCACGACAGCCTCACAGCAATGGGGGGCTCGAAAGCAATTGTGCCGCGGTAAGCGATTGCGGACCGGGCATGGTCTTGGACGTCCTCCGTTGACCAGCGACTGTCCGAGGAGCGAATTCGCCGCATCCGGTCTTGGCGGCGTCCCTTGGCCCGCCGTGCCGCGCCCAACGGAGTGCAGCGGCGCCAACGTCAGGCAGGCTGCAGCGTCGTGTCCTCGGCCGGAACGTAATTCGATACGTTGACACCGCCGACCGACGCAATCTCGATGCCCGGCAGATCCGCCAGATCCAGCTCGTGCAGGGCGGGATCGAAGACGCTTTCGCCACGCGGATCCGCGATCACCTGCACGCGTGGATGCCACGGGTGTTGCGGATTGAAATCGACGACCACGGCTTCCTGACCGTCGTTCAGCAAGATGCGCTGGCCGACGGGAAAAGGCGGGATCATCTCGTAGAAGGCCTGTTCCACCACAGGATCGAAGAAGTTGCGGCACATCGTCCGCATTTCGTACAGAACCTGGGCCGGTGGTTTAGGGCCGGAATAGCAGCGGCGTGATGTCGCCGCATCGTACACGTCCGCTACCATCGCAATACGGGCAAATACCGGGATCGATTCCCCGAGTTGACGCTCCATCGAATCGCCCGTTCGCGGGTTGACCTGCTCCGGATAGCCGGTACCGTCCCAGCGCCGGTGATGGTAGAGCACTACTTCGGCCACGGCCGGCGGCACGCTGCCGCGCACCATCTCGAAACCGTACACGGGATGCATCTTGATCAGTTGCATTTCCTCATCGGTCAATCGCGATGGCTTATTGAGGACTTCGGGCGGAATGCGCATCTTGCCCACGTCGTGCAGCAGACATCCCAGGCCGAGCAACTGCAACCACCCTCGGTCGTTGGGAGCGGTTTCGTGCCGCTGCCGCCGTACGTACTGTGCCAGACGAATGCCCATCAGCACGCCCAGATAGGCGACATTCGTGGAATGCGTGACAAGGTAGTTGTCGTAACTGTCGAGTTGCTCGAGCAGTTGAATCCCGCGCGGGCACTCCTTCATATACTGGAACAGGTCGCTGAGGTGCGTCCGGAAGCGCTCGACATCCATCTCCAGGCTGGCCTCGGATAGAATGCCTTCCAGGTTCTTGCGAATGGCCCAGAAAATGTCACGATGAACTTCGACGCTGTCCTCATCGTAGACATGTTCCAGAAATTCCAGCTTGGGATAGCGAATCCAAACTTCAGAAATCCCTTGTTCGAGCAGTCGTGGAATCGCGTCCTGCGGCACTTCGCGATCCCGGTCGAGCATTCTGTGATGCGGATCACTTTTGTCCGCAACAGGGCGTGCCAGTTTCATCCCTGGCTCGAGTTCTTGTACATGGACGCGGAGCATGGGTTTTTCAATGCTGGGTTCATCGCGACGGTTTCAGACCACATGATCGGCCGCCACCGCCGGGAAACTTAACGTGGCTTGAATTCCAATCGGCGCGAGGATGTCTTGCCACAAGGTTTCGGATTGTCCTGTGTCTCCTGAAAAAGTTAGCTTATCCTCACGCCAGCCTCGGATAACGCCGGTAACACCGGATGGCCGTGTACCATTTGGCGTGTTTTTCACTCACGCGGCGGACGGTTGTATGGACCGTCCCGACGGTTCTTACCATGGGGGCCGTACCGAGCGGTTGCGTTCGATTGCCTGTGGCGATCGTGCCGCCGGCAAGACGCTTGCAGACCGAGCACGTTGTGGGCGGCCGCAAGGCACAGGCCCTTCTGGCATCGCGTTTCGGTCATTACAATGACGGTTTCCGGCCCGATCCGGCGCCACCTCTTACGGTTAGCCACGCGGGCCGTCCCGACCGAGAGACATCCAGGTGGTCGTGAGGATGGTGCAGGCTGAAACGCCGCCAACGCAAACGGTGCCCGAGACGCTTCCGGAGACCATCGGCAGCGTTCAGCCGGGGGGTGGCGTGTGTTACCGGCTGGAATTGGCCTGGGGAAAGGTGCGGCGTCGTTACCTGCGCTGGCTGCGACCCCAGTATGTCCGCCGCATGGCCGCGCTGCGTCGCGGCGATGTCAGCGGAGCGCCGCACGCGGTCATTGATCCGCGTGATCTGAAGTACTGCTGCAACCGATGCGACGGCCGCTGGCTGCCTGCGGACGATCCGTTTGCCTGGCGGGACACCATTCCGATTGCTCGATGGGGAATGGCTGAGGTGTTGATGATGGGGAGTCCGCTGCTGGTGGCCGCGTTGTTGATGGTGTGGGCGGGCGGCATCGTGCGCCTGGCGGCGTGCGTCCCGGCGGTCGCGGCGGGTGTGCTGATGTACTTCTTTCGCGACCCAAAGCGTGCCGTGCCGGACGATCCCGGACTGCTGGTCGCCCCGGCCGACGGCAGGATTGTGGAAGTGGCTCGATTGGACCACGATCCGTTCCTCGGAGGCCCGGCGACGCGGATCGGCATATTTCTGTCCCTGTTTAATGTGCACATCAATCGATCGCCCGCCGACGCGCGCGTGGTGCGGCTGGACTATCGGCCCGGGTTGTTTCTTAACGCCATGAGGGCGGAGAGCGCCGAGTTGAACGAATCGATGTGGATCGGATACGAAGCGCCGCAGGCGCCCTATCAGCGGTGGGTCGTACGGCAGATTTCAGGCCTCGTCGCCCGGCGCATCGTCTGCACATTGAAACCGGGGCAGACCGTCCGCCGCGGAGATCGCTTTGGTATGATCAAGCTTGGCTCGAGGACGGAATTGATCGTACCGGCCGACGGGGTTTCGGTTGAGGCACGCGAGGGACAGCATGTCCGCGCCGGTGCCACGATCCTCGCACGATTCAAGAGTTATCGCGTCTAACAAAACATCATGGCTGCCCTACCAAAAACGCGAGTTTGCAGACGAACCGGCGGTTTTGTTAAAGGCTCTAATGTAGCTTGAGGGCATACCATGCGTCGTATTCGAACGGTGGCCGTGCTGCCGACCATGTTCACACTGGGTAACCTGGTGTGCGGTTTTTTTGCAATCGTGGTGGCGTCCAGAATCCCGGCGCCGCAATCGTTGGAGATCCCCACGGCGGCGGAGATCGAGTTCAGCACGAATCCGGCTCGAGTAGTAAGGCAGCTCGACCGTGAAGACCCCACGCACAATCTGATGCTCGCCGGATGGCTGATTTTTCTCGCCATGATCTTCGACGCGCTGGATGGCCATGTTGCTCGGCTGACGAGGGCTTCCAGTGATTTTGGCGCGCATTTGGACAGCCTGTGCGACTTGGTCGCGTTTGGCGTGGCTCCCGCCATTTTGCTCGTCAAGATGTGCCCCGGCTTTTCTCTGTTGCACCCCGAGGAGATTTGGGTGATCGCGGCCTTGTTCGTGGCGTGCGTCGCCATGCGGCTTGCCAGATTCAACGTTGAGAAGGGGCGCGATACGGACAACACGTCTTTCAGCGGTTTGCCCAGCCCGGGCGCGGCGGCGGCGATCGCCAGTTTCGCCATTCTTTCCTACACGCTGCGCAAAGAAACCAATCCACTCGCCCAGCGCGAAACGATCGACTGGTGGATGCAGAATTGTCTCCCGTTATTTGCCGTGCTTGTGGCGGTATTGATGGTTTCACGCATTTCGTATCCGCACGTTTTCAATCAAGTGCTGCGCGGCCGACGGAGCTTTGGACACGTCGTCCGGCTGGTCTTCGCGCTGGTAGCCGTCATGGTTATCCGAGGGTACGCCGTTCCGGTGGTCTGCGCGCTGTTCGTGGTGGGACCCCCGATGCGCCATGTGTGGAATTTGGCCAGACAGCGCCAGACGGCGCGCGAGCCTTTTTTCTGATTTCAGGGACCGTTGCCGATGTTCACGGGCATCGTGGAATGCCAGGCGGAAGTTTTCGATGTCTTGCGCGAGGACCCCGGCAAGCGATTGGCGATTGCGTCGGCGGAAATCGCCGGGGAAAGCCGCGTGGGCGACAGCATCGCCGTCAACGGCTGCTGTCTGACGGTAGTCGACAAATCGGATCGGACGTTTTCCGTACAGGCAGGTACGGAAACACTGGCCCGTACCAATCTGGGTGACCTTCGCGCGGGAAGCCACGTAAACCTGGAACGATCCTTGCGGCTGACCGACCGGCTGGGAGGACACTTTGTCACGGGGCACATTGATGGCGTGGGTGTCGTCGATGCTCGTGTCGACGAAGGCGACTGGTCCGATTTCTCCTTCCGTGCAGAGTCGGACCTGATGCGGCATATAGCGGTCAAAGGCTCGATTGCCGTGGATGGCGTCAGCCTGACCGTCGTGTCCGTAGAGCGCGATCGTTTTCGCGTGGCAATGATCCCCCACACGCTGAACGTCACCCGCCTCGGACGCCTCGCACCCGGGGCGTCCGTAAATCTGGAAACGGATCTGCTCGCCAAATACGTTGCCAGGCTGCTGGAAACGCAATGCTGAAATGCTGACACGTGACGCTCGCGCTTGGCCGCCCCTGAGCGTCTTGGTCCGCCCGGCGACACGAGGTCGGGCGAGTTGCTGGTTCGATCCGATCCCGCCTCTGCCCCGGATTGATACCGGCTACGGCCGGAATGACCTACGCCGTGCAAACCTCGATCAGCGCGACCTTAAACGACGCGTTCCGGACTGGAGCGGCAATGACCCACAATCAGACAATCTCCTTTCTCACGCGACGTTTTCGAGAAATCGGCATCCGGCCGATGACGCGTCACGGCCAGAACTTTCTCATCGATGCCAATTTGCAGCAGCTCCTGGTCAACAGGGCCAATCTCGATTTCAAAGACGTTGTCCTGGAAGTGGGAACGGGGACCGGGTCCCTGACTTTGCTGCTGGCGGATCGGGTCACGGCGGTCGTTTCCGTGGAGATCGACCGGCACCTGCACGAACTGGCGCGCGACGAGCTGGAAGATTGCCACAATGTTTACCTGCTTCAATACGACGTCCTGGCGAGCAAAAATCGTATTGAATCACGCGTGATGGAGGCGGTCCAGCGCACGGTCGTCGAGAAGCAGGCACGGCACTGGAAACTGGTTGCCAATCTGCCGTTCAACGTGGCAACGCCGTTGATTTCCAACCTGTTGCTTGTCGATGACGCCCCGCGCTCGATGACGGTTACGATCCAGAGGGAACTGGCGGACCGCATTGTGGCCAAACCTTCGACCAAGGACTATGGCGCGTTGAGCGTATGGATCCAGAGTCAATGCACGGCCGAAATCGTGCGCCAACTTCCTCCGAGCGTGTTCTGGCCGCGTCCCAAAGTGGAATCGGCTATCATTCACATCGAACGCGACGATCACCGGCGCGATGCGATTCCCGACCGCCGCTATTGGCATGATTTCGCGCGGGCCTTGTTCTTTCATCGGCGCAAGTACCTTCGCACCGTGCTGCAAAGCGCGTTCAAGCGGCGATTAACCAAAGAAGAGGTCGGACAGGTCATTCAGCAATGCCATGTAGTGCCGACGGTTCGCGGAGAACAGCTTTCGTTGGAACAAGTATTCACGCTCTGCGAAGCGTTCCGCCTGCGCGTGCCCGAATGGTCGTTGTAGCCGCGCGCCGCGATGATCGGTCGGCGTAACGGCACCCGTTCCGTGACGAACCGGCGATGCCGAGACAGCACGCCCCGCGCAGTAACGCTCGGCAAGCAACGCGCGCGACCGACCGCCTCACGCCGCGTGAAGGGCGCGGTACGCCGAAGTGGACGCTGCCAGCCGAGTCCAGTATCATGATGCCACGTGGGCGGAAAACGGGAATTCAAGCATTTCTCGGGTACGGATCGACACATGGCTTTCATTGAAATGACCGGCAAAAGTCTGGCCCGGATCGTCAACGACCACGAGCTGTCCGCTGAAGATCTGGCCGGCGCGGGTGTTTCCGAGACGACGATTGTGCGCGTCAATCAGCAGGGGGACATCGAAGTGCGTCGCGCGAGTGGCTGGGACGTCGTGGGCGGCCTGTTGGGCGAATTTGACAAGCGGGTCAAGCAGGAGACGGGACTGGAATGGGCCTGATACTGGATCGGCAGGCAACGCCGTCCCTGGCATTCCAATCGCCTGGTATTGACGCCAACGGCGGGTTCGCGTAGCGCCAGAGACGGCGCTACTTTGCAAGCATTTTCACTGCTACTTCGTTTGTAATCCCGGAAGGTGAAAACCTCGAACTGAGGAACGGGCGTCGCATGCGTCGTGCATTCACTCTGGTGGAACTACTGGTCGTCGTCGCGATCATCGGCCTGCTCATATCGCTTCTTTTGCCCGCGGTTCAGACCGCGCGTGAGGCGGCCCGCCGAACGCAGTGCGTGAGCAATATGAAGCAGCTCGGAACCGGGTTGCACAACTTCGTGATCGTGAACCGGCAGTTTCCGCCCGCCGGGAGAAGCTATGGATGGTGCAACAGCGAACGGGATTTTCCGCACGACCCCGTTACGTTGAATCTGCACGGTTTGATGCTGATGATGCCGTTCCTGGAGCAATCGGGATTGTTCGACGAATACGACCCGAAGGCTGCGTCCAGCAGCCTCGATTTTTGTATATCACCGTCGGGCACAAACGGCCCGTTGGCCGGCGACCCGATGACGAGCGGCAATGCGGCCCTGGCAACCGTGCGACACGCGTTTCTCCGCTGTCCGAGCGACAGCGGGGACCCGTTGCTTCCGGACAACGTGTATTACGGCTTGGGGAACGGCGTGGGATTGCGGCCCGCCAAGACAAACTACGACTTTTCCGTTGAGTATTGGGAGTGGCGGTGCAATGCCTGGGCCGCCACGCCGGAACGGATTCGTCGCATGTTCGGTGAAAACAGCGAGACGAAGATAGCCCAGGTGACCGACGGACTGAGTCATACGATCGCCATCGGCGAAACGACCTTCGACAACGCCAACGGTCGTTGCCCTGCGTGGGCCTACCGCGGCTGGGTGCAGGTCGGTGTCGATCCGGCGCAAGGCATCAATATCTGGATGTCGCCGTGGACCCATCCGCCGAATCCCGATCCGAGCCGAACGCGACCGCGGTCGGGACGAGTCGGGAGCTGGTCGTGGCCGGGGAGCATGCATCCGGGCGGCTGCAATTTCGTTTTTGCGGACAGCTCCGTGCGCTTCCTGAATGAATCCACCTCGCGGGGCACGATGGAGCGGTTCGCGAAAATGGCCGATGGAAAGGTCGCGGATCAAGATTGAGTCGCTGTCGGTGATGACGGCCATCGGTGCGGCTGCACCATGGGGCGAGATCAAACCGACGACGGCGGCGTGGCGTGCGGCGCGCGTGTATCTTGTGCCAGAGGTACCCTGGGCATGATGTCGGACTGGCGAATGTGCCTCAGCACGACCGTACTGGCTTTCGTGCCCGGCTGCGCGAGCCGAGATCCCGATCTTGTGCCGGTGGAAGGCGCGGTGACCATGGACCAGCGCCCTGTGGCCGAGTTGATCGTGACGTTCACTCCGCTGGGATCGACTGGTGGAAGCGGGGCGCTCGGGGCGACCGATCGTGAGGGCAATTTCAGTCTGACCAATGTGCGCGGCGGCGAAGGGGCGTATGCCGGACAGTACCGCATCAGCGTCTATCCGGCGCCGACGGAAGAGGCGTCGGATCTACCGACCGACGTCGTGTCTTCTGGCGCCGCAGGCGTACCGGACGTCTATTTGAATCCCAACCGGTCGCCCCTGCGGGGCACCGTTCCAGAACTAGGGGGCCGCTTCGAAATCGCTCTGGACTCCCATGGCGAGAATGCGACGGTGGATTGCCACCCCATCGTATCGGGCAATTGAACCGGCGACCAGAATATTTTTCCTCGGATCGTATCGACCGGGTCGTGCCTGCGTTGCGTCGCGAGAGCGGCTTGTAAGCTTCACCGTTGCCCGCTTCGGCGCGTACAGGTGGCGACGGTAGAACACGGCTTTCTTGTCCACGGTCGCGAGTCATTTTGGGGGGCCGGCTTTCTAGTGTCACTCGATGGCATTAGAATGGCGGGTTTGCGACGCCGGGACCACGCCGGGACCACGTCGGGACGCGGTACGCCTTGGACGGCGGTTACCGCCATGAGCAACCCATCGGGCAACGGAAGTGCTTGCACACCTGGTGGTGGCCGCGGTCTTCAAAACCGTTGGGCCGTGGGTAAACCCTGCGGCTGGTGGGTTCGATTCCCATGCACTTCCGCCATTTTTCCCGGCATTTCATCGCACGGCGCCGCAACGTTTCGCGTAACGTCGTTGACGGTTAAGGGGTGATGCTGGATGGCACACGCGCTTTGTGAATCGTTGCGACTCGGTGCGTGCACCTGCTGCGCCGCATTTTGCGCCGCATGTTATTGCCCGTTCGAAATGCTCGTCGGTTGTCTGCAGATAATGTTTGCGGGCCACTTGCGGACTGTTTCCGATCCACCGGCATACGACGTGGGATGGATACGTTTCCTCCAACTCGGTTTGCCGGCTGGACCGAAGGTTATGGAAGATTCTCGGCCACGGTGTAAGGCCGGCCCGCTTGACGATCCGCGTCAGCTGGCTTCGCAGGTTGCGACCGGTGTCACGATAACGGTCGATCACAAACTCCACTCCGGGCGCAACCTCTTCCCAGCAGTGTTCCAGATATGGCGTCAATTCGGGGAAGATCGGCACGATCCGGACTTCATGGCCCGCATGCCGCGCGGTCTTGGGGCTTGTTACGTGCAGACGCTTCGCTGCCCAATCGACATCGTCCCCCCGCAGAGAATATTACGGGGTATAGGAGCGGGCGACACCGCCGGTCTCTCCGGCGCCCTATGCGCCGCCAGCGCTTTGAAAGTCACGCTATGAAACGAAACACGATCCTTCACAAATATGTCCCGTGTGCCAAGCCGGTCATAGGCGGGTTATCTACATGCTATTGCAAGAGCCAAAGGAGATCATCATGAGAGCCGTGTCACACGCGGCATGTACGGTGTTCATCGTCGTAGTCGCTGCCAGTTGCCTGTCTGCAGCTCAAGCACAAGAGGTATTGCCTCGGCCTGAGGAGCCGTTCGCTGGCAAAATTGGACTTACCTACAAAGACTCCGAGGCAGTGAAGCCAAAGCTCAAGGTCCCTGCGACGTTTGGCGTCGAAGATCCGCCGAACATCTTGATCGTGCTGATCGACGACTGTGGCTACGGGCAGATCGGCACCTTCGGTGGCGGGATTCCCACACCGGCGATGGACCGGATCGCGAACAATGGTCTCCGCTACACACACTTTCATACCACCGCCCTCTGCAGCCCCACGCGGGCCGCACTGCTTACCGGACGCAACCACCACTCTGTCGCCAGCGGCGTCATCGGTGAAGCGGGCACCGGATTCCCGGGCTACTCCGGCATCATTCCGGCTTCGGCAGCCACATTCGCCGAAGTGATCCGAGAGTACGGCTACGCGAACGCGTGGTTTGGTAAGAACCACAACGTGCCGGACTGGGAAACGAGCCTCGTTGGTCCGTTTGACCGCTGGGCGAGCGGGCTCGGGTTTGACTACTTCTACGGGTTCGTTGGGGGCGACACTGACCAATTCCATCCCGCCTTGGTCGAAAACAAAAAGCGGATCGAGCCGCCGGAGACGAACGAGAATGGCTCGCCCTACCATTTCACGACGGACATCGCAGACAAGGCAATTCGCATGATGCGGGCCTCGAAGGCCGTCGCTCCCCAGCGGCCCTTCTTTGTGTACTTTTCGACGGGAGCGACACACGCCCCACACCAGGTGCCGCAGGAGTGGATCGAGAAGTTCAAAGGCCAGTTTGACGATGGCTGGGACGCCTACCGCGAGAAGACGCTGCAGCGACAGATCGAACTCGGCGTCGTGCCAAAGGGGACCAAACTCACGGAGCGTCCAGACTCGCTCTCCGCGTGGGACTCGCTGCCGGCGAATGAGAAGAAGGTCTACGCCCGCATGATGGAGGTCTTCGCCGGTTTCACCGCCCACACCGACCATGAGGTGGGCCGGCTCATCGACGCGATCGAAGAGATGGGCGAACTCGACAACACGCTGGTGATCTACATGGCGGGCGACAACGGCTCGAGTGCTGAAGGGGGCTTGAGCGGCCTTCTCAATGAGATGACGTTCTTCAACGCCATCCCGGAGCCGCTCGATGCGAAGCTCGCCGCGATCGATACGCTCGGAAGTGACCGTCACTACAACCACTTCCCGGCGGCGTGGGCCCATGCGATGGACACGCCCTTTCAGTGGACCAAGCAGATCGCCAGCCACTTCGGTGGCACGCGGAACGGCCTCGCCATCTCGTGGCCCAAAAGGATCAAGGCCCGCGGTGAGGTTCGCCACCAGTTCCACCACGTGATCGACATCGCCCCGACGATTCTTGAGGCGGTTGGAGTGGAGATGCCGGCCCAGTTCGACGGCGTCGCCCAGAAGCCCATCGAGGGGGTCAGCATGCTTTACACATTCGACCAGCCTGACGCCCCCGACCGCCGCACGACGCAATACTTCGAAATGCTGGGCAACCAGGGCATCTACCACGACGGTTGGATGGCGAGCGCGATTCGCGGCGTCCCTTGGCTCAGCGAAAACGAGCCGGGCGACCTCCTGAACATGCCGTGGGAGCTGTACCATGTCGACGAGGATTTCAGTCAGGCGAACAACCTGGCACAGGAGAATCCCGAGAAGCTCGACGAGATGGTGAAGTTGTTCTTCGCCGAGGCAGCCAAGTACAACGTACTTCCGCTTGACGACCGCAAGACGGAACGGCTCAACGTCGACAACCGTCCTAGCCTGACGCAGGGCCGCAAGAAGTTCACCTACCCCAACCTCCTCCGCCTTCCCGAGGGGGCGGCCCCGGACCTCAAGCACAAGAGCCACACCATCACCGCCACGGTGACGATCCCTGAGACCGGGGCCGAGGGGATGCTCTTCACGCAAGGCGGCCGCTTCGCCGGGTACGGGTTCTTCGTGAAGGACGGCCGGCTGGTCTACCACTACAACCTGGCCGGCGTGGAGCGATTCATGATCGAATCGAAGGATCGCATTCCGACAGGTGAAGTGACTCTCAAAGCGGTCTACGTGACCGACGCCGACCAACCCTTCGCGGGTGCCAACGTCACGCTCTACGCGAACGACAGGAAGCTCGCTCAAGGCCGCGTTGAAAAGAGTATCCCCAACCGCGTCACGCTCGACGAAACGCTCGACATTGGCTTCGACACTGGTACCCCTGTGATGGAAGGCTACGACATGCCTTTCGACTTCACCGGCAATTTGAATGCGGTGACGATTGAATTGAATTGAATTGATAACACTGATTCACGCGTCGCAGTGAGGACATG
>CAZNKT010000109.1:0-7592 GCA_964573605.1 uncultured Pirellulales bacterium
GGAGCACGGAATGCCCTTGGGTGATCTGGAAGACGAGGCCATGGCCAAGGTATTGATTGTCGCTCAAGACCAGGTCTTGATCGAGAATCTAAAGCGGGAGCTGCCGCCGGAGCGCGCTTTCAAGACTGCTACGGCGGCCAGCGGCTTTGAGGCTGGCATACAGTCCGAGAGTTTCCATCCCGACTGTATCATCGTTGACTTTTCGATCGGTCAGGTCGAAGCGTTGCAGATCTGTCAAAATCTGCGTCGGAATCGTGATTTCTCGGAAACGATTCTGATTGCCCTGCTGCCGGACGACGGCACGACGGCGAGCTTCGATCGATCGAGCATCAACGAAACCTTTAAGAAGCCGTTCGATGCCGCATTGCTTGCCGAAAGGTTGCGGACGCTGATTGGCGCCAAAAAGGAGCTCGTCTGAGGGAATCCACGATGAGACGAAGGGGCACGACCGGCCAAAGCCGACCCTAGGGCGGCGTCGGACGGGTCGAGTCACCACGCGTTGGGTCGGGATCGAGGCAGCGAGTTTCCGCAATCAAACAGTAAACGACGCCGGATGCCAAACCGTCGCGGTGGACCCCTGCGGCGGATAATGTTTCGATGGGGCAGTTGAATGATTCAACTGTAGGGTAGCTGGGCATCCCGGGCCCGGCCGCCTGACCCCATAAAAATACGAAGGGACGCGCCTTTCTTCGCCACGAAGAGAGCCGCGTCCCTTTTGTTTTTTGGGGTTTCGCCACGCGGGGCGCGTGCACGGCGAGCGGAAACCGGCCCGGTCAACAAGAGTCGTACGGCCGGGTATGATGGTACGGTGGGGCGCGAGATCCTCGATCCGCGACAGGTGGGTCCTTCCACGGAGATTTTTCGTGAGCAAAATGGCGCACTTTGACGACCAGGGGGCCAGCCGCATGGTGGATGTCGGAGCAAAGCCGCAGACGCGGCGGACCGCCATTGCTCGAGCCGTCGTGCGCATGGACCCTCAGACGCGCGCCATCATCGACGGGCGTACCTGCTCCAAGGGAGATGTTTTCGAGGTCGCTCGGCTGGCGGGCATCCAGGCCGCAAAACGGACGTCCGACTTGGTGCCCTTGTGTCATCCGCTGCCGATTGACGCCGTCGAAGTGTCGTTCCAGACGGTCAACGACGACCGGGTTCAAATCGAGGCCCGGGTCGCGGTGACGGCGCGAACCGGGGTGGAGATGGAAGCGCTCACCGCCGTGAGTGTGGCGGCATTGACGGTCTACGACATGTGCAAGTCGGTGGATCGGGCCATGGTGATTGAAGCCATCCAGCTGCAGGAAAAGACTGGCGGGCGGAGCGGCCACTACCGGAGAACGGCCGATCGATAGTGCGGCAACCGGCGTGACCACCGCTGCGGGAAGACCGCTTTTCGGGCGGCACGGTTTGGTCTAGAGTACCGATGGCCGCGGGGGCTCCTGGGGCGTTTCCCCACCGCAAGCAACGGCGTTTCTGGCCGGAATTTTTGGCTGCCGGTCGCTGCGACGAAGCCAGAGGCCGCGCTCTGCCCCGCCGAAACGAACGCGAGGACGCCCGCGAGAAAGGACTCCATGAGCCAGGCTCTCGGCAGACACCGCAGCGAACTTGGCCCGCTCGCGAACATATACAGTTCCATCCAGCCGGCGATGGCCGACGTGGAACGTGTGCTCGAGCAAGAACTGCGAAGCCGGCAACATGACGTCACGCAACGGATCCGGTACGCGCTGGGGCTGGGTGGCAAACGATTACGGCCGGCACTGTTGCTAATGGCCGCCCAGGCCGCCGGCAGCGTGACTCGGGCCCATATCGTGCTGGCTGCCGTTGCTGAAATGATCCATACCGCGACGCTCGTCCACGATGACGTCCTGGACGAAGCCACGCTGCGGCGGCACTCCGCGACGGTCAACGCGCGGTGGGATAATGAGACCAGCGTGCTCGTGGGCGACTTCCTGTTCACGCACGCCTTTTACCTGGCCAGTACGCTTGACGACCCCTTCGCATGCCAGACCATCGGTCGGGCCACGAACCGGGTGTGCGACGGAGAGCTGCAGCAGCTGCATGCAAGCGGCCGTTTCGACCTCTCCGAGCAAGAGTACTTCGATATCATCGAAGCCAAGACGGCCGTGCTGTGTGCATGCTGTTGCCGGCTGGGGGCGCATTATGCCGGCGTTGACGACGCGACGGAACAGGCGCTCGACGAATATGGGCGGCTTCTGGGACTGGCGTTCCAGATCACCGACGACGTACTAGACGTGCAGGGCGATGAGTCGACGGCGGGCAAGTCGCTGGGCACGGACTTTTCCAAACAGAAGGCGACCCTGCCACTGATCCGGGCGCTGGCTACGGCGTCGGGCCAGCGCCGCCGCGGGATGCTGGCCCGGTTACGCCAATCGTCGGACGACTGCCGGGGTGATGTTATGGCCTGGCTTCACGAGACGGGCGCCGTCCAGTATGCGCAGTCGCGGGCGCGGGATCTGGTGGAACGGGCACAGCAGCAACTTGAACAGCTCGAAGAAAGTTCCGCGAAAGATCAGCTGGCCCATCTGGCGCAGTTTGTGGTCGAGCGATCCCATTGACCCGCGGCGTTACGGGTCGAGCCGATGGGGCTCGGACAACATGGGTCCCAGCTCTTGCACAAAATCGCGGGCATCCTTGAATTCCCGGTACACGCTGGCGAAGCGCACGAACGCCACCTGGTCCAGCCGCTTGAGATGATCCATAACGACTTCACCCAGTTCCCGGCTGTGGATCTCCGTTTCGTAGTCGCGATAGACTTCGTTTTCGATGGCCGTCACCACGGTCTCGATCTGGTCATCGCTGATGGGCCGCTTCCAGCAGGCCTTTTCCAGGCCGCGTTTGATTTTTTTCCGATCGAACGGAACCCTCGCCCCGTCCTTCTTGACCACCTTGATCGTAGACTGTTCGAGTCGTTCGTAGGTGGTGTAGCGGCGTTTGCAGCTCAAACATTCGCGGCGGCGGCGGATGGCAAAACCGTCCTCGCTCAGTCGCGAGTCGATCACCCGGTCGTTGTCCGTGCGGCAGAAAGGGCACTTCATAAGGAAACCAAACTCCGCGGCCCGCGGCGTCGGTCGGCGCGGCCGCTAAGGAGCCGGAGCGGGAACGCAGGTTCGCCTCCCTCAAGCTGTGTTTTTCAGTGTTTCGTGCCCGGTTTGCCCGAGGGCGATTGCTTCGACCAGTCGCGCCGCTGACGCGAACTGGGTATGTTCATGCTCTTGCGATACTTGGTCACCGTCCGGCGAGCCACCTTTAAACCCCGTTCCGACAGCCTGCTGACGAGCTCGTCGTCGCTCAACGGCTTCTGCTTGTCTTCTTTGTCGATGATTTCCTGGAGCTTCAACCGGATCGTGTCCCAGGCCACTTCTTCCCCATCGGCGCTGACCGTGCCACCGACAAAGAACCGTTTGAGGGGAAAAATGCCGCGTCGCGTCTGTATCCACTTGTCGTCCACGGCGCGGCTCACTGTCGTCACGTGCACGTTCACTTTGTCGGCAATCTGCTGCATCTTCAACGGTTCGATGTATTCCGGCCCCTTGTCCAGAAACTCCTTCTGATGATCGACGATCGCCTGGGACACGCGTGTCAGTGTGCCGCGACGCTGTTCAATGGATTCGATCAGCCATTGAGCCGCGTTAATCTTCCGTTTGATGTATTCTCGCGTCTCTGTATTGGTGTCTGGATTTCGCAACAGCTCGCGGTAGTAGGGGCTAATATACAGCGATGGCAGATGGCCGTCTTCCAAACGGACGCTGTAACGCCCATCCTCCTCCGTATCCACGAACACGTCCGGCGTTACGTTGGGTACGAACGAATCGTTGAAGGCGGCGCCAGGTTTCGGGTTGAGCTTCCGAAGTTCCTCCCACGCCTCCTGAATCAGCTCGATAGAATAGCCGGTGCGCCGCTCGATGACGGGCAGACGGTTGTTTTCCAGGTCGGCCAGATGGCTCGAGACGAGCGTCCTCAACTCTTCGTAGTACGGTGTGCCGGGCGCCAATTGCAGCAGCAGGCATTCCTTCAGGTCGCGCGCCCCCACGCCTGGCGGGTCGAGCTTCTGGACCAGGGCCAGCGCCTGGCTGGCCAATTCCAATTGGGACGCCTCGGCATCCGGATCGACCAGTTCTTCGAGTGGCGTCTTCAGATATCCGTTGCTGTCCAGATTGTAAATGATCCGGTCCGCCATGGACCGCACGTCCGGATCGACATCGAACCAACCGAGCTGGTCATGGAGATAGTCGTGCAGCGACTGCGGTCGGGCGGCCATGTTGGCCATGGCGTCGTGCTTCCGTTCTGCCTCCTGCTCGACCATGCCGCGTGACGGGCGACTGCGCTCTTCGAAATGGTCGGGCCAGTCGTCGGCCATGTTCATCAGCCGCTCGAAGTCCTTTTCGTTATGATTGGCTTCGTCCACGACAAGTTCCCGTTCGCCTTCGGCCGGCGCGTCGGGATGCTCTTCTTTCGGCTCCTTGTTGTCTTCCTCCGATTCCGCATCGCCATCCCGTTCGGAGACGTCCAGCACGGGATTCTCTTCCATTTCCTGTTCGATCCGCTCCTGCAACGCCATGATCGGCAACTGCAGGATTTCCATCGACTGGATCATCCGCGGTGCAAGCACCTGCTTTTGAGCCAGTTGCATCTGTTGGCCGATGGTCAGTCGCATGGCTTGTGAAGCTTGTTCCAGTTGTGCGGCGCGAGTGATCGAGCGATTCTGCCGCGGAAAAGTTGCTTAACCAACGTATTCTACCATCTTATATGCTCACAGGTATCTCGGGGTCCTGGAGGCCGACCCGCACGAGGGGCGGTCAAAGTTTCTGCCTGCCCGTGATAGCGTCCGTCAGAACCTCCTTGTTGGCGAACTCAAGAACACTGCCTGTCGTGATGCCCCTCGCCAGTCGAGTGACGGCCACTGGAATATCGGCCAGTCGATGGGAAATGTAAAGTGCCGTACCATCTCCTTCAAGGGTAGGATTGGTCGCCATGATCACTTCCTTGATCGAACCGCTGCGTAGCCGGTCTTCCAATGCATCGATGGTCAGGTCGTCTGCGGTCACGCCTTCCAGCGGGGCAATGCGTCCCAGCAGGACGTGATACAGCCCCTTGTAGATCCCGGCCTGCTCCAGGGCGATCAAGTCGCGCGGCTGCTCGACGACGCACAGCAGGGTCGGATCGCGGTTCGAATCTTGGCAAATTGTGCAGATGGTCCCTTCGGCCAGGTTGAAACATTGACGGCAGTACTGCACGTTTTCTTTAACGGCCCGAATGGCGTCTGCCAGGCGGAGGGCATCGTCCTTGCTGATACGCAGCAGATGATACGTTAAACGCTCGGCCGATTTCTTGCCGATGCCCGGCAGCGAGGCAAGCTCGTCAATCAGCACACTCACCGATTCGGAGATCATGAGTCGACCCGCGGAATCTTCTCCAGCAGGCTGCTCAAGCCTGGCATGTCGAGCCCATCGGTCAATGATTTGACGGCTTCCTGGTGCAACTGCTTGGCGCGCTGGCTGGCCTGATTGAAAGCCATCGGCAGCAGATCCTCAATCATCTCTCGGTCTCCCTTTTCCATCAGGGAGGGATCGATAGCGACGGCCAGTACTTCACCCAGGCCGTTACATTCGACGCGTACCAGGCCGCCACCTCCCGATCCCGTCACGCGCTTGTTTTTCAGCTCTTGGTTGAGGCCGCGGAGCTTTTCTTCCATCTGCTGGGCGTGCTTGACGAGCGAACCCAGATTGGCCAGTTGACCGATGCCCTTAAACACGATGAATCACACCTCCCGCCAATCGCCCTCTTAACCGCGGGGCGATTCGACTTGAATCTGTACGGCATTGAACAGTTGCATGGCGCGGCGGACGAACGGCCGCATCCCGATCTTGATCTGCATTTGTCGTCGGGTGGGAACGGCGACAGGGGCCTCCACGCCGCCATCTTCCGCCGCCACGGCGAATTCGAGGTGGAAGCGGCGACCGGCGATGTTTTCGACGACTGCTTCGAGCTTCTCCTTGGGGCCCGGATTTTCACAGTACTTTTTCAAGCTACCGTAGCGCGCGGGAAAACACGCCACGAGTCGATCACGGCCGGCGGACGTTAACTGCGCCTTGGCCGCGTATTCGGCAACCAACTCCGATCCGGCGTCCAGCCGTGCGATGGCCTCGCTCCACAGCCTCGCTGCGGCCTGATCCGTCATCGCCAGTTCTTTGTTGTCGGGAGCCGTCTCGGCGCGGCGACGATGCTCTGAATCGCTGAGCGACGGACGTGCCTCTGCCGGCGGCGGATGCGCGCTGCGCGCCGCTGCGTTGGCCGGGGAGCGGGGAAGTGGGGGCGCGGATGCCACGGAATCCGCGCTATCGATCTTGGCAATCAAGTCGGGCAACTGGTCGAGTTGTTCCAGGCGCGCCAGGCGCACGATGGCCAGTTCGGCAAGCGTCCGCGCATGGACCGAGACGCGCAGACGGCCAAGCGTCTGTTCCAGGATCTGAATGGACGCCAGCACCTGCGATAGGTCCAGCTTTCCGGCCCATCGCTGGATTTCCGGATGCTGCGATGCCGAAGTAAACCGCATTTGTTCGGGGCCGCAGCCGACATGCACCGCCATCAGATCACGGAAGTAACCCAGCATCTGCTCCAAAAAACTGCCCGCGTCGACTCCGGCCGCCAGGGCATCGTCCAGATCGACAAGCGCTTCGCCGGCACGCTGCTCGACTACGTGCTCCACGATCCGGCCCAGCCGCGTAGCAGGCGCGAGTCCCAGCAGGGCAATCGCGTCCTGCACCGTAACACATCCCTTTCCGACGGCCAGCAACTGTTCCAGCAGCGACTGCCCGTCACGCATCGAGCCCCCCGCCCGCTGCGAAACCAGTTCGATCGCTTCCATTTCGGCGTTCAGCCCTTCGCCTTCAACGACAGTCAGCAGGTGCTCGCGGATCCGGGACGTCTCGATTCCCGCGAAGTCAAATCGCTGGCAGCGGGAAAGGATCGTCGCCGGAATCTTGTTCGGTTCCGTCGTGGCAAAGATGAACTTGACGTGCGGAGGCGGCTCTTCGAGCGTCTTAAGCAGCGCGTTGAACGCTTCCTTCGTCAGCATGTGGACTTCGTCGATGATGTAGATCTTAAACCGCGAGCGCGTGGGCCTTACGCCGACGTTCTGCCGGAGCTGACGTATTTCGTCGATCCCGCGGTTGCTTGCACCGTCGATCTCCAAGACATCGACGTCTTCCCCGTCGCCGATGCTCAAGCAGATGTCGCACTCGCAACACGGCTTGACGGTCGTGCCGTCTTTGCAGTTGAGCGATTTGGCCAGAATGCGCGCAGCCGACGTTTTGCCGACGCCCCGCGCGCCGGTAAACAGGTAGGCGTGGCCGACGCGCCCCGAATGGATCGCATTGGTGATCGCGTGGACGACGTGCTCCTGACCGAGAAGCTGGTCGAACGTCTGGGGCCGATACCGGCGAGCCAACACGACGTAGGGGCGCGATGCGTGATCGGAATCTGCTCGCGATTCGCTGGCCATGGTTCGTCAACGCCTCCCTGCCGGTCCCAGTCCCCGGACAATGGTAGGATTGGCCGTACTCCGAACGGAATGAATG
>CAZNKT010000109.1:7692-18492 GCA_964573605.1 uncultured Pirellulales bacterium
CGGTCCCAGTCCCCGGACAATGGTAGGATTGGCCGTACTCCGAACGGAATGAATGCGGGACTCGCCGGCGGCGATCGACGAGAGGCCCGCTGCACAAAGCGATCCGCGCTTATGGCTGCTGTGTTTCCACCCTGACCAGGTTCGCACGGCTGCCATTGCAGGGACCTCTCGCCGATCGCCGCCAGGTCCTTCCTCTCCCTCCTCGCGGACGAAGCCGGTTGCTCCCCGGTGTGCCACCGACCGCCGGCGCCGGTACCTCAGGTAGTTGTAGAAGGTGGCCCCCCCGCCGTCAAACGTCGTCGCGGGCAGCGGCTTCGGGCACGTGAAGCGCTGCGGCCTGCGCTCGCGCCGACGCCAGCAGAGCAAAAAGCGATTTCGTTGCAGGATTTCTCTCATCAAATACAATGAAGGCAGCAGTCAGCAGGCGCGGCCGCCGGGCAGGGACAGACCCAATCAATCATCGCACGGGCGCAAGACAAATCCGCGCTGTTTCCTGCCGGATCGTCGTCCCGTCAGCCATCGGTCCACCTCCATCGGCGGATTTCCGCTCCTCCGACGCGTGGCCGGAGCCCGCAGCAGGCTGACGCGAACGCTTTGGCCGCAGGAAGGCTTGCAGCAGCGCAACGGGTCGCGGTCTGGTTGCCGCGGGACGCGGCAGGTTCCGGCGCGAGCCGTGTGAAAGACAGGAAGCCTTCCACCGGTTGACGCGGACAGGGGCCAGCAGATCGGAAAGACTGGAAGCTTTTTCAAAATGCCCAGTAACCGCTCCATGATCCGAAGATCTGGCAGCACGATCAGGTTGTGAGACTGGCTCTATGAGGTTCTGGATGCGCCGCCTCAGTTACGGACAGAAGGGCACGTGCCATCGGATGCGCCAACGGGACTCCAGGCGAGTCTCGATAAAGCCTCGCGGTCTGCACATTGAATCACTCGAGAACCGTCAACTCCTATCGGCAGCTGCCACACAACTCGATGAGCCGCCGGCAACGGCCTTCGCGGCTGAAGATTCGGTCGCCGCACAGGCCGTGGCATCGGGCTGGCAGTCGCTGGTCCTCAACGGCCGGGAAATCGGCACGTTGGATCTGCAGTTTCGTCGAAACGTCTCCACCGTCGATCCGCAAGGCCAACCAGTGGCGGTCAACGAGCCCAGGTTTGCCGATCCGCGAGCGGTCAGCAGCACTCCGCAATGGACCCTGGTCGAGCCGGACGACGATAACATCAGTTTTCTGGGCGCGGGCTGGGATCATGACGGCGTGACGCCGCTGGCCTTGATGGAGAACAAAACTGATGGGCGATTGACGGTCTTTCGCGGAGCGGGATTGGAAGTCGCCAATACCATCGACGTGCGGCAAACGGAATACGAGGACTTATTGGCCGGCACCGTCCCGGGTTTCCGGTATATCGCCCGCGCAGCGATCGTGCACGAAGGATTGATCGTGATCCTGACGCAGCGCGATCGAGCGCAGGACGAAGCGTGGATTGCCGACGGCATCACGTTCGTCTGGACGCAGGACCACGGTGCAACGTTCCATCGCGTGGAGCAAGTCGGCGGCGGATTCGACGTACCTCCTCTCGCGGGCGACGTGGCAGAAGGCATCGATCGCGGGCAGACATGGGGCTTTTCCAACGCGTTCCCCGAAAAGTCCCCGAACGATGTCCTGGGCGCCTGGTTTCCGTGGTCCGATTACCTGTACCGGGCCGGCCAGCCCAAAGGCGGACAGATCGGGTTGTTCCGCGCGCGGAGAGCGGCGGTCGGCGAGCCCTGGGTTGTGGAGCCGAACAAGCTCGTGTACGAGCGCTGGGAGCCGACCGACGGCGGCGGATTGCACGCCCACAGCGCGGGCATGTTCACCGATGGAATGGCTTCTTTCTGGGGCGATACGGGCAAGCGCAACAACATGGTTCGGCACGTGGCAGAAGATCTCGAGAACTACACGGGCGACGTGTGGACCCATGTGGAACAATTTCAAGGTGCGTGGAGCCCCGAAGATGCTCCCGTCTGGGTCCTGGGCAACCAGGCAGCCTCTACGGCGCCCGGCGCCGCCTTAGGCGACATAATTACCACCGGCGACCAGCAGCCAGAAGTGATCATGAAGGTCCAGGCCCCCGATGCCGTGGTCGACAAAGCCATCATCACCAAGCTACGCGGGACCACCATCGCGCTGGCTTCCGGTGGCGCGTATCAACGGCGGGTTTCGCTGTGGATCCACCATCTGCGCGGCCGCGGCTACGTCGTGGCTGAAAAAAATCCGCCGGGTCTGCACGGGATAGCGGCCATGCACTTCTCGGCCGACGGCGAACACTGGGTCGCCCTGCCGACCGTCGGCGGTGGCAATCCCTTGCTTTACGGAGACCAGTTCATCATCGCCTCCGCTGGCGGCATCCTGGTCGCCGACCAGCCGTCCGACCCGCAGCCCTTTGCGCCCCTGTTGGTGAACCCCGGAGGCACCAACCTGCTCAATGCCACGCTACACGAAGCCGAACCGCCTGAAGATGGATGGAATTACCGGCAGGTGGAAGTGGTCGACGGCACGTTTCGCTATGTTGACGACGGATCGCTCATCAGCCCCCAGCCCGTTGACCTTCCGCCGGTTTCCCCCGAAATGCCCATCTGGGAGATAACCACCACGGGAGCAAGCGATAAGGGGGGCATTCGTGATCTGGCGGATATTGCCAGCGAACTGTCGTCCCATCACTGGCTCGTCATGTGGCAATACTCGCTGGACGGCAACGGGATCGAGCCGGGATACGAGTTCGGCGCGCAGGGGGAACGAATATCGCGTCGCGCGACACGATGGTTTGCCAACCAGGAATGGCTGCCGAGCTTCCACCGGGGTATTCCCAGCCCCGACGCGCCGCTGTCGGCCGAAAACAGGTTGTGGGTCTACGATGGGTCATCGTCCGATCGCGCGGCTCCACGTCGATGGCTCGTCGTGGGCGAGGGATTGGTGGAAGGCCCCGCCCCGATCTACCCGCTGTCTCCGGGTGAAACCGGGCCCGACGAAATTGCCATTGCCCGGGGATTCTCCACCGGCGCCGAGTGGACGATCGGGATGACGTTCAGCCTGCCGGCGATCAGCGCCTTCAGCTCGCTGGAAGATTCGATGGGCGATACCTTCGAACGCCCGATCGCCACATTGATCGAATCGGCATCGAACCGGGTCGAGATCTACTACACGCGAGCAAACAACACGCTCTGGATCGACGGCTATTTGTCCGATTTCCTGACACAGAAATTGATCTTCCCCAATGTCCAGCTGGACCACCAGGACAAAGTCAACCTGATCGTTTCTACGTCCGAAGATACATTTTCCGCGACGCTTCAGGTTATGCGCAACGATTACCCGGTCACGCACCAGGAACAGACCAGCAATGGGTCCATCCGGCCGTCGCGCATTTATTTTTCCGACGCGACACGTTCGCTGGTGACACCACTGGAGTGGTATGCGGTGCAGGTCAATGAAAACGTTGCTCTCAGTGCCGAAGAGCGCGCCGAAATGCTGGTGTCGGATCAAATGTTCCGGGTGCTGGATGCCGGCGGCCGGTTGGGAGACATGGACCTTGACGGCGACGTCGATTTCGACGACATCGATCCGCTCATCGCCGGGCTGCGCAATCCCCAGGCATACACGGATGTGTTTACAGTAGCTCCGCACGTCAACGGCGACGGCGATGGGGATGGAGATTTTGACTTCGACGATATCGCGCTGATCGTGGACGTATTCACCAACCTGCCACCGGACCTGAGAGGCGATATGGACTTGGATGAAGATGTCGACTTCGACGATATCGACGACTTCGTTCTGGCGCTGCTCGACCCCGATGCCTATGAACAACTCTACGGCGCGCTTCCTGTACTGAACGGAGACATCGACGAGGATGACGACGTGGACTTCGATGACATCGACGATTTTGTGCTCGTTCTTACGAACAACGCCAGTGCCGCGGCGCGGCAAGCGGCGACTTCGATGGCTGCCCGTCCAGCCGCGCCGGGTCCGAGGTTGACGGCCCCCGACGTGGACGCCGCGTTCACGATTTCTCCCGTGTTGTGGGGTGATCTTCCGGAGGACGAGCTGCCGGACGAACGCGGCGCGTCGGCAACCGCGCCGAATTCTCCTCCGGCCCTCTCCGCGCTGCCGCGCATCCGCGTCGCAACGACTCGCCTACCACAGCGGTCGGACTGCTTGGCCAAGCGCCCCTCGGTCGCCGCCGGGCGGCGCGCTGCCGCGGACGTGCCGGCCCGCCTCGCGGACGAAGTTGCCTCCGAGCGAATCGACGACGGACTATTCGACTCGCCGCGTTCCCGGTTGCCGTAAACTCGAGGATGCTCGTCACCGTGCGAACGTTTGCAGCGTCCTGAGCTGTCGCACACGCTCCTTTGGACCGGGTCCCGACCCCCGCCTGCTGGGCAGATTATTCGCTCGCCGCTCTAGCTTGCTAAGTCGTCGCATACCCCGGCGGTGGCATTTTTCCGCGTTTCTTTGCCAAATTCTGTAGACTATGCGATACATAAAGACGGCGGTTTCATATCTCCCTTTCCGGACCGACCATCTTCTTGTACGGTTCCGCAACTTTGGCTGACACGCCGGACGCTGTCTAGCGTCCACACGGGCACCTCTTTGGGGCGGGTGCAGGCGTCACCATCGTTGGGAACGCAATTAGGGCCGACGCGGGAGCCTTGCGTGTCACACCCGATCGGCCGGGAGTGAATGGGAAACATGCACGACTGGATTCGTTCGTGGCATCGGCTGTTGCACGGTTCACGTCCCACTCGCCGCCGCGTGCTTGGCCGATCGATATTGCCGACCGTGGAGACGCTTGAGCCGCGGATCGTCCTGGCGTCCGGACCCCTCGTCCACCATCCCGCGGGCAAACAGGTCGACATCAACGGCACCGACGGTGACGATGTCGCCACTGTATCGGCCGTCGATGGAGAGACGTTCGCCTTCGAGCTGCAGACGCCCGATGCGTCGTTTCGAATCTTTGTTCCCACCGACCAACTCGACCTGATCGTGTTTCACGGTGAGGGGGGTAACGACCGATTTCAGAACGACACGCAGGTTAAATCGACGGCGTTTGGCGGGCCTGGAGACGATGATCTCCTGGGAGGGCTCGCCGGGGATCGGCTCTACGGACAAGCCGGCAATGACACGCTCCGTGGCCACGGCGGCGATGACCGTTTGGAAGGTGGCGCAGGCGTGGACATCCTGTGGGGAGGCTTTGGCGACGATCTGCTGGACGGCGACGCTGGTGGGGACTATTTGTACGCCGAATCAGGGGCTGACAATCTTAAAGGCGGCGACGGCGACGACTTCCTGGATGGCGGTGCCGGCGACGATTTGCTTCAGGGCGGCAAGGACAACGACCAAATGTACGGACGGTCCGGAGGGGACCGGCTCCTCGGGCAGGAGGGGATCGATGAGCTGTTCGGGGGCGAGGGCGATGACTGGATGTCGGGAGGTACCGGCAGCGACGTCATGTTCGGAGGAGCCGGTGTTGACGAAATGCATGGCGACGGAGGCGCGGACCAGTTGTTCGGCCAGGACGGCGCGGACCGGCTCTTTGGTGGAAGAGCCCATGATCGTCTCGAAGGCGGCGCCGGCGACGATTATCTGCGCGGGGAAGCGGGCAACGACGTCCTGTTGGGTGAAGACGGCAGCGACGCGTTGTTCGGTGACAACGGTGACGACCGCCTCATGGGAGGCGAAGGGGACGACAAACTTGACGGAGGCGGCGGCAAGGACAATTTGATGGGCGAAGCCCATGACGACCTCATCCTGGGCGGGCCCGGTGAAGATACGTTGTCGGGCGGAGCCGGAGACGATGAGTTGTTCGGCGGCGACGAAGCGGACACCCTGCACGGCGGCGCCGGCGCGGATTACCTGCGCGGTGAGGCGGGGGACGATACGTTGCACGGGGACGATGATGGCGACAGTCTGTTTGGCGATCAGGGGGATGATAGGCTGTTCGGCGGAACCGGCAACGACCGGTTGATGGGCGATGACGGCGACGACGAGCTGCAGGGTGGACCGGACGACGACGACGTCCATGCCGGCGCGGGCGACGATTTTGCCTCGGGCGGCAGCGGTGCCGACGAAGTGTATGGCGACGACGGCCATGACAAACTGGAAGGCGGAGCCGGGGACGACTACCTGCGCGGCGGCAATGGGCAGGATGCCATCTCGGGAAACTCCGGCGCGGATGCGCTCTTTGGGGAAGGGGATGACGACCTTCTGTGGGGCGGTGCCGACAACGATCGTCTGCTCGGCGGGCCCGGCGCCGATGAATTGTGGGGAGGCACGGGGGCGGACGAACTGTCAGGCGAGGAAGGTAACGACTCGATTTTCGGCAACGACGGTGACGATATGCTCCGCGGTGACGATGGAGATGACCTGCTGCGGGGCGGCGCGGGCATCGATTACGTCCTGGGCCATGCCGGCCACGACGTGCTCCTGGGTGGACCCGACGCCGACCTGCTGGCCGCCGGCGAGGGCGACGACATCCTCATCGGCGGCCGCGGCGCGGACGAACTCCGAGGCGACTTCGGCGACGACCTGCTTATCGGGGGCTGGACCGGCTACGATCCGTTTGATCCGGCGCTCGAACATCTCCGCTCTGCTTGGACGGCCGACGCGCCTTACGAATTCCGCGTCGCGGGTATCGAACATCAAAACTTCTCCTTCTCCATCGCCTCGGAAGTGTCGGTACATGACGACGAAGCCGTGGATACGCTGTCGGGCGAGGACGATCGCGACTGGTTCATCCTGACGGGCGATGCCGGCGGGCACGACCACGCGGATATGGGCGACCACGGAATTCAGGCCAGCGCGGGGCTGCGCAACGATCATTCGCCAGGGGCGGAAGGAAGCTTGACCCCGGGCCGCGATTTGCTCCAAGTGCTCGACGTCCTGGAAGACCGGCAGTCGGACGAACGCATCCACACGCTCGTCCCCCATCCGGACGACGCCGTAAAGCGCCGGACGCACTTGGCGCTGTTCGATCTCGTTCCCTACTCCGCCGTAACCCATCAGGCCGTGGCATCCGGAAACTGGTCCGACCCGGCGACGTGGCATGAGGGCCAACTTCCAGCCGCCGACGCCCGCGTATTGATCCCCCACGGGATGACGGTGACCGTCGATGGCGCCATTGGTGAAACTTTAGTGACCGTGCGCGTCGACGGCACGCTGCGGTTCGATCCTGAAAGGCTAACGCAGCTGCGCGTGGATACGCTCATTGTGAGTCACGCCGGTACGCTGGAGATGGGCACGCAGGCCGAACCGGTGGCGGCCGCTGCAGAAAGCCGGATCATCATTGCCGATCGCGGACCGATCGATGCGCAGTGGGATCCGATGGCCCTCAGTCGCGGTGTGATCGTCCATGGGCGTATCGAGATGCGCGGGGCCGAAACAACTTCGTTTGCAACTCTTGCACGCGCGCCGACGGCCGGCGACACGGAACTGATTCTGGACGAAGTGCCGCGGGGCTGGACCGCCGGAGATGCGCTTGTACTGGCCGGTACCGACCGCGGCGGGCAGCAGGACGAGCGGCTTACGATCCTGGACGTGGATGGCCATCGCGTGACGGTCGCGCCACTTGAGTTCGACCACCTGCCCCCCGCTCCGGATCTGAAGGTGCATGTCGCGAATTTGACGCGCAACGTATCGATCGAATCCGAGAACCCGGACCTGGACCGTCGAGGGCACGTGATGTTCATGCACACCCGTGATGTAGAAATCCGCTACGCCGGCTTCTACGAGGTGGGCCGAACGAACAAACGCGACGAAGTCAACGACGTTGAGGTCGACGACGAGGGCAACCGGATGCCCGGCACGGGACTGAACCCGCGGGGCAGGTATGCCGTGCATTTCCACCGCAACGGCGTCCAGCCAGATAATCATCCCTCGATCGTGCATGGCAGTGCCGTCGTGGGAAGCCCGGGATGGGGCTACGTCAACCACAGCAGCTTCGTCCATTTCACCGACAATGTGGCTTACGATGTCGATGGAGCCGCCTTTGTCACCGAGGCTGGAGACGAAATCGGTTCGTTTGTCGGGAACCTTGCGATCCGCTCGACGGGTTCCGGCGAGGACGTCACGAGCCGCAATGACATGCAGGACTTCGGCCACCAGGGCGACGGATTCTGGTTGCAGGGCGGCGGCGTGGAAGTCGTCGGAAATGTTGCCTCCGGGCACCAGGGCAATGCGTTCATTGCGTTCACGCGCGGACTCGTTCAGGACGGCTTGGGGCAAACGGTTTTTCTAGCCGAAAACCTTAGCGACCCGTCTCTGGCCGACGGCCAGGAAACGATAGACGTCGGGCACGTCCCCTTGAAGAGCTTCCGCGACAACATCGCCTATGCGTCGCGTGTCGGCGTCACCACGCGCTTCCACCTACGGCAGGCGGAACACACGCAGTCCAGCGTGCTGGAGAACCTGCTGCTGTGGTCCAATCGGACAGGAGTAGAACTGGTGTACACGGACCAGACTGTGTTGAGGAACAGCACGATTATCGCAGCGGGGGGCGACCTTGCCGGCTTGGGAGTTGACCGAAACGGTGGGACGAGCAACATTACCTTCCAGAACCTCCACGTTGAAGGTTATGCAATTGGGTTGAAAGCACCGCGCCGAGGTGACAACATTATCGACGGTGGCTTTTTTAACAATCAGGACAATATTTTGTTCAACACACCGTTGCAGGAAGAGACGCGTTTAGAGATTCGCGGGCCCATTCAATTCGGCACTCTTCCGCCGATAGTGACCGGAGGCCGCACTCAGCAAGAGATTGTTTTGCCGTCCGTACTGACAAAGCGCGACGGATCGTTTGATCACATCTTCGCGCCCTATCAGGTGCTGATTGAATATGGGCCTTACGCAGGCGCCAATGTGTTGTTCAGAGAACAGGCGGCCGGTTTCGTTCCGTTCCCCGACCCCCAGGAAGGGTTGCCGGACGAATACGTCGGACGCACGAATCAGCAACTCTGGGACGACTACCAGATCGCGGTAGGCGGTGCGGTTGCACCGGCCGATGCGATCAGCGATCCGCAGATCAGAGGCTTGATCGTACGGTAATGGCGCCGGCGCGATGGGCTCACACTACGAGCAGCTTGCGTGCCGCGGCGGTTCCCAACGTGATTTCGTCCGCGCCGAGTTTGATCGTGAGCACGCCGGCTTCAAAGCTGCGGTCCACGACGGTCCCTTCCACGCCCACTTCGATACCGGCGTCGGTCAGATAGCGTAGAAACTCGGGACGCTGATCGAGCACCCGGAGCATGCGGAATTGATCCCCCACGCCGCAATTGGCCAGGCTCCGGCCCGCGCACACGTTCATGGTGCCGTCCGAGCTGGGGATGGGGTCACCGTGCGGATCCTGCTGCGGGTGTCCCAGGAAGGCATCCATTCGATCGATCAGCAAGTCGCTCACGGCATGTTCCATATGCTCGGCTTCCTCGTGCACTTCGTCCCATGTCAATTGAAGGGTTTTCACCAAGAATAACTCGATCAGCCGATGGCGCCGCAACACACGGAGGGCGAGCTTGTTGCCCGCCGGCGTCAGCCGCACGCCTTCATAGCGCGTGTACGTGGCGAGGTTCGTGTCGGCGAGCGTCTTCAACATGCTGGTGACCGTCCCCGGCGAAACCTCCAGCGCTGCAGCGACCTGGCCGGTGGTCGCGGGCTGTCCCCCTTGATCGACGCATATTTGGAAGATCTCCTTGACGTAGTTTTCGACAGTAAGACTGGCCAAAGTAGAAGACTCCTCATCGGCAAGCTCGCCGGCGATTCCAGCCAGTCGGCCATTCCGGCCTCTGACGTGGAGCAACCTGCCCGCGCCGACCCTTGCATCGTGTTCACAGTAACAGATCGCCAGCGACCCGTAGAGTAGCGTTGCGTGCACCAACGGCGTGGCGGTCCTCAGGGTTTCCCTGGCCCGTCGATCGGCTATGCTCGTGGAGTCGTTAGGCCTTGCCGGTCGTGGGGCGCGGCCGCCCGCGTCTATGCGGCCCCCCTGTCGGGCATTCGGTTTTCGGATCGTGGGATACGATGGCGCGATTGAACCAGCGAGCGGATAGCCTCTGCCAACAGCTGCTGCGGGACGCAGAATTGCTTAAGATTGCGGTGGTCGAGCGGCCGGGATGTGCGCGGGTTGTGGATGGCGGGGTGGTGGCTTCCGGAGGTCTTCAGGCCGGGTGCCGCATCGCGGAAATCTGCATGGCAGGGCTCGGCCGCGCGTGGCTGACGCCGGGTGATCCCGCCCTCGGGAGCGGTCCGGTCGTCATGGTCCAGACGGATCACCCCGTGCTGTGCTGCATGGCATCGCAGTACGCCGGATGGGAAATTTCCGGGGACGATTTTTTCGCCATGGGGTCCGGCCCCATGCGAGCGGCGGCGGCCCGCGAAGATTTGATCGGCCAGCTAGGCTGTCGCGATCAGACCGACGTCGCCGTGGGGGTGCTCGAATGCAACGAGATTCCACCCGCGGAGGTCTGCCACGAGATCGCCCGCAAATGTGGCGTCGCCAAGGACAGGCTGACACTGATCGTCGCACCCACTGGCAGCCTGGCCGGCACGGTGCAGGTAGTGGCCCGGTCCGCGGAGACGGCCATGCACAAGCTCCACGAACTGGGGTTTGATCTGACGCGCGTGCAAACCGCCCTGGGCTGGGCCCCGCTGCCGCCGCCCAGTCCGGAGCCCGTGACCGCGATCGGCAGAACCAACGATGCCATCATTTACGGAGGGCATTGCGTGTTGTTCGTCCGGGGCGACGACGGCAACCGTACCGCGGAGACGGGGTGGTCGGCGGCGT
>CAZNKT010000109.1:18502-19584 GCA_964573605.1 uncultured Pirellulales bacterium
CGACGACGGCAGTGTTGCCGAGGCTGCCCGGGCGGTGCCGAGCAACACGGCGAAGGAATTCGGCCGGCCCTTCGCCGAGATTTTCGAACGGGCCGACCGAAATTTTTACGACATCGATGCGGGTCTTTTCAGTCCCGCCGTGATCACCATGATCAATCTCGACACCGGCCGAACGCACCGGTTCGGTCAGGTGGTCCCGGAGGTTGTTCAACAGTCGTTCAACGGCTCCGCACGGCGACCGGAGAAACGATGAAGATTGCGTTTCTCGGAGCGGCGGACAGTTGGTACTGCAGGGACCTCGCACGCGCCGCGGGTGCGGATCACCAGGTTCATGCCGCCCGCTTTTCCCAACTGGCCGCCGCGCTCGACCCGGCAGGCCATCGGGCATCGAGCGGCGCTGTGTGCATGGAGTCCATGGACGCGGTGTTTGTCCGCACCATGCCCCCCGGCTCCTTGGAGCAGGTGGTGTTTCGAATGGACGTTCTGGGGCGGCTGGAAGCGGCGGGGATACCGGTTATCAATCCGGCCCGCGCGGTGGAGACGGCTGTGGACAAGTACGTGACAACGGCCAAGCTGGCCAAGGCCGGCCTGCGCGTGCCACGTACTCGCGTGTGCCAAACTGTCGAGGCGGCGATGGTCGCTTTTGAACAACTCGGCGGATCCGTGGTCATGAAACCGCTGTTCGGTTCTGAAGGCCGCGGCATCACCCGGATCGAGGATGAAGCCCTGTTCGAGCGCGCCGCCACACTGATGATCCGCCTGGGCTCGGTGCTTTACCTTCAGGAATTCGTGCCGCACGATGGATACGATATTCGACTGCTGGTCGTGGGGAGCCATGTAATGGGAATCCGGCGCATCAACGCCACCGACTGGCGGACGAATGTGAGCCGAGGCGCGCGAACCGAACCGTTGGTGGTCGACGACCGGCTGCGCGAAATGGCCGTCCGCGCGGCACATGCCGTCGGTGCGTCGCTGGCGGGAATCGATCTGTTGCCCCGTCGCGACGGCCTCCTGTACGCCATCGAAGTCAACGCCGTGCCGGGCTGGCGCGCGGTCTCCAAAACGCTTCATGTCGACGCGGC
>CAZNKT010000110.1:0-19468 GCA_964573605.1 uncultured Pirellulales bacterium
ACGACGAGGTTCACGACGAGCGCGACCAGGGCCAGCGGGGGAGGCCAGCGAGCCGCGGTGGGGAGGGTCGGCATGAGTACATCTCGCTAGGAGTGGGGAGGGAGAGTCTGTACGACAGGGCGTGGCGGGGCATGCCGCGGGGTGGCAGGTGGGATCGCCCGCAAGGCATGATGCTGCGTATCGGTGGTACAATCGTTCCTTTCCATATTATCCGAACACAGCGGCGTGATTGGCCTCTCTGGAATATACCCCATTTTTGCGTTGCGTGATGACAAATGGGAGTCCCATTCGGATGACAGACGATCGGGTCGTGCAGCGCGTCCTGTCGGCGTATCCGCCTCCCGTCAGACCGGGGCGCATCGAGCCTCTGGGCAACGCCGGCGGATTCAGCGGCGCACGCTTCTGGAGGATCACATCGCCGCACGGCCAATGGTGTCTGCGTCAATGGCCCGCGGAACATCCGACACCGGATCGATTGTGTTTTATTCACGCCGTCCTGCGCTTTGCCTGGGAGCAGGGTTTCCGGCGCGTGCCCGTTCCGCTGCCGACTGCGGCGCAACATACGTTTCAACGGGTCGATGCCACCCTGTGGCAACTGGAACCGTGGATGCCGGGCGCGCCCGCCGGGCGCGGCGTGATGCCCGTGGCTCGTGTCCGCGCGGCGCTCGACGCGCTGGCGCAATGGCACGAGGCCGTGGCGCGATTCCCCGCTCAGGCCGCCCACCATGGTCCGGCGCCGGGAATTGCGGCTTACCTTGCTCAGATTCGTCAATGGATCCGAGGGGGTGTCGGCCAAGCGGCGCGGATGATCGACGCGCGGGGATGGCCCGCCATTCGAGCGCCCGCGCGTGAAATCCTCGCCCTGTTTCAACAAGGGGCCGGCGAGGTTTGCCGGACCTTGGAAATCGTACGCGATCTCCCGGTGGCGCGGCAGCCGTGCGCTCGGGATATCTGGGGCGATCACGTGCTGTTCACCGGCGACCGGGTCACAGGACTGATCGATTTCGGGGCGCTTCGCGTGGAATCGGTGGCCGCCGATGTGGCGCGGCTGCTCGGCAGTCTGGCCGGAAACGATGGGTCGCTGTGGGCGGCAGGAATCGCCGCCTACACGGCGGTGCGTCCACTTTCCGAACAAGAACACGCACTGGTGCACGCATTCGACCACTGCCAGATCTACGCGTCCGGCATGAACTGGATCGAATGGATTTTCGTCGACGACCGGCGTTTCGAAAGTCGTTCGGCCGTCGAGCAGCGCGTGGCGACCGTCCTCAGCCGGCTCACGTTCCGGGCCAATTCGTGGCGTGCTCCTGCTGAAGAGACGTCACGCGATCGTGATACGCCGCGATCAGATCTTTGCGGCTGAGCATGGCCAGGATTTGACTCTTTTGCTTCGCGTCCACCACGGGAATGTCGTCGATGTTCTTCTGAGTGAAACGTCGTAACGCGGTGTGCAGATCGTCGTCCGGCGTCACGGTCAACACCGGTTGCGTCGCCACGTCGGTGGCCACCACCAGCGGCCCGGCGCCGTTGCCCGTGAGGACACTCCGCAGATCGCGCAGCGAGAAAATGCCGACCAGGTTGCGGTCGTGATCGACCACTGGGAAATAGTTGTTGTGCGAGCGTGCCACGAGCCGCAGGATCTCGGGAAGCGGAGTGTGCTCCGGGACCACGTCGATATGCCGGTCCCGTCTCATGACTTCGCTCACGCGAATTTGTTCCAGCACATCGACGATAAAATCGCCTCGATGCGCGGGGCTATCCACAATCGCATGCACCTGTTCTTCGTACAGGGTCCAGCGCGACGACAACAACGCCACGTTGACGATGCTGACAAGCATCAACGGGACCAGCAGACCGTAGGAACCGGTCATTTCGCATACCATCAGAACTGCGGTGAGCGGCACCTTGGCCACTCCCGCAAAGAATCCTCCCATGCCCACCAGAACAAACGCCTCGGTGTGCGGCAGCGCGCCGGGGAACATCTGGTCGCAGACCTGAGCAAATGCCCCGCCGAGCATCGCTCCGATAAACAGCGAAGGAGCAAACACGCCACCGCTGCCTCCCGAGGAAATCGTAAATGACGTGGCAACGATCTTGGCCACGCACAGCAGGATGAGTAGTCGGACCGGCAATGCACCGTCGATGGCTTGCTGGATGGCCGTGTAGCCACCGCCCATGACCTGGGGCAGAAACAATGCGACGCAGCCCAGCAGCAGGCCACCCAGCGCGGGTTTGATCATGTTGGGCAATGGCAGGCGGCGAAAGACCTTGTCGCGCAGTCCGAAGAAAGTCTTCACGTACGCGTACCCGACGAGCGTGCAGAGCAGCGCCAGCGCCAGATAGAACGGCACCTCTGACAGGCCTGCGAACTGCAACTGGCGCGGCGCAACGACGGCCAGGCCATGGCCCAACAGGCTGGCCGACACCGTGTAAGCGCTGATCGAAGCGATGACGGCCGGAATGACCGCGGCAAATTCCAATGCGGTCGAACCGTACAGCACTTCCGTCACAAACAACGCACCGCCCAGGGGCGCGTGAAAAATCGCCCCGATACCGCCTGCCGCGCCGGACAACATCAACTGCCGTCGATCCTGTTCGCCAAGGCGCAGCCTGTCCGCCAGGAAAGACGCAAAGCCGGCACCGATTTGAGCGATCGGGCCTTCGCGTCCCGCCGACCCCCCCGAACCGATTGTCAGGATCGATGCCACGCCCTTCACCAACGGAACGCGTCCTCGGATGCGGCCCCGGTCGCGGTGAAACGCGCGTACCATGCTGTCGGTGCCATGGCCTTCGGCCTCCGGCGCGAAACGGTACACGACGATACCACACAACAGTCCGCCCAGCGAAGGAATCGTCAACACGGCCAGTACGCGAGGCACCGAGATGCCGGCGATCGTCACATGGTCGGCACCATCGCCCAGGCCGCCCAACGCCCAGTCACTAACGGCCTGAAGCGCGAAATAGAAAACAACCGCAACGAGCCCCGATATGAGCCCCACGAGGGGACTGTAAAGGATCACGCGTCCCGAAGATTCCGTGTCGAAGATCGTACGCAGGTGATTGAGGAATCGCTGAAGGTAGTATTCCAACACGTTCAATGATCCTCAGCCCGCACACCGCCGGCGAAAAACGCCGCCATGGCCACAGCCGCTCGATCCCCAGCCTCGGCTCGCCTGGAAGGGACCAGAGGTCCTCCTCTGCCGCCGGACGGCTCCTCTTTTTCGCCAGCGATGGTGGGCCGCTGCCCGAACACATTTCACCTGCCGTGTTGTGTAACCCACAGAACTTTTCGGTGCCCGCTTCCTATAAAGAATACTTCCGGTCTCCAGGTTACTGGAACGGGGAACGGCCGGGCAGGGAAGGTCGTGAGGTTTTTCCCGAAAAACCGGCCTTGCTGCCGAGGTCCGTGAGCCGGCGATGCTCGACTCCCCATCGCCGTTCACCAGGCCTGAATCCGGTGCGGTTCGCGATGCCAATTCGGTAGGGTCCTGCCCGGGGTTAGGCGAGGTCCGCGTTGACCTGATTCGGCGAGAAACCAATAATAACACGTTACGAACTATAGACTTACCACACGAGACCGAGCAACATGACAACAATACGTCGGCGGATGTTCGCAACGGTCGTCGTTATCATGGCCGCGGCGCTGTGCGGCCAGCAGAGCGGCGCGCAGGCACGGCTGCCCGACGTCGGGGAGTCGGTATCGGACGTCGCCGCGCCGGGCCTCTCTGGTTCACCGCTGTTAAAGGTGTTTGCGCATTTCACACCGCCGGACCAACAACGCCGATGCACGCTGAACGTCAGCGTCGTGGTCGCGGAACCGTATCACGTCTACGCCGTGACCCAGCCGCCGGGCGGTCCCCAGAAGACGGTCATCGCCCTGGATGCCTCCGCCGACTTTCGGCAAGCAGGTCCCTTCCAACCCGATCAGCCTCCCGACATTTCGCTGGACACAGCCGCCTGGGAAGGGCTCGAAGTCCAACAGCATTCCGGGCGCGTGACGTGGTCGATGCCCATCGTTCTGGCGGCGGACGCGGACTCGTCGACGCTGGAAGTGAGTGGCACGGTCGCGGCTTTGGCATGCAAACAGGGGCTCTGCGTGCCCGTGCGGGAAACGTTTGTCGCTCGACGTAGACTGGCAACGGTGCCGGGCCATGCGCGTCGCCTACCGCTGCAAACCGTCGCCGCGCGCCGTGAAGATCGAGCTCGGCAGGGCAGTATCGGGGGTCCGGAAACCGGGGCCATCGTCAGCGGGTCGCTTCAGCCCGGCACCGTCATGCCCGGCGAGCAGGCCAAACTGCTGCTCACCGTGCGGCCGGACAACGGACTGCATGTGTACGTTCGTGAAGATCGAGACCCGAAAGAGATAACCAAGCCCACGCTGATTGTGCCGACGGCGACGGGGCCTCTGAAATTGAAAAAACCGACGACGGATGCCACGGTTGTTGAAAAGGACGAGCGCGAGCTGGGACTGGGGATCACTCGATACCACGAGGGTCCCGCCACGTGGACAGTGCCCGTGGACGTTCCCGCCGATACGCCGCCGGGGTCGTATACGATTTCCGGCGTCATGGGCTACCAGATCTGCAGCGACAGCAGTTGCCTTCCTCCCACGGCTGTTCGATTCGAAGGCACCTTGAAAGTGGGCAGCCAGTCGAGCACGGATCCTCGGCCGCTTTCGTTTGCCAAGGCCAGGTACAGCGAGGCCGCGCGCCAAGCTGAACAATTGATATCGGATCAAGACGACGACGCGACGCAGTCGCCGGACGAAGCGGCCGTCCAACCCGATGAACAAAGCGGCCCCTCATTGGCATACATGTTGGGGTTGGGATTTCTGGGCGGCTTGGTGCTGAATCTTATGCCTTGCGTGTTGCCGGTGATCGGCCTGAAAATGATGAGTTTCATGGAACAAGCCGGCAAGAGCCGGTCGCAGGCGTTTATTCTCAACGTATGGTATTCGCTCGGCCTGATTTCGGTCTTTCTGGTACTGGCGGGCCTGGCCGTCTTTGTGGGAATGACGTGGGGCGAACAATTCGGCAGCGACTGGTTCAACATTACGCTCACGGCGATTGTGTTCGCGCTGGCGCTCAGCCTGCTTGGCATTTGGGAAATCCCCATCCCGGGTTTCGTGGGAAGTGGCCGTGCCGCGGATCTTACCAGCGGCGAGGGCCCGGCCGGAGCGTTTCTCAAGGGGGTAATCACCACGGTCCTGGCCACGCCCTGCACGGGGCCCTTCATGGGTACGGCCCTGGCCTGGGCCGTGCGGCAGCCGCCGGCAACGACGTTTGCCATGTTCGCCAGCCTGGGAGTCGGCATGGCCAGCCCCTACCTGGTGATGGGGGCATTTCCGGAAACCCTCCGCTGGCTGCCGGCGCCGGGTCAATGGATGGTGACTTTCAAACAGGTTATGGGATTCGTCTTGCTGGGTACGGTCGTCTTTCTGCTCACGTTCATCCATCCTGCACTGATCGTGCCCACGGTCACGCTGCTGGCGGGGATAGCCGCCGCTTGCTGGTGGATTGGCCGCATGCCTCAGAACGCGTTTCCGGAAACGCGCATTCAGGCATGGGTCGGCGCGGGCGTGATCACGGTGCTTGTCGGGTGGTTGGCCTTCGGGTGGCTGGACGGTGTGATGGAGTACCGCTTCTACAAATACGCGGCCCTGGCCCGCCAGGAAACGGTGGATCGCAAGGACAACTTTGCCTGGCGCCCGTTTTCAGTCGATCGGCTGGAGTCACTCGTTTCGAAACAAAACACGGTGCTCGTTGACTTCTCGGCCGATTGGTGCTTAACCTGCAAGACACTCGAGAAGACCGTGCTGAACACTCAGGAAGTCCGGGATCTCGTGCAGCGCAATGGTGTCGTTCCCATGTACGCGGATTACACGAAAAAGCCGCCGGAGATCAAGAAAATGCTCGAACGACTTGAAAGCAACGGCGTGCCGGTGATTGCCATATTCCCGCCCGGCAACTTCGACCAACCGATCGTTTTCCGAGGTGCGTACACGCAATCGGGTTTGCTCGGCGCGTTGCGCCGAGCGGGACCGTCGCAGCCCGCCCGCGCTTCGGCATCCACGGCCATGAAATCGGATTGAACATCTCACGCGTAGACCACGGCGGGTTCGCCTTGTTCGATTCGGCCGATCGCCCAACTGTCAAGGCCGGCGTCCGCCAATTGTTGCTGGATACTGTCCAGGAAAAAGGGCCGGATGACCAGCACCAGTCCGATGCCCATGTTGAACACGCGGCGCATCTCGTCCGCCGCCACGTCGCCGAGACGCTCGAGCCACGAAAAGACGGCCGGAACCGGCCAGGTACCCGTTTGAATCACTGCCCGCCCGCCGGGCGGCAATATCCGGAACAGGTTCTCTTCCAACCCGCCTCCGGTGATGTGCGCGATCCCGTGCACGACGTTCTTGACACGGTAGTGTGCCAGGATGCGGCGTATGGCGCGGACATAGATCGTGGTCGGTTCCAGCAACACTTCGCCCACCGTGCCACCCGCACCCGGAACTTCCGCGTCCAGAGGCAGGCCGGCCCGTTCGAACACGATGTGGCGGACGAGGCTGTAGCCGTTGGAGTGCAGCCCACTGGAGGCAACACCCACGAGCAGGTCGCCGGGAGCAATGGCTGATCCATCAACGATGCGTTTGCGCGGCACGACGCCCACGCAAAAGCCTGCCACGTCGTACTGGTCCGCACGGTACAGATCGGGCATGATTGCGGTTTCGCCGCCCAGCAGCGCCGTGTCGCTCTGCCGGCAGCCGCGGCTGATGCCCGAGACGATCTGTTCTATCAGCGAAGGGTTATCTTCCGGCAGCGCCAGGTAATCCAGGAAAAAAAGAGGTTCCGCGCCACAGCACACCGTGTCATTGACGCACATCGCCACCAGGTCGATACCGATCGTGTTGTGCACGCCGGCACGCTGCGCGACATTGAGCTTGGTGCCGACTCCGTCGCTGGAGGCCACGAGCACGGGGTCTTCGTACCGGCGGTCAAACAGCGGGCTGTCGAAGTCAAGCTGAAACAGGCCGGCGAATCCGCCTTCGGCGGGAATGACACGAGGCGTGTGGGTACGGCGCAAGAGCGAGGGCAATCGTGACATGGCGTCGCGGTACAGATTCAAGTCGACGCCAGCGTCTTTGTAGGTGGCCCTTGCCATGAATGTCGAGAATGCCGTTTGGTCAGAGAAGCTGGATTTTAGGAGGCGGTTGGACCTATTGTCAACGAACGGTCGGCCGAACGCGTGGTTGGCCGGCCGGTAAGGGTGCCCACCGTATTATTCCGTAGAATAGGTGCCGCCGGCCCGCACCGCCTACGCCGGGGCCGTTGCTTGACACCGCGCCGTCCCGCTGACACGATAAATCGACGTCCGAAGCCGATGGCCTTCCCGAACAGGTCGTGTTTCGCGTTACGGCGGTCCGCGCGGCCGGTTTACCGAAGTGCCGGGGCCGGCAATCGGTAGTAGCGATTGTTAGGTGCAAATCGGTCGAGAAGCCTGTTGGGCTGAAACCATCGCCGCGAAGGAACCCGGCTGGGAAATGCCGAAGGATCTAAAGAGCTTATAGAGCGCAGAGTGCAGACGACACTCCGCGATGTCATGCCTGAAAACTCATAGGTGACAATATCATCCCGCGGTCGCCATCCGGAATTTCGGGACAGCTTCCCGAATACGGGTCTGGTTTGTGCCACCACGAGTGTCCCCCGGACCAACCCTCCTCCCGCGTTTTTCTCGAGCCGGTCTTGGATTGATGGCTTCCAGCTTCACACATTCGCCCGCTCCGGCGCACGCCGTCATGTCTCACGACCACCCGGTGCTGCAATTCACGTATCCGCTGCCCTTCGGCGCGATCTTGCACGACGGCGGCGTGCAATTCGTGGTCTTCAGCCGGTCGGCAACCGCCATGCGGCTGTTGCTGTACAACAGGGTCTCGGACCGTGACCCCGTCGAATCGCTGCAATTCGACCGCGATTCAGACCGCTGGGGCAATATCTGGAGCCTGTTTGTGCCGGGCGTCGGCGCGGGGCAGCTCTACCACTTTCAGGCCGACGGTCCCTACGCTCCGCCGCAGGGACACCGCTTTGATCGCCGCGCGCGATTGATCGACCCCTATGCCCGCGCGCTGGCCGGCACGTTCCAGCGGTCGGACGATGGCGTGATCAGGCCACCGAAATGCGTTGTGATTGACGACCATTTCGAATGGCGCGGGGATCGGCATGTCAAACGCAATCTATCGGAAACCATCATCTACGAATTGCACGTGCGCGGTTTCACACGGTCGGCGTCGAGCAGAGTGGAACAACCCGGAACGTATGCGGGACTCATCGAAAAGATACCCTATCTCAAGTCGCTCGGCGTGACAGCCGTGGAACTGATGCCGGTCCACGAATTTCCCATCCTCGCGCCCGAAGGAGGCCGGCCGGAATACGTCAACTACTGGGGCTACGACCCTCTGGCATTCTTCGCGCCGCATCGGGGCTATGCGGCTCCCGGGGAGCCCGGATGCCAGGTCCGCCAGTTCAAGGAAATGGTCCGCGCCCTGCACGCGGAAGGCATCGAAGTCATCCTGGATGTGGTGTTTAATCACACTGCCGAAGGCAATGAGCGGGGCCCCACGCTGAGCTTCAAGGGACTGGAAAATAGTGTTTACTACATGCTCGACGCCCAAGGCCGCTATCGAAACTACACAGGGTGCGGCAACACGATCAATGGCAACCACCCGATTGTTCGCGAAATGATTTTTCATTGCCTGCGGCATTGGGTCTACAACTTTCACGTGGACGGTTTCCGCTTCGACCTGGCGTCGATCCTCAGCCGCGATCGCAACGGCCACCTCGTGCCCAATCCGCCCATGGTGGAGACGATCGCCGAGGATCCGATGCTGGCCGACACGAAGATCATTGCCGAAGCGTGGGACGCCGCAGGAGCCTATCAGGTGGGCTCGTTTGCCACGAGCCGATGGGCGGAATGGAACGGTCGGTACCGGGATGACGTCCGACGATACTGGCGCGGCGACCGGGGATTGACCGGATCGCTGGCGACACGTCTGAGCGGATCGAGTGACCTGTACCAACCCAGCGGCCGCAAGCCCTACCACAGCATCAATTTCATTACGTCGCACGACGGATTCACGCTGCATGACCTGGTCAGCTACGAACAGAAGCACAATGAAGCCAACGGGGAAGAGAACCGCGACGGAGACAATCATAACTTCAGCGCCCATTACGGGATTGAAGGACCGACGCAGCGGCGCTCGATCAGGCAATTGCGATTGCGGCAGGCCAAGAACATGATGGCCACACTCCTGTTGAGCCAGGGTGTGCCCATGATCCTGTCCGGTGATGAATGCCTGCGGACGCAAAAGGGAAACAACAACGCCTACTGCCAGGACAACGCCCTGTCCTGGTTCGACTGGAAACGGGTGCGGAAGCACCAGGAAATGGTGCGCTTCTGCCGGGCGCTGACGGCGATGCGGATTCGCCAGCCCGCGCTGCGGAGGGCATCATTCCTGACGGGAGAAGCCCCGAACCCGGGCGGGTTGCCCGATGTAAGCTGGTTCCGCCACGACGGACAGCCGGTGGACTGGACGCGCGTCGATCAGTCGCTGATCTGTCTGTTCGGCGCGGCGGGCGTGAACAGTCCCGAAGCGAGAGAAGTGATGATTCTGTTCCACGCCGGTGACGAGCCCCAGCGTTTCGCGCTTCCCGATCCCGCCATGGGCCTGGCTTGGCGCCTCTTCGTTGACACGGCCGCCGCCGCTCCGGGCGACGTCTACCCGGAAGCAGACGGACCTCCGCCCCAAGGCACGCTGCTGCTGGAACACCACAGCCTGCGGTGTTACATCGCCGGTCGCCCGCGAAGCGCCGCCAAGACCGGCCGGCGCACACGCGGCCGACCGGCGCCGCAAGGCGTTGGCGTGTAGGTGGCTGGTGAGGGCCGCGTGTCTTGCCGGCCGATACACGCCAACCAATATCGCATTTCGCAGCGCGCCGCGCAATGGTGCTCCGGATGGGGATCGTCCGTAAACTGCCCCCAACCCTTCAACCAATTTCTAGAGTGACCTTCCCACCGCGAGGCCCTATGGCCCACCGGATCGGGCCCGGCCCCGCGTGATGGGCCGGCAACGGCACCCCAGCCAATTTTTGCCATAAAAACGTCGATTTTTCTTCTCAAATGACTTTGCGGGCTCGCCGTTCGCGGATATCGTAGTAGGTTGAAATTGAAATCCCCTGACGCGTTTGTGGCCCTCCGGCAGAGTCTCCGACGAATTCTTTTGGCTTCCTGGATCACCCCTGTCGATTTGTCCATCCCGCGGCGAGCATCCCCGCGGAAGAAACGGTCGCCCGACAGGAAATCCAGCCGCCATGTCTGTTTTCAAGTTTGATCATTTGGATCACGAAGGAGTAGATGTCTAATGAAAGCTCTCATGACATTGTTTACGCTGACCGTCATGGCGTCCGCGCTTGTGGCGGCCCCCACCTCGACCACCACGCACAATGCCAGCAACACGGGACTGGACGGATCGATCGTGGTGGGTGACGTGTTGTCGGGACTGATCGCGACGGAGCTGGCTGGTGACAATGGCTGGCACCCAGCGAACCCGGCATCGGGCAATCCGCTGGATGCAAACGGCTTGCCCGCCTTCACCGACGATCGGGGAGATTTTAGTGGCTTGACGGGACTTCTCAATGATTTCCCAGGCGCGGGGAACCCGACCAAGCGCGTGCAGTTCGATCTGCCGAGCCGCACGAACATCAAGAAGATTCAAATACTCACCGGTAACGCCGGCAAAGACGGTCGCATCTTCTCCACGACGGTCATTAGCACTTCAACGAATGGTGGCGCCTCGTTTTCTCAATTGGGCTATTTCCAGTCCGACCCATCGGGAACGATTAACCCTACTAGTTTTCCCGAAGCCCAGGGGGCAACGCTCGTCGAAATTACGGACGATCAGGGCGCTGCGCTCGTGCAAGGCGTGACGAACATCACTTTTGAATTCTATGCCGCAGACAACTCGCAAGGCCAAATGCGGGATCCCTTTGATGGATTGAACCCCTTCACGGGAGTCGATGATGGACTCACCGCGGCCATTGTGTCGCCATTGGTCTACGAGATTGATGCAATCCGTGTTCCCGAGCCGACCAGTTGCGTTTTGCTTCTGCTCGGCCTGGTGGGATTGACCGTGATCGCTCGTCGTCGTTAAACTTTCGATCCAGGAGAACGGAGGTATCAATGTACCGCTTCCTATGGGCCTGCCTGGTTGGGGTGGGTTTCATTGCAACATCGACGGTCGTACCGGCTGCCACTTCGACAACCACGCACGACGTCTCCAACACGGGGTTGGACGGATTGATTGCAGTGGACGATCTGATCTCCGGATTGATCGCGACGGAGCTTCCCGGTGACAACGGTTGGCATCCGGCGAATCCCGCTTCGGGCCCGCCGGATTTTGAGCTCGATGCCAACGGTCTGCCCGCCTTCACGGACGACATTGGCGACTTTAGCGGCGTGACCGGGTTGCTCAATGATTTCCCGACCCTTGGTTCACCGACTAAGCTGGTGCAATACGACCTGCCGGCGCCGGTTGCCATTAGCGCGATTCATATCCTGACCGGGAATAGCAACAACGACGGACGCGTGTTTAGCACATCGGAAGTCAAATACTCCGTCGACGGCGGTCAGAACTTTTTGGATCTTGGCTACTTTCAGTCCGACCCGTCGGGGTCGGTCAACAATAACGGAAATCCCGGCGGTTATCCGGGACCGTTTGGATCGACGCTGGTAGAAATCGTCTCGGATGACAATTCAACCGCGCTGGTCACCGGTGTGACCAATCTGCAGTTCCATCTCTATTCGGTCGACAACACGCTGGGAGAAATGCGCGACCCCTTCGATGGCGTCAATCCTTTTACGGGCGTGGATGACGGACTGACGGCCGCTTTTGTGTCCCCGCTGGTGTACGAGATCGACGTGCTGGGCGGTCTGACCGGCGACATGGACTGTGATGGCGACATCGATTTCGACGACATCGATGACTTCGTATTGGGATTGAATAATCCGTCAGACTACGAAGCCATGTTTGGAGTGCCACCGTCCTTCAAGGGCGACACGGACGGTGACGGCGACCAGGATTTCGACGACATCCAAGGCTTTGTGGACATTCTCCAGCCCGGCGAGGTGCAACGCGTTCCGGAGCCGGCAACCGGCAGTGCGGCGCTGGCGGCCGCCGTGGCCGCCGTGGGACTCTTGATGTTTCGGCGACGCGGGAGCCATTCGGGGTGAAACTTGCTCCTGATGTGAACGTAGCGCCTTGCTGCGCCGCCGGCGGAGCAGTCCTCGTGCCCAAAGTCCGCCAAACAACAAGAAAGGAAACAGATACACGGCCAGACCCCATGCTCCCATCCCCGGCGGAGTCGACTCAACTTCCGTTATCAACTCGGCCGTTCGGGCGTTCCCGCGGCTAATCACGAACCCGACCGTCCACATGTCCTGCGTGTCGAAATAGGGCCGGACCTGGAACTGCATCCGGTTGCTCAGTGGCTGACGCTCTGCTTTGTAGGTTACGCGCTCCAGGCGTTTACTGACGGGCTCGGTCCAAAAGGAAACGTCGGGCGCTTCGGTGGGCGGTTCGCCCGACGGCGTTTCCACGACGACGTAGAATCTGGCTTCACCGATGTCCGGATCGGCCCACACCGAGACCAGGTCATTTCCAACCGCCTTGTCCATCAAGATCGGAAATGGTGGACCCTCGTGCGCCGCTGCCGTGGTAGCGGATGCGATCCAACCGACCACACACAGTGGGACCAGAAGCCATATGTCACCGGCTCGCTGCTTGTACGAACGTCGCAATCTAACCTCCCAAGAAAGTGCCCCGCATGTCCATCGGTTGCCTCATGATCCAGAAGGCGGATACGAATAGCAGCGCATGCACCGAAGCCCACGGCAGGAAGCCCCACCACCGACGGCCCGGCGACCATTCGCAAGCCACGGCCCAAGCCACCATCCAGGAACCAAGCAGCCCCAAACTCATGAAACCGATCTCCATCGGAAAAACCATCGACTCGGGAAGCCCGCCCAAGTGCCACAGCGGCGCACCGAGCAACGGGTAGCCGAACGACTGCAACGCCGCATGTTGGGCAACCGGAACCACCGTCAAACAACCCGTGAAGAAATGAAATCCGTAATGGGCAAGCCACACTCCAAAACCCATGGGCACGAGCGAACGCGCAAAGCGATTGACGATCGACAGCAGCGAAGCTCGCGAACCCGAGCCCGCGCGAGTGGCTGCCGCGGCGGCCCCCAGCAATACCGCGGGTTCCAGTACGAGCGCGGCGGCGAACAATCCGCCCAGGATCGGCCATTCGACCCGCAATCCGGTAAGCCCCGCAATCCACTGCTCGAGCGCATACACCGGACTGACCATGGCAAACGCGTTGAGCAACGCCCCGAACGTGAATACGGTGGCCAGCACCGTCAGGTCAAGACGCCGTTCAACCTTGCCGATTCCCGATCGGGTGCCGCTGGCCGCCAACCGCTCGGCGGGTAAACGAGCCAGAACACCCACGTTGTCGTGCGGACACGCATAGACGCAATCGAGGCAGAATGTGCAGTCCAGATTGCCGACCTTTCGCGGCTGAAACAGCGCCAGTTCGCAGCCGCGCTGAACGACCGGCAGTTGCTCGGACGCCGCTGATTCTTCTGGCTGCGCAACCATGGCCGGGGTACCCCGAATACAATCTTTGGTGTGGCACTGCGTGCAGGTCTGCTTGTCGCGTATGGCTACTTCCAAGGGGGACATTGTCGAGCCAAGAAAATTAAACTGGCCCACCGGACATACGTATTTGCAGAACGAGGCACGCTGGAACAGTCCATCGACGGCCATGGCGACAGCGAAGTAAGTCACAATGACAACGCCCGTCCACCAGGGATCGGACCACAGGTCGAACAACTCATAAGCAAACAGCACGATCACGAACAAGCCGATTGCCGGCCACTTATTGCGTAACACCCGAGGCCATTGCCAGCGCGGCGAGAAATATCGCCGAACTAATTCGCGCGGCAGCATGAAGGGACAGGCCATGCAGAAAAGGTTGCCCGCCAACAGGATCACGATCACAACCATGCCGCGAAAGTGGACCCACGTCAGCAGCGCAGCCAAATTCTTCGGCGCGAGTTGCGGCCCCCAAAAGGCGTGAACAACCATCACCAGGCTGACCAGCAGAAGCGGTATCTGAAGCGTCAGGCGAGAATGACGCCAACGAAGGAATCGGCCCAGGAGCGGGACGCGCAATACATCAAACGCCGTTGTCTGGCTGCGGGGGGCCGCGGCAACGTCGCCGTGCGCCGAGCGTTTTGCTTCCTGGACTGCCGTCACGGCGACTTCACTTGGGGTACGTCGATCTTGCGCTCGATCCGTCTCCCATCTGGCGTGGTCGCCGATACCAGAATGAACCAATCGCCCGCCATCGTGAACTCGAGCGTGCCGGTATACGTTCCCGGTTGGGTTTCTTGAAGCTCGGAAAATGACGGCTTCATGCCGGCGTGGTTCATGTTGCCCTCGAGGCGCACGTCAGCACCCCGCACGGCAGCCCCGCCGGCGTCGGCCAACTGCAAAGAGACATCGGCCGTACCAACAACCGGCTTCGGCGGCTTGAGCGCCAATTCCACCTGAACGTCGGACGTGTCGGCACTGGTCGAACTACAACCGGCCGTACAGACCATGATCATGACAGAGAGATCTGGCCACGCCATCGATCGCCGTCTCACGGGATACCTCTGCGGTCGGATGGAAGATGTCAAAATAAAAAAACACCCACGCGGAAGCGTCGGCACGTCAGCTCGACGGAGGCCGTTTAAATGTCCAAATCATCCCCAGCGTACCCACGGACATGACGCCGCACAGGGCCAAGACCAGGCGGGCCCCTTCCATCTTCGGCGAAGGCAATCCCCGGGCCCAAACCCAGCCGGCAAGGCACACGGCAAGCAGAACCAACATGAAAACGGAAATCACGGTGCGGACGACATTCATGCGTGAGCCCTTTTTTCGGTCGATCGCGGGAGCACGGATACCGACACGATCCGCACCGAGTTAGGCAACAGCCCCAGCCGGGTGCCAGGCGCAATTGCACCCTTGGTGCGCCTCTTCACCCGGTAACGGAAACATGTGATGGAACATGGCAATGACCATCGGAATCGTTACTGCCGTGTTGTAGAACAGGTGCAACTCAACGCGAGGAATCACGATCTGGGCAATGCTTATCGGGACCGGCGAACCGAACAGGTTATGCTGGAAAATAGCCTGCGCCTGTAACAGCGCGTGTTCGATGTGGTGCCAGAACTGAATCCAAAAAGCGACCATCCACCACATATAAGAACGCCCGTTGAAGCCCTTGCGGAGAATCCAGAATGCCACCAGCATGACGAACGCATACGCGTAGTGAAGCGATTCGGACTTCACGAGCCAGGGATACCACAGACCGAGAACGCCACGCGACTCCGGTACTTTCCAGCCCAGCAGGTAAATCTGAGCGGTCTGCGCCAGGTGCTCGGCCCAGTGCGCCAACACGATCAACGTGTAAATCCATAGCGACTGTTTGTGCCAGGGGCCGTTTATCTTCTCCAGCCATGTCAAGGAACGGTTTGTTTCCCGGATATCACAAGAAATGGGTGCTGACATGACAGCCCTTTTCACCTGAGTAATCTGTAGGCAGCCTCTGACAAAGCTGCCTGTCCGTCCGCAAATTCGCGTTTCAACCGTGCGTTCGTGATGTTTTGTTAGCCTATATAAGATCGTCTCGCTTCGGTTTTCACCGATTGCCAACCTGTCTTCGCCGCGCTCGTATCGCCGCTACACTTCGACCGTTGACGGCTCGGCGTTTCGACTCGTACCGACCACGGGGTCGGGCAATGGGATATCGAGTGGCGCATGCGATCTCGCCCAACTGGCCTTCACCGCTGGCAACATGACCGTCCAGCCTGCAGCCACGGAGATCAAATTCTTAAGAATGTACTGGCCTTCCAAAGTAGGCGCAAACGGAGCTATTTTGAAGGTAATTTCCGGAAACATGAACAGGGGAAGAAAAGTACTCGCCTGATGGAACAAGAACAGAAAGAATAGCCACTGCATGAAAACGTTGAACAGAAAGCTCAACCCAATGGAACACTCCAATACGGCCAGCCACCACAAGGCCGTGTTGGCATCGACCATGTGCATCGAAAACTTCATGATCGACTGCCCGGCAAGCAGTTCGGCCGGACTGAGATCCGGAAAGAATTTAAGCAGGCCGAAAAAGAAATAGATAATTCCTGCCGAAAGGCGCAAAAACGTCGGGGCTGGAACCGTTCTTGTCAGCTCGTTGGGCGCGCTGCAAAAGGTCGTGCTCATTTTCTTTCCGCCAACCGTGGTCCACACGGCATCACCACCTGGTTGTATCGATGCGTCCTGCCGGGACCATGCCCCGCACCCCCAGCACCGCTCGTTACTGCGACGCAAAAAATCGCGGTGAGAGGACGGTGCGATCGCCTCGTTTCCTCACAGACTGTACCCTCCGAGCGATGCTCAGCACGAGGAAACTTTCATTTCCTGATATTCCCAGTCTATTCCCGGGATTCGGGTTTGCTGTCGCAAAACGGGCCGGTTCTCTGTAGTTCGATTCCTACAACTCCGCGACACACTCGATTGCTTGACCTCCGGCCTTTTTCGCCCATAATCAGGGATACTGTCTGTATGGTGCCGGTCCCCGAGTCGTGGTAGCCTAATCCACAAGATCTTCTAACGCCGCACACCGCCGGCACTTCGGCTTTTCTCGCGCGGCCCGGCTCATCCGTCTTCGGTGACTGGCCCGGCCATCGATGCGCATTCGCGTCGCTTCCCTGGCCCGGCACATCGTTGAAGGGCGCTGCCACGCGTCCCGCAGCCGCGGGTGTCGTGCCGTTCGGATCGGCACGGCGGGAGAATCTTTTCCTAAGGAAACCTTCATCGATGAGTTACTGCAACCTGCCGAACACCCTGTCTTGCCACCGATGGTGTCCGGTCCGTCCGCTGCTGATCTTCGTTGCCATCGCCGTACCGTGCTTCATGAATGTCGGCGGCGCGCATGGGCAGTCCGTGGCCCGGCTCTGGGACGAAGCGCTGCTCGACGCGATCCGAATTGACTTTCCCGCACCGACGATTCACAGTCGAAATCTCTTTCATGCGTCGGCCGCCATGTGGGACGCCTGGGCCGCGTACGACTCCCGGGAAGAGGGAGTGTTTGTCAAGGAGAACCACGCCGGGCCGGACATCGCGGCAGCGCGCAGGGCGGCCATCAGTTACGCCGCCTACCGTGTCTTGTCGCAGCGCTATACGCACGCTGTCGACCCCGCAGCTTCGCAGAGGATCTTCGATGACTTGATGGACTCGCTCGGCTACGACACGAACGTCACAACGACCGTGGGCAACACACCGGCCGCGATCGGCAATCGTATCGCGCAAACCATTCTGGACAGTCACCGCGGCGTGAATGACGACGGTGCGAACGAGGACAACGGCTACGTCGACAACACGGGCTATGTGCCGGTGAATGATCCGATGATCGTCGACTACCCGGGCGTGGTTGGTCCGGACAATCCGCTGTTGGGTATGTTCCCGGAGTTCGAGAACCCCAACCACTGGCAACCACTCTACATCAATTCGGCGACCACACAGAACGGTTTGCCGCTCCCGTCCAGCCTGCAGACGTACGTGGGCCCGCATTGGGGCCGCGTCAAGACGTTCGCGCTGGGCCGCGACGGCACGACCGGCCCGTACAGCTGGTCCGGCATCGACCCGGGTCCGCCACCCCAGTTTGGCAGCCAACAGTACACCGACGAAACGCTAGCGTTGATCCAGTACAGCCATTCCCTGGACCCCGGCCAAGGGCCCGGCGCGGAATTGATCAACATTTCTCCTGCGGAAAACGGCAACCGCCCGCTGGGCACGCATGATAATCACGGGTATGTCGTCAATCCCGCCACCGGAGCCCCCTACGAAGACAATTGGGTCAAGGCTGCTGATTATGGCCGTGTGTTGGCGGAGTTCTGGGCGGACGGGCCGAAGTCGGAAACGCCCCCTGGACACTGGAATGTGATCGCCAATGAAGTGTCGGACAGTCCGCTGCTGAAAAAGAAGATTGGCGGCACCGGACCCGTGGTCGACGACCTGGAATGGGACGTCAAACTATACGTGGCCCTCAACGGCGCCGTGCACGACGCGTCCGTGGCCGCCTGGGGCACCAAACGGCAATACGACTACGTGCGGCCGATTACCAAGATTCGGTACCAAGGCGGTCTGGGCCAATCGTCCGACATGGAGCTACCCAATTACCACCCCGACGGCCTGCCACTGGTCCCGGATATGATCGAACAGATTACGGCCGAGTCGATTGCCGACGGCGGCAGACACCGCAACGCCTACATCAACGCCAATCGCGACTCCGCCGGCCGATTTCAGGAGTATTACACGGAAGCAGAGATGGTCGGCAAAGTGGTAATCATGGCCTGGAACCACGAGCCGCCCGATCCGGAAAACGACGTGAGCGGGACGAAGTGGATTCTGGCGGAGAACTGGGTCCCCTACCAAATGGACAATTTCGTTACCCCGGCATTCGCCGCGTACGTCTCGGGGCACAGCACGTTCAGCCGAGCATCGGCCGAAGTCTTGTCTTTGTTTACCGGCAGCGAATATTTTCCGGGCGGCCTGGGCGAGATGGAATTCACGCCCGATTTTCTGGAGTTCGAGCATGGCCCATCGAGCACCGTTACGCTGCAGTGGGCCACCTACGTCGACGCGGCGGACGAAGCAGGAATTTCCCGCTTGTGGGGCGGGATTCACGTGCCCGTCGACGACTTCCGCGGCCGCCAGATGGGCTCGGCGATTGGCACCGACGCATTGCACTACGCCATGCATCATTTCCATACCGTACCCGAACCCACATGCTTGGCACTGCTGCTCGGCGTGGCCGCGGCCATGAGTGCCCGGCGTCTGCTCCAGTGGCCGTGCGCCGCCCGGTGACCGGCTGAATCCGACGACAGACAGGTTCCGACGACAGGCAGGCATCGCATCTTTTCATTTGCTATTGGGCAGTTTTTCCACGATGCTATTTTACTTTCGCTATCCGTCACAACGCCCTGGTCGACTGCTGCCGCCATGAGAACCACGCCAGAAAAGGAGAGTCACGATGTGTGCTCGTTCAGCCAGGCCCTGCTACGCTGTGATTGCACTTTTCGTGACGCTCCTTACCGTTTCGGCCCAAGCGGAAATTGTGTTCGTCGATCTGGACGATCTCCCGGTCGAGGTGGATACTCCCGCCCGCCTGAGTGACGGTCCTTTTGACGCGACCCTTCGCTTCGATCCTGCCACACCCGAGGGCGAATTGATCGCGACCGGCAGCGATTACGCCTCCCGTGACAGTCGTTCGGCGGACCGTCTTTCGCTCGCCGACATGATCGGGCC
>CAZNKT010000111.1:0-19428 GCA_964573605.1 uncultured Pirellulales bacterium
TTCCTTGCGCAGGTCAGGCACGAAAGCCTGGACAGCCTGCCTTCCCGGCCGGCCGGGTACCACGCCGCTTCAGCGCGCAGAGCGTAGATGACGGATTCTGACGAGCCACTGGCGGTTTCCGCGAGCGGGATGATGTCGAGAAAGGTTTACATCAACGGCACGTTATACGACCAGCAACACGCGGTGATCAGCGTTTTCGACCACGGCTTGTTGTACGGCGACGGCGTATTCGAAGGTCTGCGCGTTTACGATGGCAAAGTGTTTCGAATCGACCAGCATCTGCAGCGCCTTTTCGATTCCGCGAAAGGGATCTGGCTGGAAATACCGCTGACCAAGGTCGCCTTGCGAAACGCCATCAAGGATACGGTGTCGGCAAACGGGATACAGGACGGCTATGTGCGGGTCGTTGTTACTCGCGGGTCCGGATCGCTGGGCCTGGATCCCCACAAGACCTGCAACCCGCAGGTGATCATCATCGCCGACACCATCTCACTGTATCCCGACGAGCTGTACGAAAAAGGATTGGAAATCGTCACCGTTAGCGTGACGCGCAACCATCCGTCGGCAATCAGTCCCCGCATTAAATCGCTCAACTATCTCAACAATATCCTGGCAAAGATTGAGGGCCTTCAGGCAGGCTGTATCGAAGCGTTGATGCTCAACCACAAGGGCGAAATCGCCGAGTGCACGGGCGACAACATTTTTCTCGTACGCAACGACATGCTCTACACGCCGCCTACCGACGCTGGAATCCTGGAGGGCATTACGCGCGGGGCGGTCATCGAACTGGCCGAGGCATCGGGTCGGCAGGTCAGGCAAACGGCGCTCACGAAGCATGACGTCTACATCGCGGACGAATGCTTCCTGACCGGCACCGCTGCGGAAGTCGTCCCGGTCGTGAGAGTGGACAGCCGCACGATTGGCACGGGTGCACCCGGGGCCATCACCCGCGACCTCATCACGCAATTCCACGAATTGGCCCGCCGTTAGGACCGGCGACACGGCACTACGGCTGGCGGCGTCGACGGGCGACGAATTCGTCGTAGTTCACCGGGCGAAATGTCACCAGGTACTGGTCGGCTTCATCAATGCGGCGCAGGTCCTGCTTGGAAAGACGCCACTGAATGTGATGCTTGGCGCGCAAGACCACGTCCTCGGCGCGCCCCGACGCCTCGGCAAGAATCGTCAGTTGAACCTCGCGGGCCAACCTTTCCCGCCGCGCTAGGGCCTCGTTGGCCGCCAGCCGCGGAAACGGTGGCAGCGAGCCCACGTGGGCGATGGACGCCAGCCGCCCGTACCAGTCGCTGTAGTCACGATACAGGGTCGTGACGATGGGTTGCCTCGGCTTCTCGGTCTCCAGCACATATCGCATCAGGTCGCTTTCCAACCGCAACACGCCCTTTCCGACATCGAAGTGTTCTTCAAAGCGGGGGTGCGCGGCAAACCGCAACAAGGGGTCATTCTGAGTTGCGGCCCACTTGCGCAACTCGTCCAACATCGACGTGATCCGCTCGGTAGTGACCTCGGCCCGAATGCGGTGTTCGGGATCCAGCAATATGAAACGGCCGCCGCGCGAGGTGGGCACCTTGCGGAATACGGCGATTTCCGCCGGATGGGACAAGAAGTCGTAAACGACCGAGCCCCGAAACAAGGTCAGGTTTTCGCTGACCGGCTCGGTCTGCTCGCCGGCATACACTTCGGTGGCGATGCGAAATTCCTGCGCCGCGACGCCCGAACAGGCGGCCAGACATGCAATCATCGCCCCGACACTGCGTAAGTATCGCATACTCCGGACTCCGTCGGTATCGGATCAGCAAGACAGCTTAACGAAGCAGTGAAGGCGCGATCGCGCAACGCCAGCCGGTGTATCGAACCATGGCCTTGTCCCGCGCCTGAAATCGCTTCGTAATTTCGCCCGGGATTTCCCCCGGGGAAAATGCGTCCTCGCGCGCCAGGCCCCGGTGTGCACAAGGAACGATGCTCGCGGCGGAGCGTAGTGAAAGGCCGTTGCCATGTAAACCCGAACTCGACCACGCTAGCAGCCAGCGCGCTGGCAGCGGACGCATGGAGAATGGGCTTCAGGGGCCAGACGCACAACGGGCCGGCCCCCTTGCGATCGGCGGCCGACCCGTAAGTGCGTTGGTCGCGCTGCGGTGGGGCGTCGAACAGGTTGCCCGGCGCGCGTCTTGCTTCACAGCAAAGCGTGTCAGAAGATGCGCACACCCACCGTGGTGCTAGTACCCGAGATAAAACGAGAATCCCGGTGTGTACACCCCCACCGAACCGTATCCGCCCCGATAATAGGGCGAATAATACGAACGGCGATAAACCCTGGGGTAGTAGCCGTAGTTGGGACCGTGGAAACGCTGTACGCGCGGTCCGTAGTAACTGCCGCACCCGCGCCGGTAATGGCGGGCCATGGCCGGACTTGCCGCCGCCGCGAGCGTGACGACAACCAGCAGTGTGAGAACCCATCGCCTCATGATTGTCTCCTTTCTGAGAAAATTCCGGGGGAATCAAGGTCGCCTCGCGTCAGGGCCCAGACATCGGCAATGCGATGGGGCCCTTCGCCGCCATGCCTATTCTCTCTGCAAGCGTCGTGCCATACGAATGTAATTCTTATAAGTCAAAGATTCGTAACACGTTGCTGTTGATGGCACTTCGAGGCGTGCGACCGAAACCGACACGGGCGCCGTCAAAACGACGACGGTTTGGCTCCGTTTGATCTCGGCGAAAAATTATAGTCGGCGGTGACCAGATTTCCAGTTCGCCGCGGTCCCGGTTCAGGGGTCAGACCCGTTTTTCGTTTTTTAAAGGACGGTCACTCGGGCGTAGCAATGGACCATCCAACAAGTTGTCGTCCGGTCCGACCAACTTCCCCTTGCTGAGGGCAATCGGTTCCTTTCTCAGCCGCACGTTCGCTTGACCCCCTTCCCCCCGACGCAAGCCGTGACCATGAGAGTTCCGAAAACTCGGCGGCCTGGTTCCGACGCAGTCGACCCCTACTCCCTCCCCCGCAGAAAAAAACACGAAGAACAGGTCTGACTCCGTGGCACCTTAGTCCTCTGGGGATACCGCTGCATCAGCAGCAATGCCGGCGCCAGTAGAAGACCATCGGCTGGCAGACCTGTCTTTACACGGGGTCGCGGGTCCGACTACATAAACCAAAGCGGTTGGCGCTCGCGCCTCGACCATTAGTGCATCGGGAGCTACTCATGTCCGTTACCGTTTTGACCGGCACGATTTCGAGCAGCCGACATTCGCCGTTCGACGGGCCAGCCGAATTCGACTGCCTGCACCGGTTCTGTCCGCTCTGCGAGCGAGATAACCGGCACAGGCCGCCATCAAGATTTTCGAGCGATTGCTGGGTCGTGAAGCATTGTGCTGGCTGCCGGTTTATCTATTTGGAGAATGCGCTGCCCTACGAAGCGCTCGTGGCCAGCCACTCGTGGAACAAGACCTTTGCGGCCGAACAAGTGGATCGCCAGCGCCGTGAGCCGGTGGTTCATTTTTTGAGTCAGAATTGGAACCGAATCCGCCATCGCTATTTTCCCCGATCCAAGGCGGCGTCGCTGATCCGACGCTATGTGATGCAAGGGCGATTTCTGGATGTCGGCTGCGGGCATGGCACGACGCTGAAGGAACTTGACGCTCGCTGTGTTCCTTATGGGATCGAAATTGCCAACAAGACAGCCAAGATTTCTCACGCCTTTGCCTCGAGACGCGGCGGAATGGTCGTACATGCCGACGCACTCGCTGGGTTGATGTCATTCGACGACCGCTGGTTCGAGGGAGTGTTGATGAAAAGTTTTTTGGAGCACGAAAGCGAACCGCTCGTCGTGTTGCAAGAAACGACTCGTGTGTTGCGGCCGGGCGGACATGTGATCATCAAGGTACCGAATTTCGCGTCGTTCAATCGGTTGGTCCGCGGCCAGCGTTGGTGCGGTTTTCGATATCCCGAACACGTCAATTACTTTACTCCCAAGACAATGAGAGCGATGGTTTCTGCTGCCGGCCTGCAGATCGCCCGATTTCGCTTCGCCGATCGTCCGCCGACCAGCGACAACATGTGGCTGGTGGCGCGTCGGCCGGCGTAGGAAATGCTTGGTCGCACTACCAGCAGTGCATTGAACAGAGAGGCTCACGCAATGACCCTTGCGCCTTCCTTTCAGCGCGGCTACGGGGTCAAACCGGTTTTCGGTTCTTTTAGGGTGGTCACTCGATTCAATGTCTTCTCAATGTCTTCGTCCGGACCGACCCACTTCCGCTTGCTAAGGGCAATGGGTTCCCTTCTCGGCCACCCGTTCCCTCGAACCCCTTCCTCCCAACATAAGCCCTGCCTAAGACAGTTCCGAAACTCGGCGGCCTGGTTCCGACGCAGTCTACCCCAATTCCCTCCGGCAGATAAAAACACGAAAAACGGGTCTGACCCCATACACACACATTCATTCGAGCGGCGATCTACAGCGAGATCCCTTGTTTCCAGGGAATGAAGTCGTCCTGGCCGAGCCGTTGCGCTTTGGTCTGGTAGTGGCCACTGGCCGTGGCGATAACGCGTTCCAGCAGCCGCTGTCCCATCCGTTCGATCGATGCATCGTCCGTAACGATCGGGCCCGCGTCCAGGTCGATGATGTCCGGCATGCGACGGGCCAAATCGGAACTGGACGACACTTTCAACACGGGGGCGACGGGATTGCCGGTGGGTGTGCCCAGGCCAGTGGAGAACACGACGATCTGGGCGCCACTGCCTACCATGGCCGTTGTTGATTCCACATCGCCGCCGGGAGTGCAGAGCAGGTTTAATCCCCGTTGCACGGCGGGCTGCGGATAGTCCAGCACGTCGGTCACTGGCGATGTGCCGCCCTTCTTCGCCGCGCCGGCCGACTTCATGGCATCGGTAATCAGTCCGTCGCGGATGTTTCCCGGCGACGGGTTGTTGGCAAAACTTTCGCCAACGGCCGTGGCCCGCTGCTGGTAGGACTGCATGATCCGCAGGAACCGTTCGGCCAGGGGTCGAGACACGCATCGATCGACCATATCCTGTTCACAGCCGGCCAGCTCGGGGAATTCGGAGAGGATCACGGTCCCTCCCAGCGCCACGAGCAGGTCGCTGCACATGCCGATGCACGGATTCGCGCTGATTCCCGAGAAGCCGTCGGAACCACCACACTCCACGCCCAGACAAAGTTGCGACAGATCAGCCGGTTCCCTCCGCGCGCGATTGGCATCGACGAGACCCGCAAAAGTACGCGTGATGGCCTGTTGAATCATGCTCTGCTGCGATTCCGCCTGCTGCTGTTCGAACATCAGCAGTGGTTTCTTGAATTGCGGGTTGCGCAGATGAATCTGCTCCTCCAGGACTTGCCGCTGTGACTTCTGGCAGCCGAGGCTGAGGATGGTCGCTCCGGCGACGTTTGGGTGGTCAATGTAGCCGGCCAGCAGGCCACACAAGGCTACTGCGTCCGCGTACGTGCCTCCACAGCCTCCCTCGTGTCGCAGAAACTTGACGCCGTCCACATGGGCAAAGACGCGCGGCAGGGCAGCGCGGCGCGGATGCCGGGACCCAGCGTTGCTTTCGGACGCGCCGGGAGGCTGGCCGTCGCTCCATTGTTCGATGAGTTGGCGGGTCAGCCACCGAAATTCCTGGGTGGAACCGTATCCGAGTTCATCGACGAGGGCTTCTTCGAGCACGCGCACATTTCGGTTCTCGCAAAACACGAGCGGAGCGACGATCCAGTAGTTGGCCGTGCCTGCCCGTCCATCGTCGCGAACATACCCCAGGAATTTTCGTTCCTTCCAGCAGGACACATCGGGGGCCTGCCACCGTCGGGGCGATTTGTTGGGCACCACCGGATCCGTCGCGTGACACAGGTTGCGGGTCGTGATGCACTGTCCCTCGGCAATATCTTCGACCGCCTTGCCAACGGTGACGCCATACATTCGCAACGGAGCTCCGCGCGGAATCGGCCGGCAGGCGAACTTATGTTTTGCGGCGACAGGCTCTGTCAGCGTGATGGACCGTCCGGCCAGCGTGACGCATTGACCTGCCGCATGGTCGACCAGCGCAACGCCCACATCGTCGTCGGGATGGATCTGCAAAACTTGTCTGCCGCTGTTCATCAAAGGGCACACCCAACCATGCAGTTTTCCGTCGGGCCGCCACGCGTCCGGGCGACATGCCTGCCGCCGAGGACCTGCGGAACGCGTTTCTGGCAACCATGATCATTCCGTGGCAAGCATGAGTGGTCAAGTCGTGTGGCGCATGCGAGCGAGCCGAAAGCGATATAATCGGGCTGGGCCGACGATTCGGCGCACGGATGTCCGCACGCTTGCCGTCGCCGGCAACCGCGCCACGCGCTTCCCCGTGTGAGTAAAATCCCTGCGCACACGGGTTCCTCCGCTACCCACCTTCGACCAGGAGAAATCATGCCCGGCTCGGCGGAACCCGACAGGCAGGCAAACGGCGACCTGTCGGATGATCTCGACGCGCGCGAAACGTTCGACGCCGACTGGCTTGCCGATCTCGAGCCCACGGCCACGGGGCGCGTCGAACCGGAATGGATCGACTCGATGGGACACATGAATGTCATGTGGTACACGCACGTCTTCTCGCGGGCGAATCTTGGCTTTCTGACGTCGATCGGCATGGACCTGCAACGTATCCAGGAGCAACAGCGGGGTGTCTTCGCGCTCGAATCACATCTGCGCTATTATGCTGAAGCGCTCGTCGGGCATGTCTGGCATATCCACACACGAGTGATCGCGCGCTCCGCGCGGTGCATTCACTTGATGCACTTCATGGCAATCGACGACGCCGGTCGGCTGACTGCTACATGCGAGCACATAATGGCCTACGCGGATACGTCGGCTCGCCGCACGGTTGTGCTGCCCGCCGTCTGGGCCGACCGGATTGACGCGCTGGCCCATCGCCACGGACGCCTGGCATGGCAACCACCGCTATGTGGAAGCATGGGAGTCCGTTCACGGCCGGCGACACAATGACGCAGTACGCCGAGGGCCACTGGCGAAACTCGGGCATCCGGGGTCTTGGACGTGCCGTGCGCGAGTCTCTAGAATAGCGGGAGCAAATGCGGTGCTGGCGCGTGCCGGGGCGGTTTGGCCGAGCCTCGCCGCGTGTCGCCCCCAGGGTCGACGGGCAACACGGCCGGTTCGGCGCGTGTCGGCGACGATTCCGAAGCGGTTTCAAAACGCCCTGAAATGGCTCCATGGTCGGGAAATTTCACAGCAGAATCAGGTTTTGAAACCGACTCGAGGAGACGTTTTATCGTTGGAAACCCAATGCGGCATAAGGCGATAAGCAAAAAGCGCTGACGATCATGCACGCGCGGTGCGCGCATCTTGCGACGTAAGAGACGTAAGACTCGAACAGACTGTCAGTTCGTAGCTCGACAAGCGAGCGGTGGTCTGGTATCTGGCAATATGGGAGGATGGATGTGATGGGGTTCCGTAACCGATTTTCTGGAGCGTTTGCACTGGTCGCCTGCCTGGGATGCGTGGGTCTGGCCCGCGCCGAGCAATTGTGGGGTTATTACCTGGAAGCCCGTACCTGCCAGGTGTACACCGGCCCGTGTTTCGCCAATGGGGAAGTGGGACTGGCCGGCAAGGACGCGGTGATGGCGTGGAGCATCAAGAGCGGTGGCGTTCAGGGCGAGGATCTGCGGGACCTGAACGTTGTTGTGGTCGTCGAGGCCTCGGACACGCTGGGCTTTTATGGAATTGACGGTGTCGACGCGGCCCGGAGCATCATCCTGGTGGACAATCGCGCCACGCCCCGGCAGCGGGATGCGCTGGTTCATTTCGCGCGGCAACAGTCCGGCAAAGCCGGCCACGACGTGCGCCGCATCCACGATGTTCCGATTTCTATTGAACTGAACACGCTCGCGCTCAGCGGCCGCGTGCAGGCAGGCGACTGGGTCAACCTTGTGATGCGCAAGGCCAATCCCGGTGATTGCATTTGTTCCAACGAGGCGGCCTATTATCCACCACTGACCCGTGTGGAACATTTTGCTCCGGGTGTCACCACCGATGGAAAGGTCACGGCGCGCGGCTTAGGGCGGCGGTGGACGATCCCGGATTCGCGCAGCGCTTACCTGGCCACGTTTGCCTACAATTGATCCGGCGAAGCCCCAAGCAGAAGGTTCCCGCTCGCCACGGTGCCCGGACGGCTCAAGCGGCCGCCCCGCAACTCAGTGGTCGTTGCGACGGCACGCTTGCGGGCACGGCGGTCCGCTTCGTCGGCGTGACGCGCAACGTCCTGCTCGCCTAACCGAAAGCTTTACGTGGAGAACACCTATGACGCGATGTGCCACGTTTGGGATCCTGGGGATGATGCTTGTTGCCGCCTCCGACGCGCGGGCTGAAGCCTATCGTGTCGAGTCCGTCGAAGGTTCGCTTGCCGGATCGGGCGTCTCAGCGCAAGTGGCGGCGGCCATGGCCGAAGATAGTATTCGCGTCGTCCGCGGAGAATCTCGCACGACTGCGGAGGTTTGGCTCCGGAAGAGTTTGCCTATCGAGCAGGGAGTCGCGGTGTCGGGTGAGATCCGGTATCCCTTCCAGCCCGGCGCTCTGGTGGGCGTGCTGCGATTTCCGCGACGGGGCTACGACTTTCGGGATCAGCAGATCCCTCGCGGCGTTTATACCCTGCGTTACGCCCGGCAGCCGATCGACGGCAATCATGTGGGAACCTATCCCACGCGTGACTTTCTGCTCCTGGTCAGCGCCGACGAGGACACATCGACCGAAGCGATGGATGAGGACAAGCTGAGCGAAGCCAGCGCCCGGGCGGCGTCGTCCAGCCACCCGGCCATGCTGTGCCTGGAGAAGACCGACGCGCCCGCTCCGGACTCGCCAGCGATCTACCACGACCAAGAGCGGGACTTCTGGATTGCCCGCATCCCGTCCGGTGGATCCGGCGGGCACGACGTGGTCATCGAACTGGTCGTAGCCGGTCACGCCGACGAATAGCCCCACGATGCTGCTCGCCTACCGCCGTTGCCGCCGACGCTGGATTTGGGCTGCTATTGCGTGCGGTGTCGTGTGGTCCGGTGCCGAGGCGGCGGTAGTGGCTGCCCCATTTTCCACGGAATCGCAAGATAGTCCCTCAGCAACGGATGCCAGTGCGGGCCCGGATTCCGATGGCGTTCGCCCCTACGTAGCGCAATCGCTTCGGGGTCGTGTCGTGTGGCTCGCGGACGCCCTGCACGATGCCTACGGCATCCGCACGGTCCGGGAAGCAAAGAAACAGTTTGTGGCTCTAAAGACACCGGACGGACGGTTAATTCCCATTGTTCCGGATGTCCGCGGCCGGGCATTTCGACGTGACGAGCAGTTGCGCAACCGGGATCTCGAATTACTGGTGCGTTTTTATCCCGACGCCGGGATGATTCAGGTGGTGCGCGTCTACGCCCTTAAACCGGAAGGCAAATTTCGGATCGATTATTGGTGTGACGTGTGCGCGATATCGATGGTCGAAAGAGGCCCATGTGATTGCTGCCAGGCGCCCAACCGACTCCGCGAACGCCCCGCCGACAGCGATTGATCTGTTGGGGTCAGACTCAGTTTTCGGTTTTGAAGGTCGATTCCTCGTTCAGATCTACGACGATCCACGATCCAGTTTTGGAACCTGGAAAAGGTGACGCCTGCCCCGCCCACCGCGACTGCAGTTTCCCGGTGCGATCTACCATGTGGTCATGCGTAGCAATGCTCGACATACTCTGTTTCACGATGACGGACACTACGATCGCCTGTCGCGTGGACGTGGCGAAGAAGTCCAGCGATCCGGGCGGACCAACAAGACGACGGGGCAAATGCACGCCTGAGACGTCGCATGAAGGTCGTCACACCCGAACAAGTTATTGAGGCCGCAGCCAAGGCGCATCAAGTGGCTTTGCATGCCTACATCGGCTTTTGCTCGGATGCGCCTGGTCGCAACATCGCGGCTCTGCTGTGTCGCCGATACACCTGAGTTCGGCTCTAGGCGTTGTCGGAATCGTTCGGCGTGGGTCGCCCGGACAGCGGCATCGAACCTGGTGCGAAAAGCCAGGCTGAGTGGTTTGCGTGCCTCAACGGGCGAGGAGACAAGGAAAGCGGTATCATGTTGTTTGCAGGGCCATGGAGTGAGACCCCGTGCCGTTACGGGTCCAAACAATCCCGCGGAGAACGAACGGATCAAGGGGTCGCCAAAGGACGGAGATCTTTGACAATCGCGTTCCCGGGGAGCTAAATCCAGCTCCCATGGGATGTTAGGATCCCGAACAGTCAGTCAAAGGGCCGGCGCGCTCCTATTAAAGTTGGGGCCTCCGCGCCGATCCGTTCGGATGCGCCTGACCCCGGACATTATTCTCCCGGCAGACACCGCTTGAGCGTCATCAGGGCGAACGCGGTGCCGTAGGGTTGGTGATAGTCGTACAGCGGGTAGTCCCACCAGGAACCGTCTTTTTCTTGCCGGTCCAGCATCAGCCTGGCTAGCAGCGGGCGATAGGCGGGTCGATCCGATGGTGGCAGTTGCTCGAGGTTCAGCGCCGCGTAGTAGTGTCCGAAATAGTAGAAGTATCCGGCCACGCTCATCCACGCTTCGTGCGGGATCGGCCGCTTGCGTCCGATGTCCAACCAACCATTTCGCTCGTACAGCCGAACCAACCAGTTCTTGATCACGTTGTCGGTGATCGCTTTGTCGCCCCACAGTCGAAGTGCCACGTTGCAACACTGGGTACGACCGAGGCTGCCGCCCGGTCGGTTGATTCCCCGCATTGGCCAATACTTCAGGTACTCTCCATACAGATACGAGAAATCGGGCTTTTGCTGACGCTTGGTGGCCGCGATCGCGCGGCGAACCATCCGCTCGGGCGGCTCGAGCCCGATCGATTTCGCTTCGGCCAGCGCGACCAGCACGGCTCCGTTGACAAAGCTGATCGAAGCGGACGTCGGCTGGTTGGCCTGGTAACGAAAATCGTAATACCCCCATCCGCCGTCAACCGATTCGTAACGCGACAGCATCTCGAATTGCTCTTTTATCAGATCCTTGATCTTCTGCCGACGCTGGGAATTGTCCTCATGTCGTTCATGCAATCGCACCAAGGCGGAAATCGAATAGGCGTGCCCCCACACGTTGTAGATCGCATCGCCGGTCGCCCGCCGAAGCCGGTTCAGGTGTTCCCTCAGCCATGCTTCCCCGCGGTCGACTGCCGCCGTCGACTCCGGACCGTCCGAGGCGACCTCCAGCAGCGCCGACAAACACAGGGACGTCGTCGCGGCGCGAAAGGCGTGATGCGCTCCGGGCACCGGTGCGTAGATATTCAATCCTTTGGTTCGCGTGGCCGATCCCCAAGAGCCGTTGGAGTTTTGATCCTCCAGCAGAAACGCCACGCCCCGTTCTATCGAATCACGCAGCGCATCGAGCGCCGGGGCTTCGACCTCCGGCAACGCGGGCGTCTCGGTCAGGTCATAGCGATCCTCGACCGCCACATCGCCTTGTTGACCGCCGGCGCCCGCCGAATGAAGGGACAGAAGCAGTACCGCCGAAGGCAAGACAAGGGTCGACGGCGGGAGCCGGAAAGACAGCCAGCGGAAAGGGACTTGCATCGCATCAGTCTTCTTTCTTGACACCGTTTTCCTCCTTGCCGCTGCCGTCCTGACCTTCCTGTTTCTGGGCGTCCTTCCCCTCAACGTTCTCGTCGTTCTCGGTCTTCTCGACGGCATCCGTTGCGGCGAATCCGATCTTGCATGTCATTCCGGGAACGATCGGAGGTGTGTCGCCAAGAAGCTTTACCGACAGCACGCCGTCGAATTTGGAACCGGCAAACGGCACCAGCGACACCGATGTGACGGTCGCGCCGAGTTTCAAATCGGGATAAGCGGCGATCGTCACGATGCCTTCCGCACCGGGTCGTGCGGCGGGCAGATCCGTCTGTTCCAGGTCGACGCGGATCTGCAATCGGCCGGGTTCGAACAGCGTCATCAAGACTTGATCGCCGGTTACGCTCGATCCGGCCTCGAGCGTGCTCGGCTTGTCGCTAATCTTTCCCCGCGTCAACTTGCCGTGCACCACGATGCCGGCGGCCGGGGCTTGGATCACCAGCTTCTTGCGTTCGTCCTGCAGCTGTTTGAAGTCGCTTTGCTGCCGATCGACCTGATTGCGTTTTTTTCTCAACTCGATGTCCCGGCGTGTACGTTCGGAATTCAAGTCACGAACCGCTTTGGCGTGGGCAAGTTGTGCCCGCGTCAAAGTGGCTTCCTGTTCGGCCTGCGCCCGCGGGATCGATTGTTTCAGCGAACGCTGCGTGGCGATCTCGGTGTTGCGAAACCGAAACTTCGCGTTTTCGACCGCCTGCTTCGCTCGCTTCAAGACGATCTCCTCGGACTCTTCGGTCAGATCGTCTTCCTGGTACATCTGTTCGAGTTGTTCCAGTTCCTCCATGGCGTTTTCCAGTGACGCCTTGGCGTTGGTCAGATTGTGGTTCGCCGTCTCGATCTGACGTTCGCGATCGACTTGAACGAAGTTGTCGTACGCCTGCTTGGCCTTCTTCAGGGTGCGGTCGGCGGCGGCCCGGTCGAGTTTCTGGGACTCGAGAAACTGTTCGTGGGCGAACTCGGCATCCTGCAGATCCAACTCCGCCAATCGAAGCTGTGCCTGAGCATCCTCGATCTGCTGGTCGATCTCTTCGGTCTCGAACGAAACGAGATTCTGATCTTTCTTGACCTCAATACCATGAGGCACGATCCTTTGGATTTCGAGCGACTTCAATTCTTCGACATCAGCCGTAATTTCGTGAGCCTTGATCGGCTCAAAAACGCCATCGATGGTCACCGCCTCGGCGGCCGAATCATTCTCCGAGGAAGGCTCCTCGCCGGCGGCGGCGGACAGAGGAGAAAGGGCCAGAAAACAGACCAGCGATCGGATCGGAAGTTTCGGTATCTTCATGGGTAGTTCGGGCTCGGTCGGGGATCACGCTGCGAATCAACACATCAACCAAACGACAAGAATCTGCCTTCGACTCCATCATGGCTGGCCCGGTTTGCGAAGTCCAGCGCCGGCGGCGCCGAATCTCCTTGGCACACGTCGGGTGATCCGCACCATTGCGAAGCCGCCGGCGCAAGGGCCCATCATTTTGATCCTGATCACCCTGTTCACCGACATCTCGTCCCAGGATCATCGGACTCGCAACGTTGGAAAGTCCGGATGATGCTCGGCCTCGGATCCATCGTCGGCCCCGAGGTGTGGGGATTGCCCGACGGGATCCATCCGAGGCCACCGTTGTTTGCCACCGCGGGATTGGCGCTATCGGTCACGCCGTGCGAGACCACGACGGGCAATGAAGCGTATTGCCTGAAACACGCGGAAATTATGGTTCCTGCAGAACTCGATTCGCGATGCGACGCGCAAATTCATAGGGATGGTTCCGAGCCGCCGCAAACGTCCTGCGCACCGACACATCGTCGACTCCGGCAATCTCCAATGCCCGCAGCGCGTATAGACCGACCAAGGGATTGTAGTCGCGTGTCGCCTCGATCAGCACGTGTGTCGGCCCGTCGGTCGTGCCCAATCGATGCATCGCCAACGCCGCTGCGATCCGAACAGCAGGCTCTTCGTCCTCTAGTTTCTCTTCGAGCAAGCCGACCGCATCCGTTCCTCCGCAAAGTCCCAGCCATGTCGCCGCCCAGTAACGTTCGGCGGCCGACGCAGACTGCAATCCTGCCAGCAACCTGGCGCGATCACAAGTCTGGCCTGCGCCCATCAACTCGATCAATCTGCGGACAAGTTGTGAATTATCGGTCGATTGCAGGACGAATGCCTTGTTTCCATGTTCTCGTCCCATCTCCTCTAAAATTGGCTCGGGTACAAGCCCCAAATCACCGGAATCTACCATCTGTTCGTAAAGCGCACGTTGGAGCGTCTTCAGCTCATCGGCATACCGCGGGTCGTCTGCCAGGTTGATGGTTTCGAACGGGTCGCTCTGCAGGTCATAAAGCTCTTCCGGCGCCCGCGTCGGAGCGAATGCCGTGTTTTGTGCTTCATTCAGCTTTCCTTCGTCATAGAGCGCCTTGGCAGCAATCAGAGTCGGCTGATGATCCTTCGACTCGTTTGGCTGTGTATGGGGCATGAAGGACAGGAAATTACGAATGTACTTGAAACGCTTCGATCGCACGCATCGAATCGTGTCCACGGTCTCGTCACATCGGTCTCGGGCAGCATAGATTCTCTTCCGAGGCACATAATCTGCGGCAAAGAAATCTTGACCTTGCATTGACCCAGGGACATCGATTCCCGCGAGTGCCAGCGACGTGGCAGCTACGTCGATTTGCAGCAGTAGATCGTCACAAACGGTACCGGCACGCCGACGGTTGCCAAAACGAACCATGAGCGGGATGCGAATCCCTTCGTCATACAAAAACTGCTTGGCTCGGATGTGGGTCAAACCGTGATCGGTCCAGAAGAATACGATCGTATTTCTTGCTACTCCAGCTTCCTCCAGGTTCTTCAGGATTCGGCCAACCTCCAGGTCCATTCGCGCCCAGGTATTCAAGTACTCCGCCCAATGTTTACGCAGCACCGGGTGATCAGGATAATACGCCGAGTTGCCTGAGGCCTTCAAAACCGTCTGCTGACTGCGATGATTGTGTGCGCCGATCGACGTCGGGAACATACCCGTGATCATCGCCGATCGGCTCGGAGAACAAACGGGGCTTGTAGTAAACGCATTCGTGAATCGCACACCGTTGCTAGCGAACCGGTCGAGATGCGGCGTACGGATCGCGGTTTCACCGTAGCAGCTGAGATGAGCCGAGGCGTCTTCACCAACGATCCAGACGATATTCGGCCGCAACGACTGCCGCTCCGCTGCAACCGCGGCAGGCACGAACGTCAAAGTGCCGGCAATGAGCGAAGTGCCTATGAATGAAAAGAAATGAAAAGAGTCGCCTGGCCGACGACGCAAATGCCTTCATGTCAACCAACAGCAAGGCCGTCCTCCTGCAAGCGAAATGGCGCAGAGCCGGTTTCCAAGGAGAGCCGGTTTCCAAACCTGATTTGGCGGTGACATTTCCCGGTCATCGAGCGCTTACAGGGCGTTTTGAAACCGCTTGTAGCATCTCGGATCCTGGCATTCTAAGCACGAAAACGATGGCTGCACCCCGACAATCCGGCGCTGAAGTACTAGGAATTGCGCCAAAAAAGTCTATAATCCGTGCTCACGGCCGGCCGCTCCCCAGCGGCATCGGACCTCTCGGTTTCTGGTATGGGAGCTTAAAAGAATCTCATGACGCAACGAAAGAGCTCAGGGGTCAGTCGCCGCGGCTTCTTGAAGGGCTCGGGGGCGGCGGCCGCGGCCACGGCCGTGGTTTCGGTACCCGTGGGGGAAGCCCGCGCCGAACAACCCAAGGTCATCAAGGGGCCCAGCAAATTCTCGTGCACCGTCAACGGGAAGACCCGCGAGGCGATCGTTGAACCTCGGACGACGCTGCTGGACGTACTTCGCTACCAGTGGAATCTGACCGGCGCCAAACCGGTCAGCGTGGACGGTTCCAGCGGTGCCAGTACCGTGCTGGTCGACGGCCGTCCCGTGATGGCATCCACCATCCTGGCGCTGACGGTGCGTGGGAAGACCATCGAGACCGTCGAGAGTCTCGGTGGCGACACGCCCGATCTGGTCCCGCTGGCCTTTGTCAAACACGACGCACAGCAATGCGGATTCTGCACGCCTGGTTTCGTCGTCGCGGTTCGAGCTTTCTTGAATCGACACCCGGACGCCACCGAGCAGCAAATACGCGAAGGACTCAACGGGAATCTGTGCCGATGCGGCACCTACGCCAACGTCCTCCAAGCGGCGCTGGACGTGGTTAAGGGAGGCACGTAATGGCTGATACAAAATATGACTGGCCGTCTGCCGAAGAAGCGTCCTTGATCGGCAAATCGCATGATCGGCTCGACGGACTCGCCAAGTCCACCGGCGCGGCCGAATACACGTACGACGTAAATCTGGAAAATCAGCTCATCGTCCGCGCGTTGGGTTGCCCGCACGCGCACTGTCGCGTGTTGTCGATCGACACGTCCCAGGCGGAAAAAGTGCCCGGCGTTGTCCACGTACATCTCATGCGAGCGCCCACGACGGACGAGGACGGAAACCGGGTGGCGCCCGAGATCGAATGCCAGGGCGAACTGATCGCGGCGGTCGCGGCGGAAACAGAAGCCGCGGCGGCCGAAGGCGTCCAACGGCTAAAGGTTGATTACGAACTGCTGGACGCCTTCGTGAAGGACGACGACGTGCAAGCCGCAGAGGCGGCCGGACGTGCGTCCCCGGGCCCGGGCAGGGTGCAGCTCGAACGGGAACCCGATGACGATGTGGAAGACATAGAAGCGTTCGAAGCAGCCGAAATCGAACGGCTGCTCGGCGATTCGGCGTATGTCGTGGAAGGCCAGTACGGCGTTGAAGCCATCACGCACTGCTGCCTGGAGCCTCACGGCACGACCCTGCAATGGAAAGACAAACGGCTGGACGCCCATTTGTCGACACAGAACGTGTCCCGAACCGACGACGGGTTTGCCGAGGCGCTCGGTATCACGGCGGACGACGTGGATGTGCGGTGTGAATATATCGGAGGCGGGTTTGGCAGTAAGTTCGCGCCCGACGCGTGGGGCATCGCGGCCGCCGAGATTGCACGCCAGACGGGCCGGCCCGTGAAATTCATGCTCACCCGCGACCAGGAACTGAAAATCGGCGGCAATCGCCCGTCGGGATTCGTCCGCGTGCGCCTCGGCGCCGACGAGAATGGAATCGTTCGCGTCTGGGATTCCCAGCAATGGGGCACGGGCGGATACGGCCGGGGAGGCGTGACGGACCGGGTCGTTCCCTACGTCTACGAGCCCAAGAACGTTCGGCGGTCCTCGACGATGATCAAGACCAACTTTGCCCCACAGCGGGCATGGCGCGCGCCGAACCATCCCCAAGGCTGCGCCATGTCGCAGACAGCCTACGACGACCTGGCCGCCAAAATGGCTGCGGATAGCTACGACATCTTCCGCAAAAATCTCGAAAACATCTCGTCGGGTCAGACCGCCGACGTTTATGCGGACCAGATGAAGATCGCCGCGGAACTGATGGATTGGAAGAATCTGTGGCATCCGCACGGCAAAGGTTCGCGGCAAGGATCCGTCGCAGATGGTCTGGGAATGGCCCTCCACACCTGGGGCGGCACCGCGAACTCGTCCACGTGCCTGCTCAAAATTCATCCGGACGGGGGCGTCGAGTCGTATTGCGGAACGCAAGACCTGGGTACCGGCACCCGCACCGTCTGCGCGCTCGTGCTGGCCGAAACATTGGGACTGCCGGTCGAGGCGGTACGAGTCCACATCGGCAGTTCAACCTATCCGTTCAGCGGTGCTTCGGGCGGCAGCACGACCGTCGGCGCCGTCTCCGAGTCGCACCGTCGCGCCGGCCAGGACGCCCTGGCCAAACTACTGCCGCTGGCGGCCAACAAGCTCGATGTCGATGCCGCACAACTCGTCGCCCGCAACGGCCGCATCCATGTCGACGGCGATCCGAGCCGAGGCATGACCTGGAAGGAAGCCTGCCGGCTGCTCGAACTCCGACCCCTGGAACTGACCGCCAGCTACCGGCGGGGCGACAAGAGCCCCCTGTCGAACGAAGGCGTGGGCGGCGTCCAAATGGCGCACGTAACGGTCGACACGGCAACGGGAGTGGTACGCGTCAAGAAACTCGTCGCCGTTCAGGACATGGGGCTGATCATCAATCGCAAGACGGCGGAAAGCCAAGTGTACGGCGCGGTGATCATGGCCATCGCTTACGCGTTGTTTGAACAACGTATTGGCGACCCCGACAGCGGAGCGTTTGTCAATGCGGAACTGGCAGACTACCGATTGCCGCGCATCGGCGATATTGGCCAGATCGTCGTTCACCTGCACGAACCGCAGGAGCAACGAGCCCGCGGCGTGATTGGACTCGGCGAACCGCCCGTGATCAGTGGTGGAGCAGCGATTTCCAATGCCGTCTGCAACGCCCTGGGCGTCCGCATCCCCGTGCTGCCGCTCACTCCAAAACGCGTCCTCGACACCCTCCGTAACGCCTGAGCCGAACCATGCAAGACTTCGAATTTGCGCAGCCGCGAACCGAAGAGGAATTGTTGAACCTGCTCGCTTCGCAGCCCGAACACGCGGTGCTGCTGGCCGGCGGGACCGACCTGGTGGGATTAATGAAACAGTCGGTGGTCTCCCCCAGGCGCGTCGTACACGTGGCCGAGATAGCCACCATGAAGGCGATCGAGGTCGATTCGTCCGGCGCGGTATGGATCGGCGCTGCCGTGCCTCTCGACGGGCTGCTCGACGCGACCGAACTGGCCGCGTATCCGGCGGTCCAGCAGATCCTTCACGGATTCGGCAGTCTGCAGCGGATTTCCCAGGGCACGCTGGGCGGCGAATTGTTCCGCCGGCCGGCCTGCTGGTACTTTCGCGCCGGACACGGATTGCTGGCCGACAACGGACGCAAAGTCGAAAACGGCGACAACCGCTACCATGCCATCCTGGGCAATCGAGGCCCGGCGAAATTCGTCAGCCCATCGCGGCTGGCGCCGGCGCTGATCGCACTCGAAGCCCAGGCTCGGGTGCGGGGCCCGGGCGTCGATGCGCAGCAGAGCGTGCCGCTGGAGTCGCTTTTCCGCACGCCGCACCGGGCCGATCAGCAAGAGTTCACGCTCGGGCCCGGTCAGATTGTCACCCATATCATTCTGCCTCCGCACAGGAATCGCATGAGTGCCGCGTACGAAGTCCGCCACGGCGCGGGCCCCGAACCGCCCCTGGCGGCCGCGGCCGTCCAGTTGAATGTGACCGCCGCCACGGTACGCCAGGCCCGCATCGTGATGGGCCAGGTGGCGCCCGTTCCCTGGCTGTCGCCAGACGCGGCCGGCGGCCTTGTGGGTCGACCGCTTGATGCGCAGACAGCACACCTCGCCGGCTGGGAAGCCGTGGCCAGGGCGACGCCGTTGTCCTGCAACCATTACAAAGTCCAGCTCGCCGCCGTGGCGGTCGAACGAGCGATCCTGCGTGCCGCTGGATTGGAAACCGGAGAGGGCTAGCATGGCCTACGAACGAATCTTCCCCGCGCGGGATGCGAGCCAGTCGCCCGTGTGCATCCACCTGCGCAGTAAAGGCATGTACGTATCGGGAAGCCGAGACGCTCTGCACGCCGACGAACACGACAGCCATGTGCAGAATTGCTGGTGCAATGTCACCCAGCACGTTGTCGGTCCCGATGAAGCACACGCCACGGTGAACGATTGCATTCGCGGCCGCGATTGCTTTCGCGAAACCTGATGGCGCGCGGCCGATCGGCACGGCACGGTCGGCGGTGCGGGGTTCACCGCGGCATGACGTGGCCGCCATGAACCCCCAAGTTGCCA
>CAZNKT010000112.1:0-19365 GCA_964573605.1 uncultured Pirellulales bacterium
GAAGTATTGCTCGACGCCGTCTCTCAGGCCACGGGTTGCGCCGAACGTTTTCCGCTCTGGCCTGACGGGACTCGAGCGATCGAATTGTGGGACAACCGTATCGACCATTATTTCCTCAAAGTGTTTGGACGGCCGCTGCGGGTGACATCGTGCGAATGCGAGCGGGTCGACCAGCCCAGCATTGCCCAGGTTCTTCACTTGATGAACGGTCCCGAAATTCAAGCCAAAATCGTCCACCATGAAGGACGCGTCCACCGGTTGCTTGGCACCGGCCAACCGGCCGATCGGATTGCGGAAGAGTTGTACCTGGCAACGTATGCCCGACTGCCTAAGCCGGAGGAGCGTCGCGTGGCAGTGCGCCACTTGAACAGCGCGCCGGGAGCCGCTCGTCAGCGGGCGGCTGAAGATCTGCTATGGGCATTGATGAACAGCACGGAGTTTTTGTTCAACCATTAAGGGCATCCGTCATGCGCGATCAAACCCCGCAACGCAAGAACTATTGCGATGGTGTCACGCGACGCGATTTCGTGCGGATCGGCGCGATCTCGTGGATGGGCTTGCAGCTGGGACTTCCGGAATTGCTGCGGCTCGAGGCCGAAGCTGCCTCCGGTCCGCACGGCGACAAATCCGTATCGTGCATCTTTATCTTTCTTCTCGGCGGTGCCAGTTGCATCGACATGTGGGATCTGAAACCGGAAGCGCCGGACGAAATCCGGGGGCCATTTCAGGAAATCGCCACCAGAGTACCAGGCACGCGCATTTGTGAACATCTACCGCGCATCGCGGATTGCATCGACAGGCTCGCGCTGGTGCGGTCCTTTTCCCATCGCGATGGAGGCCACGGAAGCGCCGATCATTGGATGATGACGGGGCATAAAGTGGGACCGGGCTTCGTAAGCAATGACAATATGGTCAACAACCAACGTCCCTGCCACGGGGCGGTCGTGGCCAAGGAGCTGGGACCTCGAGGCGCGGTGCCCCCGTACATCGCCATCCCTTCGATGCCCAAGAGCGGCGGCGCGGCCTACCTCGGCGCGACCGCATCGCCCTTTTTGATCGATGCCGATCCGTCCGCGCCGGATTTCCGCGTTCGGGACCTGCAACTTGCCCTGGCCGTCGACGCACACCGCCTCGACAACCGGCGTGGGCTCGTGGCCCAGCTTGACCGGTATCAGCGGTCGATGGAATTGCAGGCGAATCGGCGCGCGGAAGCGCTGAACGCGTACTATCAAAACGCGTTCGACCTGGTGACGCGCCCCGAAGCAAAAAAAGCGTTCGATATCAACCGTGAAGACCCGCGCGTTCGTGATGCGTATGGTCGGCACAGCCTCGGCCAAAGCTGCCTGATGGCTCGACGACTGATTGAAGCCGGCGCGCGTTTTGTCACCGTGGAACACGGAAACTGGGACACGCACCAGCAGAACTTCGTGTCCCTGAAAGATAATCTCCTTCCGCAATTCGATCGAGCCATCGCCGCGCTGGTCCAGGACCTCGACGACCGCGGTCTGCTCGACTCCACGCTGGTCATTCCCACGGGCGAGTTTGGGCGGACGCCGACAATCAACAAAGACGCGGGCCGGGACCATTGGCCCAACGCCATGACGATTCCCATGGCTGGTGGAGGTGTTCAGACGGGAATCGTTTATGGCGCCAGCGATCCCCGTGCCCAAGCCCCCGCTTCCGAACCGCTGGGGCCCGAAGATCTGGCGGCAACCATCTACCACCTGATGGGCGTCGATTACAGCAAGAGTTACTACGGCCCGCTCGGCCGGCCGCTGCCGATACTCGACAAAGGCAGGCCTATCCACGAGATCCTGATATGAGCCGCTGAGAGATCCGGAAGATGGGCGACGGGTGCCCATCGTTTGCGCCCAGGCCACGCCATCAGTGACGGGACGGTTTCGGCCGTTTTGCAGGACGATTTATGTCGCAAAAGAGGATACTCTGCCAGGCCATGGTAGCCACATTGTCGGCGGTCGTGGGCCGCGGCGCATCGGCCGATCCGCCCGACACGCGATACATCTTTCCAGCCGGCGGCCAGGCGGGCACATCCGTTTCGTGCCGCGTCGGTACGCTGAATTGTGCGGACGCCTGCGGTTTTCGCGTGCTGTGCGACCAGGTCCGGGCGCCCTCGCGCATCGCGCGGATGCCCACGCGCACACTCGTGGGGCCCTATCATCAAAATCCGGTCGCGCAGCAGCCGTGGGACTACCCCCAGGATATGGCCGCCAGTGTCGAAATATCCCGCGATGCCGTTCCAGGCATGGTGTACTGGTACTGCACGACGTCGGAGGGCGCGACATCGTTGCGGCCTTTTGTCGTGGGTGACCTTCCCGAAGTCGTCGAGCATGAAGAGAAGACGCGGCAGGGGACTCCGCAACGCGTTGCCTGGCCGGTGACGATCAACGGTCGTGTGTATCCGCGAGGCGATCTGGACGAATACGTCATCTCCGCGTCGGCGGGGGATTTGTTGAGTTGCGAAGCCGTGTCCCATCGCCTCGGACATCCGCTCGATGCCAGGCTGTTGTTGTTCGCGCCCGATGGCCGCGAGGTGGAAGTAGCCGACGACCACTTCGATCTCGATCCGCTGCTGCTCGCACGAATTCCGACGGACGGCGACTATGTTCTCAGAATCCATGACATCGCCTTCGAAGGGGGCCAGGATTTTGTGTATCGCCTTTCGCTACGCAAAGGGCCTTACGTCACGCACCTGTTCCCCGCTGGGAGACAACACGGCAAACGCTGCACGGTTCGCGCGTTCGGGCTGGGCGTCGCGGGCAGCAAGGCACAAACATGGACCGTTCCTGCTGACACCGCTCCGCGTCGGCAGGGCGGCCTGAGCCAGTTCACGGCGCCGGGACATTCGCCCCTGTTTCCGGAAGGATGGTATATCGGTTGCCCGTTTATTACCGGCGACATCCGCGAGATCGTCGAGCCGCAACGAAACGACGGTGGTTCAGGTGCGACGTTATTGTCTCTGCCCGCCGTGGTAAACGGCCAGATTTTGAGACCGAACGAAAAGGATGCATTCGTGCTGGAGGCCCGGGCCGGTGATGCGTTCGAGTGCCGCATCGATGCGCGGCGCCTGCAGAGTCGGCTTACGCCCCTCGTGTCGGTGTTCAACGCAAAGGGGGATTCCGTCGCCGGCCAGCAGGGCGATGGAAACTTGCAGTTTTCGGCCGCCGAAGACGGGCCATGGACGGTCCACGTTGGCGCGCTCTACGGCGAAGCGCATGCAGGCCCGCGATTCATCTACCGCCTTGCGGTCCGGAGAGCCGTGCCCGGATTCCAACTCGTGGCCGAACAGAACCACGTAGGGATCGAGCCGGGCGGGCAGGCCAGCCTGAAACTCAAGGTCGAACGCGCCGCCGGCATGGCCGAACCGATACGCGTGGAAGCGGATTCGCTGCCTGCAGGGGTGACGTTGGAGGACGCCACGATCGAGGCGGGCAAGGACCATGCCGAAATCATGTTCCACGCCGCTGCCGACGCGCCGATCGGCAACACGGAACGAGTCGCCCTGTTTGGCGTAAGCGGTACACGGCAACCGACACGACGAAGCGTGCAGGCCCAGGTGGGAACCGGGTCCGACCTACCGCCAGTCGATTCCATTGCCGTCACGGTCACCCACCCGCAAGTGTTTGCGATCACCACGACGGACATTTACGGATCGGCCAATCGCGGAGCGACTCACGTTCAACGACATCACCTGCGCCGCTTCGACGGGTTTGAGTCGGAAGTGAAGGTCCGGCTGGCGGACCGGCAGGCGCGGTACCTGCAGGGGGTGACCGGCCCCACGCTCGTTTGCCCGTCGGAACAGTCATCGTTCGACTACCCGGTCTTCCTGCCCGCAGAAATGGATTTGAACCGAACGGCGCGGATAGTCGTGATGGGCGTGGCGCGCGTTCGCGATGTATCGGGACGACAGCACACGGTGACCCACACGACAAAACATCAAATCGTCGCGCGCGTCTGTCCCTCATTGTTAACACTCACCTGCTCTCAGCCCTATCTGGAAGTCGCACCGGGTACCGAAGGAAGTCTGCCGTTGACGGTTGGCCGGACCGATGCGATTCGTGGCGCTGTTGTTCTCGAGGCCGAAGTCAGACCCAAAACGCCTGGCTGGGCGTTCCCCACGATGACACTCTCGGAACGAACGCTGAATGCGGGCTATGCGTTTCACGTCGCGCCAGATACGGACCTGTCTTCGCCCCATCTGTACACCATCAGGGTCACCGCCACCGGAAAGCGAGACGGCTATCCCGCGGTTGCGAGGGCCTCGGCCCAGATTCGTGTGACTCCATTTGCCGCCCCATTAGAAAAATGATCGAACAACAGATCGCTGCAATGCGTTCATCTACGTTGAGCCGGTATGGCAACAACATTCAAACTCAACGGCAGAGACTGTACGTCAGGATCGCAGACCTGTCAGCCGAGACGATTTGGCGACGTCCGGGAGATGGCCATTGGTCCGTCGGCCAAAACCTGGAACATGTCAATAAACTGCTGCGCCTTTTTCGTTGGCTGTTAACAGTCTATCTGCCGGTGGCCGTACCCCTTGCCCGCTTGCTCCGCCGTCGCCCGTTTTCAACCCTTAAGGAAGACATCTACCAGCATGACACGCAAAGGCCCCCCGGCGTGAAGCCGATAGATCGGTCGCGCCGCCCGATTCCATACGCAGAACTGCGGCAATCTCTGGACGACGAAATGGAGCGGGTCCTCAAGCTCTTGCAGGACCTGGATGAGGACGTGGCCGGCAACATCTATTACTGGGACTGGGTGACCGGCCGGGTCAATCTGCATCAGTGTCTTCTGCTCGACTATTATCACGAGCGGCGGCACTTCGGTTTCGCCCATCGGCTGCTGGACCGGTGGTGGGACGAGACCGCCGGCCAATCGGCGCTACCGTCTCGCACCGCGGGCGGACCCTCGCCATGGCCCGGTTGATACGCCCCAACCCGAAAGGGCGCGCGAAAAAAATCGTCAAAGTCCCCGAGACCGGCTTGCCGCAGACCCCCGCGGCCGGTACATTATGGATGTTGATATCCAGATATCCATTTATGGTGACCGGCGGCGATGATTTCCCGCACAGCCGAATATGCCCTGCGCGCGGTCGTCTTTCTGGCGAATAACAACGAACAGCCGCGTACCAGCGCCCAGATTTCCGAAGCCACCCAGGTTCCCGTGGACTATCTGGCCAAAGTGATGCGCGAACTGGGGCGGGCGAAGCTCGTCCGCTCCCGCCGCGGGCTCAACGGTGGCTTCACCCTCGCTGCCGATCCAGCGGACATCAACGTTCTGGAAGTGATCAACGCTGTCGATCCCATCGAGCGGATCGAAAGCTGCCCGCTGGGGATCGAAGGCCACGCGGAACTGTGCCCGCTCCACCGGCGGTTGGACGACCTGATCGCGACCGTGGAGCAGGCATTTGCTGACACATCGATCGTGGAATTGGTGAGCAGTCCGCGCAGACGCAATCTGTGCCGTTTTCCGTCGTTGAGGTTACAGCAGACCTGATTTCGCATCGCATTTCGGCATAGCCGTGGAGCACAAATCGGAATCGTTGTCTCTTGCCATGCGGCCAAAAGGAGATTGATCATGGTTCGCTATCTCACGCTGATCCAGTTGACCGACAAAGGCGTCCGTGAAATCCAGAATTCCGCCGACCGCGCGGCGGGCTTTGCCGCCGAGGTCAAAGCGGCGGGCGGCAATGTGGACGGCCAATATTGGGCAGTTGGGCAATACGACGGCGCGGTCGTATTCACCGTTCCCAATGAAGATATCGCTGCCTCGATGTTATTAAAACTGGCCAAAGAAGGCTTCGTGAGAACCTGTTCGCAGCGCTTGTTCGACGCGGACGAATTTCAGGCCATCCTGGCCAAGTAACGCAGGCAGGCTGGGACAAGATGGATCGTTGGCGGGGAGAGTCAATCATGCACTGGCAGACGCAAAGCTTCGGAATCTGGTGTATTGGCAGTCTGGTCGTAATCGGTTCGGCGTCGCTGGTGACGGTGACCGCGTCGTGTGATCGCGCGCCTCCGACGACCACGGACGGCTCAGGCAGCCCCGGGGACGGCGGGGAAGTGGCTCGTGGCGATGGTCCGACCGATACGGACGTGGCGGCGGCGGAAGAAGAGTCCGGAGCCGCACTTTACGCGAGGCACTGTGCTGCCTGCCACGGCAAGGCGGGAGACGGCCAGGGCATCGCCGCCGCCTACCTGTTTCCCAAACCGCGCGACTTTCAAGCGGGCCGGTTCCGGCTGGTGAGCACGACGAACCGGCGTCCATCCCGCGACGATCTGTTGGCAGTTCTCCGGCGCGGCATGCCCGGTTCGTCCATGCCGCCCTGGAGCCATTTGAGCGACGCCGCGTTGAACGCCCTGGTGGACGAAGTGCTGCGTTTGTTTCGTGACGGCAGCCAGCAGACGTACGTCCACGTGCTGAAGATTGAGGAAGGCCTGACCGACGAAGAGATCCAGTCGCCCGAAGTCCAGCAGGAGATACAGGACTACGTCCAACAGCAGGTCACGCCGGGAGAGCAAGCAGTGGTTCCGCCGATCGAACCCGCCGATGAGCAAGCGCTGGTTCGCGGCAAGGAACTCTACGTGCGTCAGGCCTGCAACAAGTGCCACGGCGACGAGGGCCATGGGGACGGACAACAGCAGATGGTCGACGACGAAGGTTTCCCGACTCGGCCCCGCGATTTCACTCGAGGCATCTTTAAAGGAGGTCATGATCCCGCGTCCATCTATCGCCGCATCGCGTATGGCATGCCCGGCACGCCGATGCCCAGCTCGGAACTCACCCCGTCTGAAATTATTGATATGTCGCACTTTATCTTGTCACTGTCCGACGAACAGACGCGGCAAGCTTCGCTGCAGAAGCGGCACCGTATCACCGCGCGGCGCGTCGGCCGCCTTGCCGAAAGCGCCACGGACCACACATGGGCCGACGTCGAAGCAACTCGCTTGCGAACCGTGCCGCTGTGGTGGCGGAAGGGGCCTCATCCGGACATTGAGGTCAAAGCAATGCACGACGGACACATGCTGGCCCTGCGGCTTTCCTGGCAGGATGAGTCGCCCGACCGGCAGGCGGTTGACACGGCGGCGTTTGAAGACGCCGTGGCGGTCGAGCTGTACGGAGGCGACAAGGAGCCGTTTTTGGGAATGGGCGGTTCCGATTCGCCCGTGGATGTCTGGTTCTGGGATGCCGACCGGCAAGCGCGGCAGCGTGTCGAGGACCTTTATCCCGACACGGTCGTGGACATCTACCCATTTCACGAAAAACGCGCCGATTCGGCCGAAGGCGACCGACCAGGGGCAAACACCCGTTCTCAACCGGAAGTGTCGCTGCCGGCCGTTGCCAGCGGCAACGCGATCGTGCCGGTTGACAGCGGAACGGGGTCGGGCGGTTCGGCGCTGACGGCCGGCGGCCCGCAGACCGTGACGTTCCGCCTGCCGCAGAATCAGGCAGTCGACGCCCAGGGCCAGTGGGCAGAGGGGCGGTGGACGGTCGTCATGGAGCGTTCCTTGTCGGCACCGTCGCACGACAGCGGCGTTTCCCTGGCGCCCGGAGAGCGGGCGGCCATCGCATTCGCGATTTGGAACGGGGCCCAGAACGATCGCGACGGCCAGAAGCGGATTACGATCTGGAACGATTTGCTGCTGGAAGAGTAAGGCCACGAAAGGGAGTCACGTCATGGACATCACGCGACGCCGGTTTCTGCAACGTTGTACTGCGGGCGGTGCCCTGCTGGCCGCAGGCCCACAGGCGTGGGCCTTGGACCCGGTCAGCATCGATAATCCACTCGGTACGTATCCCGAGCGCGGTTGGGAACGGATCTACCTGGACCAGTACCGCTACGACGACTCGTTCACGTGGGTCTGTGCTCCTAACGACACGCACATGTGCCGCCTGCGGGCGTTTGTCCGCAACGGAGTCGTGATCCGCAGCGAGCAGAATTACGACCATCAGCGATACGGCGATCTGTACGACAACCGCGCAACGCGCGCCTGGAACCCGCGGGCGTGCCCGAAGGGTTACACCATGCAACGGCGCGTGTACGGCCCGTATCGTCTGAAGGGCCCCGTTCTCCGGAAAGGCTGGAAGGAGTGGGCCGACGCGGGTTACCCGTCGCTTTCTGACCAGCCCGAGCTGCGCAGCCGATACCGATTCGACGACCGCGGTAACGACGGTTTTGTGCGCGTCACATGGGACGAAGCGGCCCGCTACGTGGCCGGTGCGCTGGACGCCGTGGCCCGCACGTACAGCGGTCAGCCGGGGGCGGAACGTTTGAAGAAGGACGGCTATGAGCAAGTGATGATCGACAAGGTCGAAGGCGCCGGCACGCGGACCGTAAAAATAGGCTCGAATCTGCCATTGCACGGCGTTGTCGGAAAGTTCGGCATCTATCGATTCGCGAACCTGCTGGGCCTTTTGGACCATCACGTTCGCGGCGTGCCCCCGGACGCGGCCCGCGGGGGCCGTGACTGGAATGAATACACCTGGCGAGGCGATCAGGCGCCGGGCCACCCGTTCGTGCACGGGCTGCAGACATCGGACATGGACTTCAACGATATGCGATTCTCCAAGCTGATCATCCAGATCGGCAAGAACTTGATCGAAAACAAAATGCCCGAATCGCACTGGCTCAACGAATGCATGGAACGCGGGGCGATTCTTGTCGACATCGCGCCGGAGTATCAGTGCCCGGCCACCAAGAGCAATTACTTCATCGGAGTTCGGCCGGGTCTGTCCGACACCGCGGTGCTGCTCGGAGTGACCCGCCTGATGATCGACAACCAATGGTACCTGCCGGAATTCTGCCGGCAATTCACCGATTTTCCGCTGCTGGTGCGCACGGACACCCTCCAGCGGCTGCGCCCCCAAGAGGTGCAAGCCGGCTACGCGTTGAAAGACATCCGCGGCGGCCCGTCCTACTCCATTCAGGGACTGACGGACGACCAGCGCGAAAAGACTGGTGATTTCTGCGTGTGGGACGACCAGCGGAAGGAAGTGGCCTTCATCAGCCGGGACGAAGTGGGCCACAACCTGCAGGTGCCGGCCGCGCTGGAAGGCAGTTTCGACGTAAAACTGGCCGACGGCACTACCGTCGAAGTGATGACAATCCTGGAAATGTATAAGCGGCACCTGAAGGATTACGACGAAAAGACGGTCGAAGAGATATCGGGCGCCGACCCGCGGCTCGTGCGGCGCCTCGCGGAAGACATCTGGAAAACAACGAAAGCGGGCCAACCGGTGGCCATTCACATTGGCGAAGGCATCAATCACTATTTCCACGCCACACTTCATAACCGGGCGTCCTACCTGCCGCTGATGCTCACGGGCAACATTGGCAAGCACGGCGCCGGCGGCTACACCTGGGCAGGCAACTACAAGGGCGCGCTGTTTCAGGCTTCGCCGTGGAGCGGTCCCGGAGTGGGCAGCTACACGCACGAAGACCCGTTTGTCCCGGTGCTCGACGAAAAGGCCCGCATCACGCACGACCAAGTGCGTCACCTCAGCGATGTGGAAGATCCATCGTATTGGGCCTGCGGTGAAAAGACACTGACGGTCGATCTGCCTCAGGGTGGACAGCGCAACTTCACGGGCCAGACGCACATGCCGACCCCCACGAAGGTCATCTGGTACAACAATGCAAATTTTCTCAACCAGGCGAAATGGATTTACAACATCATCGTTAACGTGCTGCCACGCGTCGATATGATCATCGACCAGCAAATCGAATGGACCGGCAGCGCCGAATACTCCGACGTCGTGCTGCCGGTCAATTCCTGGATGGAAATGCAAGACTGGGAATGCGGCGGTTCATGTTCCAATCCGTTCCTGCAGGTCTGGAAAGGTGGCATCAATCCCGTCCACGACTCCCTCGACGATGCGATGGTGTTTGCCAAGGTCGCAGATGCTCTGGCCGAGAAAATCGGTGATCAACGGTTCGCCGACTACTTCAAATTCGTCACCGAGCGCCAGGCAAAAGTGTATCTGCAGCGCGTATTCGACAACGCCACGACTACCCGCGGCACGGACGGACCGTACGACGTGGACAAGCTGATCGCCGGCGACTACGGCGGCGAACCCGGCGCGGCGTTGATGCTGTTCCGCAGCTATCCGCGCGTGCCCTTCTGGGAGCAGATCCACGATTCCATTCCCTTCTACACGGACAGCGGCCGGCTGCACAGCTATTGCGATATTCCCGAGGCGATCGAGTACGGCGAAAACCTCGTTGTGCATCGGGAAGGAGTCGAAGCGACGCCCTATTTGCCCAATGTGATCGTCTCCACGAGTGATTTCATTCGCCCGGCAGACTATCAAATTCCTCGGGATGCCACCGACGCCGACCTGCGGCAGGTCCGCAACATCAAGATGCCATGGGAAGAAGTCAAGAAAACAACGAATCCGCTGTGGACGCAGGGATACGCCTACTTCTGCTCCACGCCCAAGAGCCGGCATTCGACCCACTCATCGTGGTCGACGGTCGATTGGCACTGGATCTGGAGCGACAACTTCGGCGACCCGAACCGCACCGACAAACGGGCGCCGGGCGTCGCCGACCGTCAGATCCAGATGAATCCGCAGGCGGCCAAGGACGCGGGAATCAATGAGGGTGATTATGTGTGGGTGGACGCCAACGAACTCGATCGTCCCTACATCGGCTGGAAAGATGACGACGGGCCGCGGCACAAGGCTTTCCGTTGCCTGGTGCGCGTGAAGTTCAACGCGGGGCTGCCGTACAACTTCACCGTGATGAAACACACCGGTTGGATCGCCAGTGAACGGAGCGTCAAGGCGCACGAAACGCGGCCCGACGGCCGGGCCTTGGCCGCCGACACGGGCTACCAAGCCAGCTATCGCTATGGTTCGCATCAAAGCATCACCCGCAACTGGATGATGCCAATGCACCAGACGGATACTCTATTTCATAAAAAGACCGGCGCGATGGCGTTCACGTTTGGCTTCGATGTGGACAATCACGCTATCAACACCGTGCCCAAAGAAACGCTCGTTCGTATCACTAAGGCGGAAGACGGCGGCATCGGGGGCCAAGGGTTGTGGAAGCCCGCGCAAAGCGGCTACAGCCCGGGCGAAGATACACCGCAGAACCTGCAGTATTTGGCGGGCGGCTACGTGACCGTAAGAAGTTAGGCTCGGCCTCCGCAAGTTATCTTCCGTTGGAAATTTTTCAAGCCCATAGGAGATACGCAATGATGGACCAATCCATGCAGACGATCGGCCAATTGGCGGCCCGGCGACCCGAGGCGCTGCGCGTGCTGGAACAGCACGGCGTCGACTTCTGCTGTGGCGGCGATCGGTCCGTCCAAGACGCCTGCCAGCTGGCGGGCGCTGATCCGCAGGCCGTGTTGTCCGAAATCGACCGCGCGGCGACGGCGTCCGGCGGTTTCGGAAAGGACGACTGGCTCGGCGCGCCACTCACGGATTTGTGCAATCACATCGAGCAGACCCACCATCAGTTTCTGCGCGAACAGCTGCCTTTCCTGTCCGACTTGTTCGAAAAGGTCATCGCCGTTCATGGCGAGAATCATCCGGAATTGGCGGAGGCGCGAGATGTGTTTCTGCAACTTCGCGCTGAACTGGAACCGCACATGTTCAAGGAAGAGCAGATACTTTTCCCCGCCGTCCGCAAGCTGGAAGCCGCCCGCGCTGCCGTGCCGCTGCCGTTTGGGAGCGTGCAGAATCCGATCCATGTCATGCAAGATGAACATGCCAGCGCGGGCCAGGCCCTGCATCGGCTGCGGGAACTGACCGGCGGCTATCAGACGCCCGATGATGCGTGCCAGGCTTATGGCAGCCTATTGGAGATTCTCGAGCGCCTGGAGGCCGACCTGCACGAACATATCCATAAGGAAAACAATATCTTGTTTCCGCGGGCTGTCGAGTTGGAACGCGATCCCAGCGGATCGCAATGAAGCCGCCGCCCCCGCACGCGAGGGAGACTTTCATGAACAACCGGCCACCAAGTGCGGCAGCCAAAATTCATCCCGCGTCGCGCGAGTTGCTTCCCGACGATCCGATGGAACTACAAGGCGTTCGCGTCCCGGGGGATCCCGATTTGATGCTGCGGATGCTCGTGGAAGAGTACGCCCGCATCGGTTGGGATACGGATGCCATCATGGGCCTGGCCCACGATCCAAATTACCGCGGATTTAACAGCCTGCTGCAACGTTACGGCGAGCGGCCATTGCGGGAGAAAATCTCCGCGGTGCTCTCCCGCACGGGCGTGATGCGCGTCATCTCCCGAGAGACAGCCCCGGCCTCGGAAACACTCGTCGAACTCACCACAGAATTTCCCGCCGCACGGAGGGCCGATCATGGCTAACGTCTACAACTGGCAAATCGGCCGCGATATGCGCTATCCGCACCAGGAGCGCCATCCGCGGTGGCAATTCGCCTTCGTGTTCAATCCTAATCGATGCATTGGCTGCCAGACCTGTACGATGGCCTGCAAGAGTACCTGGACGTTTTCCAAGGGACAGGAACTGATGTGGTGGAACAACGTCGAGACCAAGCCATACGGCGGCTATCCACAACATTGGGATGCCAAATTGCTGGCGATGCTCGAGGAACTTAACCCGAGCAAACAATCCTGGAATGCTTACGACAAGGAACCGTCAAAAAGACCCTTCGGCACGTTCGACGGACTGACGATCTTCGAGGCCGCCGATCGCAGACCCCAGGCCGAGGGCCCGCAGCAGGCACTGGGCTATCTGCCCACGGACGACCAGTGGCGGAGCCCGAATATCCATGAGGATACGGCAACCAGCGACAAGACCGGAAGACAGGGGCAGTACGGCGATTCGGCCCAGCTGCCGGAGCATTCGGTGTGGTTCTTTCACCTGGCCCGCCTCTGCAATCACTGCACCTATCCGGGCTGCCTGGCTTCGTGCCCGCGCAACGCCATTTACAAGCGCCCCGAGGACGGCATCGTTTTGATCGATCAAAGCCGCTGCCGGGGGTATCGCAAGTGCGTCGAGGGGTGTCCTTACAAGAAGGCCATGTATCGTCCCACGACGCGCACAAGCGAAAAATGCATTGGCTGCTATCCCCGCATCGAAGGACAGGACGAGACGATCAGCCCCACGGGCGCACCGGCCGAAACGCGTTGCATGACGGCCTGCGTCGGCAAAATCCGGATGCAGGGCCTGGTCCGAATCAACGACGACGGCGCTTGGGCAGAGGATCCGTCAAATCCGCTTTATTTCCTCATTCGCGAGCGGCAAATTGCCTTGCCGCTGTACCCCCAGTTCGGCACGGAGCCCAACGGCTATTACATTCCGCCCCGCTGGGTGCCCAGAGGCTACCTGGTGCAGATGTTTGGACCCGGCGTCGGCGCCGCGATTGAACAGTACACGTGCCCGGACCGCGAATTGCTCGCCGTGCTCCAGCTGTTCCGAGCGTCGCAGCAGATCTTGTTCCGCTTCGAAATCGAAAAGGGACCCAAAGTGGGTGAGATTGAAGTTTCCATGCCCGATGGAACGACCCGGGTCCAGGAAATCTTCAACGACACGGTGCTGGGCTTCAACAAGAATGGCGAAGAAGTCATACGCATCACCGTGCAGGAACCGACCTTTGAACGCCCCTCGGAAGCACACGTGAATTCGATTTAGAAGCGATTTCAAAACGCCCTGTAATCGTTCCACGGCCAGAGAATGTCACCGCAGCATCGGGTTTTGAAACCGGCTCCAAAAGCCAGGCCGCACTCACGCACAAGATGGAGGTCTTAAAGTGGCAGGTTTGCAACAGCGCGACGTCGATCCCACCGTACGGCAGGCGCGGCAACTGATGTACCGCTTCGCGTCGTTATCGTTGCTGGACCCCCGAAAGGGGGCCTGGGAGCAACTTGGAAAGCTGAGGGGCGACGATCTGTTGGACCAGGCGGCCGAAATCGTTCGCCAAGATCCGGCGGCCGTCCCGGAGCAGTTGGGGCGGGGCGAACGGCCGCCGGCCGATTTGCACCCTTCCGCCGTCCTGTCAACTCTGCCCTCGACCGCTGCCGCCTTGAATCGCCAGTATGAAACAACGTTCGGTCTGCTGGTCAGTTGTGCGTGCCCGCCGTATGAGACCGAATATATCCATGAGAAGTTCGCCGCGCAGCGCGCCCAGACATTGGCCGACATCGGCGGATTTTATCGGGCATTCGGCCTGCAACCGTCCGCCCGACACCCGGAACGTCACGATCACATCGTGCTGGAGCTGGAATTCATGTCTGTTTTGCTGGGCCTGCAGCTGCGAGCCAATCGGACGGCGTCCGCCGCGTCGGACGAGCACGCCGCTGTGTGCGGCGCGGCTCAGGAACGATTTTTCCGCGAACACCTCTTGTGGTGGGTCCCGGCGTTTGCCCACCTGCTGGCTCGCGAAAGTGCCGATACTTTTTACCGTCCCGTTGCGCGGTTGCTGGCCGCACTGATCACGACGGACCGGGCTCGATTCTGCCTGCCGATTCCAAGCGGCTCGGTCGAGCCCAGTCAAATCGCCAGCCCCGACAATTGCGAAGGGTGCGCGCTGGCCATATAGCGGATCGGCGACGAACCAGGCAATCCGATTCACGACTCCGCCGGGGAGACCACGTGACGGTGATCCTGAATCGGATCTTCAGATCTTAATTTCCAATATTGGTGTCCTGATGGACTGGCCGGCGGCATACACACCCAACACCGGTCCGATGGACGCGTTCATGCTCGTTCAGTTGAAGGAGAAGTCCGACCGCCTCGGCATCTTTACTCTTGTTGCTGGATTGCGGCATGATTTCGTGAAGCAATTCCCCGGAGTCGAGATCGCGTTCGACACTGGTGGCATGATGACTGCCGCTTTGAACATGGGCGAGCCTTCACCCATTCATTTTCAAAGCACCGGTTCCAGTTTGGAAACGGCGCAAGACATTGCACGCGTCATTAAAGACGAGGCTCAACAGGTCGTCGGGGCTGCCGACGCGCGGATTGCACAGAGAATGGACTATCGGGTGATCAACGTGGAGATGGACCGCGTGCTGGCTGCCTATCAGAGCGTGACAGTCGACGACACCGTGAAAAACGTCGTAAGCGCGACGAACAGCTCAATCAACTTTGACCCAGCCTTCTGGATCGACCCCCGCAATGGCAACCATTACTTTCTTGGTGTTCAGTATTTCGAGGAAGATATCAACTCCATGGACACGCTACGCAACATTCCCATCACCGGGGAGCATAGTGACGCTTCTGCGTGAAAAAAACGCCCAGTTTGTCATGCAGGTTGCCGAATTCGGTCGTATCCAAGATTTGGTCGAACGCGGTTCTCTTCAGCAACGGCTCCTCGACGAAGCAACCTACCAGCGGGATGCGGCTCAGGCTGTTGTTCATACTGCGGAGGCTCAAATTCAGACGGCCGAGGCTGATTTGACGTCGCGCATGGCGAAATTGGACTTGGCGAAAGCCGAGCGCGACAAGGCCGAGACACTGTTGGAATATGGCGTTATTCGCGCACCGTTTGAAGGCACGGTCGTCAAACGGCTCGTCGATCCTGGAGCCTTCATCCAGCCGGCCAACGGCAATAGCGCCGCCCAGCCGCTCCTGACGGTCACGCGGATTGATGCAGTTCGAATTTTGCTCGATCTGCCAATGGCTGAAGTACGTTGGCTCAATCGCGGTGACCGCGTCGTCTTCGATCGAATCAACGCCCTGCCTGGGGCAACGTTTCAAGGCGAGGTAACGCGATTCGCTACCGCCCTGGACTCTACATCGAGGACGATGCGCGTCGAGATCGACTTGCCAAATCCAGATCGGCAGCTGCTTCCGGGTTACTACGGCTACGTGACCGTTCTGTTGGACGAAATGCCTCGGTCCGCCGTCGTGCCGTCGTCTGCACTCGTGACCAGCGGTTCGGAAACATTCGTGTGCATTGTTCAAAACGGGATCTGCCAGCGGCGGGCGGTGTCGGTCGTCTTCCAGGATGGCTCGATCGTTGGAGTCGGTTCCGGACTGACGCCCGGCGAGCAGGTCGTTCGAGCAGGCGCCGGTCAGTTGAAAGAAGGGCAGTCCGTAGTTGCTGTCAGTGCTGGCGCGTAACGAGGGTCCAAAATGTCGAAAACAGGACCCGCCGGCCAAGAATCTGCCGAGTATCATTGTAAGAGCCTCTAATTAAACTGCCGGTTCGTCTGCAAACTCGCCTTTTTGGTAATGCAGCCCTGATGTTTTGTTAGACGCTATCGGTACGAGGAGCGAAATCCCAGGGAGGGGACCATGAATGCAACCAGGAGCGCCCCTTGGTTGAGAGCGAGGCATCGGCTGGCTTTTCACGTTGTTTGCGTCCTTCCGCTATGCGTTGGCGGCGCCCCGGCCGGCGAACCGCCGTCCGGGACCGGGAGCGAGCCGCTGGCAATTGAGAAGATCCCCGACACAGAGCCAATCGCCGGGAACCCCTCGTCCACGCTCCGCCCCTTGCCCGCTGCAAGACCGGAATCGAACGTCTCACCAGTCCGGTTTACAGACCCCATTCTCGAGCAATTCTCCGCCGCAAAGGCCAACGATTTCGGTCGATGGGAAACGGCGCCTATCCCGGAAGAAATTCCAAGTGGGACTCTCGACGAAGGTGTCGACCGCGAGGACGCCGTCTTTCCCATCGATCTGCCAACGGCACTGCGCCTTGCCGGCGCCAATAATCTCCAAATTGCACTTGCCAGAGAACGCGTTAATCAGGCCATGGCTCGGGCACTGGCAGCACGCGCACTATGGATCCCGTCGCTGAACGCTGGCGTTGTTTACAACAATCACTCCGGCCGCCTGCAGGCGACAGATGGCCAGGTGCTCGAGGTCAGTCGCAGCTCGCTTTTCGTGGGAGGTAGCGCGGTGCTGGGAAATTCTCCCGCTACCGGCGGCGCTGGCATTCCTCGCATGTTCGTCGACCTGTCGCTGGCCGATGCGATCTTCGAACCGTTGGCCGCTCGGCAACTCGTCCGTGCGACGGGCGCTGACCACACAACTACGTTCAACGATACCTTGGTGGATGTGTCAGCGGCCTACTTGGGTCTGGTCCGCGCACAGTCCCGGATCGCGATCGCCGCGGAAGCCGTTCGCAACGCCGACGAACTGGCAAAGATCACAACCGACTTCGCCCAGGCCGGACAAGGACTGCAGGCTGACGCCGATCGCGCCGCGGTCGAGGCTGCCTCGCGACAGCGCGACGCACTTGGGGCTCGCGAGGATGTCGCCGTTGTCTCGGCCCATCTCGCGCGACTGCTCAGGCTGGATCCGAGTGTTCAGTTGCAAGCCGCCGACCAGATACCGGCACTGCTGGAATTCGTCGACACGTCATCTCCGTTGCCGTCTTTGATCGGCCAAGCGATTGCGGCACGGCCTGAAGTGAGCAGCGCCGATGCCCGACGTGCTGCCGAGTGCTATCGTCAGCGGCAGGAACAGTACAGGCCCTGGATACCGCACCTTTACGCGGGTGTCAGCGGAGGTGGCTTCGGCGGCGGGGAAGGCGCCGACGTGGTCAATTTCGGCAGCCGGGCGGATTTCGACGTGGCTGCCGTCTGGGAAGTGCAAAACCTCGGCATCGGCAACGTCGCCCGAGTGCGGGATCGGCGGAGTGCGTATCGTCAGGCCAGTCTGACGCTACTTCAGATCCGCGATTTGATTGCCGCAGAAGTGGTACAATCGTATCGGCGAGTCCAGCTCCGCCAACGGCAGATTGACGTGACGCGCCCCCAAGTTGAGTCCGCCAGCCAAGCGATGAGGCTCAATCTCGAAGGCATCAGGGGCGGAGAACTTCGACCGATTGAAATCCAGCAGGCCATCGGCGCGCTGGCATCCGCCCGCACTCAATATCTGGATGCCGTCACAGACTACAACATCGCCCAACTGCAATTGCTTCGAGCCGTGGGACGTCCACCGCAGATGAAGCACGCCAATCGTCCATAGAAAACGTTTGCGTATCGGCCCTCCCGTACGCTGCAGACTCTGGGAGCCTCTAACACAACCGCCGGATCGTCTGCAAACTCGCGTTAAGAGTGGTGCATTCCTGTATCTTTAGGTGCCATACAAACAGCTTCACGATTCCTCGCGACCGCTCGATCACGGTGAAATTCTCGGTATCAGGTGTCGCATTCAGGCCGCACCGCCGACGGGTATCTTAAATCCAAGATTCGGCGTGGCTTACGTCCAATGGGCGCGCGGGGACTCGAACCTCGGACCTCGTCCTTATCAGTTTGATCCCAAAAGGCGCCGAAAAGCCTGTTTTCTCGGACTAAACGTAGATTGTACCCCCGAATGTGCTGTTTGCAATCCGTAGCACATGATTGCAATGTTACTCGGGAAATAGCAGTACTTTGGTATGGGCTGCGTGCGCAAAACAGTACCGTACCGTTTTGCGCGGGGCGGGGACTCGCCGAAGAGGAGCCGGCCGACTATGTCAACGTAGAGCAACGCTACGGCCCGTCTAACGTCGGCCGCGATGTTGTGCGGTTGGATTTAACCAGATCGATCGGCGCGGCAATCCTGGCCCTCTCTGGGCGTCACGCGTCCGGCCGGTCGCGATTCCCACTTCGCACCTGGCGCAGAAAGTCCGCCGAGACGGACGGCAGCTCGAATGGTGTGGGCTCACGCGACAGACCAGCACGCTGCCGCATCTCGGCATGGCTCCACGTCCGGCGGATGGCGGCGGCGCGCTGGCGAATCTCTTCCGGTGACGGCAAGTAGGGTGGCGCGCTACTTGGCATATTTACCGGCCTCAGCACCTACCCTATCGGCGCGAGATGTTGCGTTTCATGGCTTGGGGGATTCCCGCAAATAGAAAAACCGCCGTCCGTGGCGGAATAGACATCCGTGAATTAAATCAAGCCGGCCGCACGCGCCGCGCGTGTCGCCTGGTCGGCCGCGACCCTCGCCTGACGGTATTTATGCTCGGCCAATACCGACCGCTTGGTTGCGACGGGCCGTTGCCCCCGTGAAAGTATCCGCTCCGTGTGGGAAAGAATAGAGCGGACGTCATCGACGCGGCGGGCGACCGGAATCCCATGCTCCCGACAAAAGGCAACCGGGTCCGCATGGCCAATCGCCATCGATGCGAATTGCCGGATATCGTCAAAGGTCCGCCTGGTCGGCCGAGCCTGCGGTTGTTGTCGCTCCATTCGATCGCGGAGACCTTGGGCACGCTCGGCCCGTTCACGACGATCGCAGCCAAGGCAAGCCGCCAGCTCGGGACCCTCGATCGTTCCGCGTCGCCGCAACATTGCAGCCAGTTGCAGAACGTCGCCCCAATTGGCTTCGACCATGTCCGCCGCCAACCGCTTGGCCTGCCTTGCGAGTGCATGGTCAAACAAATCGCCATTGCGAATCGCCGGATCGATTTGCGAAA
>CAZNKT010000113.1:0-18811 GCA_964573605.1 uncultured Pirellulales bacterium
GTTAATCGAATAGAACGGCACACCCGCCTCACCGGCCACCGCGCGCCCGAGCAACGTCTTGCCCGTACCGGGCGGCCCCATCAGCAACACGCCCTTCGGGACGCGGCCGCCCAACCGCTGGAACTTGTCCGGGTTCTTCAAAAACTCGACAATTTCGGTTAGGTCTTCCTTCACTCCTTCCAGACCAGCCACCTCGTCAAAGGTCACCCGCTCGTTGGACGACTCGTAGCGCCGCGCGGGACTCTTGGTGAACGACGAAAACAATCCCCCGCCCAGAAACTGGTCGCGCGTGCGGCGAAACATCGTCCACATGAACGCAAACAGCAGAACGGTCACCAGCAGCCAGGCCGCCATCATAAGCGGCGTGTAGTCGCTGGCCTGCTGTGCTTTGACCCGGACCCCCTTGTCGAGCATCAGCTGGTTGAGCTCTTCGCCCACAAGGGGGCTCAACGTGGTCAAAAAATCCCGGTTCAGCTGTTTCGGAGCATTTTCGCCTTCCGATTCTGAATCGGCGTCGGGATCGGACGGAGGCGGTGGTGCGAGCGGAGCGGTTTTGAATTTTCCGCGCAGTTGCTGTTCATGAAACTCCACCTCCAACACGTTGCCGCTCTGGAGCTGCTCGTAAAAGAAGCTGAAATCGACATTGGACCGCTCGGGCCCGGAACTGCGGAACAACAACAGGGCCGTAGCCAGGACAAGAAAAATCACCAACCAGACCGCCGGAGGCCGGGGACGGGGACGCGAGCCGGTCGTGGGCTCGTCGGGGGGTTGGCCTGGCGGTTGTTTGTCCATCATGAAGAATCAGCCAGCTTTCCGTATTCCGCCAAGGGGGGGACTGACGCGGAATGGATGATTACCCGGATGGGTCGGGACCGCCCGCCCTATTTTCAGATGTTTCCGCGTTCTTGCCCGACTCGTCATCCTGGATCGGAACACCGTCGCGGTAGCGGACCTCCTTGACCTTGTTGCCTGCCTCGTCCCACTGAACGACTCGGCCGTGCAGTTTTCCATTGCGAAATTCCGCTTCTACCGCCCGCTGGCCGTTTTCGCGCCATACGGTCCGCTTCCCGTGGAGTTTGCCGTCCTTGTATGTCTCTTCAAACTGCTTTTCACCGTCCGTGGTGAAATACACCCAGGTCCCATTGCGCTTGCCGTTCGAGAAGTTTTCGACGTGCATCTTCGCTCCGTCTTCGTCGTACACGACGATCTCGCCATCGGTACGGCCGTCCTTATACGTAACCGTCTTGGCCGGTTTTCCATTTTCGTGCCAATACTGCCACGTTCCGTCGCGTCGTCCCTGGGAGTACGTCCCTTTGACGAACGGATCACCGCTGGGCCAGTTTTCCAGGTATTCGCCGTCCGGGATCCGGCTGTCGTCTGAATAGATGGCCAGCTCTTGTTTGCGTTTGATCGTCTCCCGGTCGTCGAAGTATTCGATGCTCGAATCGGTGCGGACGAACTTGGGCGGGGGTACGGCTTCACGGACGGGCGCGGCCGACTCGGAGGTCTGCGGCACCGATTCGGCACCGTCTTCTGCGGACTCGGCGTCGTTTGCCGCCGCGGTCTGCTCGCCGTCGGGCGGTGCGGGAAGTTCCACGTCCGCCTGTCGTCCTTCAGCGGGGGTCTCTTCCGGAGCCGCAGCTTGCTCCTCGCTGCCCCCACAGCCGCCACCCAGGCCGGCGAGCACGAGCCCTGCACAACATATGATGAACAAACGACTTGCCATGTATTGGATCCTCACCTCAGCTGCGCAGCGGCCCAGTGCTGAATGGCCCGATACACGCCATCGGAGACTATTATAATATGGCACACCCGTTCCAATCCGTCCATTCTGGCCCCATTACGGCCGGCATTCGAGGTTGGCCAGAGGCCGTTTTGATGGCGGCGGGCCGGGCGGCGGGGGACCTTAGGGCAAGCGAGTCCCGTCGGCCAGCGTCGCACCTTTCTGTACGACGATAACGCCATCTCGGATCTGGCACGCGTCGTTCAACGTGGCTTGGTCGATGCCGGCTTCATTGCAGATCATTACACCCTGTCCGATGCGGCAATTCTTGTCCACAATGGCCCCCTCGATCCGCGAATCATCGCCGATGCCGACGCGCGGCAACTTTTCCCGGATCCGTTGCTGTTCGTCGTCCGGCGTTTCGTATTCGTCGGCCCCCATCAGCACCGAATTGCGGATGGTGACTCCCTGGCCCACATGGCAGCGGAGTCCAATGACACTGTTTTCGATAACGGCACCGCTATGGATCACGCAGCCGTCGGCAATCAAACTCTGCCGGATCGTGGCGTCCTCAATACGCGCAGGAGGCAGAAATCTGGGGCGGGAATAGATCGGGTCGGTAGCCGACGGTAGATCGAAGGCCGGCGACGAGCGGGCCAGGTCCAGGTTGGCTCGGTAGAAGGCGCCGATCGTGCCGATATCTTCCCAATAGCCGTCCGACAAATAGACGCGCACGTGCGAGTTTTCAATAGCGCTGGGAAACACCTGTCTCCCGAAATCGTGGTCGTCCGTGTCGCGCAGCGCTTTAACAATGGTATCCCGGCGGAAGAGGTAAATACCCATGCTGGCAAGGCACTCGCGGCCGTCGCACCGCACACCTTGCGATTCGATCCATGCGGGATCCGTCCGCACGGACCGAACCGCCTCCTCCGTCTTCGGCTTTTCCACGAATCCGATGACGCGTCCCTGCTTGTCGACCTGCATGACCCCCAGGTCGGAGACTTCGGTGGCGGCATAGGGTTTGGCGGCAATCGAAACTTCCGCACCGGAAGACTGGTGCGCGCGGAGCATCTCGGCAAAGTTCATGCGATAAAGCTGGTCGCCGGAAAGGATCAAAACGAAGTCGATTCCAGGTTGTTCCAGGTATCTTAAATTCTTGCGGACCGCGTCGGCCGTACCCTGGTACCAGTCCGTGCCGGACTGCATCGTCTGCTGCGCGGCGAGGATCTCGACGAATCCGCCACTGAAGTGGTCAAACCGGTACGTTCGGCGGATGTGTCTGTGCAGGCTGACGGACAGAAACTGGGTTAGCACATAAATACGGTTCACACCGCTGTTGATGCAGTTGGACAACGGGATATCAATCAACCGATACTTGCCCGCCAGTGGCACGGCCGGTTTGGAACGGTAGCTGGTAAGCGGAATCAGTCGGGTGCCGCGTCCGCCGCCGAGCACCAAGGCGACCACGTTATTTATCATGCGTTTACTCCACCACGAAATTGACCAATCTGCCTGGGACGACGACGACCTTCCGGATCATTTTTCCTTTCACGGAATCGCCGACGCGCTTATCGGCGCGGGCCGCGTTTTCGACGTGTTCGGCGTCTGCATCCGCCGGCACATTGATCACATTTCTCATTTTCCCGTTGACCTGCACGACCACCTGGATGGTCTCCTCGCGAATCGCCGATTCGTCGAGCTGGGGCCATGGATGCGACGCAAGGGAACGGTCGTTTCCCAGCAGTTGCCAGAGTTCTTCGCAGATGTGCGGCGCAAACGGTGAAAGAAGAAGCACGAAGGATCGCATCGCGTGCAAGGGGCGTCGCGGCTGCTTCATGAAGAAGTTGGTGAATTCCATCATCCTGGCGATGGCCGTATTACACTGCAATTTGTCCACGTCGCGCGTCACCTGCTTGATCGTACGGTGGAGCACGCGGTTTTGCTCCTCCGTCGCCGACGTATCGGTAACCGCGTCGTTCAGGCGCGTTTGTTCGGCGCGTTCGTCGGCGATCATTCTCCACACACGATCCAGAAAATTGCGAACGCCGCGGACTCCTTCCATGCTCCACGGCTTGGGGGCTTCCAGCGGTCCCATGAACATTTCATAAAGCCTCAAGGCGTCAGCGCCGTACTCTTTTACCACCTCATCCGGGTTCACGACATTTCCACGGCTCTTGGACATCTTGTGGGCCCGGCTATCGACCTGTATCGCCGCATCGGCCCGCAGCACAAATCGATCTTGATGCTTTTCGACGTGTGACTGGTCCAGCCGCACAGCCTGAACGGGTTCGCCGCTTCCCCGCGCCGCCATGCCTCCGGACGTCTCCTCCTGCACATCAGCCGCGGAAATCCATGTTCCGTCCTGCCGCTGGAAACCGGTGAACTCAATTTCGCCCAGGATCATGCCCTGGTTGACCAGTTTCCGAAATGGCTCGGGCGTGCTGACGACACCCCGATCGTAAAGCACCTTGTGCCAGAAGCGGGCGTAGAGCAGATGCAGTACTGCGTGTTCGGCACCCCCCACATAGAGATCGACGGGCATCCAGGCCTTCTCGATCTCCGGGTCGACGGCCACCTGTTCGTTGTGCGGATCGAGGAACCGCAGATAGTACCAGCAGGAACCGGCCCATTGGGGCATGGTGTTGGTTTCGCGCTTTGCGCGCTGACCGTTGTATGTCGGGTAGAGCCAGTTGTCCGGCGCTTTTTCCAGCGGAGGCTCGGGCCGGCCGTGTGGGCGAAAGTCATCCAGTTCGGGAAGGTCGACCGGCAACTGATCTTCCGGAACCGCCGCCACGGCTTCTGTTGGCTGGCCGTTGCCATCCATCATGTGCACGACCGGAAACGGTTCTCCCCAAAATCGCTGTCGGCTGAATAACCAGTCGCGAAGCTTGTAGTTGACGGCCGCCCTTCCAGCTCCTTCTGTTGCCAGCGCATCGGTAATGGCGAGCTGGAACCGGTCGGTAGGCATCCCGTCGTACTCCCCGGACCGCACGGCCGCGCCGTCCGAGACATACACTTTCCTGCCTGCCAGGATTTCGCCGCGGGCATCGGCAGGTACGCTGTCGCGCGGGTCGACCACGGCGATAATGTCCAGGCCGAACTGCTGAGCGAATTCAAAGTCTCTCTCGTCGTGCGCAGGCACGGCCATGATCGCGCCCGTGCCGTAGCTGATCAGAACATAGTCGGCCACCCAGATCGGGACGGCCCTGCCGTTTACGGGATTGATGGCGTAGGAGCCCGTAAATTCACCGGTCTTCTCTTTGGCCAGGTCCGTACGGTCCAGGTCACTCTTCGTGCTCGCCTGCTGGCAGTACTGCGCGACGGCATCCCGCCGATCGTCGGTCGTCAACGCATCGACCAGCGGGTGTTCAGGAGCAATGACCATGTAGGTCGCTCCGAACAAGGTGTCCGGCCGGGTGGTGAAGACGCGCAACACGTGATCACCCGGATCGTCGGGACAGCCGTGCTGAGACCGGTGCTCGCGCCATGTGTCCCACGCGGCGCCGGAAGGGCGGCCGTCGTCGCGCTGCGAACGCTGCCCAATATAGAAATCGACTTCCGCGCCCTCGCTGCGGCCAATCCAGTTACGTTGCAGTATCTTGACGCTCTCGGGCCATTCGAGGGCGTCCAGGTCGTTTTCCAGCCGGTCGGCATAGGCCGTGATCCGCAGCATCCATTGCCGCAGCGGAATACGGACGACGGGATGACCGCCGCGCTCGCTCATGCCGCCGGTAACTTCTTCGTTTGCCAGAACCGTGCCCAGCGCCGGGCACCAGTTGACAGGAGCCTCGGTCTGGTACGCCAACCGGTGGGCATCCCGATAACGGGCCACGGCCTGCGGCCCCTCGGCGGTTACCTCGGCCGGTATCGGCAGTTGGTCAATCGGCCGCCCGCGCTGCTGTTGCGGGTCGAACCATGTGTCAAAGATCTGGAGAAAGATCCACTGGGTCCATCGGAAATAGCCCGCATCCGTCGTGGCAATTTCCCGTTGCCAGTCATAACTGAAGCCCAGCATCTTGAGTTGACGGCGGAAATTGGCGATGTTCGACTCGGTCTGCACGCGCGGGTGCGTGCCTGTCTTGATGGCGTGCTCCTCGGCAGGAAGTCCGAACGCGTCGAATCCCATGGGATGCATGACGCACCTGCCACGCATGCGCGCCGCGCGGGCGACAATATCCGTGGCCGTGTATCCCTCTGGATGCCCCACGTGCAAACCGTCGCCGCTGGGGTACGGGAACATGTCGAGCACGAACAACTTCTGCTTATCCGGCGGTGGCAGCCGGGGCGTGGCAAACGTCCGGTTTTCTTCCCAATACCGCTGCCACTTGGGTTCGATGGTTGCCGGATTGTACCGGGGCATGGGACCAAACTTTCAAGGTCCCGAGGGTCCACCGCAACGGGACGTGCAACGAACGCGTTATCCTTAACAAGCCGACGGGGCGTGGCTTGCCGTCGAGAAACCTCGGTCGCCGCGCCGGCCAGCCGACCGGACGTGCCAGGAGAACTGGGCGGCCCAAGTACAGCGTGGACCCGTGATTCTACCCGTTCCGAAGGGGTTGGCAACGCACGGGGCCTGCCGCCGGGGCTGCATCGTGCGGCTGCCCTACCGCAGGCAGCACGGCTGCGGTGCGCTCGTGCGCTTGCAATTTGCCCTTGAGCCGGCACACGGCATCCGCTACAAGTCCGCCCGAATGTCTCGGCTGGTCGGGGGGTTCCCTCCGCCTACGTTTTCTCGCTGTAGGAGTCTTCATCCATGCACACCATGGGGTTTGCTATCGGGCTGTTGGTGTCGTTTCCCGGCGCGGCAGGCGGGGCGGATGAAGGCTTCCCATATGCGGCGCAAATCATCCCCGACCAGGCGTATGTCCGCAGCGGTCCGGGACCCGATTTCTACCCCACCGCAAAACTGCGAAAAGGGCAACAGGTCACCGTCTATCAACATGATCGGGACGGCTACTGCGCGATCCGCCCGCCGGAAGGCAGCTTCTCCTGGGTGGCCGCTGAAGACGTCGACCTGCGCGGCGATAGCGTCGGCGAAGTCCTGGAAGACCGCGTGCCGTCACGCGTCGGAAGCCGTTTCAGCACCATCAGGGATGTCGTCCATATTCGCCTGAACCGTGGCGAGCGAGTAAGGGTTATCGGCGAACGAACGCTACGCGGCAAGAAGTGGTTCAAGGTCCAGCCGCCCTCGGGAGAATTTCGCTGGATCGCCCGACAGGATCTCGACGCCGGTCATACCACGCGGTCTGGCGCCGATGAGCAGTGGAGCTCCCGTCCCGCGCACCAACTCTCCGCCCCCGACGCCACGTCGGCGGAGACTGATGCGAGGCAGACCGCCATCGTTGTCGACGCGCGGGAGGTCGTGCCAACGTCCGGTGAACAGCCGCGCAGCACCAACCGCCGACGCGCGACAGACGACCCGGCGGAGGACGCAGAACCGGCAACTACCGCGAAGTCCCCGGGACCGGCGGCAGACGCTCCGCCCGCTGGGCTGAACCCACGCGGCGGTTCGGCGTCGTCCCGCGCCAAGCGCCAACCCTCGCAGGCCCGCGAACAGCAAACGACCGCCAGCAGCAGGAAAGGTGGATCTGCTCGGCGTCCGGCACCGCCGCTCGACACTGCGGACAACGTTGATGCACCGCTGGCGGACCGACTGGAACGGGAATTGTCCATCATGCTCGCCGAAGAATCGACGGTCTGGGAATTTGGAGAACTGCGTCGCAGCGCCCAGGCGTTGCTGGACGAAGCGGTGTCGACATCTGACCGGGTTCGCGCGAGACGCATCCTGGGCAAAATCGATCGGCTGGAAGATATCAAACAGCGTCGGATTGCCGTCGCGTCCAGGTTGATCGACACACCAGGCCCGCGCGCTTCACGCGACCCGATGTCCGAGTTATCGCGGGCCGCGCCGGGGCCGGCTTTCGATCGTCCGAATCGGCGGCCAAGCCCGGTGTCGCAAGAACCCGTCGGCGCAGGCCGCGCCGAGGCCGGCTTCGCGGGCATCGGCACACTTCGCCCCGTCGTTTCCCGACGGCCGAATGCACCGCGCTATGCTTTGGTCGACCAGAACGGCAAGGTGTCGTCCTTCGTGTCGCCGACGGGAGGACTCAATCTGCAACCCTATGTCGGTCGACGGATCGGCGTGACGGGAAATCGAGGCTTCATGCCTCAATACAGTCGCCCCCATGTCACCGCTCAGCGGGTTACCGACTTCGGCAACACGACCAGGATCACCGGGCGGGGAACGGACGTTTCCTTCCGCTGAATCACCCCGCGCGACGATCATTGATGTGAGCAGATTTCACTCGCATGTTCCGCATCCACAGCCGTTGGGTGCGGAAATGCGCGCAACCGATCCGGAACACGTCCGTGCAACATGTACTCGCCGCGGGGCGATCGCACCCGGGTGCGTTGGCTCGCAAACGAGCGGGGTCTGCACGCTCGACCGCGGCGGCCGACCCCAGCAGCCGCCGGCCCACCTTTCCATGCGACGGCACAACGGCTATCGGGCCGCTCTGACCTGGTTGACCACCCGCTCTGCCAGCGCCACGATCCGGGGATCGGAATCCTCCCGAGCGATCAATCCCACCTGCCGCAACAGCATCGGATCGCCGGCAGTAGCCATCACCGTCAGCGCTGCCAAACGCACGTCGGCATTGTGGTCGCGAGCAAGCCACAGCAACCACTGCCGGGAATCAATGCCGGCCGAAGAAGGTAATTCGTCGACCAGCGCCTGGCGCACGGACGGACGGGGATCCGTCAGACGACGGGCCAGCGTGATTTGCGTGGCGCCGAGGCCGCGATTTCTCAGCTCGGCTTCCGCATCGTCGCTCACGCCTGGGCGGCGGCTGTGAAGTTGACGCATCAGCGTTAGCATTTCGCTGCCGGGCACCGGCTCGTGGCCGTGTTCACCATCGGTTGTCACCGATCTGGGCTCGGATGCCGGTGTCCCCGGTACGCGCGTCCGGCGCGTCGAGAACGGAGATTCCGCCGTGAGGCGACGGGCTTCCGGGTCGACATCGATGACGTTGGGCACGGGTGCCGAATCCGATGACTCCGCCTGGGCCGTCGCGGGGCCGGCGGCAGGCGGCAACGACCGAGACGGACGATCGGCGTTCTGATTCGTCGCTGCCGGAACCGGCGTCGGCGGCGCCGGGGTACTTGAGGCGTTGGCGTCTGTTGCCGGTTGGGAAATCGTCGCCGGCGGCGGCGCGTCGGGCGGTAATGTGCCGGCGTCGCGCTCAAACGCAGCCAGCCGAATGTCGGGAGCGGCCGGCCGCTCAAAAGCCGCCGGTTCCAAGGCCATCACGGTTTCGCAATGCTGTACCAGGGCGAGCCGCCGCTGAGGGGGAAAGTCGGCGTCCGTCATCCACAGAAGCCGGCGCGCCAGGTCCGCCGCCATGCCCCGCGCTGCGGGCCCTCGACGATCGGCCCCGTGGCTCAGCAGGCGGGCGCATTGCGCCAGCTTGCCGGCGCCTTTTGCGCGGGGCAGCAGCGACCAGTGGTCCATGAGCAAGCGCAATTGGCGATAGCACTCGTCGACAACCGGCTGGCGGTCCGATTCGAGACCGGCGATCAGGGTGGGCAGTCCAACAGCACCAAAGGCGGCAATGGTTTCCACCATCTCCGGGAGGTCCGCGCGATCCGCGCCGGCCAGCTTGTCGGTCCAGTAGCTTTGCAGAAACCTTTCCTGCCAGGGCCGCACGAGCAGCGTCGCGGCTGCCAGCACACCCGCCAGCATCGCGGCGGCGAGCAACAATCCCCAACCCGGCGCAATACGTCTCTTCTTGGTCATGCCATCCTCCTTGGGCAACCGAAGCGCGCTGCCCGGGCTCGACGACGTCCACACAAACTTAACGAGAGAATGCTCGAAATCGGCATCACGTCTGGTTTGCCCCCGGGATCCGCCCGGGGACGAAAAACCAAGCAACTCGGCAGGCAATCCCCCGGCGAAGCCGGGGGCTACAGATCCACAAAACGCTCGATCGCAAAATCGCCGAGCCGTCGGCTCGGTGCGCTTCGCGGCGATTCAGAATACGGACAGCGTTTTGATGCCCTGGCGGATTCCGGCGGGATTCTCCGCGAAAGGCGTGGGCCAGGGCAAGAGCAAGTTACGGCATCGCGAAAAAGGTTGTTGCTGGCAACGCCGCCGAGCCGAATGATTCCTAGGATCGGTAGAGTCTGACGTTTCTATCCGATCGCTCGAGACAGCGCAGCGTCTTCAGGGGGGTTGGATGACGCCACGACGAAGTGACAGCAGCAAGCTCGCGCGAAGACGAATCCATACCATCGCACCGACAATGATCCTTTTTGTGTCGGTTTCGATGGCCGGCTGGCAGGTTTCGGCAGCGGATCGGTCGCAAGGTTCTTCGAACCAGGCCGCGCGCCGCGACGCGCTGCGCGCCATTCCTCTGGCCCATCTCCAACCGGCTGACCGCGGCCGCGTGGTGTCCGTGCTGAAGAGCACATCGGTCTATCGACGGTTGCCGACACGCACGATCGACTGTGATCCCCAGATGTTCCTGTTCCTGGTGCGGAATCCGGAAATCGTGGTCAGTCTGTGGGACGAACTGGGCATCAGCAACGTGGTGCTCCGGCGGACGGCGGACAGCGTGTTCGAAGCTACCGATGGCCAGGGGACGCGGGGCCTGATCGAAGTGCTTCGGGACCGCATGGACGAGCAGTTGATCTATGCCCGGGGCAGCTACGAAAGCCCGCTCGTGCGGCGTCCCATCGACGCTTCGAGCGTCCTGCTGCTGCGGATGGCTTATCTGCGCGGCGCCAGCGGCAGGTACTATGTCAGGGCCCGGATGGACGCCTTCGTGAAATTTGAGCAGGCGGGGCCGGATTTGCTGGCCAAGACATTTCAGCCTTTGCTGGGCAAGGTGGCGGACTACAACTTCGTGGAAACAATGAAATTCGTCAGCCGGCTCTCGCGCACCGCGGAACGCCACCCGGAAAAAACCAGGCGATTGTACGAGAAACTGGACGGGCTCGATCCGGAACTTCGCCGGCAACTCGTGCAGATTTCCAATCGGCTGGCGTACCGCGCGGCCGTGCGGCCCACGTCCGCGGTGCAATTCGCCCGCCGGGTCCCTGGCGGCGACCGCACGGACTGATTGGGCAGCGGCTGGGCCGTGGCGAAACCCTTCCATCGGCCTCAGCCCGTTTTTGCTTCCAGCCGTTCTTCGGCCATCTCGCGGACGGCTCGCAGGTCGACTTTTCCGGATCCCAACACCGGTATCTCGTCCACCCGCAGGAAGCTGTCGGGCGACGGCATCCAGAGATTGGGCAATCCGGCGTCCGCAAGTTCACGACAGATCTCGTCGGTCGGCCGGGGCAGTTCGGTGTGCACGACGACCAGACGTTCCCCTTTCTTCGGGTCCGGCACGGCCGTGACGACGGCGTGGATTTCGTCGGGATCGCTGGAAATGATTCCTTGCAGCAGTTCTTCGATACGGATGTGAGGCACCATTTCTCCACCGATTTTGGAGAAACGACTTAGGCGCCCGGTAATCTGAATGAACCCATCTTCGTCGATCAGCGCGATATCGCCCGTCACGTACCACCCGTCTCGAATAACCTCCGCCGACTTTTCGGGCTCGTTCAGATATCCTTTCATGACATTCGGACCTTTGATCATCAGCATCCCGGGCGTGTTCACCGGCAACACGCGAAAGGAGTCCGGATCGACGATTTTCGCGCTCACCCCGGGCACGGGCCGCCCCACGGTGCCTTCCTTGCGGTCGATTTCCAGCTGAGGCGAACGGGATGGCGGAACATTGACGGAAACCAGCGGCGACAACTCCGTGGTCCCGTAGCCTTCCACCGGACGTACTCCGAATCGCTCTTCAAATGCGGCCGCCAGGTCGACCGGCAGTTTTTCGGCACCGGCAACGACGATCTCCAGCGACTTCAGATCATCGGGATCGCTGCGACGAAGGTAGGAACGCAGAAACGTGGCCGTGCTGAGCAGGATGTTCGCGCGGTATTTTCTGCACAGTTTGCCGACTTGTTTCGGGTCGAGCGGCGTAAAGTGATAGACTCCTTGTACATTCAGCCCCAGCACGCCACACAGAGTCACCGTGAAACCGAATGAATGGAAGAAAGGCAGGACTCCCAGGATGATATCGCTGCGGCTGACCTGAATGATCTGGTCGATCGCTTCCACGTTCGTGGCGATGTTATGGTGGGTAAGCATGACGCCTTTGGGGACGCCAGTCGAACCGGACGTGAAGATCACCGTCAGGCAATCATCCCCCTTCAATCTGTGCAGCCCGAGAATCCTTTCCAGCAGGCACGAGGGCACAAGAAACGTCATCATCGCCGCCAGGAGTTTGTCGCCCAGCGTAACGCGATCCTTGATATCCTCCAGGTAGACAATTTCGGCATCGATTTTGAGAGGTATTCTTTCCATCACACGACGGCTGGTCAGCACGTGACGGATACGCGCGGTGTTGATGCAAATGTTGACTGTTTCCGCAGACGCCGAGTAGTTGAGATTGGCGGAGATTCGCCGCGCAAGCAGCACGGCCGCGTTGACCACGACGCCACCTGCGGACGGGGGAAGCAGGATCCCGATGTGCTCGTGGCGCGTGACGCCTTCACGGGCCAGCACGCGGCGCAGGATCAATGAGCGCATCAGGAGCTGAGCACCCGTCAGCTCGACGCCGCTCGAATCGGCAACCTTCCTGCGGAACATGGCTCTGCGGCAATGCCGCAACATCATTCGTGGGACGTTCATCGTCCGGTCCTTGCGCTCCTGCACGGCTTCAGCCCCCAGGTCCTGCACAGCCTGACGCACATCGTGGATCGATTTGGTGCTCGCCGTCTGCGACCCAAACCAGATGGATACAGGATAAGGCCATTTGACGGGCCGTTTCCAGAAGAGTTTTCCACCTTCGACGCTGAAGAGGCTCCCGAACAGCTCGTCCAGGTACACGGGTATCACGGGAATGCTAGTCCCTTTGAGGATTTGCAGTACGCCGGGTTTGAACGGTTGAAGCTGTCCGGTGCGGGTGGCCGTGCCTTCCGGGAAGATGCAGACCAGTTGCCCGGCCTGCAAGGCTTTGCGAGCCGATCGGATGGCCGACCAGGTCGCCTTGGGTGTGGGCTTGATCGGAATCACGCCCACCAGCCGGGCCACGCCGCTGATCCACCACCCCTGCACGAAATCCGCGTGGACAATCAGCCGTATGGGGCGTGAGGACGTGATCAACAGCAGAACGCCGTCCAACCAGCTGACATGGTTGGCCACCAGCAGCGCGCCGCCGTATTCCGGCAGATTTTCCCTGCCGAACACGCGTACGCGGTAGACGGTATGCGTCGCCAGCCACACGACCATGCGTAAGGTCGCTTGGGGTAGCACGGCGACGGCGTAGATGGCGACGGCAAGCGTCAGGATACCCGCCAGAAGAAAGATCTGCCGCGCGGAAAGGTCTGCGGGTTGGCGGAGAAACCAAAATGCGCCCGCGGTGACCAGCATGCCGGAAAAGGTGAGAAAGTTCCCCGCCGCCAATATCGAACCGCGTGATTTGGTGGGGCTGCGGTGCTGCATAAAAGCCTGCAACGGCACGTCGAACAGGCCCGCGCTGAGTCCCAGGCCGCACAGCCACACGGCCGTCCAGCGGAACGCGGCCGAGCTGGCTTGCGTGGGGTCGGGCACGGTGAACAGCATCATCGAACTGGCGGCAATCCCCAGGCCGCCCAGCGGCACCAGGCCCAACTCGACGCGACCGGCCGACAAGACGCCGGCCAGGACGCTGCCCACCCCGACGCTCAACGACAGAATGCCCAGAAGAGGACCAATATCCTTCTGTTCGAGCTGCAGTTCCTTCATGCCGAAAACGTCCACGTTCAACTGGGCCAGCGAAGCCAGCGACCAGAAAAATGCGATCCCCAGTGCCACGCGAAGCAGCGGCCGGCTGCGCGTAAGGATTTTCAGATCCTTGAGCGTTCGCGCGAGCGGATTGATGGGAAATAGCCGTTGCGGATCGGCGGCGGGCCGGTGTCCGACGCCCAGGCTGCACGCGCAGCCGAGCAACGCTACGCTGCTGAGCGCCAACGCCGAAATCCACAGTCGATGCTGTCCGCCCGGCCCGGTCCACGTGTACAGATAGTTGCCGATCACCGTACCGCTGACCACGGCCAGCACCGTCGTCAGCCCCACCAGGCCGTTGCCGGCAGACAGTTTTTCAGCGCGCAGCAATTCGGGAATCGCGCCGAACTTCGAAGGGCCGAACAAGGCGCTCTGGCTGCCCATCAAAGCCACGACGACGAACAGAACATACACGTTGCCGAGCCAGATCGCTGTGATGCCCATCACCATGATGACCACCTCGGCCACCTTGCACCCGATGATCACCGAACGCTTGCTGAAACGGTCGGCAAGATAGCCCGCCGGCGCGGCCAGGATGATATAGGGAAGCACAAAACATGCCAGGCCGGCCGACAGCGCGGCGGCGGCAAAGTCGTCGCCGATTCGGTACTTGCCGATGGGCACGACCAGCCAGCGAAACATGTTGTCGTTCAGGGCACCGAGAAACTGCGTCGCCAGCAGCGCGAGGAAACTGGAAGACAGCAGATCGCCCCGTAAATCACGGGCAGACGAACCGCCGGGATCGGTGGGTGGAGTGAACGACATGGAACTGGCAGGTACCGCAGGCGCCCGGTTCGGAAGGACGTCCCGATCTCCGGTGGCATCCAACGGCTCTAATTATTGAGTGAAACCACGAAAAGGCCGCGGGGCAACTCTGACCAGCGCTTTGCCAACGGCTTGATCCGACGCGGCGCGGGATCGTCGCTTTTGCGTGGGCTTGCGTAAGAGCCTCTGACAAAACTGCTGGTTCGTCCGCACATCCACGTGTCAGTCGTGCGTCCGTGACGTTTTCTCAGGCGCTATAGTTCTTTCTGAGGCACTGTAAGTGTTTTTCAGGCACTATAAGTGTCCGATGGCTTGTGGAAAAAGTCCATACCGGCGGCAGGCATCGGCGATTTCGCCGTCCCTGCCCGGAAACGGGTCTAGCAGCGGACGCCGGAGAAATCTGCCTTGTGCCCAGGCGGTGTGCCAGGGTACAGTTGCCCGACATTTTGGTCGGCGGCGTGTCGGGCCGGTTCCGCCGCCGCACAACCGGGAGCCGTGACCCTCCGCACCATTTTGGAGCAACGGTTCGGTACACAGGAGATAGATGAGTGCGCCGTATGAGCTCGTTTCTGATGGGTATCGTGGTAGGTGGGGCTTTCGTTTTCGCTTCCCTTAAATTCCACCTGATCCGCGCCGAAGATGGCTTTTACCTTGTGCCCAAGGTCAACAGTGAGTTCCGCCACGCCTATGTCGATATTCGCGGTTTTGGGGGCGCCCAATGGTCGGAACACCGCTGGCTCGCCGCCGCCCTAGTCCGGTCGAACAAGCAGCACTTGCTTCAAGGTGCCGTGCCGGCCGGCTTTGCCGAAGGAGTTCGCAACGCCATCGACAGCCTGGCCGACTGAGCCACGTCCTTACGGTCGAAAATTTCACTTCCCTCGCCATGGGCGGATGTCACGGTTCATTCCGGATAACCGTCAGGACGTCCCAACCCGTGAAGTTGCCCCGTAACGTCGATCGATACTGGAGAGTGTAGGACGGTTTTCTATTCGGCATGAGGACGTTCCGCAGTGGAGATCAATCGCAACCAGTATTTCATGGTGGGAATCATCATCCTGCTGCTGGGGCTTCAGTTGCGGGTCGTGGATTCGTATGTGTTAAACACAGAAGCCACGCAGCTGTTGGCCAAGACCACGGCGCGGCAACCGTCGACAACCGAAACGATCGTAGCTTCGATTGCTCCGGGGCAGATGAGCCAAAAGGTCATTCGTCCGCCCGAGTGGTGTGGTTGGTGCATCGCGTCTATCGGCGCGATCTTGATCTTGCACAGTTTGGCCCTGAAGAAATCGGGCGGATGATTCCCGCCTGTCCGGACCGCGCCCGTCCCCCGGGCATCGGGGGATAGGTCGTCGCGGACGCGCTGTTCGAAGCGAACGGTATTGGCCGAACATCTTGCACGGCAAGGCCGTGCTTGCGGACCTGTTGTCGGTGTCGGAGGCAATCCGGATGAACGCTACTTTCCGTCGATCGAATCGTTTCCTTGCCGGTGCGGTCATCGTGTTGCTCTCGGCCATGACGTTCACCGAGGCCGAACCGCCCGGATCGTCCTCACGTGGTCTGCCACGCTGGTCGGACGGAGACTATCCCGGCCGAGCCGAGCCCCGCGAGACGCCGGTAGGCGAGCGGCTCCGCGAAGGAACGCGCATCGTGGGCGTCGTAGGCACTTTTCAAGTCGTTGCTGACCAGGCCACGTTCAACAGTGCGGACGGCAAATATCATTTAGTGGGTTTGGAAAATCTCACGCTGGAGCGGATCGTCAAGCGAGCGCGGGACGAACCGCAACCGCTGGCGTGGAGCGTCGACGGAACGGTGACCGAATATCTGGGTTCCAACTACCTGCTGGTGACAAGGGCCGTTCTCCGTTCGCAGCAGTTTGGCAAGTCGGCTCGGCGATCGTTACGCGATCGCTTAGGGAATTGAGCAGCCGCAGGAGCCGTTTCCGGCGTGACCATTAGGGTGACCAGCGCTCGGCGCCAGCCCGTTGACCGTTGCAGGGCGATCGTTCTGCCAGCACCGGCAACCATGCGGTGAACGCTCGGCTCGGACCCGACCTGGCCTGCCAATGCTTGACAGCACAGGGCCCAAGCATACTAATATCAGTTATTCTGGGTCGATGCTGGGCCCGGACGTTTCGGTGACGCGGCCGGTTGTTCATCGAGGCGAGTCTGGGCGGAAACCCTGGGCGTGGTTGGTGGGGCCCGGCGGGGCGAAGTTACGCACTTTTGCAGGTCATCAGCTTCAGACGGGAGTGGCGTGGATGTCCAACAGACAGCGCATCAGTGTCACGGAGGTTGGCGACATCGCCGTGGTGAAGTTCGCCGACCGCAAGATTTTGGACGAAGCGAACATCCAGGAATTGGGGCAGGAGTTGTTTGACCTGGTGGAAGAGGAAGGCCGCAAACGGGTGGTGTTGAATTTTTCGACGGTGGAGTTTCTCTCCAGTGCCGCGCTGGGCAAGCTGATTACCCTGAACAAGAAGGCCAAAGCGACCGGGACCGCGTTGAAGCTGAGCAACATTCGGCCGGAGATTTACGAGGTATTTGCGATCACGCGGTTGAACAAGCTCTTCGACATCAAGGACGACGAAGCCGACGCGCTGGCGGCGTTCTGACATCATGGACGGGGCGCGGCGACGAGGTTCGAGAGTACGGCGTGGAGCACGGATATTGTCACCGTGTTGTCCGGCGGGCTGCCCCCTTTTTGCTCCACTTGACCGTCGAGACGGCGAAAGCTATGAAAGCTATGGTTGCCTGCATCGACGGGCCGATCCCCTGTAGCTCAGTTGGTAGAGCAGCCGGCTGTTAACCGGCTTGTCGTAGGTTCGAGTCCTACCGGGGGAGTTTGATCACTTTGCACGCAGTCGCACTGTTTCGCAGCGGGCTGCATAACCTCTGTATTTTCAATCGCTTCTGATTCTTCGTGCGAATCCTTGCGATTGTATGCGGCGGCCTGCGGCACCGGCTTTTGCACCACCATCGCACCACCTGTTGCACCACTTTCACGGCCCTCACCGACCACGGCTTGTCGAAAGTGTTCGTCTAGCGTTTGCAGGTAGTGCCGATCAGCTACCCGCGGTGTGTTGCCAAGCCAGCCAGTTACGACATGCAGCGGGAACTGGTTGGCGAGTTCCGTTTCCCGGCTGGCGCGCAGATTCTGGAAGACGCGTGCCCAAGGCTCAACTCCGGCCTTCCTGATGATCCGCAGCAACTGCGTCCGGAGGTTGGCGTTTGATCCACGGTAACGTGTGATAACATACTCCGATCGCTCGGCTGCTTCGTCAAAGGCCTCCTCCAAGTAAGGTCGCAGCTCGGCAAACAGTGGAACGACGCGGTACGCCTTTCCATGTCGCTCCGTCTTGGGTGATGGAACAGTAAACCGATTGTGCTCCCAGTCGACGTCGGACCACTTCAATCGCAACGTTTCGCTGGGGGTGCGGATACCGCCGTAGCGCGCCAGCGCGATAATCAATCGCCATTGCGCATCTGGCGCGGCATCGATAACCTGCTCGATCGTTTCTCGGTCGACAAATTCCAGCCGGCTTTCGTTTCGCTCAGAACCAGCTTTCAGATCGGCAAACGGGTTTGATTCTACAAGCCCCTTACGCAGGACAATTCTGAACAACTGCTTGGCCCGCCTTACAAGCTTGGCGATCGTAGCCTGTGCGTAGCCCGCCTGCACCAAACGTTGCTGCCAGTCATCAGCGTCGCCAGCCGATATGGACCGCAGATCGCGGTCGTCTCCAAAGTGACGAACCAGGTTGTTACGCACAGCCCTGAAGTTGGCAAGCGTGCTAGGCCGTGCGTCCGTACGCCCTTCAATGTAGCGGTCGACAAAACCTCCAAGCGTTGCCGAGCGGCGTTCTGAAATCAGGCCAACTCGTACGAGTTTTTCTGCCAACCCGTCTCCAAGTGCAGCTACCCAGCGACTGGTATCGTTGTCCAAGGGCGTGCCCGACACCGACGCCGATACCAGACGCTCGACTTTCGCACAGATCGCCTCAGCATCTTTCTTATTGATTCTTCCCAGCCTGATGGACCGGCGTCGGTTGTCCTTGTCGTAAAACTGGAGCCGGTACCGGACTTTACCGCTACGCGTCTCTCGATGAATGCTGGCCATTGCTTTTATCCTTTAACCAATCGAAACACCATCATACACTTTTGCGACTCTATGCGCTACCGTGCGGTTCCATGCGATGAAGGCCCTTCATTGCCGATTTGCGGGCCGCTTTTTCCTGTTGAATCAAATGGTTCATGGTCCGCTATCCTCTTCATTCTGGAACGATTCTGCGCGGTCTCGGTGTCGTTCTGCGCGCAGCCGCAGCAACTCCACTGCTCGCTCCGCCAACCGGTCCGACGCCGCGGGCGGATCGCAGTTCCGGCAGCGCCAATTGCCGGGTGTCAAACCTTTCGGATCGCCCGCGATCGTTCGCCACTGGTCCAAGGATC
>CAZNKT010000114.1:0-18788 GCA_964573605.1 uncultured Pirellulales bacterium
TGGCCATTATTGACAAGCGGCGGTCGAGTGCCGAGGTGACGCACCAGGAAAACATTATCGGCGCACCGGTCGAAGGACGGGTGGCCCTGATGTTCGACGACATGATCAGCACGGCAGGGTCGATCGCCGGCGCGGCCGCCGTGTTGCATGAACAGGGCGCACGGGAAATCCACGTGGCAGCCACTCACGCCGTGCTGTGCGGGCCGGCCGTGGAACGGCTCCGCGATGCGCGCCTGTCGAGCATTGTGTGCACCGACACGCTGCCGCTGCGGGCCGAGCAGAAGCGGCAGCTGCCGGATTTGCACGTCCAGTCGGTCGCGCCGCTGCTGGGAGAAGCCATCAAACGTATTCACCGCAACGAATCGGTCAGCCGGCTGTTTACCTGACCCCTTTTTGCCGTCCGCCCAGGTGGGCTTGAAATCGCGGCGGCAAAGAGGAAAATAGCAGGTTTGTCTGGGGAAACCTTCGAGCAGGCAGCGGGCAGGATCGACCCATGGAACAGGTGCTTAAACTGGTAAAACGCGAGTCGCTGGGGACTCGCTCCGCCGCGCGGCTCCGCAAGGGCGGCAAAACGCCGGCCGTGGTCTACGGGCAGGGCAAGCAGGCCAAGTGCGTGGCCATCGAGACGGACGACCTGCAGGCGGCCGTGCGGCACAGCAGTCGGCTGGTCAAGCTGCAGGGTGCCGCCAATGAAACGGCCCTGATCCAGGACATGCAGTGGGATCCGTTCGGCGCCGAAATCCTGCATGTCGATCTGGTCCGTGTGCGCGCCGATGAGCGGATTACCGTGACGGTGCCCGTTGAGCTGCGCGGCATGGCCCCGGGCACGAGAGAGGGCGGTGTGTTGGAACAAGTCGTGCACGAGGTAGAAATCGAAGTCTTGGCGACGAACATCCCCGAATCGCTGCACGTCAATATCAACCAACTGGTCCTCGGAGAAACACTCGCGCTGAAGGACATCGAAGATCTGCCGGAAGACGCGGTCCTGGTCGACGATCCGGAATCGCCCGTCGTCCATTGCACCGAGCCGGTCGAAGTTGCCGGAGCCGAGGAGCCGGCCGAAGCGTCCGTTGAACCGGAAGTGATCGGAGGCAAGGCGGCCGAAGACGAATCAGAAGCGGAATCGTGAAAGTAGCTGCCGGATGAAACTGATCGTCGGTCTGGGGAATCCTGGCCGCAGATATCAGGCAACGCGGCACAATATTGGATTTGACGTGCTCGACGAGGTGGCGCGCCGGCAGGGATCGCCCACACGAAGGTCCCAATTCCAGGCGGAAGTATCGGCGGTCGCGCTGAACGGGCACAAGGTCGTGTTGCTGTGGCCGCAAACGTTCATGAACCTGGCCGGCAACAGCGTGGGAAGGATCACCGAGTATTATGGGTTGGAGCGAACCGAACTGCTGGTCGTATGCGATGATTTCCATTTGCCGCTCGGAAAAATACGGATTCGGGCCCAGGGATCGGCAGGGGGCCAAAAAGGCCTGGCGGACATCATCCGCCGGCTGGGGACCGAACAGTTCGCCCGGCTCAGAGTCGGGATCGGACCGGTTCCCGACGGCTGGGATCCGGCCGATTTTGTTCTCGGGCGTTTTCAGCGCCAGGAGGGTGCGGAGGTCGAGCAGATCGTGGGGCGGGCGGCTGACGCCGTCCAGGACTGGACCGGACCAGGCACGGCGTACTGCATGAATCGGTATAACGGATGACACAACGACATGATCACCGGTAACGCACAGCAATCAATCGTTCGTGGAGCGAGGAGGATATACGTTGGCCCAAAATGTGTATGAAGGAATGTTTATCCTGGATTCCGGCCGGTACGCGCGGGATGCGGCGGGCGTTTCTGGCACCGTCGAAAAACTGATCCGCGACGCCCACGGCGAACTGCTGGTGAGCCGCCTTTGGGAGGAACGCCGGTTGGCTTATCCGATCAAAGGCAATCGAAAAGGATCCTACTGGCTGACCTACTTTCGCATGGACGGCGAGCAATTGACCGGATTGACCCGGCAGTGCGAGATCAACGACGCGATCCTGCGGCAACTGTTTCTGAAAGTCGATCCGCGGATCGTCGACGCGCTGATCGCCCATGCCACCGCCTCGGGACGCGAGTCGGACGGTAAAGCGGACGGCAAAGCGGACGGTAAAGCGGACGGTGGCTCGACCCAACGTGGCGGCGCGGATGCCGCTTCGGGCGAAACGCCCAAGGCCGAGGCGCAAACGACGCAAGAAGCCGGCACCGAAGCCTGATCGACGAGCAATCCACGACGGACTCGCGACGGATTCACGGCGATCGCCCCGCCGGTGGCGGGGCGCGGGAAAAAAAGAGAAGTGGATGCTTGCCGCAGCGAGCCGGAATTGCTAGCCTGACAGATGGGGTACGGATGTTCAGTTGGCAGGCTCCCGCCCCGAAAGGGGGGGGCCGGTTCCTGCGGCGCAAAAAGGAGAATGCGATGGCCAGTTACAACAGGGTGATCCTGGTGGGCAACCTCACACGCGACCCCGAACTCAGGTACATTCCCAGCGGAACGGCCGTGTCGGAAATTGGCCTGGCCGTTAACGACCGGGTCAAGCGCGACGGACAATGGACCGACGAGACGACATTCGTCGACGTCACGCTGTGGGCGCGTACGGCCGAGATCGCCAACGAATACTTGAGCAAAGGCTCCAGTGTCTTGATCGAAGGTCGCTTGAAATTCGACAGTTGGGAAAACAGCGAGGGACAGAAGAGGTCCAAGCTGCGTGTCGTGGCCGATCGCATGCAAATGTTGGGGGGACGCGGCGGTGGTTCGGGTGGCGACCGGGCGGAACCGGCCGCGGCGCAGACCACCGGAGTCGGATCGGCCGAACGCGACGCGTCCCCGCCGCCCGCCGAAGATGAAATTCCGTTTTGACAAGCCATCAATCCGCAAGGCCGCTGTGCGAGCCGGCCGCTGCTCGGCGACCGGCCGCCCAGCGCGACGAGGAAGGATCATGCCCAAGACCAAACCGCAACGTCCCCTCAAGCGACGCAAAACCCTGCCTCGCAGCAAACGGCTGCCCAAAGGGCCGCACGGCGGAATTGAATTGTTGTTGATCCAGTCGGTGGAGAATCTGGGTGACCAGGGCGATGTCGTTGAAGTTCGTCCTGGCTTTGCCCACAACTATCTGATCCCACAGGGGCTGGCAACCGTGGTGACGGACCACCATCGCCGCATGGTGGAAAAACACCGGGCGCGGCTCCGCGAAATCGAAAAGGCAAGGCTCTCCAAGTTGAAGACGTTCGCCGACGAACTGCAGAAGGAGAGCATCACGATTGAAGCGAATGCCAACGATGAGGGCCACCTGTACGGATCGGTTGGTGCCTCTGAAATCGTGGCCGCGTTGAAACGGAATGATGTCTCTTTGACGACGGACCAGATCAAGCTGGAAGGTCCGCTGAAGGAACTGGGACTGTACACGGTGAAGGTCCGAGTGGCCAAGGAGGTGGAGGCCGAGTTGAAGGTATGGGTCGTGCCCACGGTGGCCGCGGACGAGGCGTCGTGAAACGGCGCGGGGGCGGGATGCCCCGAGTCCAGGGCGGGCTCGGGCCGGGGGTGCGTCACGAGGAAGGGCATGGGGACAACACGGAGGTGCATTTGCCAGGCTCTGGCGGTAGAAAGGATCGAACGCTATGGCCACGTTTACGCAGACCGGGGGCGGAGCGAGCCACGCTGCTTCGGAAATTCTCGATCGTCAGCCGCCGCACAGCTTGGACGCCGAACGCGCGGTATTGGGCAGCATCTTGCTGCTGCCCGACGTGTGCGACGAAGTATCCCTGCTGGTCAGGCCGAATGATTTTTACGACCCGGCCCACGAGCGGATTTATTCGCATCTGCTCGCGCTGTACGACGGCCGACAACGGGTGGACCACACCCTGCTGATCGAACGGCTGAAGACGGCCGGCGAATGCGAGTCGGTGGGCGGCGTTGCTTATATCGCAGAGATCGCCCAGTCGGTGCCCACCGCGGCCCATGCGCAGTACTACGCGGAAATTGTCCGCGACCGGTCCCTGGTGCGGTCGCTGATCATGGCCAGTACCGACATCCTGCGCGACGCGTACGACCAAACGACCGATCCGCGGGCCATGCTGGCCGCGGCCGAAGCCAAAGTGTTCTCGATTCTGGAGCGGACCGGCCGCAGCGATACGAGCAGCATCGCGGATGTCGTGAATGAGTCGCTGCTGCGGCTTGATGCGCGGATGAAGCATGAACATGCCATGGGGGGCATTGAAACAGGATTCATCGATTTCGACGATCTGACCGGCGGATTGCACGAATCGGAATTGATTATCCTGGCCGCCCGACCCAGCATGGGCAAAACCGCCCTGGCATTGAATATCGCCGAACATGTGGCCATGCGTCTGCGGCGCGCCACGCTGTTGGTCAGCTTGGAAATGTCGTCCGTGGAGTTGGGCGACCGGTTGCTCTGTTCCACGGCCCGCGTCAACGGGCATCGCTTGCGCAACGGCCAGATTACCAACGACGAACGCGCGCGGCTGGTGGAAACGGCCGCAGAAATCAGCCAGGCACCGCTCTACGTGGATGACTCGCCGGTCCGATCGGTCACCGAGATTGCGGCCACCGCGCGGCGCATGAAGCGCAAAGAGAATCTCGGCCTGCTGGTGATCGACTACCTGCAGTTGATCGAGCCCGACAATCCACGGGATCCGCGCCAGGAACAAGTCGCCAAGATGACGCGGCGGCTGAAAGGCCTGGCCCGGGAACTGAACGTTCCCGTCCTGTGTCTGGCACAGCTCAATCGACAGGCGGAGATGGCTCGGGATAACAAGCCGCGGCTGAGCCATCTGCGAGAATCGGGAGCCATCGAACAGGACGCCGACGTGGTCATGTTCGTGCACCGCGAAGCATACTACCAGACCAGCGAAGAAGAGCGGGAACGCGTCAAAGGGGAAGCCGAAATCATCGTGGCGAAACAGCGTAACGGGCCGACGGGCGAAGCCAAATTGACGTGGCGGCATGAATTCACGCGGTTCGAGGATGCCGCCACACGGTCGTACGACGAATTCGAATCCTACGGAAACGCCGACGACTTTTGACCGCCTGACGCAAGCCCCGCAACGGTCCCGCCGCCGGTGCCCTGAATATCCGCTTGGCGAGCCGTTGGCGCGGCCCTGACACCAGATCGGGTCGATATGCAGCCCCTGTCGTCCTCCCTCGCTCAACGGGAACGGATCGAATGCCGTGTCTTTCGGCATCCCGACGACGGCTGCGCGGCCGTCGCCCGCCGCATTGCCGAACGGGTCCGCGGCCGGCAGCACGAAGGCCGCCGCTGTGTCCTGGGGCTGGCCACCGGAAGTTCTCCGGTCGCCGTCTACGAGGAACTCGTCCGCCTGCATCGCCAGGAACAACTGTCGCTGGCCAATGTCGTTACCTTCAATCTGGATGAATACTACCCCATGCAGCCCGCAGAGCTGCAGAGTTACGTGCGTTTCATGCGCGAACACCTGTTCGATCACGTCGACATTCCCGAGTCGCAGATTCATATCCCGGACGGGACGCTGCCGATCGAGCAGGTGGACGCCTTCTGCCAGGCGTACGAACGGCGGATCGAGGATGCGGGCGGCATCGATATCCAGTTGTTGGGGATTGGGCGCACGGGACATGTCGGCTTCAATGAACCCGGATCGAGTCGCAGCAGCCGGACTCGATTGATCACGCTCGATCGGGTCACGCGGCTCGACGCCGCCAGCGATTTCTTCGGCGAAGAACACGTGCCTCGCCGCGCCATCACCATGGGTGTGGGAACGATTCTCGACGCTCGCGAGGTCATGCTGCTGGCATTCGGGGAACACAAGTCTGCCATCGTCGCGCAAGCCGTGGAGGGCGATGTGACGTCGGCCGTCGCCGCCAGCTACCTTCAGCAACACCCCAATGCGGCGTTTTATCTCGATACGGCCGCCGCCGACGCGCTCAGCCGCTACCGGTGTCCGTGGCAGTTGGGACCCGTCACCTGGGACGAAGCGTCGATCCGCAAGGCCGTCATCTGGCTGGCTCGCCACGTTCGGAAACCGATTTTGAAGCTCACCGACGAGGACTACAACGAAGAAGGCCTCCAGGATCTGCTGGCCGCGCACGGTCCGGCGTACGTCATCAACCTGACCGTCTTCCGCCACCTGCAATCGACAATTACGGGTTGGCCCGGAGGCAAACCCGCGCACGCCAAGCAGGAAGGCGACCGGCCTCAGCCCTACGAGTCGATTTTTCCGAAACGCGTGCTCGTCTTTTCTCCTCACCCGGACGACGACGTGATCTCAATGGGCGGAACGCTCATCCGTCTCGTCGAACAGGGACACCAGGTCCACGTCGCCTACCAAACCTCCGGCAACATCGCCGTTTTCGACGAAGACGCCATTCGATACGCGGAATTCGTGGCCGATTTCAATCGCTACTTTGGCGTCGATCCGCAGCGGACCGGCGAACTGGAGAGCCACGTCGAACAGTCGCTCAAACACAAGAAAGCGGGGCAGATCGACAGCCTGGCGGTCGGGCAGATCAAGAGACTCATCCGCCGCGCCGAAGCACGTGCCGCCGCCCGGTACTGCGGCGTCCCCGCCGAAAACCTGCACTTTCTTGATATGCCGTTCTATGAAACCGGCCGTGTCAAGAAGTCTCCACTCGGCGAAGACGACGTCCAGTTGATCGTTCCGCTGCTCGATTGCATCAAGCCCCATCAGATTTATGCGGCGGGCGATTTGTCCGATCCGCACGGCACGCACCGGACCTGCCTCGACGCCGTGCTCGACGCCCTGCATCGCCTGGCCGATCGCTCCTGGTTTCCGCAGTGCCAGGTGTGGCTGTACCGCGGGGCGTGGATGGAGTGGAGTCCCCATGAAATTGAAATGGCGGTGCCGCTAAGTCCGGCCGAAGTGGTACGGAAACGGGTCGCGATTTTCAAACATGAATCGCAAAAGGATCGGGCCCTGTTTCCCGGCGTGGACGTGCGGGAGTTCTGGCAGCGGGCCGAAGAACGCAACGCGGACACCGCTCGCCTTTACGATACCCTGGGACTGGCTGAATACGAGGCCATCGAAGGGTTTGTCCGGTGGGAGCCGGCACAGTAAAGAAGTGCGGGAAAGCGGTGCGGGAGCGGCATGGGATTGCCCCGCCACCCCCAACGGCATCATCGCACGATGGCCGACGCTTGCAGATCCCACACAACCCCCGCCGGACCGGCGTTGACCACCGGTGCCGACCCGATCATCGCCGTCTGTCCGGCGCACGCGTGAATATGGCCGCAAACAACCAGCCCGGGCCGAACACGCTCGATGGCCGCCCGCAGCGCCACGCTGCCCAGACTGCGACCGGCCGACGCCACATCCAATGTGCCTTTGGGAGGTGAATGGGACACCAGCACACAACCCGGTGGGCAGTCGGCCAGCAGCGTTTCGGCGCGTTGCTCGGTCAAGTCGAAACTCCACGACCCGAACGGCGTCACGGGAACGCCGCCGCCCAACCCAAAAAAATCAATCCCGTCGATCGCGACCTGCGAGCCATGCAGCACATGTGCCGATGGCCAGTGCCGACAGGCAGCCCGCAACTCTTCGTCGGACTCGCTGTTTCCGGGCACAAGCACGGCCGGTTTCCTGATGGACGCCAACGCCCCGACCGTCTGCTCGACGCCCCGCCGCATGGTGCCAAAGTCGCCGGCTCCCACCAGAAGCTCTACATCCCGCGATCGTTCTACGAGTTTTCTGGCAGCAATGATGTCGCAGTGGAGATCGCTGAAGAGAAGCAGCCTCATCGATGTATCCTCTTTACCCCATCCTGTTCATTGTCTCTTTATCTGCAATGGCGCCCAGCATGGTTCTTTAGAGCAAGTACGAAAGTTGTCAATGATAGGGCGAATCGGCTGTTGTTTCACGATGTAACGAGCGTCGCCGCCCGTTGTAAGCTGGGGAAAATCGGATCGAACCGGCGAGTGAATCCGGCTTGTCGGCCTCTGCCGTTTCCGGTATTTCTACGCCGCTTTTCGGATATGAATCTTGTCTGTCCATCTCGGTCGCTCCGCTGTGGTGTTGCGGGCGTGCTCGAAGCCGGATTCATCCAGGGAAATACTGCTGGCGAGCATTTTCCGGAACTCTCTCCTATGTGCGAACTTCTGGTCCCTCGGCCCGGTGTCCACGCCGGGACAGGCAACCGCTGGCCGTGCGCGGCGAACGTTCGTCGTCGCGCGGGTCGCGTGATGCGTGTTGTGCGGGCGATCGCGGTCGGGATCCTGCTGGGCGCGACGCTCAGCGGTGCGGCGTGGGGTCAGGAGGGCGAGGAGCGGGTGGCCGAGGTGCGGATTGTGGGCAACCAGACCGTGCCCGCCTCGCAGATCTTGTCACAGATCCGTACGCGTGCGGGTCGGCCCTTCGATCTGGAAATGGTTCGCAGCGACGTGCGGACGCTGGCTACCAGCGGATCGTTCGTCGACGTGAAATCGTTCCACGAGCACGAACCGGCCGGCCGCGTCGTAATCTTTCGCGTGGTAGAGCGACCCTCGCTGCGATGGGTCAAATATCTGGGCAATCAGTCGGTCAAAGACAAGACGCTCGCCAAGGAAACCGGATTGCAGGTCGGCGACGCCGTCGACCCATATGCGGTGGAGGAGGGCCGCCGAAAGATCCTGGCTTATTACAAGAGTCACGGGTTTCCCCAGGCCAGCGTCACCATTTTCGAAGGCAACCGTACGGGGGACCTGGGGGCGACCTACGTTGTCAGTGAAGGCCAGCGCCAGCGGATCCGATGGGTGCGCTTCATTGGCAACAAGATCGTCAGCGACGCGCGGTTGCGTACGCAGATCAAATCGAAACCGCCGATCGCCTGGCTATTCCGCGGGTATGTGGAGCGGGAAACGATCGACGAGGACGTGCAGCGGCTTACCGAATACTACCGAAGTTTGGGATATTTCCGGGCGAAGGTCGGTCGGGAGTTGCTATTCAATGATGCTCGAAGCTGGCTCACTTTGCAGTTCGTCATTCACGAAGGGCCCCGTTATCAGGTTCGCGACGTGTCGTTTGTCGGCAACCGAACCTTTGCGTCCGAGAATCTAACGCACGATCTGGATCTCGCGCCGGGGACGTACTTCAATCAAGCGAAAATGGATCACGATCTGGCACAGTTGCGTGAGTTTTACGGAAGTCGCGGCTACGTCTTTGCGGACGTGCAGGCCGATCCACGATTTCTGGAGGAGCCTGGGTATCTGGATCTAGTGTACCGCGTGGAGGAAGGGCGCCGGTTCCGCGCGGGCGAGATTACCGTGAAGATCCGGGGCGAGAATCCTCATACGAAAGTGGACACCGTTTTGAATCGCATTTCCATCCAACCCGGCGACGTATTGGACATTCGCAAGATCCGCGGGGACGAACGCCGATTGCGGGCTTCGCAGTTGTTTGCCGACCGCCGCACCGGCGGCGCGGGGCCCCGGTACGTCTTTGGCCAACCGGAGCTGAGCGCCGCCGACGTCGCGCGGGAGTCGAAGCCTCGCGTCAATATTCGCGGGCAGAGTCCGGACCAGCCGCATCGGTGGATGGCGCCCGCCGAGGCGACCCGGCGCGCCGCCACACGTCCGGCACGCGCGGCGACGCTGCCGCGAGCGCAGCCGGAGGTCGGCGGCCAGCGTGTCGATGCGGCCGGACGCCTGGTTCGGGGCCAGGATCCGGGCGGCTATCCCTGGCCCGCGCCGCCGGTTCCTCGGACGCCCCGCAATACGGCTGGAAGCTATGGCACGCAGCCACTGGGCAGGCTGGGACCCGGAGCCGAGGCCCGCACGCGGCAGACGGCCGTTTCACCATCGCCGCAGACCGTCTACCAACCGCCGGCCACACCGCCTCCCGGGGGGCTTCCATCAAACACGTCGGTGCCGGTCGGGCCCGGCGCCGCGCCATTTCAATTGTTTCCCAACGGTCAGTTTTCACCCATCGGACCGCCGGCATTGGATCCGACGTTGCCGTTGGAAGTGCAGGTGGAAGAGACGCAGACGGGACGCTTCATGTTGGGTGTGGGAGTCAATTCGGACGCCGGGTTGGTGGGGTCGGTGGTTCTGGACGAACGCAACTTCGATATCCACCGCTGGCCCACGAGCCTGAGGGACTTTGCCGATGGGACCGCCTTCCGGGGAGCCGGCCAGCGGTTCCGGCTCGAGCTGCTGCCCGGAAGTGAAGTGCAGCGTTACCTGGTCAATTTCCAGGAGCCTTACCTGTGGGACACTCCGATCAGCCTCGGTCTGAGCGGCTTTTACTACGACCGCCGTTTTGTCGACTGGGATGAACAGCGCGTTGGCGGGCGGGTGTCGCTCGGCTACCAGCTGACTCCCGATCTGTCCGGTTCGGTTTCGTATCGTGGCGAAAACGTCAACATCCATGATCCTCGAGTCCCCACACCGCCCGAAGTGCAGGAAGTGCTGGGCGACAACGTGCTGCACGGTTTCCGTTTGGCGTTGACGCATGACACCCGGGACAGTCCGTTTCTGGCCACCGAGGGACACTATATAGAGTTGGGGGCTGAGCAGGTCGTCGGCAGTTTCGATTATCCGCGCGCGACGGGCGACTTTCGGCAATATTTCCTCGTGCATCAGCGTCCCGACAGTTCCGGCAGGCACGTCCTGGGCCTCAGTTCCCGAGTCGGTTTCAGCGGCACGAACACGCCCGTTTATGACCATTTTTTTGCCGGAGGATTCTCCACGCTCCGCGGTTTCGACTTCCGGGGTGCCTCGCCGCGGAATATGGGTGTCACCGTGGGCGGGGAGTTCATGTGGATCAACAGCGCGGAATACCTGTTGCCGATCACGGCTGACGACATGCTGCGCGGCGTCGTCTTTTGCGACTTTGGAACGGTGGAGCCGCGCGTCGATCTCGAAAGTTTTCGCGTCTCGCCGGGACTCGGCTTGCGCGTTACCGTCCCCGCCCTGGGACCGGCCCCGATCGCGCTGGACTTCGCGTTCCCGGTAGCTAAGGCAGTTGGGGACGACACGCAGGTGTTCAGCTTCAGCATTGGCATCCAGCGCTGATGGCCGCGACAGACCTGCCGCGCGCATCACGCCAGGATTTCGCGGATCACCTGCCCGTGGACGTCGGTCAGCCGTCGATCCAGGCCATTGTGGTACCACGTCAAACGTTCGTGATCGAATCCCAGCAGGTGCAGCACCGTCGCGTAGAAATCCCACACGGTCGTGATGTTTTCCACGGCGCGGCGGCCGAAGATGTCGGTGCTGCCGTAGGCTGTTCCGCCCCGCACGCCACCTCCCATCATCCAACACGTAAAGCCGTCCGGATTATGGTCTCGGCCCGACGTGCCGTGCTGCCGAGTGGGCATCCGCCCGAATTCGGTGGTCCACAGGATCAGTGTTTCGTCCAGCATGCCGCGTTGTTTCAAGTCCGTCAGCAGCGCGGCGGTCGGCTGATCGAACACCGGGCAGTGGCGGTCGTAATCCGGCTTGAGGGTCTTGTGCGCATCCCAGTTGAGCAGTCCGTCCACGCCTGACGCGCGGGAAGCGCAGTACAGGTTGACGTACCGGACGCCGCGTTCAAGCAGCCGCCGGGCCAGCAAACAATTGCGGGCGTACGCCGCCTTCAGCCGGTTGTTGTCGCCGGTGCCATAGAGCGCGTGGATGGATTGGGGTTCGCGGCGGAGATCCGCGACTTCCGGTGCCGACAGCTGCATGCGGGCGGCGAGTTCGTAGGCGGCGATCCGCGCTTCCAGTTCGGAATCGCCGGCATGCATCGCCGCGTGCCGCGCGTTGAGTCGCCGTAGCAGCGCGCGGCTGGCGGATTCTTCATCACGCGAGATGGAGTCCGGCGTCTCCAGATTGCGGATGGGCCGTTGGCTGCTCATGATGATGGCCTGGTGGCGGGCGGGTAGAAAGCCGTTGCTCCAGTTGGCTTTGCCGTTGGGTGGTTCGCCGCGCAGGTCGGGAATCGCGACGTAGGTGGGAAGATTCTCATTGGCACTTCCCAATGCATAGCTGGCCCACGCACCCGCGCTGGGAAATCCCTCCGTTGCATGACCCGTGTTCATGAACACGCAGCCCGGACCATGAGTATTCGTCCGGGACGTCATGGAATGGATAAACGCGATGTCATCTACGTGGCCTTCCATGTGCGGCAGCATCGTCGAGATCGCTTTGCCGGACCGCCCGGCGCGCCGGAACGGCCACGGGCTTTTCATCAGGGGCCCGTTCTTTCCCTGGAAACTCACCAGGTTTTCTTCTCCCGGCATGGACTGGCCGTCGTGCGTATCCAACGCGGGCTTATGCTCCCACAGATCGATGTGTGAGGCGGCACCGGGGCAGAAGATTTGCAGCACGCGGTGCGCGCGGGCCCGAAAATGGGTGCGGCCCGTCCCGGGCTGCCAGGGCGTGGCCCCCAGACCACGCCGGACGCCAACCAATTCGGCCAGACCCACGCCGGCCAGTGCGGTGTAGACGTTGCCCAAAAATCCGCGCCGCGAGGCTTCCCGGGCGTCGAGGTGGCAATCGGCCGTGTGTGGTGAGTCCGTCATCGTGCGTCGCGACGGGCCAGGGCGCCGCGCGGTGTCTCCCCGTCTAGGTCGATGATTCGGCGCTGCGGTCAGCGGCGCGGTCAGTGCAGGTAAATGAACTCATTGGAATTCAACAATACGCGCGCCAAGGCGGGCCAGTCAAACTTCTTCAAAAAGGCCACAGCGGCGTCCTGTTCTTCGTCCGCCGGCAGCCGGCCGTACAGCAAGGCGAAGGCGCGGCGAACCTGCTCGCCGTGATGGTCCGCCCCGGCCTCGCGACGCAAACGCTTTGCCAACGCCCGCGCTACGTCCAGCGTGAAGTCGTGATTCAACATCGTCAGCGCCTGCAATGGCGTTGTCGTGGCCGCACGCCGGGGCGTGGCGAAGGCGCAATCGGGCGAGTCGAATTCGGCCATCAGATCGACGCGCGCGGCACGGGCGTTCTGATGGTACACCGCCCGGCGATAGGTATCCGGTCCGTGGTCGTCCGACGGCACGTACGTCGCCACGTTGTCCTCCAGGTACCGGTACAGGCGGAATCCCGGCCCACCGCCGCTGGATCGAAGCAGGTCCGACACGCACAGCATGGCATCCCGGATTTCTTCCGCGGCCAGCCGGCGCGGCGGGAAGCGCCACAACAGGCGGCACGCAGCATCCCGGCGGGCCGGTCCTGCACGATGCGCGGCCGATTGCCGGTACGTTTCCGATGTCACGATCAGTCGGTGGATAGGCTTCATGTGCCAGCGATAACGGTGGACAAGACTCGCCAGCCAATCGAGCAAGTGGGGATGCGACGGGCGGTCGCCCATGAATCCGAAGTCGCTGGGCGTCGAGACGATTCCGCTGCCGAAGTGGTAGTGCCACAGCCGATTGGCAAGCACACGCGCGGTAAGCGGGTGATCTTCGGCGACCAGCCAGCGGGCCAGTGCGAGGCGACGTTGGCCTTCCGGCGCGTCGGCCGGAAGGCGATAACCGACGGCCGTTTGGTCACATGCCGACAGGCTGGCGGGAACGACCTGCGGGCCTTTGCGCTGAGGATCGCCACCTTGGAAGACGTGGACCGCTGGGTCGGGTTGCCGGAACGTGCCGGCCCACATGGCCGGCAATGGCTCGACGGCCGCGATCTGTTCCGCCACCTGACGCGATTCGCGACGCAGTCCCGCAAGCCGTTGTTGCTCGTCGTTCGTGATCGCGCCGTCGATCAGCCGTTGGCGTCGGTGCGCGGCATTGACGGGCGACCGATCCCCCGAACCGGCGACGTGCCTCCAATGTTGGCCGTCCATGGAGACCGCGATCCGATAGTCCGCCACAAACGTCGCGTTCGCGCCGATCGCGTTCAAGCGATCACTGGAAAACACCACCCGCTCGATCGTTTCCGGCCGGCCCAGCTGGATTGTCAGCTCGGGGCCGTGCGCAACCCAGCATGCGCCGAACTGCCCGTCGATGGTTCGCGACGCGCTGTATGCGTCCCGGAAATCCTCCGCGATCCGGCTCATTCCGTCCGCCGTGGCTCCCCGATCCAGCCGAGCCACGTTGCGGGAGGGTTCTTCCGCCGTCCAGATATCGATTTCATCGATCCGATACCCGCTGTTCTGGGCGGGATCATGCTCCGCGCTGTCGACGATTAGCCGCACGTACCGGGCCGTCACCGGCGGGAACACTTCTTCCGTGCCGTGACGATTGGCCGCGGGACGGGTCCATTGCGCTTCGTAAGCGTCGATGCGTTCCTCTGCCCGAGCAACGATTTCCGCTTCCAGTTCCCGGATTGCACCCTGCAGCCGTTCTTGATGCTCGACGAGCGGCTCCAGCCGCCGGTCGCGTTCTCTTCGTTGGGCGGCCGTGGCGATCTCTCGGCGGCCGTGAAACACGCCCGCGAAGGTCGCGTACAGGCCGTAGTAGTCGCGCTGGGTGATGGGATCGAACTTATGGTTGTGGCAGCGGCCACAGCCCACCGTCAAACCCAGGAACGTTTCGCCCGTCGCACGAATCATCTCGTCGATCGTATTGGCGCGGATCCGCGCGGCCTGGACGGCGTCCTGATTGCCCACGTTGTCGTAGGGGCCGCAAACCAGGAATGCCGTTGCCGCTGCCACGTCCGCGTTGCCGGGTTGCAGGATGTCGCCCGCCAGGTGCTCCAGAACGAAATCCTTGAATGGCTTGTCTCTGTTGAACGATCGAATTACGTAATCGCGAAGCGGCCACAGGTCGTTGACGATCACGTTCCTCTCAAAACCCGTGCTCTCGCCGAATCGAATCACGTCCAGCCAGTGTCTTCCCCAATGTTCCCCGTAACGGGGGGACTGTAGCAGACGGTCGACCAACTTCGTGTAGGCATCGTCTGATCGGTCCGCCAGGAATCGCGTTACTTCTTCAGGAGTCGGCGGAAGCCCGGTCAGATCGTAGGTCACCCTGCGAATCAACGAACGTCGATCCGCGCGCCCCGACGGGGTCAGGCCCTGCTGCGTCAGCCCGGCATAGACAAATCGGTCGATAGGGTGGGATCGCCAGCGTGGTGCAATGGCGGCGGCCTTCGGTGGCCTTACCGTGGCCGGCGGCTGGAGGGACCACCAGTCGTGTCCGGCCCGCCGCTCGGTGGTCCGGGCAAACGGGTCCAGTGGCGCGTCGGGATAGTACGCGTCCTGTTCGATCCAGCGGCGGAGCCCCGCGATCTGTTCGGCCGACAGCGGCTTGTCGGGGGGCATTTCCCCGTCGGCCACGCGGGCCAGCAGCCAGCTTTCGTCCGGCTTGCCCGGCACGATCGCAACGCCGCTCTCGCCTCCGGCGAGTGCCGACGCGCGGGTGCGCAGGTCGAGACCTCCCTCCGGTTCCGAGCCATGGCATTCCAGGCAGCGGGCCACCAGGACAGGCTCAACCTGCCGCTGAAAAAAAACCTTCGGCGTGTCGTCATCCGCCAGACAGCTCGCGACCGACGCAAGCAGCAGGCAAAGCGGTCCAGCCGCGGTTCTCCACATCATTGTCAAGCAGGCTCTTCCTATTCGGCCGGCGTCGTCCCGTATTGTCGTGGCAGGCAGGAAGCGGCAACGGAGCTCCACGCGAAACGCGCCCGTTGTTCGTGAGTATAGGGGACGCCACTAGGGGCGGCAATTCAACCGGAAACTCGCGTGCCGCGGCAAGACCCGCGCGTCCCCAGGGCTGCCAGCCCCGGACACTCGGACTCGGCAAGATGTTCAGCGGAAATAGGGGGATCCGTAGTAGGGATACGGCGGAGCGAAGAACAGCACGGATGGGCCGTAGATATTACCAAAATACGGAGCGTAGGATCCTCCGTATCGCATGCGGTAGTAGTCGAGATGGTACGGGTAGGGCCGCCGAAACCATTGCGACTGATAGGCGGCCGGCGCCTGGTGCTCGGGCCCGAATTGGTTCGGCGGGTAATACGAGCCGCCAGGGCCCGCGTAGGGAGCGTACGGTGGAAACGGACCGCCGCCGTCAGTCTGCCCGGACCACGGCGTGGGATAGGGCCCGCCCTGGAAGGGCCCTTGAAACCTTTGGTTCGGCGGTGGGTTGACCGGGCAATCATCGGCTGCCCCGACTTCCGAACCGTAGCTCGGCGCGGCCAATACAGCCACAGCGCAGGCGGTCCATCCCAACCGCTGGTGAGTGATGCAAGCCGGCATGACGGATGTGTCCTTTACGCTCGCCCGTTTTAGTAACCAAGAGGCTGCATCGATCCGCGCATCGATGACGCGGGTCGGAGACGATGGGTGGGCCTTCCCCACCCGCACTCTTTCATGCTAGGCACGTGCGAAAAGCCTGGTCAAGCAACCGATGTGCCCGTCGATACGCGTGGCGACGTGTTCGGTCCGGCTGTAGGGGCTGGTGGGGTCTTGACCGTCCCGCCGCGTTCCCGAGAGCGGGACGGTGGGCTCAAGGCCGGCACGTTTCGTTTTGAATCAGCGCCCGCGAGTGTGGGAGAGGGCCGTCAGCCGATTCGCGTCAGCGTCCGGGAAAGTCGTCCGGAGAACGCAGGTTGCGCGACCCGCGGTTCGGCGGTCCCGGTAGCGCGCGCTTAGCGATGCGCCCCGTCGACGGCCATCTCCTTCGGGTCCTGCAGGCCGGCGGCCAGTTTTCCGAGCGCTTCGGTTTCGATTTGTCGCACGCGCTCGCGGGTCAGTCCGAGAGATTCACCGATTTCCTTGAGCGTACGCGGTTCGTGGTTCTCCAGTCCGAATCGCATCCGCAGGACAGTCGCCTCGCGTTCGTCCATCGTTTCCAGCATGCTCATGACATGACTCAGGCTGTCGCTTTCCACAAGCGCATCGTCGGGCGATCGCAGTCGTTCGTCCATCACCATTTCGCCCAGCGTCCAGCCGGCTTCCATCTGGTCGGTCTGCGGCGTGGCATTGTAGATGCGGATCGGCAGCTTCTTTTTGGGCAATCCAAGCACCCGCGCGACTTCTTCGGGAGTGGGCGACCGCCCGAGTTCTTCGCTTAACCGCGCACTGGCCCGCCTCCACTTGGACAGCAGTTCGACCATATACGCTGGGATGCGAATGGTTTTTCCCGAATTGATCAACGCACGCTTGATCGATTGCTTGATCCAATAGCTGGCGTAGGTGCTGAACCGCGTGCCCATGGCCGGGTCGAAACCTTCCACGGCGCGTAGCAGGCCCAGGTTGCCTTCCTCGATCAAGTCCTGCAGTCCCAGGCCTTTACCCGTGTAGCCCCGCGCGATATTGACGACCAGACGCAGGTTGGCGCGTACCATGCGGTCGCGGGCCGCCGTATCGCCGTCGCCAATCCGCACGGCCAACTCCTGTTCATCCGCGGACGACAGGAGTGCTGTTTCGTTGATCTCGCGGAGATACGTCTCCAGCGGCGTCTGAACGGAACTCGTATTCTTGCGGCGGGTGGAGGGCATCATGACTTCTATTTCGGTGAGGCAATTCGGCTCGGCTCGTCCACCGCGAGGGCGTGAGAGCATTACGGGATTGGGTCGCGCGCGACTCGAGACGGACACGTGCGGGGCAGAAAAAGCTATCGACGCGTTTGTCGCGGTTTCTGTATGGAAGCCGCCAACGGACGCCGTGGGTGGGATGTAGTCGCCCCGCAGGCCGTAGCGAATAGTGGGGCGTTAACCGCTGGTATGGCGCATGCTCAAACGGATAGCCGCAGCGCTTCGGTGGGATGTACGCGTCGTGACGCGGGCGGAGCGCGGGCTGGCACTACGAATCCGATTCTTCGGACGCTTCCGGCTCTTGGTGGTCCCCTTCTGCGGACGATTCGGGCGGTGACACCGGTTTGATTAGCGGGCCGGTTTCCGACCCTACGCCGCCCTTTAGCGGTTCGGCAGATGGTGCGGTTCCGGTGGACGTTCCCGAACCCTCGGCTCCCTCGTGTTCGGCCTCGGCTTCTTCGGCCCATTCGACGCGCTTCCGCGACAGGCCGATCTTGCGTTCGTCGGGATCGACGCGCAAGATCTTCACTTCGATCTCTTCGCCGACCTTCACGACTTCCTCAGGGTTGTCCACCTTGTGATCGGCAAGTTCGGAGATGTGGAGCAAGCCTTCCAGCCCGTCGCCCAGGCCCACGAACACGCCGAAATTGGTAATCTTTGTCACGGTCCCCTGGGTCAATTGCCCGGGCTGGAACCGGTTGGGAATTTCCGTTGCCCACGGATCCTCTTCCAACTGCTTGATGCCCAACGCGATCCGCCGGCGGTCCTGATCGACGGACAACACTTTGCATTCGATTTCCTGGCCTTTCTCGACGACCTCGCTGGGATGGCTGATCTTGCGTGTCCAAGACATATCGCTGACGTGCAGCAGCCCGTCGATGCCTTCCTCGATTTCCACGAACGCACCGTAGTTCGTCAGGTTGCGGACTTTTCCTTGCACCATCGATCCGGGCGGATAACGGTCCGCCACGCGGTCCCACGGATTCTGCAGGGTCTGCTTCATGCCCAGCGAAATCTCCTGCTTCTCCTTATTGATGCCCAGCACCATCACCTCGATTTCGTCATCGATATGCACCAGTTCATTGGGATGACTGATTCGTTTGGTCCAGGACATCTCGCTGATGTGCACGAGGCCCTCGATGCCGTCTTCCAGTTTGACGAAAATCGGCTCGGCAATATTAAGGTTATATCCTCTAACCCAGAGCGAGAGTGCCGCGATTCCATGTGCCGTCCAATTCTGTGTATTGGTGTATGTGCACCGGGCCGCAATGATATACGGCGATACATTTGGACGACCTGTAATCTGGAGGCACTTGCCGCTTCTCGCATATGGCGTATTCAAATAGAGAGTCGTGGAAGCGGGCTGGCCTGCAGCC
>CAZNKT010000115.1:0-18734 GCA_964573605.1 uncultured Pirellulales bacterium
CTTCGAGGTTGATGAGCGGTCCGCCGCTGTTGCCCGGATTGATGGCCGCATCCGTCTGAATGAAATCCTCTCTCATGGCCACGCCGATGCCGCGACCCTTGGCGCTGATGATACCCGCCGTGACGCTCTGAAACAGTCCGAACGGGTGGCCCACGGCGAGCACCCAGTCGCCGATTTCCAGTTTGTCGCTGTTGCCGAGCCGGGCGGACTTGAGCGGCCCCGCGTCGTCGATCCACACGACAGCCAGGTCGGTGCGCGGGTCTGTTTTGACACGTCTCGCTTCGAACGAGCGACCATCGCTCAGCTGCACCTCGATGATCCCGTCGCCCTCCACGACGTGATTGTTCGTCAGTATCACGCCGGACGCATCCACGATGACGCCCGAACCCATGCCGGTGCCGCGGCGTTGCGGCCGATCCGGTAGTTCCCGGAAAAACTCATACAACGGGTCATCCTCGCGGAACATATCTTCAAAGGGTGTACCTTCGAAAGGATTCCGACGCGGCGTTCCCTCGCGTTGCGCGATCGGTTCCGCCTTCTTTTGAATCGTAACCACTGCCGGCAGAACTTCCCGAGCGGCAAACCGGAAGGCGGCCGACAATTCCCTGGCAAATTTCTTCGATTCGGCGGCCCCATCCTGGCCTGGCAGAAGCCCGGCTTGTCCCACGACGCCAGCCAGCACGCTAGCGGTCAATATCGCCTTCGAAATCCGCGGAGGTCTGTTCATCTGTACGGTCTCCGATCAAGTACGCCTGAACGTCAGGATCCGCCATTTATCTCTTCGTTAAACGGAAGTGAACATGGGCCACGACTTTCCGGCCGGGCCCCTCAGAGACGCCGAGCCGCCATGCGTCCGACATCGAACTATCTGATTGGCCGCATTCTATACCGACCTCCAGATCCGGAACAGGTGTCGTGCCCGCGCGCCTTACCGGGCGCGCTCCCCGGGGGATTTCCCGACGCAGCATGGCCGATCGTGGCCCCGTGCCGGCAGCCGCCGTGAGCATCGTCCGCGGCCGGTCCCGGCCGGCAGCTCATTCGCCCAGCGTGCCCTTGGTGCTCGGGACCCCCGTCATCCGGGGATCCGGCTCCACCGCCACGCGCAGCGCGCGGGCGACCGATTTGAAGACCGCTTCGCAAATGTGGTGGCTGTTGCGGCCGTAGTGCATCAGCACGTGCAGGTTGCACAACGCGTTGGCCGCGAAGGCCTGCCAGAAATCTTCGACCAGTTCACTGTCGAAGTCGCCGATTTTCGACGTGGGCATGGGCGCGTGGAATTTCAGCACATGTCTTCCGCTCAGGTCCACGGCCGTCGTGACGAGCGTCTCTTCCATGGGAAGCGTGGCGTGTCCGTAGCGCCGAATGCCGGCCTTGTCGCCCAGCGCTTGTCGTACCGCCTGTCCCAGGCAGATGCCGGTGTCTTCGACCGTATGGTGCTGATCCACATGCAGGTCTCCTTGCCCTTGAATCGACAGGTCCGTCGCGCTGTGTTTGGCAAACAACTCCAGCATATGATCGAGGAAACCAACTCCGGATTGCACTCGGGCATCTCCGGCTCCGTCCAGATTGAGATCCAGTTCGATACTGGTCTCCGCAGTCGTCCGGCGAATAGTGGCGGTTCGAGACATTTTGGCCTTTCCAGGGACCAGCAATTCAGGAATAACCGACGGCAGACCCCTATTCAGTGTACCACCCGATGACCGCCGCATGTTATCGCCGCACGGCGTCTTCCAGCAGCGCCAGCACGCGATCGATCTGTTCTTCGGTGCCCACCGAAATACGGAGCCCTTCGTCCCACCGCGGATAGTGCATGTATCGGACCAGATAGCCTTGTTCTTTCAAGCGCCCGTACAGCGGTTGCACGCCGACGTCGGGGTGGGTATTCCACACAAAGTTGGCTTGCGAGGGCGTGGTGCGGAATCCGAGCTGCTGGATACCCTGTGCAAGTCGCTGCCGCGTTGCGATGATTCGCCGACGAGTTTCGTCCAGCCAAGACTGGTCGCTGATCGCCGCCGTGGCTCCGGCGATGGAGAGCGCATCGCAATTATACGAGTCTTTAACCTTGTTGAACTGTGCAATGAGGTGCGGCTGGGCGACGAGATAGCCGAATCTCAAGCCCGCCAGCGAATAGCTTTTGCTCATCGATCGCGTGACGATAATCTTCTCGCAACGGGCAACCAGGGCGATGCAGTTCTTGTCGGCGAAATCGACATATGCTTCGTCCACCAGCAGCGGGCACGGCAGCGCTTCGGCAATTTCCAGCACGCGGGCCGGTGGGATCATGGTGCCCGAGGGACTGTTCGGATTAGCCAGAAACACCAGGCGCAGCCGGTCCGAGGGAGCGACGAAATCTTTTCCCAGTGTCCAATCGGAGCCGAAACTGACTTCCTGGCGGTCCGCTCCCTGGATCTCAGCCAGCGTCCTGTACAGCACGTAGCTCGGTGTCGGGTATCGGATACAATCTCCGGAATCGACCAGAGCGCGCGTGACGATGGTAAGCAGTTCGTCACTGCCGTTTCCGCAGAGGAGCCAGTCGGCGGGAACGCCCAGCAACTGCGACGCTGCGGCGCGGAAGGCCGACGCCGTGGGGTCGGGGTACCGGGAGAGCCCGTTGCGGCACGCGCGGGTTATCGCTTCGATGACCTGCGGCGAACAGGGATACGGGTTCTCGTTGGTGTTTAACTTGGTGATCGTCTCTTCCCGCGGTTGCTCGCCCGGGACGTAGGCCGACATCGCGGCGATTTGCGGACGGACAAACGGCGTCACGGTGCTTCTCCGTCGCCCAGCCGGGCTTCCACGCAGCGCCAGTGGGCGGTGAGGCCCTCCACGTTTGCCAGCACCTGCACGTCGGCGGCCAGGCGTTGCATGGCCGCACGCGAGCAGTGAATCACGCTTCCGCTGCGGAGAAAATCGTTGGCTGAAAGACCGCTCGCGAAACGAGCGGTTCCGCCGGTCGGCAGAACATGCGACGGGCCCGCGGCGTAATCACCCAGCGGTACTGGACTGTAAGGTCCGACAAAGATCGCTCCCGCATGGACGATTTTCGACACGATTTGTTCGGCGTCACGGGTCACGATCTGCAGATGCTCCGGTGCCAGAAAGTTGGCGGCCGTTGCGGCCTGGTCGGCGTCCTCGACGTGGATCAAAGCCCCGAACTCCTGCAGGCATTCCGCGGCAAGATCCCCTCGCGGCAACGCCGCAAGCTGCTGGTTGAGATGCGCGGGCACATCGTCCAGCAGTGACGGGCACCATGAGATCAAGACACTGGCGCCCGGAGAATGTTCGGCTTGCGCAATCAGATCCGCCGCGGCCAGTTTGGGACTCAGCGTCTCATCGGCGATCACGACGACTTCGCTCGGCCCCGCGATTGAATCGATATCTACGTCTCCGTAGACGTGCTTCTTTGCCAACGCGACAAACAGGTTGCCGGGCCCCACGATCTTGTCGACGGCCGGCACGCCGTCGACACCGTATGCCAGCGCCGCCACGCCTTGGGCTCCCCCCATCCGGTACACCTCGGTGATGCCCAGTTCGTGACACGTTGCCAGTACCTGCGGATGATTCGCGCCAAAGTCCGTAGGTGGGGCCATTACCGCCAGTTCGCGGACGCCGGCGGCCTGCGCCGGGATTGCCGTCATGAGGATCGTGGAGGGATAGGCGGCACTTCCGCCCGGAACGCAGATGCCCACCCGCTCCAGCGGCACGTAACGCTGCCGCAAATACCCACCTTCCTCGATCGGCACTTCCACGTCTCGATGGAGCAGCGCCGTCTGGAATCGAACGATATTCTGGCGGACTCGGCGGATGGTCTCCAGAAACGCCGGTTCGGCGGACGCGTGTGCCGCGGCGAGTTGTTCGACGGGGACGCGAAGTGTTTCGGGCGTCAGATCCGCGGCGTCCAGTCGAGCGGTATAGTCAAGCACGGCCTGAATGCCCAACCGGCGCACGTCGCCGCAGATTCTCGTCACGACTTCGACGGGAGCCAGCGATTTGCCGAACACCTTCCGCGTGCGTTGCCGCCCCGCCGGGCTGACCACATCGCCGCTGGGGGCCATTCGATCGCGCAGTCCGCTCAGGCCTTCCGCGGCATGGCGTCGCCGCAGATCGATGCGCGTCAGGTTGCGATCACGATCGGTCATGTTCTTCAGCTCAATACGGCCATTCGCCGGCCAGAATTTTGCCCGAAAATTTGTTGTACCATGCCGCTCGTCGCGGCAGTAGCGTCCGCGGCCGGGCCGCACTACCTCGTCCGGCCCTGAACTCGTTATGATGGAAGATCATGCGATCGGACAACGAGCACGATATTCGTCGTCTTTGCCGGCAAGTGCTGGACGGCCAGATGACCGTTTCGCAACTCATGGAGCGGCTCCGCGGCGCGGAGTCGCTGCCGCTGCCCACGGCCACGCTCGACATCGACCGCCAGCGGCGCTGCGGTTATCCCGAGGTGGTCTACGCCGAAAACAAATCGGTCGAGACACTCAAAGAAATATTCGGCGCGTTGTCCGAGCGGTCCGTGGATATTCTGGCCACACGCGTCGCCGCGGAAAAGGCCCTGCCGCTGGAGCAACATTTTCCCGATGGCCGGTACAATGCGGTGGGCAGGACCTTTCGCATCCCCGCGCGTCGCCCGGAGTCCAAGCGATCGGGTCGCGCCGCGATTGTGACTGCCGGGACAAGCGATCTGAATGTCGCCGAAGAGTGCCGCGAAACGCTGGACTGGATGGGTGTGGAAGTACACGTCGTGCATGACGTCGGCGTGGCGGGACCGCAGCGGCTGCTGGGATCCCTCAAGGCGATCCGAACCGCGGACGCGGTCGTCGTGATTGCGGGCATGGAAGGTGCCTTGCCCAGCGTCGTGGGCGGTCATGTGGCCTGTCCCGTCGTCGCGGTACCCACCAGCGTCGGCTATGGTGCGAATTTTGCGGGCGTTGCCGCCCTGTTGGGCATGCTCAACAGTTGCGCGGCGAATGTTGCCGTGGTCAACATCGATGCGGGCTTCAAGGCCGGCTACGTAGCGGGGCTGATCGCGTCGCGATGCGCGCAGCGGGACGAGGGATCTTTGTGAATTGGCCATCTGAGTTTTCCATCCCGGCGTCGCTGCCGCAACTGCCGGATCGCAGACCGGACAGTCACAAGGGCGATTTCGGCCGCGTGCTGCTCGTAGGGGGCTCACGCGGTATGACAGGAGCCATCGCTCTGGCCGGGACGGCCGCGCTGCGGAGCGGGGCGGGACTGGTCGCCCTGGCGGTGCCGCGGTGCTGCCAGTTCGTCGTCGCCAGCCATGAACCCGCCTACATGTCGATGGGTGTGCGGGACGACGAGGCCGGACGCATCGACGCCTCCCTGCCCGATGTCCTCCGCGGCGGCTGGGATGACCCAACAAGAGTGACCGTGGGCATCGGTCCCGGCATCGGTCGATCGGAACACATCGATCGGCTGGTGTGCGACATCTACGAACAATGGAAAGGCCCTCTGGTCGTCGACGCGGACGGTCTGAATGCCCTGGCCGCGCACCCCGCCGTGCTGCGCCGGCCCGGAGGCCCCCGTGTGATGACTCCGCACCCCGGGGAATTTGCGCGCCTGGCCGGCGACAAACTCGGCGGCAAGGCATCGGGGCAGCGGAACCGAGCGACGCTCGGCCGCGCCGCACGGGAGTTGGCCGCGGAGTGCGGTGCCGTTATCGTGCTTAAAGGAAACGCGACACTGGTTACCGACGGGCAGACGGAGTATACGAACGAAACGGGCAACCCGGGCATGGCCACTGGGGGCAGCGGGGACGTCCTGACTGGAATCATTGCGGCGTTAATCGCTCAGGGAATGCGGCCGCTGGACGCCGCGCGGCTCGGCGTCTGCGTTCACGGACTGGCCGGCGACCTGGCCGCCCGACAGCTGGGGCAGGTCGGTATGATTTCCAGCGACCTGCCCCAGTACCTGCCCCCAGCGTTCCAGCTTTTTCGGGACGACTGACGCGCCGGCTTCGCGACCCCAACGCGTCCGTGGTCGGCTGACGCAACCTGGAGGCGCGGATCCCGCTGGGCAAGCCACCATATGATTCCGCCGGAGCGGAGATCGCGATACGCAACACGCTTCCTACGCCATCTGGTCCTCATTGCCGCCCGTGCACATTCTTCGCGACATCGACGATCTTCCCGACGACGCGCGCTTCGGAGCGGTCGCGGTGGGAAACTTTGACGGGGTTCATCGAGGCCATGCGCGAATCGTTGATCGGCTGGTGGCGATGGCCCGAGATGTCGCCGGGCCGGCCGTCGTGTTTACTTTTGATCCGCACCCGGTACGCATCCTGCGACCGCGCGATTGCCCGCCGCCGTTGACATGGACCGAACGGAAAGCACGACTGCTGGGCGAACTGGGAATCGACTGGATCGTGGTTTATCCAACGGACCGGCAACTGCTGTCCCTCACGCCTCAACAATTCTTTCAACGTTTGATCGTCGAACGACTCGGCGCACGGGCGATGGTCGAGGGGCCCAACTTCTGCTTTGGTCGCAACCGGGAAGGAACCATCGACGAGCTGCGTGCGTTGACGGCGGTTGCCGACGTACGGCTTGACGTCGTGCCGCCATTGATCATCGAAGAGCGGCACGTTTCGAGTTCGCGCATCCGCTCGCTGCTGGCGGATGGTCGCGCCGAAGACGCCTGTCGCATGCTGACCGCGCCGTATCGAATCCGAGGCATGGTGACTCACGGGGCAGGACGCGGAGCAAAAATAGGATTTCCCACGGCCAACATCGACGCCGTCGATACGCTGCTCCCCGGCGACGGCGTTTACGGCGGTCTGGCCTATGCCAGCGGCGGCTGCTGGCCCGCAGCGATCAATATTGGTCCCAATCCGACCTTTGGACAGGATGTGCGGAAAGTCGAGGCGCACTTGGTGGGTGCAACAATGCAGTTGTACGGTCAGGTGCTGGAGGTTGACTTTCTGTCGCGTCTAAGAGACATTCATCCGTTTGCTTCGGTCGACGCTCTTCGGGGGCAACTTGCCCTCGACGTTGAACGAGCCCGGAGAATTGCTGAGGCCGCGCAGCCGCCGAGCTCAGCGCCGCGTCGACCTCCAGACAGCTAGACGTAGCCTGCCGATCGAACCCCGAGTCGCGGTTATGCCCATCGACTGGTCGCCGTTTGTCAAGCTCGTTGAGAAAACCGCGAAGTTCGTGATATCCAGTCATGTCAAGCCCGACTGCGACGCGCTGGGAAGCGAGTTGGGGATGGCGGCCGTGCTGAGGCAGCTTGGCAAGCAGGTGACAATCCTTAACGCAGACCCCGTCCCGCCGCACCTGGCGTTCATCGATCCCCTCCGGGAGATTGAAACGCTGCCGGCGGGCGGCGGTGACGCCGTGGGACCGGACTGCGACGCGTGGATCGTGCTGGATACGGGTGCCTGGAGCCAGCTGGGGCCCCTGGCCGGACTTATCCAGGGGGCGTCGGCGTCCAAGATCGTCATCGATCACCACTTGAGCGGCGATGACCTGGGGGCGATGGTGTTCAAGGATACGTCCGCCGAGGCGACGGGCACGCTGGTCGCCGAAGCCGCCGAAGCCCTCAACGTACGCTTGACTCCGGAAGCCGCCGAAGCCTTATTCGTGGCAGTGGCCACCGACACAGGATGGTTCCGGTTCTCGTCCGTGACAGGCCGCACCTTCGCCAGAGTCGCCCAATTGGTCGATGCCGGCGCGCGTCCCGACCGCGTGTACGCACAGTTGTACGAACGGAGCACCTTGTCCCGGGTGTTGCTGCGGGGAAGGATTCTGGCGTCGACCGCCATGGACAAGGATGGCCGCCTGGCCTGGTGCCGCGCGACACGCGACGATTTCCGCCTCTCCGGGGCCGAATCCGGCGACACCGAAGACGTGGTCAACGCCCTGCTGGGGATTGCCGGGACGGAACTGGCCGCGCTCTTCGTGGAACAAGATCCAAAGACAACTCGGGTCAGTCTGCGCAGCCGGTCAGAAGTGGATGTACGGCGCGTGGCGGAGGTGTTTGGCGGCGGCGGCCATGCGGCGGCCGCGGGTCTGACTTTCGGGGGAGCGTTGGAGGAGGCGGAGTCGGCCGTGCTCGACAGGCTCCGTCAAGCAATGCAGCGGGGAATTCAACATGAATGACGTACGTGACGTTCCGCACGAGGACGCCGACGCGGCGGACCAGGGCCGTCGTGGATTCGTGGCGCGATTGCTGGCCATCATAACCGGAGGTGTCGCCGTTATTGTGCCAGCGTCCATAGCACTCGTCGCCGCACTCGACCCGGTATTGCGCCTGAAAAAGAAATCCGGCGCGAACTGGATTCGTGTCACGTCGCTCGATTCGGTGCCGGCCGACGGACAGCCAGCGCGTTATCCCCTCGAGGATCGCCAACGCGATGCGTGGACGGTGTATCCGCGCCAACCTGTCGGCGCGGTGTACCTTCGCCGGGCCGACTCGGAATCGACGCCGCGGGCATTCACCGACGAGTGCCCGCATTTGGGATGCTCCGTCGCGTTCAAGAATAGCCTCAGTAGATTCCAATGCCCGTGCCATAACAGCACGTGGAAATTGAACGGCACGCGCATCGATCCGGAGAGATGCCCTTCTCCTCGCGACCTTGACGAATTGCAAGTCGAAATCCGGGACGGAGACGTCTATGTGGATTTCCAGAGATTTCGAAGCGGGATTGCGGAAAAACAACCGGTTTGACCGGCTTTCATTGGATACAGCACCATGATGCATGGATTGATGGACTGGCTCGATCATCGCACTGGCATTCGCCGGCATATGCGGAGGGTGCTTTACGAAAACATTCCCGGCGGCGCGCGTTGGCAATACGTCTGGGGCAGCACGCTTGCGTTTGTGTTCGGCGTCCAGGTGATGACGGGTCTCGTGTTGTGGATGAACTACAGTCCCAGTGCGCAGTCGGCATGGGAAAGCGTCTACTTCATCCAATACCGCATGACGCTGGGCTGGTTGCTGCGGGGCATCCACCACTATTCCGCTCAGGCGATGGTCGTCCTGCTAGCCTTCCATTTTCTTCAGGTGGTATTGGCCGGGGCCTATCGGGCGCCGCGCGAGATCAATTTCTGGCTGGGACTGTTGCTCAGCCAAATCATCCTGGGACTTGCCTTGACCGGCTATCTTCTGCCGTGGGACCAGAAGGGATACTGGGCCACCAAGGTGGCGACGAATATTGTCGGCCTGATCCCGTTGGCGGGTCCCTGGTTGCAGGAGCTCGCCGTGGGAGGGCCGGAGTACGGCCACCTGACGCTCACGCGCTTCTTCGCGTTGCACGCCGGAGTGCTGCCGATGTCGCTGGTCGTTGTGCTGGCCATGCACCTGACGTTATTCCGGCATCACGGCGTCACCGCCATCCGACCCGACCGTCGGCCGGCCCAGTACTTCTGGCCCTACCAGGTGCTGAAGGATGCGCTTGCCGTCCTGGGGGTGCTGGCGGTAGTGATCGCGCTGACCGTCTTTGCCGGCGCGGAACTTGGCGCACCGGCTGATCCGGGCGAGAACTACAACGCCGCGCGTCCGGAATGGTACTTTCTGTTCTTGTTCCAGTTCCTCAAAATCTTCCACGGCGAGACTCAGGAGGTCATTGGCGCGATAGGAATCCCGGCAGCCGTCCTGGTGGTGTTGTTCCTCATGCCGCTGATGGGAATCAGCCGCTGGGGACATCGCTTGAACGTGGCGCTGGTGGTGACGCTGCTGGCCGTAGCAACGTGCCTTACGGGCGGAGCGCTGTACGAAGATTACCACGCGCGCTGGACCGCCGATTCCGCTTTCGACGACGTGCGCGAAGTGTTGCACGTGATCGAAGTGGATCTACGCAAGAATGCCGCGGACAGCAAGTTCCACGGGCTTTCGCAAGACGAACAGGTCGCGGCGTATTTCCAGGACAATGCTGAGAAGACTCAAGCATTCCGGAAACGATTGGACAAATATCACGCCTATCAAAAATCAAAGTCGCATATCGAAGCCGTGGCCGAAGCCCATCAAAACGCCAAACGCGCCACCGAGCTGGCCAAGGGCGGAATCCCCCCGACCGGCAGTCTGACGCTCATGCGCAGCGATCCGCTGACTCAGGGACCAAAATTGTTTCGCAAGCATTGCGCGAGCTGCCACAACCATGTCGACGACGAAGGCAACGGCATACGCGTCGAAAGACCCTTGCGCTACGACGAAAACGGCGAACCGATCCGCAACGGCGGGTCCAATTTGTACCGCTTTGCCAGCCGCCGGTGGATTCGGGGAATCCTCGACCCCGACCGGATCTCCGCGGTAACACACGACGAACAGGACATGCTCGTCCGTGATGCTCCTTACTTCGGCAATACCTCGCATTACGACGGCGAAATGGCCGAATCGTTCGTCAAAGTCGAACTTGTCGACCTGGATGCTGAAGAACAAGCGGACATCGATCGGGCAGCCGATGCCTTATCGGCCGAAGGCAACCTGCCCTACCAGGCGGAGGCCGATGAGAAATCCAGGCGCGACGGAACGCTCGAGCAGGGTCGACAATCCATCATGGATCAATGCACGTTGTGCCATAAATTTGGCGAAGAAGGCGAACTCGGCATCGCGCCCGACCTTACCAATTATGGTTCGCGTCAGTGGATGATCGAATTCATCAGCGATCCGACACACGAACGTTTTTACGGCGAAAACAACGATCGTATGCCGTCCTTCGCGGCGGACGCGGACGATCCCCGCCAAAACCTGTTGGACCGGGAAAGCTTGAAGCTGATCGTTGATTGGCTTCGCGAAGACTGGCCTCGCTCAGGCACGGATTGAGTTCCCGTGCAGTCTCACTGATCGCCCCTGCCTCTGCTGCCTGCCTGAATTATCGACATATCTGGCAACCTTACGGAATCGTTACAGTTTATCAGGGCGGCCAGTCGATAACAGTTCGCAGCAGAGGGAGTATTTCCGTGTGGTGTAGTGCTTGCGGACAGGACGTGCCGGGGATCGCGGGCGCCGAACCGGGACAGTTCGGTTGCGCTCGGTGTGGCACGCCTGTTGGAGTGCATGAATCCGACGGGACGTTAGCGTCCCGGCCGGCAGTGTCGGATCACGGAGTCGAATTGACCGAACAGCGGATGTCGCGCCTCGCCGAGGTGCCTCCGCTGCTGGAGCTGGAAGCTTCCGAACTGGACGAGTTGGTGAGCCGGGCGCGGAAGTGGACGTCTGCCAGCGCCGAACCGGCCGAACCGCGGGAGCTGCGCATCGACACCGAACATGCGGTGGCATCGCCGGCAATCCCGGGCAATATCCGCCCACCGCGGGACGATGGGATGCGCGCCTCGTCGCGGCGGGCCGCTGGGCTTGCCACGGGATTCGCTTGGTTGGGGTTAGTGGTCTTGGTCAGCGGAGGCGGACTTGCCGTCCAGTCCCGCATCGCGCACCGGGTCGAACTCTGGAACCTCGGCCTTCCTCTGTTGATCGCCGGCACGGCCGCGGCACTCACGGGCCTGGTGATTCGAGCGTGGTTAAGCGCCGGCGCTCCTCCTGCCCGCCTGCTCGACACGCGGGTCACACAGCAGCCGCGCCCCAACAGCGCGTCGCCGCACGGGGCTTCATCGTCCCGTGCGGGGTCCGCCCGTGGATGAGTTCTCCGCTGCGAGCAGCTGGGCCAGAGCCGCCATGGCGATTTCACCAAATGATCGTGCCGGTACTTGCCATATCTGCGGGTTCATCAGTTCGACGGAAACGGCACCCGAATAGCCGATATGCCGGAGCGTTTCGACTAGCACGGTAATGGGAAACTCACCATCGCCCGGCATCACGCGGTCGGCGTCCAGCGCCAGCTCCCGTGGGGAACCGATCAGATCGCTGAGCTGGACATGGAACAGATTTTGTGGGGAAAGCGATTGGAAGTCTTCCGTCTTGCTCGCGCCGGTCAGAAAGTGAAACGCGTCGAGGCACACTCCCAGATTGGGCCTGGCAATGTCTTCAACAACGCCCAAAGCAGTGGAAAGGTTGTTGCAGAAAGCGGATCGCGATTGGAATTCGAGCGCCAAACGCACGTTGAATGGTTCCGCCAGTTCGGCGGCCTCGTGGAGCGATTCCCGGAAGCGCTCGATGTTGGCTTGCGAAACGGGGGGTGGCACGTCTGCGGCGATGACCAGTGTGCCGATTTCCAAATCGCGACACCAGGCCAGGCGCCGATGGAAATGATCCCAGTGCGCGTCGCGGCTGTCGCCGGGATCAGCGAATAGCCCACCCTGGAAACTGGCAACCGGAGCGATCATCGTGTGCTCGTCGAGCAGTTTCTTGACGTCATCCAGCGAATGACTTTGGAGATAGCCTTCGAGCTTACCCAGCCATATTTCCAAAGATTTGCAGTCGCCGGCCGCATAGTCGGCGACATCCGCGTCGAACGGCGAGTTGAGCGTCGAAACTTGGGCAAGCGTTGGTTGCATGATATTCGGGTGCCGCCGCGGCCTGCCGCCGGCGGTCATCAAGCCAGACGTTTTTCGATCTCGGCGATCGCGTCGTCCAAGTTGGCGCGCCACTGCTCGAGGGAATCCCGATCGCGAATCGTCACGGTATGGTCTTGCAGCGTCCGGCCGTCAATGGTGATGCAGTACGGGGTGCCGACTTCGTCCTGTCGGCGATACCGGCGGCCGACTGCTCCCTTCTCGTCGTAGAACGCCGCGATTCCCTTGTTCTTCAGCGATCGGTAGAGGTCGCGAGCAACTTCGGGCATGTTGTCCTTCTTGACCAGCGGAAAGACGGCCACTTTCACGGGCGCCAACCTCGGATGCAACCGCATCAGCGTGCGCGGTTGCATGCGCCCTTTGTCATCCGGCGCGGAGTCTTCGGTATAGGCCTCGCAGAGGAACGCCAGCGCTGCCCGGTCGGCGCCGGCCGACGGTTCAATGACATGAGGCGTGTAGCGTTCGCCCGTCAAATCGTCGCGGTACGTCAAGTCACGGCCGCTTCCCCGGTACTTCGGCTTTCCGTCTTCATCCCGTTCGACCTGGAGGGGCCGCGTCTGGGGGTCGAGTTTCCCTTCCATGTGGCTGCGGAGGTCGAAGTCTCCACGATGGGCGATGCCTTCCAGTTCGCCAAATTCGCCCGTCGGCAGGAAAGGAAACGCATACTCGATGTCCGCCGTCCCGGTCGAATAATGACTCAGCTCGTCGGGACCATGGTCCCTCAACCGCAGGCGCTCGCTGGCCAGTCCCAAGGACTCGTACCAGGCGAACCTCCGGTCGCGCCAGTACTGATACCAGGCCCGTGACGAATCGGGGTGGCAGAAAAACTCGATCTCCATCTGTTCGAATTCGCGGGAGCGATAGGTGAAATATCGGGGCGTGATCTCGTTCCGAAAACTCTTACCGATCTGAGCAATGCCAAAGGGCACTCGCATACGGGTGCTGTCCACGACGTTCTTGAAGTTGACGAAGATACCCTGGGCCGTTTCGGGGCGCAGATACGCCGCGTCTTCCTCACCGCCCATGGCACCGACGATGGTCTTAAACATCAGATTAAATTCGCGCGGCGTGGTAAGCGTGCCAGGCTGGGTTGCTTCCGGAGCCAGCACCTGCTCCAGGTCGCCGGCTTCCGAAAGGGGCATCGGTTCGCCGTGCCACACGATTTGGTCCGCGTGCTTGGCGCGAAGTCCGAAATGTTTCAGTGCCCGCCGCTCCCATGCAGCTTGCTCCTGGTCCGGTTCCACATCGGCGGTGACGAAGAGGCGCTGGCCCTTGGCTTCCGCCCATCGGCCGCGAAGCTGGTCGTACCGATACCGGCGCTTGGATTCACGACAATCGACCATCAGGTCGTGGAAGAGATCATAATGGCCAGAGCATTTCCAGACCTGGGGGTGCATCACGATCGTGGAGTCGATTCCGGCCATTTCGAATGGGCCCGGCGCGCCCACATGTTGGACGAATTCGTCATGGCTCGTGACCATGTCGTGCCACCATGCGTTCTTGATATTGCGTTTCAGCTCCACGCCCAACGGACCATAGTCCCAGAATCCATTGAGTCCGCCATAGATTTCGCTGGACTGAAACAGGAATCCGCGTCGGCGGCACAGCGAAACAAGCTTTTCCATCTGCATGGGCACCGCGGCCTTTTTCGGGGTGTCGGTAGGGACGGAGGCCCCATGCCGTCTGCGCGACGACAAAACCAGACGGCACCTTAGGCGGGTCCCGCCGTTGCCTCACTCTCCGTAATGTAGCCGCCTTTTCCAGCGATCGTCTATGGCACCTGGAAGCACCAACGGCGCATGTCGAGCCGAGGCACAACGGGCCGCGAATCGCATTGCGCGGCGAATTCGATGTCCTTTTCCAGTCCCAGCTTCACGAGATTGCGACCGCCGCGCGTCGTGGATAAATCCTCGATGAGCCTGCGCACATGCTGCTGCCGTCCGGCGGACGGGTCCAGCAATCCTGCCCACGGGCGAGAGCGGGCCTCTCCCTGGGCAATTGCCGCTTCGTCGTTCATCGTGAATCTTGCCGCGTGCGCATCGGCAGCGTGTGGTCGGTCGCTGTCGCCGGGCTGCCGCTTCAGGGCATCGACGATGCTGCCGGCCAGCCACAAATCTTCCCTCGATACGGCACCCCGTGTTCCGGCGCAGAGCAGGTGGACACGCGGAAACGGCATCAACGACTGCACGACGGCACGAAGATTCACGAAGCTTCCCAGCAGAACGCGGCGGGCCAGGCGGCAACGAGCAACGGCACGCGTGCCGTTGGTGGTTGTGAAAGCGATGGTCCTTCCCGACACCACTTCGGCTGGGTACTCGTCTGGCGAGTTTCCCAAATCGAATCCGTCAATGGCTACGCCGTTCCGTTCGCCGCCTCGCAGGACGCTCGGAGAATTGGCGACAGGTTCGACGACCAACGCGTCTTCCACGCGGCGGCACGGCACGACCGCGGCCGCACCTTCGGCCAGCGCCGCGCACACGGTTGTCGTGGCCCGCAACACGTCGATCACCACGACGGTGGCATCCTGGAGAGCGCGCCGCGTAACCATCGTCGGCAAAAAGTGCACGGTAGCACTGCGCGTCATGGCCGGCTTCCAGGGCTCTGAGGTCACAAGCCCCGCTCAGGGTAAGGGGGGCCGCTCAGCGTGGCGATCGAAAATTCACATCGATCGTGTCGGGAGCTGTCCCGCTGCTGGCGCAGTAAAATGGCTATCGTAGCGTAACGACCGGCCGGCATAAATCCCCGGCGGCGGCATGTGCAAGGAGAACTGAGCAATATGACGTTACGACAAGGATTGCCCAACAGCACGCGTCTGGTCGGTATTCGCGCGATTGCTAGAATAAATCGTACACGCAGGTGCGTCGGATGGTCCCATTCGATACAAGGAGTGCCTCCCGTCCGGGGTGCCTTTGGAAGAACTTCATGATCGACAAATCGGGCGATCGCATCCGTGAGATGTTCGGCGAGATCGCGGGGCGATACGATCTGCTGAATCACCTGCTTTCGTTCCAGATGGATCGCTATTGGAGATGGCGCGCCGTCCGCCGGGTTCCACCGCGCGGAGATCGGCCCGTGTTGGACGTCTGCACCGGTACGGGCGACCTGGCCATTGCTTATCGCAAGGCCATCGGCAGCGATTCGTCGGTCATCGCGACCGATTTTTGCCACCAGATGCTCGTCATCGGGCGGAGCAAGGCCGGCAACTCCAACGGGGCCTGCTCGATAGAATTTGTCGAAGCCGACACACTTCGGCTGCCGTTTTCCGATAAGTCTTTCCAGATCGTGTCGGTGGCATTCGGCCTCCGCAACCTGGCCCACACGGACCGGGGCCTGCAGGAGATGAAGCGCGTGCTGTTGCCCGGAGGCAAGATGGTCATTCTCGAGTTCTCGCGGCCGCGTTGGCCCGTCGTGCGGCACGTCTACAGATGGTACTTTCACCGCGTGCTGCCAGTCGTCGGGCGGATAGTATCCCGCAATTGCAGCGGGGCCTATTCCTACTTGCCGGCCAGCGTGGACGAATTCCCGCAAGGTCGAATGCTTGTAGAACGAATGCATCAGGCGGGACTGGTTGACGTCCAAGTTTATCCGCTGACGCTCGGCGTGGCCTCGCTGTATATTGGATCAAAGCGGCAAGAGTTCTGAAATCACGGACCTCCCGGCTCCGCGGCGGCGAGAAATTGCGACGTCCGTGACCAACTGTTGGACCCCATTCATGGCAAGCAACGTTCCGAAATCTTTCGTGCTGGGAATCACCGGAGCCAGCGGCGCGGTGTACTCCGTGCGGTTGCTGGAGGTGCTGATTTCGGCCGGCTACGATGTCCACTTGATCATCAGTCCGTCCGGGCAGGAACTGATCAAACAGGAATTGGATCTGCGTGTCGACCTGGAGAATTTTCAGCCGCAGAGTCTGCTGCTGGGAGAGGCGGGACGGACCGACGACAGCAAGCTCGATATGCTGCGGTCGATGGCGGGGATTTCCAGCGAGGACAGCAGCGTGCTGTCCATCCGCGAAGGCGAACCTGGGGCCATTCATTACCATCACTACCGAAACTTTACCGCGCCGGTGGCCAGTGGATCCTTTTTGACGCGAGGCATGATCGTGTGCCCGTGCTCGACAAGCACGCTCAGCGCGGTCGCCAACGGCATGTCGGAACATTTAATTCACCGGGCTGCCGAAGTGCATATCAAGGAACGCCGGCGATTGATACTTGTCCCCCGCGAGACGCCTTTGTCGGCAATTCACTTGGAGAATATGCTGCATCTCGTTCGTGCCGGTGCGGTTGTTTTACCCGCCATGCCAGGTTGGTACCACGGAGTCACCACCATTCGCGATCTGGTGGATTTTGTCGTCGCGAGGGTTTGCGATCACCTGGGCATCGAACACTCGTTGATGCACCGTTGGGGAAGCTGATGGGCGCCCGTTTCTATCGGACTCGTGTATGGGGACCATGCGACGCGATTCTATGATGCACGCTTTCCTGCACAACGCGCGAAACCGCGGCTTGCTGGCGGGCCTGATGGAATTGTCCGTCACGGTTCGCCGGCTGTTGGAGCTGATTCGCTTCAGTCACACGCTGTTCGCGCTGCCGTTCGCGTTGTTCGCCGCGTTGATGGCCTGGACAGCCAATGCCCATGTCCGCCCACCGGTGGCTTGGCGCTGGCGGGAGCTGCTCGCAATCCTGCTATGCATGGTGACGGCACGCAGTGCGGCCATGACGTTCAACCGCATCGTGGACCGCGATGTTGACGGGAAGAATCCGCGCACCGCCGCGCGTCACCTTCCCGCGGGACTCGTCGGCTTGCGGCAGGCCGTCGCGTTTGCCGTTCTGGCGAGCCTGGTTTTTTTCGCTGCAACGCTGTTGTTCCTTCCCAACGTGCTTCCCGTGGTGCTGAGCGTACCGGTACTGGGCGTGCTCTTCGGGTACAGTTATTCCAAGCGGTTTGCGAGCTGGTCGCATTTCTGGTTGGGCGCGGCGTTAATGCTGGCCCCAATATCCACCTGGATCGCCCTCCGAGGCCAGGCCGTGTGGGCCGATCCCCTGGATTTGCTGCCGGCAACCGTTCTGGGTCTTGCCGTCATGGGTTGGGTTGCTGGGTTTGATATCATCTACGCCTGCCAGGACAACGCCTTCGACCGCGAACACCGGTTGTATAGTATTCCAGCACGGTGGGGCATTGCCGCGGCGCTGCGAATTGCGGCCGTCTGCCACGGACTGGCGCTGGCGCTATTCGCCCTGTTGCCGGTCGTGTTTCCATTTCTGGGGTGGATCTACTGGTGCGGCGTGGCGGCGGTGGGGGCGTTGCTGGTTTATGAACACGCGCTCGTCCGGCCGCACGATCTGACGCACGTCAACGTGGCATTTTTCCGCGTCAATGCGGTGATCAGCCTGGGGTTGCTGGCGGTGGGCGCCATCGATTTGTATGTGACATGACGCGGACTGCGTAAGGAATCCATGATGCGAACATTGTCCGGCAAGCTCGACGCTATTCGCGACAAGGTGGACTCGGGGGAGCGACTGTCGTTCAGCGACGGCCTTACGCTGTACGACAACGACGTGCCGCTGAACGAAATCGGCGCGCTGGCCAACAGAGTTCGTGAACGCATCAATGGCGATGTGGCCTATTACAACATCAATGCCCACTTGAACCCCACGAATGTGTGCGTCTATCGGTGCGTGTTCTGCGCCTTTCGCTCCGACTTGCGTGATCCGAAAGGATACCGCATGGACGACGACCGGATCCTCGCACGCGGCCAGGAAGCGGTCGATACCGGTTGCACGGAAATGCACATCGTGGGTGGGCTCCACCATCAGATGGCGTACGGGGACTATGTCCACATCGTCCGTATTTTGCACGAGGCGTTTCCGCGGCTGCATCTGAAAGGGTGGACCGCGGTGGAGGTCGACTGGTTCACGCATCTGGCCAAGAAGCCGGAACAAGCCGTGCTGGAAGACATGATCGAAGCCGGCCTGGGCAGCATGCCGGGCGGCGGCGCCGAGATCTTTCATCCCTCCATACGTAACCGGATATGCGAGCACAAGGCGGATGCCGCGCGGTGGCTCCACATCCACCGAACGGCGCATCGGCTGGGCCTCAAGACCAACGCGACCATGCTCTACGGGCATCTGGAAAATGCCTATCACCGTATCGACCATTTGGGGCGTCTGCGTGAGCTGCAGGATGAAACCGGCGGCTTTCAGACGTTTGTTCCGCTGGCGTTTCACCCCCAGAACACGGGACTGGCGCACCTGCCCAAACCATCCGGCGTGATGGACCTGCGCACGATGGCCATCAGCCGGCTGATGC
>CAZNKT010000116.1:0-18423 GCA_964573605.1 uncultured Pirellulales bacterium
TGTTTGCTACCAACGACAACTCGGTTGACGGAGTGCTATATGACCTCGATGGCGACGGCGACGCAGATGACGATTGGGAGTCTGTCCTGCGGTCGCTCGCCAATGACGTCTTCAGCGGCATCAATGAGGCAGGGGATATTTGATCTCGACGGAGCCGACAGGCAGTGCGGCGAGTAATTTGATGACCCCAGGGGCATTTCTCAGCAGCACATTGATCCACTTGTCCGTACGGCCGGGCCGAAGGTCGTCGGTTTGCCCCGTGTAAACGATAGGATTCTCCCATGTCGCCTGTGTCAGATTTTGGGGGGAAGCTCGCTATAACCACGTGGCTAATCTCCTCGATATTTCAACGAATGTTGCACAAGAGGAAGTACGCCTCTTCTTCAATTTGAGATTCAGCCTGTTGTGGAGCAAGTCCTAATCCTGCCGCTTCCTCGAGCTGGCCAACAAGGCGTTCCACAAGAGCGTCGCATAGCAGATCGGTGCGTGATCGACGAGGCCCGAGATTCTAAATGGTAGCTCACCTACGGTCACACGGAGCTGCTCCGCCATCACGTTCAAGGCGGCAAGTAAATCGCCGGTCGAATTAACCAGGTCTGTCCAGAAATCGTGAGTCGTGCCACCGGGCACACGCAGGAGTATTCCTGCGTGCGCGTAGCCGAGCAGCTCTGGCGGTACAGTTGCTACCCAGTCTTCGCCGTAAACAATGCGGAAATGTGAGACTGCTGATAGCCCCTCAACAAACGCCGCATCGCCGACCCTTGGAGAACCGTACGTGTACAGACCATGCACATGGGGCGGTCCAATGTGCGCTGCCGCTAGAGTCGCAAGTGCCGCACCCAGGCTGTGCCCCGTCAGGTAGAGATGTTGACCAGGCCGTTTCGTATTCACGATGTCGCTAAGACAAGTGCTGACTTCGGCAAATGCCTGCAAGAATCCGGAGTGGACTCGACCTCCTCCCTTATGCATGGTGGGCAGGAATTGACTATTGGTCCACAAATCGTCCTGATTGATCAACACGATCTCGGCTGCGTCGAACGGTGAGTGGACGTCGAGCCGAGTCCCGCGAAACACAACTACGATTGCCTCGTGCCTACTTAGCACCATGCCCCGATTGTCTTCGCCTGTCCCCAACCAGGCGAGCTGCCACGACTGATTGGGCAGCGGCGACCGACCAAAGGCGTCTTCAATGAATATCTTATCGCCATACACCAGCAAACACGCATCTGCTAGCCACCACGCGTTGACCGCTGAGTACTGCGTTGTGCCTGCATCGAAGGGAAACCGATCCGCGTGTGCGAAATATGGGAAGCCTGACCGTGGCGGTCGGAGCCCATCAACCGTCTGGGGAGGCAAGGGCCGTGTTTCAACCGGCATGGCCCCGCCCTCTTGCAGTCCGATTGGCACAGATCCAGTGATTAGGCGAAAAGTCCATAGATGGCAGACAACCGTTTTTCGATCCGACGCTTGCGTGCGGCCAGTTTCCGTCGTATCTTGGCGTTCACTCTAAAGCCCTCCGTGTCTTGTGGTATTGGGAAGTCGATACCCCATGATACCCGCAAGAGCGCCGAGTTTTTTCGTTTTTACTCACGCGAAGCCCTTGGGGGCTTCGCGTGATCAGCGTCTAGCGAGATGACGTCGTAGACCCAGCGGGCGTCCTGGCCGAGCGAGGCGGTAGATTTGTCTTGGTAGTACTCGGCCCGCGTCTCGAGCGGCAGGTAGCTGGCGGCAGACTGGCCGTTGCTGCGCCGGCGGCCTTCCCAGCCGAACTCGGTCGCGGCCTGTTCCCAGGACTCGCGGACCGATGCGCCGGCGGACTGCAGCTCGCTGCGGCGCTTACGGAACGCCTCCCCCTGGCCGGTGCTGTGGAGGCGCGTGCGAAACTGATCGTTGGACTCGGACATGGGCGGAGCCGGGCGGTGGGGTCGATTTTGGATTCTCTGGTGGTGGTGGCCATGGCAAGTTCCCCTTTGTGTGTGAATGGGTGCGCCCCAATTGTACCGGTCGGTAAGCTGCGGAGGCACGGTGCGCCAATGTGCGCATGGGGGATATGCATGACGGACGCATACATCTTGGTCCGTCGGTTCCTTGTGTTCGTACGTCCGCGTGCTGCGACGTGGTGCCGTCGTGATGCCAGGCCTGACCAGTCGGCGGAGAGGCCCTATACGCTGCATGAGGAAAGTCTTGGTGCAGCTGGTTTCGCAAGTTGGCGAGGGCTTATAATCTGGGATTGGTGGGGGCAGCTCCGCTGCGCAAAAAGGAGAGTTTCTCAGCACGGCCACCTGATACAGATTTAACGCAACCAATCCACGTTATGCATCCATTGCGACATCAGACGGAGAGATCAAGCCATGGTCGAGTTGTCGGGTGCCGCGGCCTTTCTCGCTGCAGTATTCATCGGCGTGGCGTTGTTCCGGTTGTCTGCACTGGAGAAACGTGTAGCAGCGCTTTCCGGCCTCGACGGCAAGCTTGACGCACTGCTGAAACATGCCGGGATCGAGTACAACCCTTATGAGAACCTGCCCGAAGATGTCGTTCGGGCGATACAGCGTGGAGAAAAGATTCAGGCGATCAAGCACTATCGCGCGGCGACGGGGGTGGGACTCAAAGAGGCGAAAGAATTCATTGAAGAAGTTCAACGGCGAGCCGGGCTCGGTGCATACTAGTCCGTTGCACCGGAACCACCAGCCGCGCGGGTTCTAAAATCAAGGTTGTTCGTGCGGTCCGGTGAAGGGTGATATCTGTCGTCACAATGGAAGGGCACCTATGGGTCCAATTCCTCAGGTCCTCACCTGGGGCCTGTTCTTTGTGCTTTCGACTTTCTTCGCGCCGATGGGAATCGCAGACCAGCCCAAGCAAAATGCGCTCACCGCCAGGCAGATCCTCAGACGTATGGCCAGGACGTACGCCGAGTGCAAGTCGTACCGTGATTCTGGCGTTGTCAAGACCATCTTCATCCAGGCCGATGGAAAGCGGACCGTGGAGAAGCCATTCACGACCGCCTTCGTCCGTCCCGACCGATTCCGTTTCGAGTACAAGCAGAAGAAGAACAACAACCGGACGTACCGGTACATCGTCTGGCGTAAGGGAAAGGAAGTGCAGACGTGGTGGGATGTCACGCCCGGGATCCAGAAGCCCGAATTGCTCAGCTTGGCTTTGTCGGGAGCTACTGGTGTGTCTAGCGGCTCGGCACACACTGTCCCCGTTCTCCTCCTGCCAGAGGAGGTTGGCGGAGGACGACTCACAGATATGACAGAGACACGGCGAATCGAGGACGCCAAATTTGAGAAAGTGGAGTGCTTCCGAATCGAAAGCGAGTATGGCAAGCGCAACACGTTGTTGTGGATTGACAAGAAAACGTTCCTATTGCGCAGGATCGACGAGCACAAGGAGTTCGATAACTTTCGTACTGAGCGAACGACGACTTACGACCCTGTCATCGACAAGGAAATTCCGAAAGAACTGCTGGATTTCAATCCGCCTGAGCAGAAATGACGCCGAACCAAACGATGTAAGCGAATAGGAACGGCGTTCGCGAGGTAATGCGAGATTGGCGTCACTCGTCGGCGTTCCCGCCACGTGATCTTGATCATTCGCCCTTAGAGGAACGTATGACGCAGGTCCCAAGCTTCGATCAACTGATGGTTCCTCTCTTCACGGCTTTGCGTGAACTGGGTGGTTCTGCCTCCATCGCTGAGATCGATGACAAGGTCGGTGAATTGCTCGAACTACCAGAGGAAGTACTCGAACTGCCGCACAACCCAGAGAAAAGTAATCAGTCCGAATTCCAGTATCGACTTGCCTGGGCTCGCACATACCTCAAGCAATACGGATTGATTGACAACTCACGCCGAGGTGTCTGGGTAATTGCCCCCAGCAAACGAAAGGTCACCGAGTTCGACCCGCAGGATGTCATTCGCGATTTCCGCGGTGCAATGGTTGGACGAGCTGACAAAGGCTTACTCATCACCACGGGTACATTTACGCGAGACGCGATCCGAGAGGCGACACGCGATGGCGCTCCGCCCCTGGACTTGATCGACGGTGACCAATTGGCCGACATGCTCAAGGAGTTGAACCTAGGTATACAAACGGAAGTCGTTGAACAGGTGTCTGTCGACCAAGAATGGTTCCGCACGCTATGAGGCCAAGAAGGGCGCCGCACGGGAGCGGGCTACGTTTTGGGCCTTTGATCGATCACTCATGTTGGTTCGCCCACGCGGCGATCGTGGTCGTAACGTAAAGAAGATCTGACACGGGTCGTCGCAGGAAACTGATCTTAAAGCTGCTGGGTCATGACCACGTCAAAGATATTGCAGGTATCTGTCGCCACCGTGTTGGGACTTCTGGCCGGCGCGCTGACCTTGTGGCTCATCCAGGGAAATGACGCGAGAAAGTTCCATGCTCTTAAAGAGGACGCTTTTTGCGTACTGCGTCTTCCGGAAGGAACTTCGAGCGCCTCGGCGACTTTCACGACCACGCGAGTCATTGAAATGTTTCATGTGGGCATACAGACCAAGGCACGCGGCGAGATGCTGTCGATTTTAATCTCGGGTGATCAAGGTGTTATTGCCAATACATCTGGCATAACGGCCCACTCATTTGGACTGGGACGGAATATTCAGCCGGGTACTTACACGGCTACGTTGCGCCAGCAGGTGAATGGCAAAGGCGGTGAGGTGGTGATTGCCGGCGAGCGACCGGTCTACGTCACGGGATGGCAGATCTGGTCTCGGGCATACGTCGGTCTTTTGGTCTTGTCGGGGATTTGCGTCGTGCTCTGGCGAAAATCGGGAAATTCAAGAGCCCTCTCGGCGAGCATCGCCGCATTTCACTCACTCCTGCTGAGTTTGGTACTTATCTTTGTTTATCTGCTCTTTCATGAGGGCGGACACGCGCTCGCGCAGATAACCTTCGGCCGCTTTGATCTTGCGCGAAGCGACTTCTGGGGAATCCACGGTCATCCGCATTCGGGCGGAGCGATGGGGCCGGCGCTCGAGCCATGGAAACAGACGGTCATCTCCTGCGCAGGACCGATGTTGCCAACCTTCGTGGGATTCGGACTCTTCATGCTGTGGAGTCTTCCGCCGGTACGGAACTTTCGAAGATTACGGCCGATGGTGAATCTATACGCTTCGGCCATTGTTGCCGGTCTGGTTCTGTCGGAGGCTGTCTGTGAACCACTCTATCTACTGGATTTCATCAGGGCCGAAGGGGACCCGATCCGGTATGTCACGGAAGCTGGCGGTCCGGTTTGGTTGGTCAAGAGCCTTCTCTGGGGCAGTTTTCTCATCAGTGCGATCATCCTGTGGCGAGTGCTGCCTGACGTCCGCAGATCCTGGATAGCTCAGTTCCTGCAGCCACCAATGCCCGTGTCTCATGCATCATAGGCGTGACTTTAGGCTCCGAGTTGGTTGTTGTGTTGTGTCCGCGCCGTCGCTTTCCGTCTGGAGATGGTTTTCGGCTGATCGCTGGAGCGAAAGAAATGGCGAAGTGACCGGCTAAGGGCAACACCGGGATCGCGCTTCGATTGACAACTGCACCAGTGGATCGGCGTGTCTGAGCCGAAACGTTCACCACCGACTCAAGTAGCGGCAATCTGCAGCCTACACTCGGTACTGTACACTGAACCAGATCCTACCGGTCTCACGCCACACCCGCACTCCAGCAACGCAAGCCTTGGCGTGCCTATCCCGCCCCCAACGCCCGTTCTGCCTCCCGGGCGAGTTCGGGCCCGTATCAGCAGCCGTACGTTACAGGGCCACTCAAAACCTATGAGCATGCGGGCGGATCCCGGACCGCCTGCCGCTCGACCCAGTTTGGCCGCAGCCCCACCGGCACCGCGGCACCCGATCGGCCAGCTTCTGCTCGATGCGCTGGCGCTGGTCCGGCGGAAGCTGCAGCCTGACCCACTCCTGACAGGCTTTGTCCCGGAACCAGTCGGACCAGTACGTCGTGCCCTCACCGCCATAGAAGCAGCGCTAGGTGCGATAGAGGCCCAGGGAGGCGATGAAGTGGCGCTTTCTGTCCGCACCTAACGGCCGCTTCCTTCGGTCAGCGGTGCGCGACGAACTGGGAACTTTGGCGCGGGCGTTTTACAGCCTCCTATGTGTTCCTTCGATACAGCTGTGCATTACAGCGCGCTCCTCACGTCGACTGTGCGGATTCGCACCGTGCAGGTCGTTGGCATCTGGCGTTAATCCGAACAAATGTTTCTCAACTATCCTTACGATTCGATACCCATGGACAAGGCGAATTGGACGGTCCAAAATGGATTATTCATTACTGGCGGAACTTAGTTCTCGATTCTGAGTCAGCGTATGATCCATGAAAGTTTGTCGCCTGTATTGCGACGTCGCCAACATACGTGGACACGATGGGCTTCAAGCGTTGCACGTACATCGGAACGAGCAATCGCGCGTGAGAGGGAGAGTGATTGTGAAAATTCGACATGGCATCCATTTCTGGATGATCTTCAGTCTGGTCACGGTGGCTACCGCCGACTCGCATGCAGCTACCGTGAACTACACATTGGTTGACGTCATACTGGCTGATGGGGAACAGATAACTGGCACATTTGATTGGACGTTCAGTGCCGGCGACTTCGAGGGGGGTAACGGAGCATTTACCGGGCTAGAAATTCCCTACACTATATATAGTTTCGTTGATGGTAATCTGAACATCGATATTCAAACTAATTCCATCGAGATATCAGGAAACGGCAACTACCATGACGTTGGGTTAGACATCACCCTTTTCCTCTCACAGCCTTTCACCTCCACTCAGTCCGCTCCGATTGATTTGGGCTTGAGCTACTTCGAGTGCTGCGGCAATGGATTTAAAGACCAGGCTTTCCGCAGCGGAAGCATCTCACCGACCTTCTTATTGCCGGTGTTGGGTGACATGGATTGCGACAGCGATGTGGATTTCGATGACATCGACGACTTCGTCCTGGGTTTAAACATGCCACAGGAATATGAGAACAGGTTCGGCGTACCACCAGAGGGAAAAGGTGATACAGACGGCGATGGCGATCTGGACTTTGACGACATCGATGATTTCGTAGCGATCCTCAACAGCCCGCTTTCCGCGGGCACGCGAACTGTCCCCGAGCCGGGCGCTGCGGCACTGCTAGGCGTAGCCATGAGCGTATTGGCCTGGTACGGATGGCGTCGGCGGGGAGCAAGTAGTTTCAAGAAGCGGTAGGTCTTCTGCCATGCTGCGGGCCGTGCAGTCTGCTCGCGAGGCGGCCCGCCGGGCAACGTGCCAGAATAATCTCAAACAGATCGGGCTGGCCGTGCAGATGTACCACCAAACATACGAGCAGTTTCCGATGGGATCCAATTACCAGAGAGGTGCGCTCTGGTCCGCATACCTGTTGCCTTTCGTCAAACAGAAGCCAATGTTTGATTCACTGACATGGAGCGAAGGCGGCGCAGGCCAATGGGCCGCCAAGTCGCCCGGAGTTCGGGATACGTCCATCAGCCCGGTCCATCGAAATATCCTGGCTTGTGAGACTGTGATCGACACCTACCGCTGCCCGTCTGTGCCCGGTACGTATCTGGCGTCGGCATCCGGGCTGCTTACCGATCAAAATGGAATTACGAGCAATCCCGTCAGCAAGCCGCACTTCCGCGAATTGGACGGAGTGATGTTCAATGACAGTCGTGTCCGGCGAAGGCATGTCAAAACCTCCACAACATGCCCGGCAGCTATCATCAGCGACTCGCCTTGGCCAACGAAGGAAAGGGCGTCTACGTTGTTCAGTTCAATGATATTCGAAGTCAGCACGGTGCCTTGTTCCGTAGCCCATACAGTGAGATGCCCCGCGTTATCTGGCGCGGCTAATCGGCTGCCATCCGGACTGAAGGCCATGCGCCGAGTCCCTGCCTTCTGACCTGGAATAATGTATCGCCGAGTTCACGACGAGCGGTTGGGCCCTATCCAGCCTCTTCGCCAGAAAAAAGTGACCATCACCACCGCGCACGCTACCATCGCGATCCAAATCAGAGGATATCCCCACTCGGCTTGCAATTCGGGCATGTGCTTGAAATTCATGCCGTAGATGCCCGCCAAAAATGTCAGTGGAATGAAGATCGTCGCCACGATCGTCAGAACCTTCATCACTTCATTCGTGCGGTTCGCCACCGATGACAGGTAGGTATTCATCAAGCCTGTCGCCATGTCTCGGAACATCTCGGCAATTTCGGTTGATTGCACGCAGTGATCGTACGTATCGCGGAGGTACAAACGCACTTTTGGATCAATTAGTGGATGTTCATCACGGCACAGTGCGTTTGCCACTTCGCGCTGAGGCCACGTCGCGCGTCGGAGGTTTGTCAGTTTGTTCTTGTTCTGATTGAGTCTTCTCAGCAGTTGAGGTGTTGGGTTCTCCACGACGGCCTCTTCGAGCCGTTCCAGGAGGTTGCCGATTTCTTCCAACACCGGGTAGTAGCCGTCGACGATCGTGTCGAAGATGGCGTAGGCCACGTAATCGGGACCGTTGCGCCGGATCGGACCTTTACCGGCGCGAATCCGCCGCCGAACCGGATCCAGTACGTCGCCGTATCGTTCCTGAAACGTCAGCACATAATTCGTGCCCAGGACGATACTGATCTGCTCCATGTCAAATTCATTCGGCCCGTCCAGCTTGACCATCCTCACGAGAATCAACAATTGTTCTTCGTAAGATTCGGCTTTTGGACGTTGCGGAACGTTCACTACGTCTTCGATGGCCAGCGGATGCAAGGAGAACACCTCACCAATCCTACGAATCAGGCTTTCATCCCCAAAGCCCTGCACATCGACCCACGTGACCGCATCGGCGCGGTGCACCGCGCGTAGCCTCTCAGGATCGGTCACGTCTTCTTCCCTCACCTCCGTGGATGTGAAATGGATGACGTGAACCTTCGGCGGCGGCGCCTCGTTGGCGATGACCAGCGTCCCCGGCCGCGCACCAACTTCGGGACGTCGTTTGGTGAAAGTGATGCCAAACATGTCATCCCTTGCTGTGGTACATCGGAGCCGTACTTCAAACGAAGACCACCGCTATGCGGATCTTCGCAGAGCTGACGCACCGTCCGAACCGACATCGAGTTGTCCCTCTTCCAAGTGCCTGTGATACACAGTGCGGTGAGGGAAGGGTATCTCGATGCCCTGTTCGTCGAAGGTCTTCTTGATGCGACGCAATAGCTCGCGCTTTACTTCCCATTGTTTCAAAGGCCGCGTCTTGATGAAGAACTTGATAACAACGGCGGAGTCGTTGAAAGCGTCGACTCCCAACATCGTCAAATCCTCCAGGATAAGGGGTTTATAATACGGGTCGCACCTCATCTCCCGCCCAAGTTGCTTGACGAGATCAATCACGCGGTCCGCATCCTCTTTATAGGCAACGCCGATGTCAAACAGCGCCCGTGACCAGCCGTGAGTCATATTGGTTATCGACGTGATGGCTCCATGCGGAATGAAATGCACTCGCCCTTCCAGGTCGCGCAGCACGGTGACTCGGAGAGTGATCCGCTCAACCTGCCCGGCGATATCACCGACCTTGACCACGTCATTGATAGTATACTGCTGCTCCAGCAGAATCATGAACCCGTAGAAGTAATCCTTGATGAGGCTCTGAGCTCCGAATGCAATGGCCAGGCCAAAGACGGCAGCTCCTCCCATAAGCGTCGTGATCGGAATGCCGACCGTGTCGAGGATCATCAGAGCGCCGCCGCTGACGATCCCCACGGTAGCAGCATTTTCGAAGACGCCAACCAACGTCTGCGCCCGGTTCTCGCGTTCAATTCGTTTCGCTTGCCCGCCCCGCTTCATCATCATGTCGATGATTCGCTTTTTAGCGACCCGAGTCATCCACAGTCCGATCAGCATTGCCAGGAAAATGAAGACCAGGCGAGGGCCGTGATCGAGCAGCCACTGCAGCATGTTGCGTACCGTGAACGGGTTGCGTAACGCTTCCACGTTTTTCTGAGCGGATTCGGCTGCCGATCGCTTTCGTTCTGCTTCCTGCAGGGTGACGATCTGTTCGGACTGCAGCGTAGCGTAGCGGGACTGCAGATCGTCTATCCGGTTGACCCGCTCACGCGCTTCGCTGCGTGCTTCGCTGGATCTCTGTTTTGCCTGGGCGAGCTTGAGACGCAGGTCTGCCAGGTCGGCCGACGGCGCGCCGTTCTGCAACTTGGCCTCGTACTCTTCCCGGAGTTGATGCTCGGTCTCAACGGCGATGTCGGCCTTCTTGCGTGTCGTATCCAGTAGCTTCAGTTCCAACTCGATGTCCCTGCGCAGCAGCTCCATCCGTTCGACGCCCGACTGGACTTCTTCTTCCGCTTCCTGGGCCACGGCCTGCGTCTTCTCGGCTTCCTGTATCGCCTGGACCAATTCCTTACTGGCACGTTTCTGCGCGGGCGCCGGGGCTGTCGCTGGCGTCGTGGACGGCGCCGGCGTTGCTGCTCCCGGAGCAGGCGTCGTCGTGGGCGTCGTCGCCGTGCCCTCCTGCGGCGGCGAGGGTGGGCTGGTTGGATCAGCTGGCATCGCCGGCGGTAATTGCGGCGTCGCGGCAGGCACTGGCAACGCGGTGCCGGGCGCGCCGGCGGGATTGGCCTCCGGGTTGGGGGCTGACGGCGAGCCGGTTGACGGCTCCGCTTCCCGTGTACCGGCCGGGGCTGTCGACGGTTGCGCCCCCGTCAGCTTGTCTATCTTCTGCTGTTCTTGTTGAATCTTCTGTTTCAGCGTGGCGGCTTTTTCCTGGGTCGTCTTGCGCTCCTGAATGGCCAGTTCGAAACGACTCTTGGCCAATTTCCAACGCGCCTGCAAATTCTCGATTTCCGACGCCGATCGAGCGCCGCCGTCACCGATCGCCGAATCTTGCGGCCCTCGCGTGTCCGGCACGTTCTTTTTCAGTTCTTCCAGGCTGGCATCGAGCTGCTTGAATTCGGCTTCGGCCTGATGGTACTCGGAGTCCGGTTTGGCCAGGTCCGCTTCGATTTTCTGCAGCGCCATCTGGTCGGACTTGACGGCGCGCTGCAAATCCGTGATCGATTTTGCATCCGAAATCGGCTGTTCGTGATTTGCCTCCCTGACGGCGTTGGTACGCATGGCCGGGGCCAGGGCCTTGGAGGGCGAGCCCGCCATGTTTTGTGCCCGCGTGGAACCACCGCCGGTAGCCGGAACGTCTGCGCTGCGACGTTGCTCGTCGACTAGCGGACCGCCCGTGGACGGATCCTCGCCGAAGATGCTGCCTCCGCTTAAGCAAACAACCACGCAACACGCACGAACAAGGACGCAAATCAGTGACGTCAGTCTGGCGAATCGGAACATCCGTGCTCCTTAACGTGAAGAGAGAATCAACAGGCGAGTTGTTGTGCGGTGGCTCGACGGACACATGGCTGCCCCGGGCCATCCGCACAAAGCCTGGTGCGATAGGTGGGTGGCTTATAGTCAAAGTCCCGGAACCACACAATATGACATCATCGAGGCCAAAACGCCCGAATCCTCGCAAAATTCAGCGTTTCGCACTCCATCTGCTTGACGCGCCGCGACTTTGCCATTTTTCGGGTTTCTTCGTGCCGTGCCCCGGCCGGACAAACGGTCGAGCAGGGAACCCTCTGCAGAGTTCAATTGCGCGCATGCACCTGTTGTAAGACGATTCTCGGTCGGCGCTCGTGGGCAGTCACACGGTTCGTGCCGCGCGAACGACAATGCACGCCGCCGTCGTCGCCAACAGCAGCGTGAGCGCGGACGGTTCGGGCACATAGAACACGTTGCTCCGCAAGCGAGTGACGCTCGTGTTCGCGCGGATCACATCGGCCAGCGTGAGCGTGTTCAAATCGACGACGGCGGCGATGTCGGCGTGATCCAGGTCGGGATCATTCAGGCAGAAGAATCGATCGCCATTGCGGAGCCGCATGAACTGGTCGACCACCACCGTGTAGATGAGTTCCCCGGTGCTGGCGCCCGGCATATGGTCTTCCGCCAATCCTCCTACCCAGGCGTCGATGTTGTCGACATTGCCGTAGATTGCCTCGAGCTGTTCGGCCAGTGCCGGATCGGAAGTGATGTGGTCGAACTGCGTCACGCGGCCCAGGCCATAGGCGTCGCGGAGCGTATTGTAGTCGGGCAGACCATGGTCGCGGCCGCGCTGGATATTCAAGGCTGCCAGATCCAATCCGCCGACTCCCGGAGGACCGAACAGAAAATTGCGAACGTCGTCCACCAGCAGGGTGTCGATCTCCTGCATGGCGTTGGAGGCCAGCCCCTTGAGAATCAGATCCAGATTGCCGGCATTTCCGGGCGCGCCGAGCCAGTCAGGTCGAAAGAACGCCGACCGCAGAGGAATCGAACCCGACTGGCTGCCGCCGTTTTGCACCAACGCCAGGGAACTGGACAGCATCGAATGTCCGACCCGATACGCCGCCGTGGAGAACTCGTTTCGGATCGATGGATCGACCGTGTCGTCGTAGCCGCTGTAGTTGTCCAGCGAAGTGGCATTAGGTCCCAACAACGCCGGTAAGAATTCGTTGTATGTGATTACCTGCACTTCCGCGCCCACAATCTTGCGGGCGGTCTGGTACAATTCTTCGTCATTGCGCGTCGGGCCCGGCAGCGCGGCCAGGGCGTCGACCAGCCGGTTGTGTTCCCGCATGAACAGCGTGTGCATGCTGGTCAGGCCGATCTGCTCGTTCGCGCGGACGTCTCCCGCTAAAAACAGTTCCGATCCCGTGCCACCGGCGTTGGGCAATCCATCGGTGTTCCAGGGCAGCAGGTTCCCCGTGCTCGTTTTGAGCTTGGCTCCGGTGCCGCTGTTGGTACGCAGCGCCTGTGCCCGCACCGTATTTGAGCCATACACGTTGGACGCGTCGATAAACGACGTAATCTCGTTGAGTTGTTCGCGAGGTGCACCGGAAACGCCCGTGCCCGATGCGTAAATGGACCGACTGAAGGATATGGGATTCGGTCCCAGGATGTCACCGGGCGGGACGGGAATGTCCGCGGTACCGTGTGCCGGGTCAGCGTTGGTCAGATCGATATCGTGGTCCACGAATTGACCCCACTGCCAGACAAAGTCGCTGAGCTTCCGGCGGCTGGGCACGCGCCGCGATCCCTGCGCGAAGATGGCGTTGCTGATGATCCGCGGGTTTTCTCGGTCGGGCGGTTGCATCATTTCGTCGCCCGAGTGCGTCGGCCCGGGATACGTCGCGGGCGCAAGCGGATGGCGTGCCAGAGGAGTGTCGGCCGCGCCCGAGTTCCATAAAGCGGCCGACTGATTGTTGCCCGTCCCATCCATCGAACGTACGTCGACCAAACCCGCGCCTGAGATGCGGCAGCAACTTGCCACCGCCAGCCCCACCAACAGAGGCACCGCCCGATGACGCCGACCCGGCGGGCAGTCGACTGCGAAATGTTCGTCCACGAGCGTACTCCTTTATGTTGAAATGGTTGTGTTAAAACTGTTGCTGAAATCGTTCGCCAGGGCTGGATAGGGGGCGCGTCGATGCGGCAGGAAAGTAGCTTTCCAATATATTTTCCTTTATCTACAGGATACCCTTGACTTGCCGAGGGGCCAAGCCATGGGCGACCGAATCGGGGCTAGTCGCCAAAATGTCCCCGGACCGGGCCCCCGGGGGGGCCCGGTCCGGGGGGGGCAATTCGATTGTGTCGGCGTCGGGCGGTGCCCTATAACGCATCTTCGTCGCCCCCGACGTCAGCATCCCCGGTGCTGCTGAGCCGTTGCCGGGGACGCCCCGGGCCGTCCCTCCGCCGGCAAGCGGGCGCCACCGGCCGGCGCCCCCACTTTCAGAGAGGAGTCTTCGTGTCATGAGCGATCGAGAGCGCTGGATCGTTTACCCGCTGTTGTTCCTGGCCTTGGGGCTGAACCTCCGCGACAAAATCACAGGTACGCTGAGGCGACTTGTCCTGCTCGACGGCAAGGCGGCCGCGCTGGACTTCGAGAACGGCGTCCTCCGCGTTCCGCGCATCGACGCGGATGTGGTTCACTGTCACCATGTCGATATCCGCGATCCTCAGGGCAAACCCCTGGTCCAGCTCAAAGGCCTGGAGGTCCCCACGGGCGAGGGTGTCAAAAAGAATTCCGGCGCGGTCAGCATCCACGGCCAGGACGGCCGGGAGATCATCGTGCTACGCGCACACCATGCGCTGCGGGGAGAGTTTGTCCAGCAGCAATCCGATGGGGAACCGGTTAAACTCGTGTTCAAAGTAACGGAAGTGCGAGAAGACGGTGGGTTGCTGGAAATCTACAACGGCGAAAAGACTCTTTCCCTCGTGCTCGCGCATCACCTCTACGAGTCCGGGTTATTCGCGCGAAACTCCGCCCGCCAACTGGCCCGTCTGTCGCGCGTCATCCAGCGACCGAAGGCCGAACCAGCCACCGATCGATCTTCGGATTCAGGCACGGCGACGGAAACCGGCGGGTCAACGACGGCCGAAGCGCCGCCGACGGTTGCCGGTCAACCCTGAACCGGGCCGAGCATGACCGCCAGACTGGACGATTCACGAAGCCGGAGGCGCAAGCGGCAGAGTTCAACGGGGCGGTTGCCGATTGGTGTCTGTCGCGGCCTGTATGGACGCGGCCGAGCCAGAAGGCGCCGATTCCGGCCAGCGGCGCTGGTGATACAGCGCCAGCCCGTGCACTGCGTGGTACAAGGCCCCGCATTCCAGATCCAGGTCACGCGTCTTTTTGAACACCCGACAAAGATAATGGGCGCCGCGAGCAACCCACGCATCGTCGATTTCGTCGTCGGGCAGGGCCAGGCTTAGAAACTCCAGCGTATGTCCGGTGGACCCCAGATGGGTCGCCAGATCGGGCGACGACGCCTGGCGTGCGAAATAATTCACCGAAAAAGAACCGTCGGGCTGCTGGTATTTGCGAGCCGTCTCGATCGCCCAGCGGATCCGCTCGTGGGCGGATAGCCAGCCTCCGGCGAGTCCCTCGGGCTTGGCTGGTGCGCCAGTCGCCTGGCGAAGCTTGTGCAAGGCCATGGTCATCCCGATCAGGCGATGCGTGCCGCCGCACGCGCTGGCGTTGATCTCGCGCCGGGCTGCCGCGGCATCTTGTCGCGCGGCAGCTTCCATCGCGATCACGCGCTCAAGTGTCCAGGTGGTCCCATCGCGGGCCGTCCATTCCGCCTCCAGTGGCAGATAGTGGGAAAGTCCGATCAGCGTCCAACTGCATTCCTTGCCGTCGTACACGTCATATTTTGCTTGCTCCACGAGATCACCCACCGTGTACTGTTCCGCGCCAACGACGATGGGATGTTCAAGCGGAAGACCAGCCTGGGCGATAATTGCCAGCCATTGGTCTTCGTGCCCCTGACCCGTTCGGCTGCCCGGCTGCACCACGGCCAGCAGCCCGGCTGGCCCCGGCCGGACCACCCAGCCGATCAGGTTGCCGCCACTCAATACCCATTCCAGCGCGGGAACGGAATGATCGGCGTGCCGAATCCGAAACGCGGGCCCATAGGCCAGTACGCCGTGCAGGATCTGCCATGCGGCGTGGACATCGCTGCGCAGTTGCCGTTCTTCGAGCGTGAAGGCGAGCACCTCCTCGATGGTGGCTCGCAACGCGTCATCCGAAGGGACGGCGACCGGCGTGGCCTGCGCGTGGCGTGGTGCCGTGTCGGCGGTTGGGCCGCCGCAACCCGGACAGGCCGACATCACCGCGGACAGCCACAGGCCAACCACGGTGGCAACCCAAGCAGGTCCGCAGATGGCCCAGTCATTGGATGTTCTCATCGCGCAGATTCCGACGGTCGTGAGGGCGGTGGGCAACCAGGCGGGCCCGATTCGGGCGAACCCGTACGCGGGCCGCCGCGCGAGCCGGGCTCGTTGGTCGGCAAACGCGTTGCGACCGACGGCCATCGGCGCGGGCCCGCCGGCGCGGTCGTCCCGGCAAACCGGAGGTTGACACTCACCGTAGAATGTAACATGCTTCCAAAGGTCTTGCCCGGGACCCACGTACGGTCGAGACGCACGTTTTGCGGGCCGGCTGGAGAAAAACGATGTATTTATTCAACCTGGAGTATATGTTGTGGATCGCTCCTGCCTTGCTGCTGGCCTTTTGGGCGCAGATGCGGGTGCGTGCAACTTACGCGGCGGCCCAACGTGTGGCTGCTCCTCTGAGCGGTGCCGCGGCCGCGCGTCACATTCTCGATTCGGCCGGGCTGGACCAGGTCCAGATTGAGCGGATTGGCGGTCACTTGAGCGATCACTATGATCCCCGGCAGAAGGTCCTGCGCCTCAGCAGCGAAGTATACGGTTCGCGGTCGATGGCCGCGGTGGGCATCGCGGCTCACGAGGCGGGGCATGCACTGCAGGACGCCCGGCAGTATTTCCCGCTGGTGATACGCAATGCGGCGGTGCCGGCGGCCAGTTTCGGCAGCAATGCCAGTATTGTGCTGTTGATTCTGGGCTTGATCATGAGCTTCCAGCCGCTGATCCTGCTGGGAATTGGTTTGTTTGCGTGCGTTGTCTTCTTCCAGGTGGTCAATTTGCCCGTGGAATTCGACGCCAGCGCGCGGGCGAAAGCCCAGCTCGCGGAACTCGGCATTGTCGGTCCGCAAGAGATGTCCCACATCAACAAAGTGCTCAACGCCGCGGCCTGGACCTATGTGGCCGCCACGTTGCAGGCCGTGCTGACCCTTCTCTACTACGTGATGCACTTCGCGGGGGGAAGCGACAACTGATCGCGTCGACAATCGCGTGCCCGACGCGGCGTCGGACTCCGCGGGGGCCCTTCCGCTTCTTGATTTTTCCAATCATACCCCTATATTCAGGCACTTGTGCCTGCGGCCGCGGCCCCCGTGCGGCGGTGTCGCATCCAGCCTGCCATTCCAGCCTTGACGCCCGTGCAGGATGCTTCCGTGTGTAGGGCCGATACGGGCGTCGGATCGAGCCGGCGCCGAGCACGTCGTTGGGGCCCAGCCATCCGTGTTCGGCGATGGAGGATCGAACAACGTCGGCGGCGAAGCGTCCGTTCCGGAGCGGGGATTCCTCTGACGTCGCCGATCGTGGCTCGGCTCGGCCTTATCGATTTTTCGACGTTCAGAAGGAGAAGCAACCATGTCCCAGTCCATTAACGTTGGGCTGATCGGCTACAAATTCATGGGCAAGGCCCACAGCAACGCCTACATGAAGGTCGGCAAATTTTTCGAGCTGGATACGCTGCCCGTGATGAAGGCCGTGTGCGGACGGGACGAAAAGGGGGTAGCCGAGTTCGCCAAGACGTTTGGATGGGAAGGTTACGCCACGTCGTGGCACGACATGGTCACCCGCGAAGATATCGATCTGGTCGATATTTCCGCACCGAGCAACGTCCATTGCGAGATCGCCGTCGCCGCGGCTCAAGCCGGCAAGCACGTGTATTGCGAAAAGCCGCTGGCGTTTACGCTCGAGCAGGCCCGGCAGATGCTCGCCGCGGTGCGCGAGGCAGGCGTCACGCACATGGTCAACTTCAATTACCGGCGGGTTCCCGCCTTGGCGTTGGCCAAACAGTTGATCGACGCCGGCGAGCTTGGTGAGATCAGGCACTTTCGCGGAACGTATCTGCAGGACTGGATCAATGATCCCGATTTTGCCATGAACTGGCGATTGCGAAAGGAGGTTGCCGGTTCGGGTGCCCACGGTGACCTCAACTCGCACCTCACCGATCTGGCGCGGTTTCTGGTGGGCGAAGTGGACGAGGTGGTGGGCATGAACAAGACCTTCATCAAACAGCGTCCTGCCGAAGGAGTGTCGACAGGTCTCACCGCCGTGGCGGGGGAAGGGACCGAAGAGGTCACGGTGGACGACTGCACGATGTTCCTGGCCAGGTTTGCCAACGGCGCTCTGGGCACGTTCGAAGCGACACGCTTGGCGCCGGGTCGCAAAAATTTTAACCGGATCGAAATCAACGGCAGTCTGGGGAGCCTGGTGTTCACGTTCGAGGATATGAACGTGCTGGAATTCTATTCCGTCAACGACAAGCGGGGGCAACAGGGATTTCGGAAAATTTTGGCGACCGAGGACGTGCATCCCTACATGGAAGCATGGTGGCCGCCGGGCCACGTGATTGGCTACGAGCACACGTTCGTCAATGCGGCGTACGACCTGCTGGCCGCCATCGGCAGCGGCACACCGGCGACTCCGGATTTTCAAGACGGTGCGCAGTGCATGGCCGTACTGGAGACCGTCGACCGGTCGATCGAAGAGAGGAATTGGATGAAGGTGCCGGCCGTAACGTGAACGTCATCCTTCCAGGGAGCTTCGAAGCATGAATCGTATCAACGCCGGAATCATCGGCACGGGGTTTATCGGACCGGCGCATGTGGAAGCCGTGCGGCGATTGGGCTTTGTCAACATGGTCGCTCTTGCCGAGAACGGACAGGAGTTGGCGCAGCGCAAAGCGGAACAACTGTGCATCCCGCG
>CAZNKT010000117.1:0-1444 GCA_964573605.1 uncultured Pirellulales bacterium
CCGAGTGGATTGCCGTTTCCGCCCCGGTAGACCCCAGCCGTGCCAGCCCCCAAACGGCCCGGGTTCGGACCCGACGATCGGGATGCCGCCAGATCGCTCGCGTCAGAAGGGGAACCAGAGTTTCGCCGCGCCGAGAGCACTCGGCCAACACGCGTCCACGGACCTTGAACCGCTCGTCCCCAAGCAGGCCGACCAGTTCCTGGTCCGTCGCGGCCTTCAAGTCAAGATGATGACCCCACGGATCATCAGGGAAACGTGCGCCGTCGCGATATACGCGGTAAATGCCCCCTTTAACGTTGGGACGCGCAATCTGCGACGTCGGACAACCGTTGCGAAACCAGCCGCCCGTGTCGATCACGAGCAGGCTGCCGTCCGCATCTTCGACGATGTCCGTGGGATGAAAATCTCGGCTCAGTCCAGCCAAGAACTCGGACACGTCCGCGCGAAACGATGCGCCTTCACGTGCCACGCGGCACCGCATGATTCGCCCGGTGTTGAATTCGATCACGAAATAATCATCACGCCATGCCGGCTCCAAAATACCGCTTCGATAGCGCAGCATTCCTGAAACGGCGACGTGCCCAAACCGATGAATCGGCCCCAGCAAGTCTCCCGTTCTCTGGAATTCTCCCAGGACGCGCTGGCTGTGCGGGTACGTGCCACCGTACTGCCAATGAACGAGGCAATCTTCACGCGGTCGAACGTACAAGATGTTGACGGTTCCGAACGGCTCACCTTCCGGCGTAAAGTCCAACTCGACCGGATTGTCCATTCCTCCACCACAATGCACCCGAACGTCCGATCCGTCGGGCCGGGATGAAATCACATAGGCCGCCGCGGCGCGGTGCACGTTGCCGCCGCTGTGCAGTCGATGCCCGTGCCGTCCGTGGCACCAGTAGAGACGACCCGTTGGTGCGAGAAACGGTCCATGAACGCTGGCTGCATTGCCCGAGTATCCAAAACTGCCGACCAGCGCCTCCCGGCGGTCGGCCACTCCGTCTCCGTCGGCATCCTCCAGCTTCCAGACATTCGGCGGCGCGGCGACATACAACGCGCCGTCGTGCCACAACGCGCCCATGGGAAGCGTCAAATGGTCAGCGAAAACCGCGCGGCGATCGAATGCTCCGTCGCCGTCGAGGTCCTCGAGCATCAGTACTTGATTGGGAAGCTGCGCTTCTAGTTGCTCCCGGTCGAGATTGATGCCCGCACTTTCGGTAACGAATAACCGGCCCCGGTCGTCGAATCCAGCCATCATGGGGTGCTGCACAAGTGGCGGTCCCGCAACCTTCCGGACTCGATATCCCTCGGGAAGCGACCACTGAGGATCCTCTTGCCCTAAGCACTCGCCCGTCACGGCCAGGGCTACCACGAGCGCCAAGGCAAGCTTCGATGCCTTGTCACGGAATGCCTTGTCACGGAATGCCTTGTCACGGAATGCCTTGTC
>CAZNKT010000117.1:1544-18330 GCA_964573605.1 uncultured Pirellulales bacterium
GAATGCCTTGTCACCGAATGCCTTGTCACCGAATGGGTGACGCACGTCCGTGCCGGTTCTTTCCGCCCAACCAGGCCCTCGCACCGCAATCAACATTTCGTTCTCACCGAATTGTGTCCCACAGTGGTCCAGCGAAGGTTCACACAACGTCCGGCCCACGCCGGCACGGCGATACCAGTGAAAAATCTCGAGTCTGGCCAAATTATCGCACACCGGTACCCGCGACGGTAGTCTTCGTTGCGCAGTTGCTCAAAGGAGAATCGATTGACCGCCGGTGGCGAGCGGTTTACGCTGATCGAATGCGACGGGCCGCGCCTTTGCGCGTTTTCTGTGCAATTCGGCAGTCGGTCGTACCTGGTCATTGCAAAGGAGATGTTTGGTGTCTACACGTCGTGATCGCCGCTCGTTTCTTGGCTCCGCCCTGTGGTCGGCCTCGGTGGCGGCCATGATTCCCATTTCGCGCAAGGTGGTCTGTGCCGGCGAGCAAAAGGAATTGCTGTTCCGAATTTCGCTTGCCGAATGGTCCTTGAATCGCCGTCTACGCGGGCAGGAGCAGCCCGCCATCGACCACCTCGATTTCGCCGCTACGGCCCGGCGGTTGGACATCGACGCCGTCGAATATGTCAACCAGTTTTTCATGGACAAAGCGCAAGACAACCAGTATTTGTCGGAAATGAAGCAGCGCTCCGAAGATGCCAATGTTTTGAGCCTGCTGATCATGATCGACGGCGAAGGCAATCTGGGCAATGACGATTCCGGACAGCGTGCCAAGGCCGTCGAGAACCACTACAAGTGGGTCACCGCGGCCCGTTTTCTGGGTTGCCATTCCATACGTGTAAATGCCCGGAGCAATCCCAGTCTGTCGCCCGACGAGCAGCGGCGCCTGGCCGCGGACGGCTTGCGCCGCCTGACGGAGTTCGGCGCACAACATAAGATCAACGTGATTGTCGAAAACCATGGCGGGCTTTCTTCCAACGGCCAGTGGCTGGCCTCGGTGATCGAGCTGGTGGACCACCCGGGCTGCGGCACGCTGCCCGACTTCGGCAACTTTGCCATCGATCGCGGCCGCGACATCTGGTACGACCGTTACCTGGGTGTGAAACAACTGATGCCGTACGCGAAAGCCGTAAGTGCCAAGTCGCACGCATTCGATCCGCAGCGGCCCTACATCACGTACGAAGAGCGTTCTGGAAAGGAAACCGACTACCTGAAGATGATGGCGATTGTTCTCGACGCGGGATATCACGGGTGGGTCGGTATCGAGTCGGAAGGATCCATGGATCAGATCGAGGGCATCAGGCAAACGCAGCAACTGCTCAAACGCGTTCGCGACAAGCTGGCGTAAATGCCGGTGGGCGATGAAGACGTATCAGCCGCGGTGCGGCAGCCCCCGCTTCCCAGCGCCTGGTCCGGCAAGCCCAAAAGAACCGGACGCTGGCGTGTACCGGCTGTTTTCAGCTGGTACTGTCACCCAGGGTGATGGGCGCGGGGACCCTGTCATGGGAGCCGGGCAATGTGGTCGATCCACTCGCACACGCGCGCTGTGAGCAAGCCCAGATAGGTGCCCGCTACATTGCCCAGTACGGCCATCAGCAGGCCCGCGGAGGCCAGGCCCGGCCGATAGACGGCCGCCACAATCGGCCCGGATATCGCGCCCCCGATGCTCGCCTGACTGGCCGACGCCATCATGCCCAACGGCGCGCGGAGCAGGCATCCGGCCGCAAACAGAATGGCTCCGTGGATCGTAAGCCATAGCACTCCCATGATCAGGAACAGCGGCGTCTGCATGACCGCCGAAAGATGTGCCCGAGCGCCAATGGTGGTGAGAAGGTAGTAGAGCAATACGGTTCCCCACCAATCCGTCCGGCGGGATTGGGCGGAAAACCATCGCGTGTAGGCGACAGCCAAACTGATGCTTGTCACCAGGATCACGACCCACGTCGTTGGGCTGATGACACTGCCCACCGCCGGAAGCTGACTGCCCACGGCCATCGACACTCCGGCGATCGCCGCTGCCGCGCACAGTGTTCCCATCATGGCCAAAGCCGTGGTGGCCGTCGGTCGCCCCGGTTCATTCATACACGTTGGATCGTCCAGCGCCGGCAGCGGCGCGGCTCCGAGCCACCGATCAAAACGATCTTGGAACGCTTCCAACATGATCAACATTGCCATCCAGCCGTACGCCAGCAACGTGTCGACGACGACGACTGACGCGAACAGCAGTTCCGGAGTACCAATCGATTGCTTGACAGCCAGCATGTTGGCACTGCCGCCCATCCAACTTCCCGACAGCGCTCCGGCAGCCTTCCATGCTTCGGGCGGCAGAAACGGTTGCAGAACCGCAAAGGCGACAGTGCCGCCGATGACGATTCCACCGAGCGACACGATCATCAGCACGAGCGCCATGCCACGCAGTCGGGCCAACGCCACAAAATCGACGTTCATCAGCAGCAGCACCAGGCAAAGCGGAAGCAGCCCGGTGGACAACAGCGTGTACAGCGGGGACGCGGACGGCAGCACTCCCAAACTGGTTGCCAGCATGGGCAGGATGTAGCACCAGAACGGTGCCGGAAGAACACGAAACACACGGGCGGCCGGTGGCTGGCGGGACAACCAGAGCACCGCGGCGACGAGACCCGCCAGGCAGACAGCCAACAGAACGGGATGCTGAATCATCGCTCCCGCAACAAGAATCTGCCGGCATGCACCACGAAGCGACCCGTCAGTCCGGCAACAGCGGTGTCCTTCAAAGCGATGCCTGTCTTGTCTTTCATCGTGATAAACCGGACGCCGCTGCCATCCAGGCTCGATTCGATCGCTTGTTCACCTCCCAGCGACAGCAAGACGTGAAATATCTTCTCGGGAGACTCCCGGCGTGCCAGAAAGACCAGATCACCAGGCAGGGTCTCGCTGAGAGGAATGGCCCGCGCTCGCAAGAATTGTTCGTGCGCGTCGCGAGGAATCGAAATGCCGTTCAGGCGATACGCGGTGTGCACGAGTCCCGAGCAGTCCACGCCGGTCGGCAGGCCATCTCTTAATTCCGGATCGTGAAAGCTCCGGCCTCCCCACAAATAGGGCTGACCGATGAATTGTGCCGCCGAATGGACGACGGCGGACCGGAGATCCGCGATTTCACCGGGCAGCTCGTCCAGCAACCGGACGTGCTCGCGCAACAGCCATGCCGAACCACCTCCAGGGCACCGGACGCGAACCCACCGCTCGTCGACATCCAGCGCGTCGACACGGGCACCCATGCCGATGAGCCGACCCTCATCAGAGCGCTCGGTGCCGGCATGGAGTCTCGCGTGGGGCGAGCACACCACGGCGTCCGGCGTGAATTCATCAGGCCGAAGCGCAAGCGTTTCGGCGGGGCACCAGCCCGGATATCCCTGCCACCGGCCGTTGCGCGTATACTCCTGCTGCTCGGTGGCTTCCACGCGGGCCCATCCGTCGCGAACTTCTTCGACTTGCACTTGTTCGCAAAAAAGTAACTGGGTCTCCTGCAACGGATCGACCGCGAAGCGGCCGTCGCGCCCCGCCGGAGGCGAAGCCGTTTGCGGCTCGCGGCGAAGATCGACGACGGGCTCGGTCACCAGGCATACGTCGCCCGGCGCGATGACGCGGTGGGAAGACGGCGCGGCCGGACACTCCGCATGAACGGCCGCGGGTCCCACGAACACCAGCACCAGGCAGAAGGGCAGGGGACATCGCCCCCATGCGATCCGGTTCCGGCGGACCGCGGTGTTGCTCTTCCGCGGCGCCGCGCCCGGCACGAAAGCATGTCTGAACTGCGTCACGTCTCCGGTCCCCGTATTGTCGAGATCGATTTATTCCAATGTCCAGGGCGAGCGGTATTCGTAGTGCAGCAGATCGTTTGCCGATTGGGGAGAGGTGATCGTCTCCTGGCGGGCGTCCCATTCCAGCCGGCTGTTGGTCGCCAGAGAGATATTGGACAGCAGGCTCATCGTCGTGGACCGATGACCGATCTCGACGTCGGCCGCCGGCCGTTCGCGCGATTTGACACAATCCAGGAAATTACGAACATGATCGGCGGTGTCTCCGGCGTTCCTCTGCCCGCCCGTTTCTTCCATAGCTTCGATTTGAGGTTCCCAGTCCTGAAACTGCCCGCCCCGTTCCGGTATCACTCGAAAACGTCTGCCGCCGATGTAAGCAATGCCCTGGCTGCCGCGCAGTTCCAATTCCCCTTCGCGAAGTGCCGGATTGCCACTTGCCTCAAACGTGGCGAACAACGCCAGGTGTCCCGCTGCAAACTGAAAAATGGCTTCGGCGGTGTCGGGGATCGTTCGGTCGTCCTGGACCGCGAACACGCCTCCCATCGCGCATACTGACGCCGGTGCTTGCTGGTCGATCATCCAGCGAATGGCGTCCAGATAGTGAACACCCCAATTGGCCATCTGCGACGAATACAGTTGCCACCACCGAAACTTGTACGGCGCGATGTTGTCCTGGAAGGCCCGGGCCGGCCGCGGGCCGAGCCAGAGGTTCCAGTCGAGGTCTTTGGGCGGGGGGCTTGCCTGTCGCTTGCCGATGCCGTCAGGGTACATGTTATTCAGCCGGAACGCGCGGCTCGCCGTTATTTTCCCCAACTTACCGGCATGTGCGATTTTCGCGAGCTGGTTATAGAGCGGCGAAGACCGTCGTTGGGTTCCGACCTGGACGACTTGCGCATTGCGGCGAGCGGCTTCGACCATCCGCCTGCCTTCGCGGATGGTGATGGAGAGTGGTTTCTCCACGTAGACGTCTTTGCCCGCGTCGCAGGCGGTAATGGTTTGGATCGCGTGCCAGTGATCAGGGGAAGCAACGACCACGGCATCGATGTCTGCCCTGTCAATCAGCTTGCGAAAGTCACGGTAGGTTTCCGCGCGCCCCTCGAGACGGGCGGACGTCCGCTGCAGGTAAGGTTCGTAGATGTCGCAAATGGCGGGGATTTCAACATCGCTCTGGCCCAGAAATGCTTCCAACAACTGGCCTCCCCGATTTCCGACGCCAATCATTCCCACGCGGACCCGGTCGTTGGCTCCAGCGATGTTTTGAGCCTGCACGGCCGTCAAACCTGCCGCCGTCGTCGCGGCGACCGTGGCCTGTCCAAAACGGCGGCGTGAGATTTCGCGGGTCGTGCTCATGGTAAATTCCCTTGGTTCGTGGAACGGAATGCCGAGGTTATTAGAGCCGGTTTCAAAACCTGATCTTGCTGTCGAATCGCCTGGTCATGGAGCGGTTACAGGGTGTGTTGAAACTGCTTCTTATGAGCTGTCCCTTAGGTCGCACCCCGCGGCTCAATCATCCGCAGTTGCTTTGTTCTGGTCAATTCCTCGTAAATATCTGGCAGATCAAACGACGTAAGCACACCGGGCAACAGCGCAGACAACGGCCAGTCGTAGTCCTGCGTTTCGGCGATGCTCGCGTACGAATCGAGCGCTCCGTTGAGTGTGACACGGTCCACCACGGGCGACAGCAACGAGGCAAACGCTCCGGCCAACGCCCCGTATCCGTTGGCTGCTAAATGGACATGGCTCATACCGAAACTGGCCATCCACTGCAGCACTCTGAGAACGTCATAGGTTTTTCGGCCGAGATACGGGCGATCCAGCATCAAACTGTGGATTGCGTAGAAATAGTCACAACCGTATGGGTGATGGAAGCTATTCGCCCCGCAGGTATCGGGCAGCGATTCGCCGATGCCCCGTACGTCGCACGTGTACACGTCGTCGTCCGCGGCGAGGTCAATGAGTTCGGCCAGCATGGGTTGGCTTCGCAGCTCGTCGTCACTAGACAGGTGCGCCACGTAAAGCAGCGCGCGGTCGCGGCCCCGCGGCGGCCGTGACAACCAGCGCTGGCGACTCAGCCGATACACAACCGCGTGGATGCCGGGTTCCGTTTCCACGGCGTACACGGCCGTATGCAGCCGCGGGTAGCCGCGGCGGCCAAGATTGCGAAGAATTCGGTATTCGGGAACGTGGGGATCCGCATCGGGCAGCCGGAGGACCCGGCCGACGGCAGCTTGCAGTTCGGCACCGCGCGGTTTTCCACGAGTCGACGCCAACTGCTGGGACTTCTCCCGAGTGAAATCGAACACGGTCCGCGCGCCCCGCTCCGCAACCTGGCCGTGCGGGGTGCACCACAGGACTTCGTCATTTTCGACGATGATGTCCGGTTCCTGTTCCATCGTCCCTTGCCCGGTTGCCTGGTGAAACCAACGGTACATGGCCTCGCGCATCGATCGCGTATACCCGTGGTAGGTTGGTCCCATGAACAGGTGCGTGCGATCGCCCGCGCCGAAGGCGGCGTAAATCTTTCGCAGTTCACGGTGCGCACGCTCCGCGCCGCGGGCATCAAAGAAGTCGAGTTCCTGTGCCAGAATGATGGTGGGACGAGGCGCCAGAGCCGCCAAAAAATCATGGTGGTCTAATCCCAAAGCCAGCGCTTTGGGCGGGCATTGTTCGGTATCCGCGGGCAATTCGTTTTCCAGGTTCCGTCGAAAACTCGTCACAAAACAACTCGGCGCCGCCATCGACCAGCGTTGGTCCAGCCCGCACAACCACGTCGTCATGGTGCCTCCTCCCGAGTTCCCCGTGACGCCCACGTGCTGCGCGTCGACTTCGTCACGTGCCAGCAGGTAGTCAAGTGCGCGGACGCCATCCCAGGCGCGCCATGTTCCGAAGAATTCGCCGACGAGGAACTGCTGATTCCCGGCCTGCAGATGTTCTCGAACGCCCGGTCGCAGGCGGGATGACAGATCTTCCCCGACGTACTGCAGGCGCTCGCCCTGCCCGATGGGATCGTAGATCAACACCACGTAGCCGAGGCGTGCCAGCCCTTGGGCGAACGCCTGGTAATCGGCGGCCGCCTTGCCATTTGCCGCGTGGCCGCACGTTCCCACCACGCCGGGCCGGGGCTGACCGTCCCCGGCAGGAATGTAGAGATTGGCTGTCACGGGAAATCCGGGGCGGCTTTCAAAAATCACTTTTTCAATTCGGTAGGCGTCCCGCTCCACAACGCCGGTCGTGAGGCTATTAAGTGGAGTCCGCTCGGGAAAGGGCCCGAAGCACTCGCGGATCCTGCGGCGCGCGTCCTCGACATAGGCGGCCGCGTCCTCGCGGGTGGACACGCGGGCTCTCCTGGCCGCGTTTTGTCGTTCGATCCTCCGGACGGCGGCGACGAAATGCTCCTGCACCATCCGGGGAAAGCGGTTCAGGGGTACCTGCTCCGTCCCGCCCCGCGCGTTTCGGGCGCGCAGCAGGTCGATGAGCAGCGGTGCCGCAATGATGGGCAGCACCGACCGCAGGACGTTGCGGCGGGTCACGGCTCGATTTTGCAAAGCGGACTGGCAGATCCAAGGCATGATGTTACGGAGGTTACTCATGGAGACCTGGCATTTGGTCAGGCGATGACTTCCTTTACGACCCGTCCATGCACGTCCGTCAGTCTGAAATCTCTCCCGGAATAATGGAACGTCAGCCGTTCATGATCGAATCCCATCAGGCGGAGGATGGTCGCATGCAGATCGTGAACGTGAACAACATTGTCCACGGCTCGAAACCCGAATTCGTCCGTCGCGCCGACGACATTTCCGCCGCGCACGCCGCCGCCCGCCATCCATACCGTGAATCCGTAATGGTTGTGGTCTCGCCCGTTGATTTTTCCTGCATTGGCGCCGGCCTGGGGCAGCTCCACTGTTGGGGTTCGGCCGAATTCGCCCCCCCAGATCACGAGAGTTTCATCCAGCAATCCTCGCTCCTTCAAGTCGACAAGCAGCGCTCCGATCGCCTGGTCGCACTCGCGGGCCAGGCGGCGATGATTGGCTTCCAGGTCATCGTGGCTGTCCCACGGTTGGCCCGCACCGTGCCATAGTTGCACAAACCGCACGCCTCGTTCGATAAGTCTGCGAGCCCACAACATCTGACGGCCCTGCACACCGGTGCCGTACATGTCACGAATATATTGAGGTTCTTCGCGGAGGTCGAAGACGTCCACTGCTTCGGATTGCATACGGTAGGCCAATTCAAATGCATGAATCCTTGCTTCGAGCTGTTCGTCGTGTTGGCGGTCCTCGGCGTGCCGGCGATTCAGTTTCGACAGCAAGTCAAGCTGCAGACGCTGCGTGTCGCGCGACTGGACGGGATTGCGGACGTACTCGATGAGCTTCTGCACATCTTTGTGCCTGCTGTCGAGATAGGTCCCCTGGAAAACGCCCGGCAGAAACGCGGATTGCCAATTCTGCGGTCCCTTGATCGGGTAACCGCCGGGACACATGGCAAGGAAGCCGGGCAGGTTTTGGTTTTCGGTTCCCAGACCGTACGTTGTCCACGATCCCAGGCAAGGTCGCACGACGCGGTCGGCGCCGCAGTTCATCAGCATCAGTGACGGTTCGTGATTCGGAACGTTGGCCTGCATGGAACGGATGACGGCGATGTCGTCGATGGACTTGGCCACGTTGGGGAATAGCTCGCTTACGGCGATTCCGCTCTCACCGTGCCGTTGAAACTTGAAGGGCGATGGAAACGCCGCGCCGGTTTTCCGTTCGGTTTTCAGGTTTTCCATCGGCAGCGGCTTGCCCGCCAATCGTTGCAGCACGGGCTTGGGATCGAACGTATCCACATGCGAGGGACCGCCATTCATGAACAGGTGAATCACATGCCGGGCCCGGACGGGGAAATGTGCAGGACGAGCCGCCATCGGGTTCTGACCAGAGGCGCCCTCCGCGACCGGGCGGGCCTGCGCCGCCTCGGACTGGCAGAGCGCTTCGGCCAACGCCAGCCCTGCCATGCCCATGCCCGATCGCGCCAGCATCGCGCGCCGCGACAGCGGCGTAAACTCCAACAATCTTTCCTGTTTGCGCGGTGCCATAACGATTAGAGCCGGTTGCAAAACCCGATTTTACTGTGACATTTCCCGGTCATGAAGCGACGACAGGGCATCTTGAAACCGCTTTTAATCAACGTACATGGCTTCATTAGAAACGAGCAGCACTTGTCCCAAGGCCGCCAGTGCCCGGAATCGGGGAGGCGAGCCCGCCGCCATTTCGCCCGGCGTGCCGTCACGGACATTGGCCTGGCCCGAATTCGTAGCGTTCGACGACCCGTCGGACGCTGCCTGCGCATAGTGATTCAGGAACGCCCGGGCCGCTTCCAACTCGTGCGTACCCGGATCGCGGACCAGCACGATGCGATACAACTGGCGAATCCGTTCGTCTCGATCCGCCCCCTTCCGTACGTCCCACCGGCTTGCCAGCCGGTTTGCCTGGTGAATGACGAACGGCGAGTTCATCAGGAACAGCGCCTGTTGGGGCACGGTGGTCTCGGCCCTCCCGGGACTCGAGGCATCCGGACTGGCGAAGTCGAAATAACGCAAAGCGCCGAGTAAATGCTGCCGGTCGATCAAGGCGTAAATCGAGCGCCGGCGGCTCAGTGGGCGGGCGGCGAAATCCGCGGGCTGGCCGCCCATTCGTCGATCAAGCTGTCCAGCGGCCATCAGCACGGAATCCCTCATCGGCTCGAATTCGAGCCGCCGCCGATTCATCCGCCACAGAAGTCGGTTGTCGGGATCGAGCGTAAAGCATGCGTCGCGCAGTTTGCTGGACTGCCGGTACACCTGCGCGCGCATGATTTCACGGTGCAGACACTTGATGGACGATCCCCGGTTGACGAAACCGTGCGCCAGGTAATCGAGCAGGTAGGGATGCGTGGGCCGCTCACCCAGCGAACCGAAGTTGCTGGGCGTGCGAACGAGTCCCTCGCCGAAATGATTCAGCCACACGCGATTGACCAGCACCCGCGCCGTCAGCGGATTGTCGCGATTCACGATGACACGCGCCAACTGCAAGCGGCCACTGCCCTGGGTGAACGCCTGGCGGGCACCGGCTCCCAGAAATGCGGGCGCCCTTCTGGGCACGCGAGCCCCGCGGCGATGCGGATCGCCCCGTTCGAAGATGTGAGGTTCCGCCGGCGTGGCGTTGTCCTTCAAGACCATGGCCCGCGGTGGAGAAAAAGGCGACCGCGCTCGCCACGCTTCAATTTCGCGCCGCAGCGCCCGCAGTTTCTCTACGCGGGGAACGTCCAGCAGACCTTCCACTTCGGCGCGATTGATTGTCTTGCCGGTTTCTTTCTTGAGCCTCGACACCTGCTGGTCAATGAACTCTTCCAGCGCCTGCTTCCGTTCGCTGAGCCCTTCCTGGAAACGCTCGTGCCCTGGATAGTTTTCCGGATCGACCAGCAGCGGCAGGTCGTTCGGCTCGTGGCAACTGGCGAATATTCCGTACAGCGAATAATAGTCGGACGTGGCTACCGGATCATATTTGTGATCGTGGCACCGGGCGCAAGCCACGGTCAGTCCCATCAGCCCCCGCGTCACCACGTCAATACGGTCGTCAATAATGTCGGGAATGTATTTGTTGAAGCGCCGGCCGAGTGTCAGGAATCCGAGTGCCGCCAGCGAGCCGGCGCCTCGCGAATCCCGCAACAGATCGGCCGCCAACTGCTCCAGCACGAACCGGTCGTAGGGCAAGTCGCTGTTGAAGGCTTCCACGACGTAGTCGCGGTAGGTGTATGCGTACGGGTATCGTGTTTCTTCGGTGAACACATAACCCTTCGTGTCGGCGTAGCGGGCGATATCAAGCCAATGACGCCCCCACCGCTCACCGTAGGCCGGTGAAGCAAGCAGCCGATCGATGACCTTTTCGAAAGCATCCGGCGATGGATCCCGCTGGAATGCTTCGACTTCGACCTTCGTGGGAGGCAGGCCCGTCAGATCGAACGTCGCGCGGCGGAGCAGAATTCGACGCGGGGCGGGCGGCGATGGATCGATTCCCGCCGCGTGGAGCCTGGCCCTGACAAAGGAGTCGACGGCGGTCTCCGCCGTATGGGAGTGCGGGACCGCCGGGCGCCGGACGCTTGCAAACGCCCAATGGTGGGTAAACTCGCCGTCAGCCCGCGACTGCCGGGTGCCGATTCCGGGCGGCACCACGAAGAAGAGCAGGAGACACGCGGTGCAATAGCGGATTCGAGATGCAACGCCTGGATTGCGTTTTGTGATCGACATGAACATACGTTGCGTGGGGCAGGCAGCAGAGGCGGGCAACGAAATTGCGTTCATTTTACCGCGCGCGGCCCGTCACACCACGAGCAAAACCCCACCGTCCCGGCAGAAATAATTTGACAAATTTCCACTGCGATTCGATCATGGCCGGTCGCAACGGTTTGTGAAACGCGCCCGGCGGCCGCTGGGCGTTGCTCACGCTGGTTGGTGTTGGAAAAGTGGGTCAGATCCCCGGGCGGAGCCGGGGGCTGAACGGCGCGTCAATCACGTTGCGGCGGCACATTCCCATAGGACCACGCGTTTTGTTGGAACGGTGGGGCAGGGGCGGGGGTGAACACGGGACCGGGCTCCATGCCCTTAACCAGCTCCAGGCCCTTGTCCCGCATGCGGTTGCCCGCCGCGATTTCGAGGTTGCTGTACGACGTCAGCCGTGTCTCGTAACCTCCGCCGCTGTCGCCGAATGCCTCCAGTGTCGGCACGTATCCGACACATCCGTTGGCCAGGCTCACCGGGTAGGTGAACGGAAACTTGCTGGCGGCTTTAATCTCCAATCCGTATCGACAGAAGTACTCGGCCGGTGTCGTCACGAAAACGGCCGGTCCTATCTGGACGGCTTGTACTTCGACATTGACCACCGGCTCCGACGCCAAAAGAGCGTCGAGCAACAGCGTCTCCTTGGCCCACACCCAGTCGGACGACCGCCGGTTTTGTTCCGTGATGAGTTGCCGAGCCTGTGCGACCCGCTGGGGGCTCGGCGCTCGCCTCGGGACGTCGAATTGTTCGACGGCCGCGTCGAGCGGCACGTCTTCACCCGGTGTCATTCCGAGCACGACTTTCACGGCTTCGGCACCCACGCGCCCACCCACCAATCGGGCCGATGCCTCCCCCGACCGGAGCCGAAAGGGGCTCAGATTGTCCACCTGCGTTACATCTCCCGACGCACCGTTCAAAAACACGACCACCACTTCCTGACCGAACATGCCGCGAACCGCCTGCTCCAGATAGCAAATGTAATTGGCGCTGACACCGGGCGGATTGGTGGTGGCGTGGCAGGCAAAGGTCACAACACAGCCCAGCATGCTATTCGTCGATCGGTCCCAAGCCGCGATCGCTCCCACTTCGGGGTCCGTCGGCCCGGCCACTTCAACGATGTCCGGATTTCCCTGGCGGGGATGGGTAAACGTCAGCGAATTCATCATCCGAAATCGCCGGTTGAATGCCACCGAGGGTTCTTTCCCCGACCCGAAGCCACACTGCACGGGACGGCGTCCCTCATAGGCGACTACGACCGCTTCGGTCATCGCGGTCGTGACCTGTTTGAGGTAGTCGTGGTCCGCCGTGGACGACTGGTTGTAAGCCAGGTCCTGGATCAAGGGCGATGCATGGTCGTATTGTCCCGGCAGAATCATCCCCGTCGGTCCCGACGAGTGCGAATGCGACGCACCGATCAAAACGGCGTGCCCTGGGATACCGGTCTTCTGCTGGACCCTCCGACGAACCTCGAGAACCTGCGGGCGGTGAAAGACAAGCGCATCGATGCCCACCAGTGCGACCCGCCGCTTACCGTCGTCGAACACGGCCGCGCGGACCTTGCACGGATCGTGGATCGCCTTATGGTATGCCTTCCCGTATCCTCCAGGCCGTTCCATCCCGACCTTCGGCGTAATATCTTTCTCAGCAAAACCGGCGCGTACCTCGGCCCTTGCAGCGCCACAAACACAGAAATTGACCGCCAGCAGAACTGTCGCCGTAACAGCCTGCCGGTGAGAGCGGCTTGTTGCCTGCCGCCGCGACGTCGATCTGGAAAACATGGCCAGGCCCCGAAACATGGACGAGAAGCACTTCGACCCGCGGTCCATCGTATATGCACAAACTCCGCTTGCAAGGCAGTCGCGGATAGAGGCGAGCTTGTTGGGGCGAACTTGTTACTGGCATTGCATTTTCTTATATTAAGGCCATGTGGGGGATCGGGTCTGCACATCAGCGTCGTGTCAAGGCACACGCCCTGCGGATGGCCGTTTGCAGTTGCGCGATGGCCGCGTTGGTGGCCGGTGCGTTGGTGCCCGATGCGGCCGCGGATTCCCCAGCGGCCCGTCACTGGGCATACCAGCCACCCGGGCGTTCGTGTCTGCCTCAAGTCGCCCACGCCGACTGGTGCCGATCTTCGATCGACCGGTTCGTCCTGGCACGTCTGGAACAGGCCGGTTGGACGCCCGCGCGGCCCGCTGAGCGGGCACGATGGATCCGGCGCGTTTATCTCGACCTGATTGGTCTTCCTCCTAGTTTGGACGCCGTCGATGGCTTTCTCGCGGACGCGCGTCCCGACGCCCGCCATCGAATCGTGGATCGGCTGCTGGCATCCCCTCGTTTTGGCGAACGCTGGGCGCAGCATTGGCTGGACCTGGCTCGTTACGCCGACAGCAACGGCTTTCAGGCGGACCAGTTGCGGACGGTATGGCCGTACCGCGACTGGGTGATCGACGCGCTGAACGCGGATATGCCATTCGACGATTTCTCGATCCAGCAAATCGCCGGCGACCTCGTTGCTGATGCCGACGTCGACAGCCGCATTGCGACTGGATTCCACCGCGCCACAACATGCAACGTGGAGGCCGGCGTCGATCCGGAAGAAAACCGCGTCAATCAGGTTGTCGATCGTGTCAATACGACCGGCAGCGTCTGGCTCGGCACGACGCTCGCCTGTGCCCAGTGTCATGATCACAAGTACGATCCGATCACCATGACGGACTATTATCGTCTGTTCGCCTACTTCAACAACACGCCGATGGAAGTGCGTGACCGGTCGGACAAGGGTGTGACATACGACTTTTACGGACCGACTCTTGAATTGCCGTCTTCACCCGAATCGGAAAGCCGGCTCGCCACGCTGCAGGACGAAATGGCGCTGCTGCAGCGGCTGCGCGAAAATCGGCAAGACGAATCTTCCAAGCAGGAACAGGGCAACATCGACAACCGCTTCAAAGAGATCAAACGGCAGATGCGTGAACTCGCACAACCGACGACACTTGTCATGGTCGAAATGCCGGAAGGGCGGACAACGCACGTGATGCAACGCGGCAGTTACCTCGATCCGGGAGCTGCTGTCGATCCGGGCGTGCCGGCCGTTTTGCATGCGCCCCGAGGCGATTTGCCGCGCAACCGGCTCGGTCTTGCGCGTTGGCTGCTGGATCCTGGTCATCCACTTGTCAGCCGTGTGGTCGTCAATCGATGGTGGGCTGAATTGTTCGGCCAGGGAATCGTCGACAGTTTGGAAGACTTTGGATCGCGCGCGAGTCGGCCTTCGCACAGGCGGTTGCTGGATTGGCTGGCCGTGGAGTTTGTCGAAGGCGGCTGGTCGATGAAGCGGTTGCTGCGGAAGGTGGTGCTGAGTGCCACCTATGCTCAGACGTCGCACGTCGCGATGGAGCGAAGAGTGGCGGATCCCCACAACCGGCTGCTGGCCCGCGGACCGCGCGTGCGCCTGCCCGCCGAAACGATTCGCGACAGCGCGTTGGCCGTCAGCGGCCTGCTGTCGTACCGCATGGGAGGTCCGCCGGTGATGCCCCACCAGCCGGCACTCGTGTGGCGTGCCGTCGGCCGCAATGCGCCGGAATGGATCGAAGCGCGGGATGAGAATCGATTCCGGCGAGGCGTGTACGTGGTGTGGCGGCGGGCGGCGCCGTATCCCAGCTTCGTGAACTTCGACGCGCCGGAGCGCACTTCGTGCGTCGTTCAGCGCCCGCGGACCAATACGCCTCTGCAGGCTCTGACACTCATGAACGACCCGGCATACGTCGAAATGGCGATGGCTCTGGCGGCACGGATTCTTTCTGACCGGCCCCACGCCACGGAAGCCGATCGCGTGATGTATGCCTTCCGGCTGTGCGTTGCCAGGAAACCGCGGACCGCGGAAGCGCGCTTCCTGCAAGAAGCGCTTGCCAAGGGAATCGAACGGCTCCGCCGCGAGCCGCAGTCCGTCGCGGAACTTCAGCGGGCTTCGAGCGTGTGGACGCTTCCCGAGGGATTGGATCCCACGGAGTGGGCTGCCTGGTTCCATGTCGCGACCATCCTGCTCAATCTGGACGAGACGATAACCAAGGGTTGAACCGTGGGCGAAGCGGACACGATCCAGTGGTGGCGAACGCTCACCCGGCGCGAATTGTTCGAGCGAGCCGGGGCCGGCATCGGCGGCATGGCGTTGGCCGCGTTGATGGAGCGCGACGCACGCGGTGCGTCAGCCGGGCAGAGGGCCGTGCGGGCGCCGCATATCAAGCCCCGCGCCCGGAGTGTGATCTACATCCACATGGTCGGCGCGCCGTCGCATCTGGACCTGTTCGATCCCAAGCCGGTGCTTCAGAAGCACAGCGGCCGCCTGTGTCCCGATGAATTCTTTAAGGGCAAACGGCTGGCGTTTATTCGTCAACAGCCGGCGCTGCTGGGAACACCCGACCAACCGCCATTCCGGTTCAACAAGTGCGGGACGAGCGGTATCGCCATGTCCAACTTGCTGCCGCACCTGCAATCGGTGGCCGATGACCTGCTGATTGTGCGGTCGCTGCATACCGAGCAATTCAATCACGCGCCGGCCCAGCTGTTTTTACTCACCGGTTTCGGCCAATTCGGCCGCCCCAGCATCGGTTCGTGGGTGACCTACGGTCTGGGCAGCGAAAACGAGGCTCTGCCGGGATTCGTCGTACTCGTCACGGGACGCATCCTGGGTGCCGGCAACAGCGCGTGGGGCAGCGGTTTTCTGCCCACGGTTTATCAGGGCGTGGAGTTCCGCAGCCGGGGTGACCCGGTGCTGTTTTTGTCCAATCCTCCGGGCGTGAGTCGGTCGGATCGGCGACGTTTGGTGGACCGCGTAAACAAGCTCAACCAGGCGCAGCTGGGCGTTGCCGGCGATCCGGAGATCGCCACGCGGATCAGCCAATACGAAATGGCGTTTCGAATGCAGGCCTCCGTGCCGGAGTTGATGGACATCTCCACGGAGCCCGCCCATATTCACGAACTCTACGGCACCGAGCCGGGCCAGGCCACGTTTGCCAACAACTGCCTGCTCGCCCGCCGTCTCGTTGAACGGGGAGTGCGCTTCGTGCAGCTTTTCGACCAGGGTTGGGATCATCACAGCAGCGTGTTTTCCAATCTCCCCAAGAAGTGCCACGAAGTGGACCGCGCGTGCGCCGCCTTGATAACCGACCTGAAACAAAGAGGCATGCTCGACGATACGCTCGTGGTATGGAGCGCCGAGTTCGGGCGCACGCCGATGGCCCAGGCCACGGGCAGTGACGGCGAAGAGCACCGGGTGGGCAGGGACCATCATAAAGAATCATTTGCGATCTGGATGGCGGGAGGAGGGGTAAAAGGCGGTACTATTTACGGATCCACGGACGACCTCGGGTATTCGGTCGTGGACCAGCCGATGCATGTTCACGACCTTAATGCGACCCTGTTGTACCTGCTGGGAATGGATCACGAGCGGCTGACATTCCGCTTTCAAGGGCGCGAATTTCGACTTACGGACGTGCACGGGTCGGTGGCATACGGCGCGCTGGCCTGATGCGGTCTAGAAATACGCCTGGCGGATTCTGCGCGCAAAACACGTGGCGCGACAAACTCCGAGAGCGGCGGCGCGACTTGCGTCTTGCCGGGCGAAGGATACAATCCCCGGATTGTGAAGGGGACGTAGCTCAATTGGGAGAGCACCGGCTTTGCAAGCCGGGGGTTGGCGGTT
>CAZNKT010000118.1:0-17970 GCA_964573605.1 uncultured Pirellulales bacterium
GGAGAGCGTCTGGCTGGCAGCCAGAAGGTCAGGGGTTCGAGTCCCCTATCCTCCATCCCGGCATGGTGCACCGAATCGCACGATGCCGCAAACCCCTGCAAAACAGGGGTTTTTTGTGCGCGCTCCCTGACGTGTGCGAGTCCGTGCGACCGCTTGCGTGCGCTTGCTGCACCGGATTTTGCAGCGCGCGGGCAAAGTGGTCTTCGGTCACACTTAGGTAGTGGCGCTGTGCAATCTGGACACTGTTGCCGATCCATTCACATACGACATGGGACGGGAAGCTTTCGTTCAGTTCCGTCTCGCGCGAAGCACGCATGTTGTGCCACGGACGCGGCCATGGCTCCAGCCCAGCCCGTCGGATGATCCGCAGCAGCTGTGTTCGCAGGTTGCTGTTCTGCCATCCGGTGTCCGTCTTCTCGGCCAAGTGCCGGTAACGCGTGATGACATACTTCGCTCCGTCTGGGGGCCAACTCGAACGCCTCGTCCAGGTATGGCCTTAACTCCGGGAACAGGGGGACCACGCGCGACGCTTTACCCTCGTGCTGGGCAGTCTTCGGAGAAGCTATCCGCAGTCGCCCGCTGTCCCAATCTACATCCGACCAGCAAAGACTCACACTCTCGCTGGGCGTACGCAGACCGCCGAATCGGGCCAAGGCTACAAGAAGCCGCCACTCCGCGTCTGGGCAGGCGTCAATGACTTTTTGCGTGTTTTCCAGAGTGATGAACCGCAGCCGACTTCGATTGGCGGTCCGGTTCGATTTCAGGTCCTGGAACGGGTTCGAGTCGATCAATCGCTGTTTGACCGCAAATCTTAGAAACTGCTTGGCGAACGCACATCTTTTCCCCACTGTCGCGGCGGCCAGCTACTGCTCCATGAGCCAGAACCGCCATCGTTCGGCATCGCCGGCAGTCAGATCGCGGAGTGGCTTGTGTTTTCCGAAGAACGCGAGCAGATTCCGGTGGGTGTTCTCCCACACGGCTTTGGTGGCGGGCTTCACATCGGTGCGTATCGAGAAATACTCATCGAGGAACGGGCCGAGTGTTACACGCTCCCGCATCGGCACGAGACCCACCCGAGCGAGTCGGTTGTACAGATCATCGCTGATCGTCGACAGCCAGCGGGCTGTATCGCCATCTACGGCGTGTCCAGAGTTCGCTGCAGCCAAGAACTGCTCGACGCGGAATTTCACCGCTTCGGCGTGTCGCTGGCTCATTTTGCCCAGACGGACGCTGCGTCGTCGACCGTCGGCGGCGACAAACTGAATGGTCCGCCGACCGTTCTTCTCGCGTGCGATGCTCGCCATCGTTCATTTCCTTTTCCTGGTTCTCGGTTCCCCAGGCGGCACAAGCCGCAGCCCGAGGCACTCGCAGATCAAATCAATGCTTTCGATCGACATCCCAGACTGGCCGTGTATGAAGCGCGACAGGTTCGACTGGGAGATTCCCGTTTGTTTGCAGATCTCGTAGCGCGTCACTCCGCTCCGCTCGATGGCGCGTCGCAAGTCATCGGAGAATCTGCGTCGTCGAGTTGCCATGGGTCAGAGAATACCTATTGGTGGTCGTTACGACAAGCATCGGACATCTGGTAGTCGTACTGGCCAGGTTGTAAGCCGTGCCACTACAAGGCGTGCACATGTTCGGTGTCGTTCACAATCCCGTCGCCTAGCCCAGAATCCGTCATCGTGCCTAACTCCCATACGTATTGGACCACAGCATGTCTTGCGACTTAGTGCGATTCCGTGCGACGGAGGCATCTAGCCGCCCGTTTGACGTCCTGTTGTTCCGCAACGACCCATGTGTCATCGATTTCTATCCGAGGGCGTCTCGGGCGATCGTCGCCGAGCCCTAGATCCTCGCCGCGCTGGGCCGCGTCCCGCAGCTGCTTGGCCAGCTTGATCAGCTCGTCGATGATCTCCTGCGTGCCGAGGGCGCGGTTCTGGTAGTTCCGCATCGCGCATCTCGGAGAGCTGTCTAAGCGATCGCCACGCTCTCCTGGCCTCTGTACTCAGCGCCCTGGGCGATCGCTCCTGGCGCTTCGACGCCCCGAATCTGGACAACGGACTGGCCACTGGCCAAAACTTCGTGAAGCGTTTTTCCCGGACCTTCGCGTCGTTCGGCCGCGTGCCGCAGCGACTTACCGGCGAGGAAACGGGCACTCCCGGCTGCTGGTACGGGTACCCTTGGCGCTCCTGACGCGCAACGAGGTCGCGTACATGGAACGAGCGCGGGCCATTTTTGGCACAACCGGGGTCCCGGTAGGAGGGGGCTGGGTGTGCAGTACACGCGTACGGGCGGGCGGCGTGACTGTTGGCAGGGGCGGCCGCCCCCGAATTGTCCGAAGGTCGGCTGGCGGCGGATCCCGGTGCGTGGCGCCCACCCGTCCCTCTGTACATCAAGTCCCCTCCCGCGGGATTGGTGCGGCATGGGCGAATGGTCCGGTCGCCGAAGATAAGAACGTCTCGGACGGGTAGAAGGACGCGGACTTTTCGTGGCAGCATGGCCCAGGGAGCCCGATTCTGTTCGTCCGTCTTCCCCTCGAGATAACGGGGCTCAGGGGTGTTCGGCTGGCTTCACCGGCCGACAAGCCCGGCGTAACAGCTACCGGCTCAATGGCGGTTGTGGTAGCATGGCGGGGTAGCATGGCATCAACAGTCCAGCCAAAACGGTGGGCGTGAAGATGCAGATCTCGAGGATGCGATACCTACTTTTCGCGCTGATCGCTCTCGCCACCTCGACCGAGTGGCTGCTCGCGACCAACATCTGGCTCTCAACTTCGGACGTCGGTTCCGCACTCGGTGAAGTGCCGTTTGTTGAATCCGACACCGGCCATCGCGATCAACGCATCCACGTCTGGGCCCGTCCGGATCCTGAGAAGACGCTGCGGTCTTGGTCATTGAACCTTCGTTCCACCAACGAAGGCGTGATTGAACTGACCGGTATCGAGGTTCTGAATCCTGTCCTTGCGGAACCGGGTCTCGCGGGCAAGCCAGTGGCACGGTACGAGCTTACCGGCGACGAAGACCAAATCGTCAATCCCAACCTGATCCAGGATCTTACCGGGTTCTCAGCTCTCAATGTCGATGTCCAAGGGGCCGGAATCGGCCCTGCCACAAAGCCAGTCGATCCGTTTTACGATCCAGTGAACGATGCCTGGTTGCTTGCCTCTGCAACGTACGACGTCGTTGGTCCCGGACAGACGGAATTGTTTCTACAGATCGGGTCCAATGGGATCGTGAACCAAAATGAAGAAACTGGCGACCAGTATGTGGTGTTCGGAGATGCCGGCGATCCAGCACTGAATGCCGAATCGCAAAAACACGGCGGCCACCGCAACATGGATAGCGCGACCGCAGATGCAGTGATTGTCGGATACGGTGATCCGGTCGTATCCCCTTTCTGGCATGAGGAGACAAAGATTACGCCTGATGAGCCATTCAAGAATTTCGGTCGATCGGTGGCCATGAACGACGACCGGATGATCGTCGGCGCCAGGGGCAGCGTACGCGTCTTGGAGCAGGCGGATTCCACGTGGGTTGAGACGGCGAGTCTCGAGACATCTGGCAGCGCTCTTGCGATCTCTGGAGATCACATCATCTTGGGAAATGACCTTTTTTCTCCTTCTCAAAGGAGTCCTCAAACCTACCCCGGGGCGGCATCCATTTTCGAGTACGATGGTTCGAATTGGAATGAAGTCGCGGCGCTAAGCCCCTCCGATGCGGGACCGTACGATCGGTTCGGGACGGCCGTGGGTGTTTCTGGGGACGCGGCCATCGTCGGCGCTTCCCATGTTGCCTACCCCTACCGTGTCGAGCCCGATTTGGGTTCGGCACACATCTTCGAACGTACGGATGCAACTTGGACGGAAGTGTCCCGTTTAGCTGCAAGTGATGGGCACCCGGGGGATCGATTCGGTGAGGCCGTAGCCATTGACGACGGACTGGCTGTCGTCGGTGCAAGTGGCCTGGGCACGTACGGTGAAGATGCGGGAACAGCGTACGTGTTTGAGAAGTCTGATTTGGAATGGACAGAAGTTGCCCGGCTTGTCCCCAGTGACCTGGCCGCAGGAGACGAGTTTGGAGAATCAGTGGCTTTGTCGGACGGTCGTATTGTTGTGGGCGCGGATCGACATGGTGAGAAAGGTAAGAATTCCGGAGCGGCCTATGTGTTTGAGCGGCTTGAGTCCGGCTGGACGCAGGTTGCGAAACTGACCGCCACGGACGGCGCTGCAGGGGATTTTTTTGGACGTGCGGTTGCCCTCTCCGGAGATCGAGTCCTTGTCAGTGCTTCCGGCAACGGCGCTGGCGCAGCCTATGTGTTTGAGCAGTCCGGCGCTGCTTGGCACGAAGTATCCAAGCTAAGTGTACATGATGCCGAGATGGGCGACTGGGTTGGCAGAGCTGTGGCGGTTTTGGGTGACGTTGTCGCTGTCGGCGCCCACGGAGATGACGACTCCCTGGGTTCCGTGCGAACGTTTGTGCCGCCCGAAGAACTCGCCTCTCAATTTGCCGTTCCCGAGCCCGGCGGGACCGCGCTTGTTGTTTGCGCTGTACTTTCGATCGGATGCTGGCAGGCCCGTATCCGTCGACGGCGAAATCAGTTTCTGATTTGGCATCGTTCAGATTAGTGAGCGACCATGACCAATCAGCCGCGGGGTGCTCGTCCCCGGTCCATCGTGGCTCGGTTGTTCGGCAAGGACCGGACGCTAGGGCGTGGCGGCTGGTTTTGGGGGCGGTTTATGAGCGGCAGCCCGCACGGCAATGGCGGATGGACCGTCAACTGATTGTCATGTAGCGGGCATTTTGTATACCGCTAACGCCCACGGTCTCAACATCTGGCTCTCAGAGACTGGCACCATTCCGCCCGGATCCGGTCTGGGAGAAGTTCCTGGACGGCGAGTCCGACTACATCGACATGCACGGAGTGCCGACGGAACTGCACAGCGACATTGATGGCGGCGGCATCTACGACTTCGATGACTTTGTGACGTTACTTATTGGGCCTCAACCCATCGGTAGCGGGCGGCCGAATAGTGTCAGGGCCTATATGGGGTCAGACCCGTTTTTCGTTTTTTTCTGGGTGTCGCGGGGGCGCCAGCTTGGCAACGAAAGACGGTAAGGCTGTCGGCCGAGACTTAGCTGCGCGACGGTCGGGACGATCGACCGAGTGTTACCTCGCGTCACACGGCGAGACCTCAGGCCCAGCGGTCATCGCGAGTGCGAACGTGGTACCAGTAAGACCGGAGAAGCATCCAACTGTTTCTGAACGCGACGCGTGCGTGCAGCCAGTTTCTGTTTCTGTCGCATCTTGGCGATCACTCGAAATCCCTCCCTGCCTTGTGGTATTGGGACGTTGATCCTTGACTTGAAAAGAGCTGCGTCCCCTTTGTTTTGTCTTGTTTGGTTGTTTGGTTTGTGCTTGAAGTGACCGTCCGCACGTTGGGCCGCGTAGTCGAGGTGGGAGCTACCAGCCGCCGCCGCCACCACCGCCGCCGCCGCCACCGGAGAAACCGCCCCCTCCGCCCCCACTGGAGCTTCCGGGGGCCGAGCTCGAAGACGAAACCGCTCCACCCAGCGCCGAACCCAGTCCGGCGGCGAACGCGCCGTGCGAGGCGGTGTTCCAGTCGCTGCCATGGTACCAGGTGGGCCGATACGTGCCGCGGCCGTCCTCGGCCTGTGCGGCCCCGGCCAAGACGTCCGCGAACTGTTCGGCCCACTCGTTCTCCACGTCCAGGGCCAGCGCGTAGGGAAGGTACTTTTCAAACAACTCGGGCGTCTTATCGGGTGGGTGGAGTCGTTGGAGGAATTCTCTCTCGGCGGTACCGAGGTACATGCGAAAGCCTTCGATGGCATCCATCACGCGGCGGCCCTCCACGGTCGGCTGTTTGATCAAGTGCCAGAATGCGACGTTCATCGTCACCAGGCCGACGATCAGGGGCAGCATCCAAATCGAAGTGTTGTAGATCAGAATGCCCATCACAACGACTTCGGCCACCAAGAACGGCGTGGCAAAGGCCGTCATGGCCAGGGCTCCTGCCAGCGACCCAAACCGCCCCTGCGTGGTGCGGCGCAACGCCAGCACGGACCGCCAGGTGCCCCAGACGTGGCCGGCCAGCAGAATACAAACGAGTGTCCAGATCGACAGCCAGAGGCACAAGAAACCGACGATCGGCAGCGAATCCCAACCGCAGCTCAACGCTGCGATCACCAGGGCTGCGGCCGAGAGGAGCCAGCCGGGTACGAGCCACCATCGGTTCCTCAAAAACAGCTTGCCGTTGTACTCCAACGCCAGCCGCTCGCCAAGTTTTTCAACGGCTTTGCGGATTTTGCGGTGGTTGGACTGCCGCAGCACGACGGACTTGGACCTCAGCAGTGATGAAGCGACGGCCCGTTCGCCGGCCGAGAGTCTGCCGGCCTTCTGTTGGCCGTTACGGCGCAACGTGAACTGGCCCTCGTCGTCCTGCTCGATCGTCAGATGGCCCTTGACCGCCATCGAGAGCACGGCGGCCGTAAAACATTTCTTGTCGTAGCCCATCTGCCGCAGGTAGCGCACGCAAGCCGGCGGCAGTTCCAACGGCGGATGGAACTGCGGATAGATGGGCTGACCGGGCGGGTCGCGGCCCACCGCCACCCACGCCACGGCATAATAGCCGGCCACGACGACCAGGCCGCCCAGCACGATCCACAGTGACAGGTTTGCCCGGAAATACAGTCGGCGCTTTTCCTTCGCCGTGGGCTCACGCACGTACCCCTTGGGGAAGCCGACAACGATGGTCAGCCCCTCCTGAGGTTCAAGCATCCGGGTTGTCGCGAACTCGATCGTGCCCGCGTCCGCGTTGACCGTGGCGGCGAGATCACGGCCCTTTGATCCCTGCTGCCCGGTGTAGCCCTCATAGCTCACGTCTCGAAGCGGCACGTCCGCTGGCAGGTGCACGGTAGCGCTGGCCTTGCCAATTGGAAAGGCCCAGCCGTTGCCGGTCACGTTCCAATACAGCTCGTCATGCTGTTCGAAATATCCAAGCTGGAAGTCCGTGGTGTACGTCAATTGGTAGTTGTACTGGCCATGGGGCAGCATAAAATCCTCGCGTCCCACATAAACACGCACACCGTTGCGCAACTTCTTGGTGTGGTATGGTTCGGGCTTGCCGTCGCGCAGCACGGAGACGACATGGAAGGGCACTTCGACCTGGGTGAAGTACTTCGACGCGTAGAGTGTGGGAAAATCGCGGTAGATGCCCCTCTTTATGCGCTGTCCGGCCGCAGTCACCTTGATCGTTTCGATCACGCGAAGTGAACTGTCTTCCTGCACAGTGATGTCGCCGTGGTAGGATGGAATCCGCTCGGACTGCGCCGCGGCCGGCGGCGGGCGGAGCGCCACCACGCCGAAGACGGCCAGCCAAAAGATGGCAGGCGGCAAACCGCGCGTGAGCGGGAACACAGATCGCATGTTGGCCGCCCGAGCTTTCACGTTTCTCTTGTGCGGATGCACTGCCGGAGCTGCGTCTTGCCGCAAGCATCGCGGCTTGGTACGCGTCCTTGAGTACCACGTCATCCGTGGGCCCTTGCTCATCGCTCAATCCTTCCCGCCGGGCGTGACATCGACTTTCGGCACGGCCGCCTCTTCGACTTTTTCCAGTTTGAAAAAATCAGCCGACTGGAATCCAAACATGCCGGCCACCAGGTTGGACGGTATCGAGTCGACGCGCGTGTTGTAGTCGCGGACCGTGCCGTTGTAGTAGCGTCGAGCTTTCTGCAGCTCATCTTCGATGCTGGCGAGCTGACGCTGGAGGTCGAGAAAATGAGTGTCGGCCTTCAAGTCGGGGTATTTTTCGACCACGGCCAGCAGGGTCTTGAGGGCCCCGGTTAGCAAATTCTCGTCGCGCTGCTTTTCGGCCACCGTCAGGTCGCCCACGGCCCGCGTTCGCAGCCGAGTCACTTCCTCCAGCACGTCCCGTTCGAAGGCGGCATAGCCTTTGACCGTGCTGACAAGATTAGGGATCAAGTTGTGTCGCCGTTTAAGCTGCACGTCGATGCCGCTGAACCCTTCGCGTACGAGAACCCGTCCGCGCACCAGACGGTTGTACAGAATGACAACGGCGAACACCAGCATGAGGAAACCCGCCAGCACTGCCGCCAGAGATGCCGCACCCGTCACGTTTGCACCTCGCGTCTTGAAATGTCCGAGAGTAATTCCGAGAGTAATAACGTGCGCTGCGAGCCTGCCGGCGCCGTTCCGTCACTTTGAACCGCGCCGAGTCCTGTCGCTGATCAGGCTCGCCTTGGACGTGCCGCCCTGATACAAATCGTACTTCGGTTCCGCGTACTTGGCGAAGAACTCCTCCAGCCGCCGTGCCAGTTGGCGTTGGATCGCCGCCTGGCGTGGCTGGCCGTAGAGATTGAATTTTTCGTGAGGGTCCTTTTTCAGGTCGTACAGTTCGAAAGGGCCCTCCGGGCGATGCACATATTTGTATCGACCAGTGCGGATCGCGCGTACGAATTCCATCTCGTAGAAGACCTCGTTCTCCCAGGGAATGTTCCGGCCGGCCAGCATCGGTGAAAAATCACGGCCGGGCGAGGAGGGTTGGCCTTCGTGCTGCTCGTCGTCCAGCCCCAGATAGGAGACCACGGCGGGAAGAAAGTCGTAATTGCTCACCATGTAGTCCGAGCTGCGGCCAGCCGGAATTCTGCCTGTGTGGCGGAAGATCAGCGGGATGTGCATCATCCTGTCAAAAGCGCTCAGGGGCCGGGTATGGTCGCCCATGCCCCACAGCCCGTTCGTGCCACCCATCCAGCCCTGATCGGCGGCGAAGATCACGAGTGTGTTCCGGTCAAGACCCAATTCGTGAAGCGTGGCCATCACCTCGCCCACCCCGTCGTCCACGCCGCTGATCTCGGCTGCCACTCGCCGAATGGATACTGGATTGTTTAGGAATTGCCTGTTGTTGTGCAGCCACGGGTGCATGGCGTCGCGGCGGAACGAAAGCAACTGCTTGTTTTCGTAGTAAGCCCAGTGGCGGTTGCGAGCCGGATTCAACAACAGCCGGCCAAGACCGTACGGACCGTTATAGGCGAGAAACAAAAAGAACGGGCGATCCTTGTTCCGGCGGATAAAACGGACACCGTGCCTGGTCCATAAATCGGTGGAGTACGTTGGTTCGTCACGCACCTGGCCGTTCTCGATAATCGATATGTCATAGAATTCCGGTGTGCTGCCGCGCACCATCGTGATCCAGTAGGTGAATCCCTCGTGGGGCGTGCGGTTCGCACCCAGGTGCCATTTGCCGGTAAGCCCGCACACGTATCCATGTTTCGCCAGAATCTCCGGCAGCGTGCGAAACTCGGCCAACGTATTGTATGCCTCGGGCCCCATCATGTACTTTCCGTCCAGGAAACAGTGCACGCCGTGCTGCGAGGGGATCAAACCGGAAAGGAATGTGGCTCGCGTCGGAGAACACACCGCGTTGGAGGAGAATGCTCTGGTAAAAAGCATACCCTCGGCCGCCAAGGCATCGATATGGGGTGTGCGGATGTCGGGATTGCCATAGCAGCCCAGCGTCCACGCTCCTTGGTTGTCGGTGAGGATAAATACGATGTTGGGCTTGCGGTCCGTTCGCCCCCACGCGGTGTCGCATGCGGACACGGCCAGCAGCATGCCCAAAATGGCGCACAACATCACCGTAATACCTCCCTACCAAAGTTCGTTTTGACGACACCCTTGCGTGTGTCTTCCAACCCACTGGTTCTGGCATGCCGCGAGGACCCCGACTAATGCAACCGCCGTGCGAAGTGATTGTAACAGCCTTCGAGTAACGATGCGCTCGTTGGATTCCGGTTCGCGCTCGGATACACTGTTTGAAGTGAGCTGAAGCACGTCGTGTCCCGGGCACGAGTCACACGGGGCCGACGATTCACGCTTCCTAAGGATCCCTATGCATGATGGTATCGCGTCCGGACAGCGTTGCTTTGTCGGTGTTTCCATTGCTCATTTTCGGCACGATGGTCTGCACGGGAAATGTGACGACGGGACCTCGTCTGATCGACGAGAACCAGATATACGAGCTTCAACTCGAGTTCCATGAACGCGGATTTCTGCGTACCTTCATGGCTCATCAGCAAGATCGCATTCGCATGAAGCGCCTTTTTCCGACATTTGCCGCCCAGAAAGTCGTCCAGGCGTGGATGTTGGGCGGCAATTTCACGGCCTGGAAACTGTGGACAGGCATTCTGAATGCCTGGACGGCCATGCTCCTTTACGCGTTCTTGCGGCTGTGTCGCTTTGACGTCCTGGAGGCCACCTTATTCAGCCTGATCACGGTTCTGGGAGAACAGTCGATTGTGTGGTGGCGTCCCATTCAGGGCGAAGGTATCGGCATGTTCTTTCTTGCCGCGGCCCTGGTTTGTATGGCAATTCGAGCGCGGACCGGAAGGCTCCGTTATGAAATTGCCTTTTCGCTGTTTGCCACGCTCTCCATGCTGTCCAAGGAGAGCTTTATTCTTGCCTTGCCCGCCATCCTGCTCCTGAAGGTTGCGATTAGCTATGCCCAATCCGGTTCGGGCCTCTCACAGGCCATCAAGCAAAGCCGAGTCTCTATGGCCTGGTTGTCCATCGTCTTTGTCACCGCCGTTGCCACGGTAAGAATCATTTTCGGCACGTCAACGTTTAACTATGCGGGATGGACGGGCTTCGACACGGACAAATTCCTTAACGTCGTGATGCAATACATCGAGATTACGAACGGTTGGGTGTTGGTGCCGCTGGTGGGCATTGCGGCATGGTGTTTTTACCCATTCGCAAGAGAAGGTCGGATAAAGGGCCGTGCGGATGTTCGCACGGACGGTACACGACACGGCAGGCAACATGCCACTCGAATGCTTCTTGCCGCCGTCTTGTTCTGGGCAGTCTTGACCGTGCCCCAGCTTATGCTGTACATGAAGACGGGGATGGTCAACGTGAACGCGGCGTACGCTTCGCGCTACATTTTTCCGTGCATATTGGGCTTTGCGCTGCTTATCGCCGCGCTGCTGCGATACATTCGCACCATGGGCGGCCGTCGTGGTCTGGCCCTGCCAATCGCGGCCGCGATTGTCGTAATTTCCCTCGCGGAAAAAGGAGGGACAGCCCTCGATGAAGGCCGCGTGTACGCCGAGCGCTCGCGATTGAACGACAAACGGTTTGAAACGATTTCCGCTCACACCGGCGCACAGGATCGGGTGGTGCTCGTTTATTTGAACGTCGCCGACGGCAGCTATTCACTGCAGGTGGCGCTGCGTGTGTACTATATTCTCAGCCAGCGGCACCATCGCCCCCAGATGCTCTTGCATCCCCTCCCCCCTCGACCCACGATCGAAGAGAGCCTGCGGGCGACTATCCGGGCGGACACCCGCCACCACGGCCGAAAGATGCGGACGATTGCCCCCGCGGATAACCGAAGAAACATCGACGCCGTGCTGATTTTGAATTGGAGGACCGTGCCAAATTGGGATGGTCCGACATCGATCCTGCTGGAGCGCGCGCTCGTGCATGAAGATCCCGTCTGGTTCGATCCGCGCGGCTACCAGCGGGTGCACCATGAGTTGGGACATATCAGCTACTTTCGCCAACGCGCGCCTGAGTAGTTAGCCCGACGCACGTCCCGGCGCCCTTTCGCATCGCCGGAGCCCCCACCGAACGTCACACCGGCAGGTGTATGCTCGGAAACCGGCAGCACTTGCTCCGCGCTGCGACACGATCAAGTCGCCGATCGTCCAGCACCGCAGCGTGCCTTTCACACGGGCAAGTTCCCGATCAGGCCGCCCAGTGCGTTTCCTCTTCTTCAGGCTCCTCTTCCGCATCGAGCACCGCGAGGTGTCCCGTGGAGAAGTACCGCCCGGCCAACAGACGTACCGGAACTAGCATCGCAATGAACACCGGAAAGAAGATTCCCAGGGGACTGCTCTTGACGAACCACAGAACAACAAGGCAACTCAGTTGCAACAACGTGAAGGCATGAATTTTCCGACGGGGCACACGGCGAATGTAGTGTGTTTCCGGATACAGAGTCGGGTCCCTCAACCACAGGCTGAGTCGCTCGAGAAATTGGTTGCCGGTAATCGAAACCACACCCATGAACAGAAACAAACCGTACAGGACCGCCATGGGGATCGTCTTCAACAGCGGAAGCAACAGCAGCGACAATCCTATCAGCAGATGGATCGCCAGACCTGTTAACCGGTTCTCCCGGACGTAGATCACTCGATCACGCGTCTGACCGCCGGGGCCCACCACCTCCTCGACCGTTGCCAGGCTACGGACGTGGTTTAGCGAGCGGACGGTGGCGGCTACCAGCCACGGCAGCCCGAAGCACGAACAAAACGCCATCAGCACTCCTACCACCGCCAGATCCAGGTGGTACGCTTCCCCCTTGTGCAGCCTGTGATCGGGACTGTTAATGATTCGGGCGGTGATGTTCTGGTCCAGAAACGCCAGAACGGTCAGCAGCAAGGCCGGACCGGCGGCGGCGAACCGTACCCACTGTGGGGCCGCACCCAGGCCAACGGTCCATGGACGACCGCTGGTCGTTCCAAAGGCTTCGGGAGCCGGCAGCACGCTTAGGTACACTTCATGCAGCCATACGGCGACAATCGTCATGGCTCCCAGGGCAATCGCCGGGCCGAAGTCGGCCAGGAACTCGCGAATCTTCGGCCGTAGGTAACTGCTGTGCCGGAACCGCGAGAGGCTCATGGCGATATAGAAGGTCCCCAGGGCGAGTAGCAACGAGAGCAACGCCGTGTCGTGATGCTTCTTAACGTCAAGATCTTGAAAGATGTCGACCAGAGATTTGACCGCTTCGTAGATGAAAATCATCGAGATCAAGCCGGAGAAGATTTCATCGGTGAACCGAGTGAAGTACCGCATCAGACAACTGGCGTCGGTAACCGCCAGGATCACGAGAAAACCGGCGGCCCACAGGCCCACCCAGCCGTAAACGGGCAGAAACGGGACACCCAGGTCGGCGCACAATCGATACAGGATGGCCGTGAACACGAGCAGCGGCCCGGTCCCACCCAGAATGACCAGCGGCTGGCCGGAGACCAGAGCGAAGATCACGCCGCAGAACGCCGACGCGGCGATCATCTCCACGGCACCGATTTGGCCTTCGGTCTGCACGGCCATCACACCGCCGAACGTAATCGCCGGCGCCAAACACGCGAAGAAGAGGAACAACGTCGACCCCACGCATTTGGCGTGCAGGCCATCAACGAAATCGCTGAGATAATGCGGCAGACGACGCGCCACATCCTGCCGCAGTCCGCCGGCGAGCTGCCCCGTGTAGGTCAGGCCGTCCACTGCTGGCCGTTTTTCGACTTCGGGTTCCGGCGACGTTCGCTTTTCGAAATTGTGAAGAGCCGCCAGCAGATCGCCGCGCGAGCGTGCGGTGCCCACGCGATAGCGAAATACGTCGTCTGACATCAACCGGGCAATATTGGCCAGTGTGTCCAGATGTTGAACGGCTGAATCGGGCGGTCCCAGCAGAAAGAACAGGAAACGAGTGGGAATCCCGTCGGGTGCTCCCAGATTCACGGGCCGGAGGAGTCGCACAAACACGACTATCTGCTCGTCCACGCCGTCGAGATACGCGTGGGGAATCGCCACTGCATGACCGATGGCTGTCGGCGCTTCCTGTTCGCGTTCCAAGAGTGCGGCAGTAACGCGATCCGCGGCTTGCTCGCGCAAGATCCCTTCTGACACCATGAAACGGATCGTAGCACGGATGGCCGACACGATGTCGGAAGCGTCGAGATCCAGAACGACCTGGTTGGAGTCGAATGCGTCCTGTAACCGCTTCATGTGCTACCTCGCGCGGCCTGCTGCTCGTCGCGCCCGCTGCCGGCGCCTCGGCCCAAGGTGCAACGTCTCGCGCCGCACGCCGTGATCAAAGACCGTCGTTTCGCCTGCTCCCGCCGTCCATCCTAAATCGGCGGCAATTGCCGCGCGATGTCCGGAGTTTGAAAGACCGTTCCTTCAAGGGGCACAAATTGGGCCTCTGCCGGATCATAGGCGAACACCTGTCCCGTCTCGAACTTGTACACCCATCCATGAAGAATCAGGCCCTTTCTGCTCAATGCCGCGGCCACCGTCGGGTGCGTTCGCAAATGCTCGAGCTGGACGAGTACATTTTCCTCAACGGTCGCGGTTAGACGCGCCGTGAACTCTGTAATATGTGTGTAATTCTCTTCGATAATCCGTCGTGTCGATTCCGCGTGCGACAACCACGACCGGACGGCCGGGAGCTTCTCGAGCTGCGGCGGGTTGAGCAATCCTCCCATCGCACCGCAATGCGAATGCCCGCAGACAACAATGTCATTGACTTCGAGCACACTCACTGCATATTCGATCGTTGCGGCCTCCCCGCCGTCGACCGCTCCATAGGGCGGCACAATGTTGCCGGCATTTCGCATAATAAAAAGTTCTCCCGGTTCCGTCTGCGTCAACAGGTTGGGATTGATGCGGGAATCGGAGCAGGTGATAAACAGTGCCAGCGGATGCTGGCCCTCCACGAGGTCTTCGAACAACCGCTGCTTGGTACTAAAAATTCCGCTCTGGAACTGGTGAATGCCTTCCACGAGCTTCTGCATGAGTTCGATCTCCGCGAACTGGGTGGGAGCACGAGGTATTCGTGCAAAACCACTGGAGCCCAAGTGGAACAGTGCTGGAGATGCTGCGGTTGCCGCCTGGCACACGCAGTCACCGGGACAAACCCATTCGGCCGGGCAAGCTTCTCGCGCACTGCCAGGGCCTCGGCGCGCCGCCACTGCTGCGCGGTCTAAGTCATCAACGGCGCCCGAAGGTCATTCGTAAGTCGATGGCCGACGATCGCCGCGCGGTGTCCACTCCGGAAAGCGATGACGTCGCGGGGACCGATGGTTTCACAGGGCCGGCTCCGTTCACGAGACAGCCGATGGCTTAAGCGGTGACGAGCTGAAATCCAAAAAATGAATTCTCTCTCAGAGTACTCACCCTCCTCCTGAACGGGGCGTTCCGACTCAACCGACTCCGCCCGAGTAAGCCCAAACAACTGCGGAACCGGTGCGATGAACAAGGCGCAAAGGTGGATCGACACCGATGCGACCCGCGACAGATGCAGTCCAGTGGTCGATCGTAGACGGGTAAACTGAGTGCCATCCGGGCCATCCATCTCAAGACTCCGAGAAGCTTGCCGCACCGACCCGAGAAGCCATTAGCCAGAACGGCTCACAAGAATCTACGCTAATTCGGCCAAACTGTCAAAACCCGCTTCGCCGCGCGCAAGAGCAAGGAAATTTCCTATTAGAACTACGAATCGCTCGGCGAAGGCGTGCGACGATGTCATCCGAACACGGAGACAACCCACGTGGCGATGGCTGGCTGCAGAACCGAAAAACAGCGGTCGCCGCGCGCTGGCTCGCCCGAAAGGTGAAAAACGGGAGGGCAGGCACAAGGGGCGTGGAATCGTCCCGCTACGGCCCGGAGTCTGTTTTGGAGACAAACGCGCGGCGCAGCTGTCGGCACTCTTCGACCGACATTTCCCCCTTTCTTACGACGTAACGGTATCGAACGTCGAGTGGCTCGCGGGCCGTGACATCGGCCACGAAATACGAACCGAAGCGGCCGTAATCCCGCTCGCTCGACCGTGCCGGTTTGGGGTTCTGGGGATGATCGATGTAGAGCACCGTGTACCGGTGGCTGTCGACCACAAAACTCATCGCGTTCCACGGGCGGTTGGTGCATTGTTCGTTGACCGGATCGCCCGCATTCTTGTGATTCCAGTTGCGCGTCTCGCCAGGCTGGCCTTTGCCGTCGGTACGCAAGAAATAGGTCTGCTCTCGGGCGGCGTCGGCCACCTGTTGGGACGCTCGAAATTGCACGCCCGCGTGCTGCGGATCGCCGTCAAGATGGATCTTGTCCACGTTGATGGGATTGAGTTGAGAGACGACGTCAATGTAAAGTTCATCCGCTGTCAGCGCGAACTCCATCGACCGCCGCTCGCTGGCGAACGGTTCCCCGTGGGCTCCGTGCCAGTGGATGGTCACCACGAGTTTTGCGCTACTGTCGCCAGCCGCTTTTGCGGCGATGGCTTCGTGAATCTGATACGCCCTGCCGCGGCAATGCCAGGTGTCGCACATCAGGCCGTCACCGTACGTGATCTTGTTGAAGCCGAAGAAGATGCCGCGGTGATGAGAATAGAGCCCGCCGGGGCCCTTGGTCAGCAACCGCCGACCGTCGGGACTGAAGACATGCAAGTACGGCTTGTACGTCGCCTCGCGGGCCCCGGGTGACGACACGTCGATCGGCTGGTACATGTAACGCGCGACAGGCCGCTCGCCAAAGCGAAGGCTCAGGTACCGGCCCGGCTGGTCGACCCAGTGAAACACCGCGGCCGAGACGTCAGTCGCGACGATGATAGAAAAGCCAGAAAGGATCGCGAAGGTCCCCAACCAGCGGAATGAGATCATTTTCATGCCGCAAGCATATCCGTAACGGGCCCGCCAGGCAATTCTCCGACGCGCTCTCGCAGCTGTAAGTGGCTGCCCCGCCTTGTTGATGGTTGCGCGATGAACCCTGCAGTCCACGTCCGCAGGTTCATTCGCTGGCTTCCCGTTGGTTGCCCGGAATTCGTCGGCCGGACAGAGCAAGGAGCCACGTGCGAGCTGCAGCCTCGTGCGATATGAAACGGAAAACTCTGATCTGTCTGGCCCTGACGCTCAATTTTGAGCATATTGATCCCAAGCGGATCGTCCATTGTGGTGACCAGCGTGCGCAATGCTCTCACAAGGCCGTGGAGAAGGCTTGCCATGGAAAAACCGTGTACGTTGACCATTTATCGCACGTCAACCGGGTACCTGCTGCGCATCGCCGGCCGCGGCACGATGCGCGAGAGTCCCACGGTGCGGGATTTCCTGTGCGGCGCGATTGACGACGGTGCCCAAACCATGGTCGACCTCTCGGACTGTGAGTACCTGGACAGCACTTTTTTGGGGTGCCTGATCATGCTTCACAAACGCGGCAAGCGCGGGACCGCAAGTTTTCGAGTTGTTGCCGACGCAGCCGCGCGCCGCAGGTTGCTCGAGACGGTCCGGCTGGAGCAGATCCTGGACTTTGCCGACTCGCCTCCCGAATGTAAGAGTGACCCTGTCGAGCTGCCGGTAACGCCGCTGCAGCGAAGAGAGTTCGCCGAACATTTGCTGGAAACGCACCGCAAACTCGCCGAACTCGGCGGTCCCGCAGCCGACACGTTCGTGGCCATTGCCAATCGGTTGAAGCAAGAACTTGATGGCCGACCGCCTTGATTTGTGGCTCCACAATGCGCTTCCGAGCACAACAGGATCACGTTGCCGTTGCGGAGACGATCCCCCGGCGGAGCCTGGGGCTGAAACGGTGGGGGGGTACATTTGCGTGTGCTAGGCTTGTAGGCGGGCACGCCCGGACCGTTCTCACTTTCACTTGGGCAGCCGAATGGCACATAAAGCCGTAAACGCCACGCGACAGACGCTGCGGACACTGGTCCGTTGGATATCCGTTCAGAGCCACATCGCTCGACACTGCCATGCCTGCGGAACCGACGTGGATTGCATGACATCGGTCTGCCCGCAGTGCGGCGCGTCGAATCCGTCGAAGTTTTCTCCGGCGGCGACCGCCGCAATCTTGGTGTGCCTGGGAATGCTCGTGGCGGGTATCCTGGTGGTAATGATCTAATTCAGCGCGTGGGCGATCGTGGGAGATAAAAGTCTGCCGGCCCGTTTTTTCCCCAATGGTGGATCGTTCACCCGTTGCTTGCGTCGCGGCCTTCCAGCCAACGGCAGTCCGCCGGTGAAGAGAATCACCTTCGACGACATCGAAGACTTCATCAACATCCTCAACGCCCCGCTGCTCAGCGGAAGCAACCACGCCGTGTCGCTGTTTGGCATCCACCGTGGTTCAGCCCCCGGCTCCGCCGGGGGATCGAATCAACGATGC
>CAZNKT010000119.1:0-17915 GCA_964573605.1 uncultured Pirellulales bacterium
ACCCGGCTGATCCCGACCCGGCCCGGCGGCCCCAGTGGCTCTTTTTCGACGAGCGGTTCGCCCACAGCTACCCGCTCCTGGGCCACCGTGCGGTCGCCGACACCCGGCGGATCATCGACTACCTGGTCCAGCGGGGCGATGTGGACCGCGAGAAGATCGGATGGTTCGGTTCGTCGTCGACCGGAATCCAGATGCGATAGACCGGATCGTCCGGGTCCGACTCCGTCGGTTTGTTGTGATGCTTCGCATCCGTCGCATACGTGGTCGACGGCGGTTTCTGGCCTGGCGGCTCCGCTGCGTAACCCGCAGCCGCAGCGAACAGCAATGCGACGAGCATCGCCGGTCCGCCGACGGCGATCTGGGGCATCTTGCCGGATGGCACACGATCGTTGGCCTCATCCGATGTCTGCCGCGCTCCAACGGACAGGATCAAACGCAATCCCTGACCGGCAAGGGCACCCAAAAACGCCGCGGTGACCAACGGGACCACGGCGGCGGGCAGCAATAGTGCCAGAATGGCGGTCGCGAAAAACAAAACGATGCGGAAACGTACGCTATTGAGATACACGGCGAACAATGTCGTGTATAACGCGAACAACCCAAGTCCCAGAAGAAAAATACGCTGTTCGTTGACAACCGCGATGCCGCGCACCCCCGCAGACGCACCCCCTGCGTGCCAGCCGCCCCAGGAGACAAGATTGCCCGGCGGCCGTATCTGCGTCAACGCGGCCACGCTCCCGGCGCCGATGGCATCGTTTTGCCATGCGGCGTAATCGAATTCGCGTTGCGTCGTTGACGATGGCCCTTGTTCGTCCTTGCCGGCCAGCGGACCGAGCAGTCGGCGCAGCAGGCTCTCGCGCTGCGTGACCAGGTTGTGGGGCTTCCGGAGCGCGACATAGGGCGGGGGCAACCAAACCGTCCACCGGCGGGAAAGCACCGGCATGTCTATCGAGGGGAACGCGGAAGCAATCCAGTGGACGGTGCCCAGAGGATGTCCCAATTCCTGATATTGCAGGACGACGTTGCATTGTCGCTGCTGCGGCAGGTCGAGAGAGATAACCGAGTCGTTTCCTCCGACCGCCTGATGGATGGCGACCGGCTTGCCGTCGCTCCACACGGCCTGGAGAGTCGTTTTCGGGGGCAACGCTATCCCCATCGTTTCGCGTCCCAGGTTGTGCACGGCATAAGTTACCGTGTGCACGGTGTCTCCATGCTCCGCGACTTTTGAGAACAACGTGGCATCCCATACGCAGGCCGGCGCCGGCAATCGACGGTTGCCTTGCGCGTCGAGGACCAGCGAACCTTGGGAGAGCGCTATCCCTTCCGACGTGGCGTCATACGCAAACGTTGCTCGTACGTCTGAAAAACGGTCACTGGCGAGCCTTTCGTTCTCGATGCGCTCAAGCTGCGCTGCGCGTATGCCCACGCCCGAAGCACACTCGGACCGCACGACAATTCGGGCTTCGGCGGCGCGGGCATCCGGCACCGAAACTAATGGCATTCGCCAGCCTCGTGGAGATGCCCGCCGGCGATGCGCGGTAACCGTAAAGGGGGCGCGTCTTGGCTGATCCAGCACGATTTCCCAGGCCGTTTCGTCCTTCCCACCGGAAGCCTTGCTGTCCTGTTCGGAGACCGGCAAGGCGACAGGGTGCGCCTGTCCTCCGGGAATGTCCCATTGCAAATCAGCCACCTCAGCTCCGTGAAAATGGATGTGGAAGCGGTCCACGCCGCTGGACTGGGGCACACACCGAACGGCGTAGCGTTCGCGCAGCACATCCGCCGCTCGATCCACCAAGAACTCCAGGCGCACGTCAGCCTGAAACGCGGGGGTCCGGCGGATGAGACTCAACCGGCACTGCGTGGCCTCGCGGTTGCATCTGACGAACCACATCCGCTGCGGCGAATCGAGCAAGTCAGCCTCGTCCGAAGGCATGTTTGCATCGGTAACCACGTCCAGCGGCGAACTGCCTTCGACATGCAATCGATAGGGTTCGGCAGCACGCAGACCCAGCAGCGGAGCGCGCGTCCGCCACGCGCTCCTGGTGAGCATGGACAGATCGCCGAGCCACAACGCGCCTCGCGTCGGCGTCCATACGCGCCGGCCCGTCAGGCGGATGAGAGCACCGTCCCGCGGAGCGGCATCGGCATCCCACCCAATGACGACACGAGGCGATGCCGCGTCGGTTTGGTCCAGATCCCAAAAACGAACCAGGCCGCGCGGTTCACTATACACTTGCGTGATGACCCAGTCCGGGTCGATGCGGGGTGTTATCAAGTGGTACCGATCCGCGGCGCCTGTCCAACGCAAGGTCGTCGTGCTGGTCGCCTCGTCAGGCCCTACAACAACCGTGGATGCATGTTCCCACTGCGACCCGGGCTGGTGTCGAGCCAGCTGAATTTCGACCGAAGCGTCCGGCCGGTAATCCGCCAGTTCCAGAGAATCGCCCGACCGTGGTGCGGCTCTCGGCTGCGAGTCAACCTGTATGCATCCGTCGAGTTCCAGACGCGTCATCTCGAGCGGGTCGTTGATGAATATTCTGGTTCCGCCAGATTCCCATTCCGCCCCGGGAACGCGTACCTGCGGCAATCGCACGAGCCGGTTGAGGCGGATGGGAAGCAGCGCTTGGACAACGAGTTTCTTCCGACGCACATCGTCCTTTCGCTGAAGTTCCACCAGGAGTTGACGATCTTCCGTGGCGGGATCGGAGATCGCCCGCCACGGCACGTGCTGCCCGTCCAGCAGGACCGCGGTCGTTTTGAGGGGCGCGGCCAGCGACAGGCGCAGTTCCGCGTCTTGCTGATCGGGAACGCTGATCGAGAACGACGCAGTCACACTCATGCCCTCGGGAGCGATATCGTATACGATCAGCGACTGCAGTGGATCGCTTCGCGGCGCATCATCGAGTGGTCGATCCAGGATGCGCAACGTGATGGTGGGCTCCGGCCCCAGGCGAAGGCGCCAGACGGACTGCCCCTTCCTGTCGGTCGGCCCGGAAACGGCCACACCGTGGTCCACGTGAGGCACCAGGCCGCTCGGCAGCGTCAGCTGCAATTCGCGTTGGACCGAGCGAGGCAGCCGAAACCGGAATCGCACGTTTCCGGCCATGTCGCGCGCGCCTCGCTGGGACCATGGGAACACGAGCGTACCCGTGTTCCTCACGAGGACGCCGAACAGTCCGTCGCTCCAACGTCCAGCGACGGCCGGTGTGGCCGGATCGCTGTTCCACGCAGGAGAGCCCATCGCCAGCGTGACGCCGTCCATTAACAGCAGCGATTCGGAATCGCCATCGTAAACGACATCCAGTTCTGCCCGACCCTCGCGGAGCGTCACGCCTTCCAGGCTCGCTTCAAACCGAGCCGACTGCACGTAGGGCACGCCATCGACCGGAGCGTTCATCGCGTGCCGCCGCGCGTGTTCGAGCAGTTGGTCCAGCTCGCCGGCGTCGACCGGTAGAAAACGTTCCTCCCCGGTAGGCCAATCCTGCATGCGGTCCGCGGGAGCGTAGATACGGCGGTACGACAATGGACGCTCGCCGTCCGGCGGCGACGGCTCGTCGCCCGCCACTACCAAAGTGGCGGCGGCCAACACCAGAAACCAAGCCGCCGAAGCGCTCTCGATGGTTGCCGCCGGCCAACGGGCATGTCGCAATCGCATCATGACGGAGGGTCCGAGACCGGCGCGAAACCGACTTTCGTGGATGCCGAAGATCCGCTGGCCGGCAGCCCCTGGGCGAACGGTTCCGTCGAGTAGGTATTGACCACGACGGAACTTCCCGCCGCTGGAATTTGAGGTGTGACGACCGGACGAGATACGATCTTCTTGAGACGTACTGCCACGAGAGTAAGGACCACGCCCAACACGGCACTCTGACCAATCAGAAACGCTTCCTCGGGGTATCGCCATCCTCCCGCGATGAGCACGACGACACCTGCCAGCAGAGAGGCCGGACGCCGCGAGGCGGGAACATAAATCAGTAACAGCCCCACCGCCAGAGCAACGCCCGATGCCACCAGCACAATCGATGAACGACTGGCGGTCCAGAGCGTCAGGCTGTGCGTTCCGCCGAAATAGCTGAACAGGTAGTGATGAGACTGCATCGGCAGACTGGACGCCGTATGCCCCCCGGACCACTGCTGCAATTGCTGCGTGGACAAATTGGCTACCCGCGCGAATCCGAAGCCTGTCCACTGCCAGGCATTCTCGGATGTAAACCGTTCGTCCACCTTGACCACGTGCTTGTCCGCCGGCAGAGCCACCTGCCAATACATCTGCCGAATCCAGTTGTCTCCCTCGAAGCGGGGGGGCGCGAGTGAAGACGGGCCGAAGGTTTTCGTGCCGCCGCGCGTGGCGTACACAAGTTCCACCTGGGTGGGCGTGTCGGCAGCTAAACCAGCCAGCGTGAGCGTGCGCTCGAAGGGTTCTATAACAGGATCCGTTATTTCCCGGCCGTCGATCCACAGCCGTACCGTGCCTGAAACCACGTCGGGCGGCAGGAACAGTCGTCTGCTCGGAACCGACGAATGCAAGCGAAACACCACGCGGTCCTGGCGTTCAACATCGGACAGGCGCGATTGCATCCACATTCTCTCGACATAACACCCCTGAATCGCGCGGCGGGTTTCCGTCACCTGCAATTCGAGTGGGCCGACCGGGCCGGCCGACACCAACCGCAACCCGCCCGAACTACCGCTCGGGGCGCTGTCCGGCTCTTGAAGCTGCCAGGAAGGCGAAGAAGTGGGTTCCACGCGGATCTGAGGGCCAGCCGTCACGTGCACCACATTGCGTACGACATCAGCTTCCGCGGGCTGCACCAACGGTACGCGCATAGGGACCGGCTCGGACGCATCCCACGACGCCGACCATCCATAAACCACGCGCAACCGAAACGTGCCCGTCCTGGACTCCGGCAGTGCATACCGCACGCGCTGAGGGGAATCCGGTGCGGACGCGTTATCACGGCCATCGCCGGGCGAGTCAGGAGAGGTTGCTAATTGTTCTGGCTCACCGGCGGCCAGACGCTCGCCGTCCAAAGTTACCTCGAGGCCTTGGTGGCCTTTCAATTCCGAAGGAATCTCGAGGACGATCTCCTCCAACGGATCGTTCTCAACACGGTATTCGTACTGCTGCCCGATCCGGCTCTTTTCCCCGCGATAGGAAATCTCGCTGTTGAGGTTCACCGACACCATGCGAGGGCGCAGATGCCGCTCGGCCACAAACACGGCGGGATAAGTACCCACGCGATAAAAGAATGAACGACGCGAGTTTTCCGGGGAATCGTCAAACAGGTCCGGATACCGCGTGAGGTTCTTGAGAGCCTGGCGATCCGGCACCAGTTCCAGATTGCTGTCCGGAACGACCAGCAGGGTCGCGCCGGCCAGGCGCACGCCGCGAGGCGTGGGAATGGGCAGTTCGACATGCGTCGAATCTGCCGGAAGATTGCGGCGGGCCGGCAGCGTGATTTCCAAGTCGTTCTCCAACGGGCGACGCAAAGGCAAGGCCAGTACGCCTGATGGATCGACCGCCGCGAACTCAAGATCAAATACTTCAGCCGGCTCTACGCGGTCCAGATCCACGCGCCACCCGTCCGTCTGAACTTCCAACACGGACAGCTGCCTGTCGGGCTGCCGAAAATGCAGACGCAACTCCAGGAAAGCTTCGTCCGCGCAGATTCGCAGCTGGTTCCGCTGAGTTATCGTAAGGCGTGCCACGCGCGGCTTGAGTCTCCCGCGGATCCGGAACGGTTGACGGAAGTATTCGAATGCCGTGTCGACGTCCGCTGTCCGCACGTCGGCAGTAGCGTCTTCCACCCGTCGTGCCGCTTCCTGTGCCGTCCACAACACGTCCCAGTCGGCGGAAGTCAGCATGGTGACCCTTCCCGATTGGCGCACGGCGTCGCGTACGACGAACCCGGAGACCTCCAGCGTCCGTGCAGGATCGGCCATGGGTTGCTTGACAACGAGCGGGATTTCCAGTGGCCCGGTGGAGGCCGAATCCGTACGCACCTCGATCACCGGTCTTTGCCCGCCGGACGATGTCGTCGTCTGCCGCACCTGAACCGCCAGGTCGGCATTCTCCACGGCAATCAGCTGCGCGTCCTGCGGCAACACGATCTGCACGCGGTGGATCGGTCCGGCCAGACTCTTGACAGTCAACCGTGCTTCGAACTGGATTGCGCTCTGATCCACCCGGGCCGTGATCGCCCCCTGCGCCTCCAACGCGGGCGGCAGCGTGGCTGCCGCCCTATCCGCCACAAGCCAGCGAAGCACGAAGTCGCGGCCCACTCCCGCAATGTCGAATTGCGTGCCTTGAGCGACTTCGCGCGTGGCGGTCAGCACGGCGCCGTTACTTGTCGTCGCGCTGGCATCGCGATCAGGAACGGTGATGCCAAGCCGGGACTGCGTGGCCCGTGGTACGGATAGCCGAAGTTTCGGGGTGGGTGACGGATTGTCGAGCGGCACAACGACGTCGAGGCTTATTTGGCCGGGCTCGGAAGATGGACCTCGCAACCAGGCTGCCAGTTCCTTTCGTTCATCGTCGTAGACGAGGAAGTGTTCGCCTTCCCAACTCCATTCGACAGGGCGCATAAGCGCTGCGTTGCCCAGCCCCAGCGGGACACGCGTCAAACGTTCCTGACGTAAGCCAACTTCGTAAACAACTTTCAGCCGGGCCATGCCTTCCGACACGATGCCCTCGGCGCTAAATTCGCGCAGCGTGTAGTTGGGCGCCGTCGCTCTAGTATCGATCTGCCAATGACGTTTCCACGCTTCAACAAACGTGGCGTAATCGAAGCCGAGAACCTTCTGCAATTTTCCTTGTCCGTCGGGCAACAGATAGGTGTCTGGACGAACTGCCGCGTCCGACGCCGGCGTGTCGTCCGGCATGACCGGGACCGATAGCGGCGTGGTCGGGGGCGATTCGTCGACCGACGGCGTTATCTGCTGCGCGGGCAACCGCCCGGCACAGGTCACATAGCCCAGCCAGCAGCAGCCGACGCAGACAACACGTAGCAGGGGGGCCGGACAGCCTCCGCCGCCCGCGTCGAGACTCCCTGATAAGCACGGTTGCGTACGGAATGAATCAAATAATCGCACGAGGTATCGCCCTACCGTTTTCCGGCAACGACGGGCCCACGCCGGCTGTGCACCCGCTTGGGCGGCGTGCGGAAAGAGGAGAAAAGCCGATAAGCACGCCGCAATGTCCCTCCATTCAGTTTAACTGGATTCTCGCGCTACTTGAAGAATCGAGTGTCGCACGACTGCGCGCCATCCGCCCAAAGCCGCCCCCCCAACTTGACCGATCGCCTCGCGTGCCGCCGGTCGTCCGCCTCGCGAGCGAAGGCGTCAGGGCCCGTCAGCGCTGGGGACCCTCGCCACCACCCGACGACTGCAGCAGGGCCAACAGCCGGGCGTGCAACTGCGGAGTCGCTGCAGCAACGAACGCTGCCCGGTCCAGATCGAGCGGTCCTCCGTCGGGAGCCGTGACCACGCCACCGGCCTCCTCCACCATGAGCACCCCCGCGGCGATGTCCCAGGGATGGACCGTACGAGACCAGTAGCCATCGATCCATCCGGCCGCCAAATAGCAGAGGTTCAGGGCGCTCGATCCGGTGCGACGAATTGCCTGGCAGGCGTCGAGCACACGCAGAAAAACCTTGACTTCCGGTGAGGTCGACGAGACGTGGGGAGCAAAGCTGATTGCGACAAGCGCCTGTTCCAGGTCCGTTGTCCGGCTGACTCGAAGTGCCTGACCGTCAAGCCGGGCGCCGTCGCCGCGGACCGCGGTAAAGCATTTGCCGGACACGGGATCCAGCACCGTACCGACCTGCACCTGCCCGGCGTGGGCCAAGCCGACCGACACGCAGTAATGGGGCAGGCCGTGGACGTAATTGGTCGTTCCGTCCAGCGGGTCCACGTACCAGCAGTAGTCCGAATCGCCACCGCCGGGCGATCCGGCCTCCTCGCCCCGGAACCCGTGCTGCGGAAACGCCTGCCGAATCGCCTCGTACACCGCCTGCTGGGCGGCAAAATCCGCGTCCGTGACGAGGTCCGCGGGGCCCTTTTCCTGCACGCCGGCACGTCCCTGCCAGTCCAGCAGCACGTCGCCGGCGGCCCGGGCCGCCTGTTCGCACACTGCCAGAAACCGTCGCCTCGTCCGATCCACCGTAGTCCCCCTGTAAGTTAAAATCGCTGGTTTTTTTTCGGCACGAACTATGGACACGCGTTTGGAAATTGCTAAGATCGACTAGCATAGCAGAGGATGGGGGTTGCAAGTCAGTCGTTGTTTGTTCCCTGTCGCAAGTTTCATTTGCAGCAGCGACAACTGCCTCATATTTCATCCTTGCCGCAACGAAAGACACAACGGCCTCTTCTCTGTTCCGGCCCCGTCGTCTTGCCTTGGCGTAAGCGACGGGGTTTTTTTTTCGACACGCGGGCGAATTACCCTCCCGCAGCCCATTCATGGTCGACGGCGACGAACGTAGATTGGATCGATCCTGCCGCAAGGCGACGCATCCCTGGACGTTGCAACAGACACGCGCCTGCGTGGAGTGCGGTCGCATGACCGCGCGTCTCGAATTGCGGCAGCCGCAGGCGGGTCTTGGCCAGGTCCGCATCGGCGACTGCAAGATTGACGGCAATCTCCTGCAAGTCTTGCTGCCACCGTCGATACGGGATAGTGGCGATTCACCGCAGACGCTCGAAGATCGATTCACGCGTGGTGACGACCTCGTCGCCACGTACAGAACCGGCAGAACACAAGCGTGCCGCTACGAGCTTGCCTGGCGCGTACTGGCCGGCAATGCCGACCATCACTGGCTGGGCGGAGTGGAACTGGTCGTTTCGGTGCAGACCGAACAATGGGATAGCCAACCCGAAATCCGCGTGGAAACACATCTGGCCGTCGAGGAATGCCTCACGATCGACGGCGCGCCGATGCTCGCCCCGGTTCCCACCGCCGGGGTATCGTCTTGGAAGCACGCAAATGAGCGCCAGCAGCACGTCTGCCTGTTCCGCGCGGCCTACGGCCGTCCGACCTGTGTCGTAATGATTTATCCGTCCGACTTCTACGGGGCGGAGACGACGGCCGACGAGTTCGGGGTTACCGCCGTCGCGTTTCGCCTTTTCGCACGGGAACTGGAAAAGGGCGTGATCCTGCGATCCCGCTTGCGTTGCGGATTCGTGGACCGCCACAGCGATCTATCGGCGGCCCGCGATGCGTATCGCCGCTTCGCGGAATCACGTCCGCCCTTGAGCGCGTAATGCGGAAGACGAAGTGCGAGGAGACCCGTTGCGTTTGAAATAAGCCAGCGGTTCCAATTCAGTCAGCTCGGCCAATCCGGCTTCGGCCAACTCGCGTCCGGTTACATAGCGACCCGGAATGATCCACCGCTGCATATCCTCGTGACTCAACGAGAACAGATCCGCCAACAAGCGATCCATTTCCTCTTCGAGTTGACCGAAATGCCTGGCCCATTCTGCCGCTTCCGCCAGGCCGACGTGCTCCTCACTCTGCCATTTCATCGGATGAAACAGCAAAACGCTGTACGGCGTCACGAGGCGTCGCTGGCAAGCGGCAAAGGGCCAAAGAGTGGCCGATGAGCATTCGCCGGTGACAATGCCGGTTGCCTTCAAACCTCGCAGCCGGATCAGCGACATGAGCGACACGGCACAATACGGACTGCCTCCGGGCGAATCGAAGTACAGCGTGCACTGACCGCCGGGTTCGACGCTGAGCAATCTGTCCGTCAAGTCGCCTTCGTGGTCCGTCAGATCGCCGACCAGAGCGATCTCGACAGGCCCGTTATCTTCATGGTGGTCCATGATCGGCATCTACCTCGCGCGATAATCCGGGCCGCCAGCCACCGCAACGTGGCACACCCACAGGCTGAGAGGGAGCCGGCAGCTCCTGTTTTTCTATTTTACTTGCCGAGCCCCAGTAACGCCACGCGGGAACCGGGCAAGCGTGGGAAGATTTCACCGCCCGGGGTCGCTCGTGAAGGCAAATTCACCCCGGCGGAGCGGGGCGCTTCCGCGATGACACGGCCCTTCCGCAGGCCCTCGACAGCATAGCACGCAAAAGACAGTGTTCAAACAAACTTTTTCCGAAACAGCACAAAACCACAGGCCCGCTCGGCGGCCCTGCGGCTCGTAGGCCGGATGCGGCGTTGGGCGCTCCGTCGGCGGCCGGTGACCTTCGACCAGCAACACCCGGTCGAACGCTCCCGGACGTGCTTGTCGGCACCGGCGGCGCCCCGATAAAATTGGACTCAATCGCGATGCACGATGGGTGCCGCGCGGGCGGCACTCGGCCGCCATACAATCCGCCGCGCTGAGGGCCACTCGTTGCCGGCCCATGGCTCAATCCAGGTTTCCCCCCATGATTCGCACTCCAACGTTCGCCCTGTTCCTGCTGCTCGTTGTGGTCGTGGGGAGCACGATGGCCGCCGAGGACCACACCATACTGCTGGCCAATGGAAAACTTGCCCTGAGGGCCGACGCGTCGTGGGAAGAAGTGAGGCCGCGCGTGTCTCTGATCCAATACGAATTCAGGGTCCCGCCGCCCGAAACCGCCGAAGCGCCGGGACGCATCACGGTGACGGCGGCCGGAGGAGGTATCGAGGCGAACATCGAGCGCTGGAAAAAGCAGTTTCGCGCCGACGACGTATCGCGGACCGAAAACGGATCGGTGGAGAAGAAAACGATCGCCGGGTTGGAGGTTCATCTGGTGGATGTATCCGGCACGTTTCTTGATCGTCGCGGTCCTTTCGCACCCGCAATCGAGCGGCCTGGATATCGCTTATTGGGTGCCATCATTCCGACGCCGGACGACGGCACGTTTTTTGTGAAGTTCACCGGGCCTCGTCCAACCGTGACCGAGAACAAAGAGAAGTTTGCGGCAATGATCGACAGCCTGCATAAGAAATAGACGCCTCGCAACGAGGAATCCACAACTGGTCCATCGACAACGCGCGCACCGAGGTCGGGCCTGTCCCCGCGGAAACCCGCCCACCACGAACGAGCAATGGGTTGTCCATTTTTCCGGCCGAGTCCAGGGAGTGGGTTTCCGTTACACCGTGACGGGGCTGGCCGCCACGCGGCCGGTCACCGGTTACGTGATGAATTTGTCCGATGGTCGGGTGGTCGTAGAAATGGAAGGGGAGTCGCGTGCGATCGAGGATTTCGTGACGGCGATCCAAGACCGTATGTCTGGCTACATCCGGGAGACGCACATTGACCGTCGGCCTGCGTCGGGAGCCCATACGGGCTTTCGCGTTCGATACGAGTGAGCCGGGCGCGCGGCTCGTTGTGTGCCAGTGCTTTGTCTGCCGTCGGGCAACCACGGCGCGTTTTGGCCGCATCGGCTGGCTGCCGCAACGGTTTCCGCATGCCATGCAAAACGCGGGCCGCCGCACCGCCGCACGTTTCGGCCACCGACCACCCTGGCGATCGTAGTGGAAACCATGCTCATCGGTCAGCAATGGATACTGTGGTGGACGCCCATGTGGCTCATCTCCGCGGGAGCCGCGGTGGGGCTGTCCGTGCTGGCGACGCTGTACGCCGTGGCGTGGCTTTTGTCTCGGCGTTGCGCCGCGTGGCTGGCGGCCACGACCCGGGAGGGCGTCCTGGTGCCCATCGGCTATGTCGCGATATTTCTGGCTGCCCTGGCCGTGATCACCGCGTGGTTCATGCCCGTGAAAGGTATTGTCGATTCGGTGCGGCGTATCGGCGTGGTCGGTGAATTCCGCCGATCGTTTACCGTGCCGCCTCGCACCGCGCAGCATCCCGTGGCCGTGATGTTCCGCGCCGAGGAACTCCGGGAACTGCGTATTGAGAGCGATCAGGATGTGGTCCTTTCTCCGGATCCCGCGACGGAGGCTTCCGACACGTCGCGTGAGATTTATGGGGGCGAGGAATTTTACTGGAGTGCATCATCGGGGCAGTCGGTCCCGTTCTTTGGCTGGGTCTCCCAGCTGTACGTGACCAATAACAGCGATGCACCGGCGACGGTTGCGTTCGCTATCCGTACCGGCGTCGAATATCCGGAAGTGGCTGCGATTCCGGTGACCGCCGCGGGCCTCGTCCTGCTGTTCTTGCTGTATCTGGCTATCGCATGGGCGGCTCCGAAACTATCCGCCATCGCAGCGGCGACAAGCCGAGAAGCTTCTTCGCTTCCTCTGTATTATCTGGCGCTGGTGGTGGGCATGTTTTCGCTCGTCTTGTTCATTTACGTGCCTTACAACACATTCGGCGAAGACGTCAAGATGCTCAAGGATTCCGGGATGACGCTGATCCTCGTTCTAGCGGTGATCGTCGCCCTGTGGACGGCCAGTGTTTCGGTTGCCGACGAAATTGAAGGGAGAACGGCTCTCACGCTGTTGTCCAAACCGATCAGCCGCCCGCAGTTTATTTTGGGGAAATTCATGGGCGTATTGTGGCCCGTGGCGTTGCTCTTCATTCTACTCGGGCTGCTGTTCCTACTGACCGTCTCCTACAAGGTGGTCTACGATGCGCGGGAGACGGCCAACCCGGATCCCTCGTGGCAGACCTGCTACTACGAAATGATCCGCGCGGTTCCGGGCCTGGTTCTGGCATTCATGGAGACCGTGGTACTGGCGGCGCTGGGCGTGGCGTTTTCGACGCGGCTTTCCATGTTGCCCAACCTGATTCTTTGCGGATCCATCTACGCGCTGGGACACCTGGGGCCTTTGATTGTGCAATCGTCGGTCGACGGTTTTGAACCAGTCGCTTTCGTGGGACGTCTGATTGCCGTCGTATTGCCTGTTCTGGATGCGTTTAATATCCAGGCGGCCATTGCCACCGGCCGCTCCGTGCCGGTGGGATACCTGGTAGGGGCGTTGATCTACTGCATACTGTACAGCGCTATTGCCATGCTGCTGGCGTTGTTCCTGTTCGAGGACCGCGACCTGGCGTGAGCAACGGGGCTTCAGCCCGCGCGCCGCTGCGGCGGAAGGACGGCAGGGATTCTGGCGGGGCCGGACAACGCGTACGGCGGTCCAGCGGACGCCGAACTTTCGCCGTCCCCGTGGTGGCGGGCGACGGCTCCCAGAACCTGTTCGGCCAGGGCCAACGCGCTGCGACCTTGCTGGCCGCACACGGTGGGCGTCGTACCGGTCCGGATGCAGTCCACGAAATGTTGCTGCTCCTGCACCAAAGCGTTTGCCGGCTGGGCCGAAACGTGCCGCTTTTCGAGCACCTTGTTGTAAAAGTTCTCCTTGAAGTAGTGGCGTTCTTCCGCGGTCAGCGAATCGACGCGCAGCGTTCCGCCGCGCAGACATTCACCGGGTTCGACGTGAGTCGCCTGGCCCGCGGCGAAGTCCAGCGACGCAAAGCCGCCGGCAGTCCATACCTGCATCGTGCGCTGTGCGCAGTAGCTGACCCGGGAGGCGTTGAAGTTTGCAACGCATCCGTTCTGGAAGGTGATTCTCGCTTGAGCGGCATCTTCGTGGCCGCCCAGCACGGACAGGCCCAGCGCTTCGACGCGTTGGACAGGCGAAGCCACAGCCGACAGCACCAAATCCAGATCGTGGATCATCAGGTCCAGGACGACGCCGATATCGGTGGAGCGAAACGGAAATCCGCTGGTGCGCGTGGCATCCACGTACCGGGGATGTCCAAGTTTCATGCCGAACTGCCGCCACACCGGATTGAATCTTTCGACATGGCCGACTTGGAGGATCACGCCGTGGCGGCGGCAAATGTCCACCAGGACATCGGCTTCTGCTACGCAAGCGGCAAGCGGTTTTTCGATCAGCAGATGCAGTCCTCGACGGGCCAGCGCCGTGCCGATGGCCACGTGGCTGTGGGTTGGCGTGGCGACAATGACCCCGTCTACGGTGTTCGGAAGTTGGTCGATCCGCTCGAACGCCGGCACGTCCAGGTCCGCTGCTACGGCGCGGCGGTTCTGGGCACATGCGTCGACGACACCGACCAGCCGCGCTTTATCCAGGCCCGTGCACAGGCGGGCATGGATGCGACCCAGGTGTCCGACGCCAACGACGGCAAGCTGCACCGGTTTCATGCCGCTCTCCGCACTTCTCGACTGCGTCCGTGCCGCCCCTGCTGTTGGCCTTCAATAAACGCCAGTAGATCCTGGACCGCGCCGGCCAATTGATCGTTTCCTCGCAGGATCTCGCGGGCGTGGTCCGCCCCCACCTTGGCGCGATACAAGAGCCGGTGGGCTTCCGCCAGGCAATTGATCACGTACGGGTCAAAGCCGCGGCGTTTGAGGGCAACAATATTGATGCAACGCGGGCGGGCCGGCGCGCCTTCAACCAGCATGAACGGCGGCACATCGTGCAGCACGCGACTCAAGCCACCCACAAAACTGAAGCTACCGATCGTGGAATAATGGTGGACCGCCGTTCCCCCGGACAGGGAAGCGTGGTCGTGTACATGAACATGGCCGCCCAGCAGGGCGCCGTTGGCCATGATGATATGGTCACCCACCCGGCAGTCGTGCGCGACGTGGCAGCATGCCATCATAAAGTTATGGCTGCCAACCGACGTCAGCCCTTGTTCTTTCTCACTGCCGCGGTTGATCGTGACCCCCTCCCGAATGATGTTGCCGTCCCCGACGACCACGCGTGTGTCGGTTCCCGCGTAGCTGATGTCCTGGGGCTCGCCGCCGATGACGACGTTCGGATAGATCCGGTTGTTGCGGCCAATGGAGACGTGGCCCATCAAGCTGACGTGGCTAATCAGTCTGGTTCCGGCACCGATTCGGACGTCGGGACCCACCAGACAAAACGGTCCGACGTATACGTCGCGCTCAAGGCTGGCTCGAGCGTCCACCACGGCACTGGGCGCGACATACGTCGCCATGTCGGTATCTCCGTTGGCGCCCGGCCTATGCCGAACGACGCCGTGCTCCGATCCGTTGCTCTTCGGCAAGTAGGCGGTCGACGAGTTCCGCATTCAGTTGATGTCCGCTGCGGTGGCAAACAACGTACGCGCATATATCCATGCCGGCCAAGGCCAGGTCACCGACCACATCCAGCGTCTTATGGCGAACACATTCGTCCGCGAAGCGGAGTTGATTCTGAATCGGTCCGTCTTCGTCGAATACGAGCAGTTCTCTGGGACTCACGTGCCGCGCTCGTCCCTGTGCCTGGAGCCAGCGGGCCTCATCGCGCAGCAGGAACGTGCGGCTCGGCGCGAGCTCCGACCGAAAGGCTTGCGGCGTGACGGCCAGCTCGATCGACTGTCTGCCAATTGCGGGATGCGGTGCGTAGTCGAGTTCGTAGCGCACGATCAGACCCGGCTCGTCCGTCGGCCGGGCCTCGATCCAGGCTTGATCAGCCTCGACGCGGACCGACTGGCGCACGGTCAATCGTCGGCGCATGGCATCCAGTTGGACGACCCCGGCCCGGACAATGGCGTCCACGAACGGTTGGGCGGAACCGTCCATTCCGGGTAGTTCGGCACGATCGACGCGTACTTCGCAATTGTCGATGCGCATGCCGGCCAGCGCTGCCAGAACATGTTCCACCATCTCCACCTGCGCCGCGCCGGCCGCCAGCGTCGTCCGGCGGGGCGTCTGGCGGCGGCACGCCACGCACGCGGGGATCGCCGCGCGGGCGGGCAGATCCGTCCGCACGAAGCGAATGCCCGTGAACGGATCCGCCGGATGGAACTCCACGTTCACGTGCTCGCCGGACCAGTAGCCGATGCCTCGCACCGTGGCGGTCGAGGCGATCGTGCGTTGATGACGTTGGGAAATGGTCAACGTGGTAGATCCGCCGACAGGTCGCAAGAGCTTGGGATTTGCTTCTACCCGGGACACGGTCGCTTGGCGATGGGTTGGTTCACCATCCCATCGATCAGCGGCGAATGGCGGCGGGACCAGGAATCTGGTTTTGTGCGCGACGCCCCGGCTGCTGTGCTCGAGGACTCCGTGCGGTCCGATTCAAGTCCTGCAAGACGTCGGCCGTGATGTCGATGCTATTCTGAAAAACGATGGGTTGATTGATGGCGCGCAATACATCTTCCCGGCGGTTCGGATCGACTTCGTCTCCATTAAAGCGAATGACGAGCCCCACATTGTGGTGTTGCGCGTACAGCTTGACGGAGTCCCGCACTTCCAGGTACGTCTGAAAATAAATCTTGGCCTCGCGTTCCAGAAAATCTTTCCGTTGCTTGGACGCTTTCAGATTGAACTCGGCCTTCTGCTTGGCGATCTGTTCGTCCAGATTTTTGTAGTCGGGCGTGCCGGGTTTGAGTTGCTTGAGCTGTTCACCCAACTTGGCAATTGCCTGGCGCTCTTGCATCAGCACCTTTTCCGTCGCCTCGACGTCTTGCTTCATCGTGTCCATTTGCGCCTTGAAGCGTTGATGGTTCTTGAAGATGTAGCTGATGTCCACGACCGCGATGTTGTATCGCGACACATTGGCGCCGTAGGACGAAGCCGGGGGCTGCTGGGCCTCGGCAAAACCCACGGCAATCAAGGCCCAAAGAGCGGCCGAAAAGGAAAGGATACGCACGGTCAGCACTCCTTTGCGGGCAGGGGTCATCCATGACCGGTTTCAGGTCGCCGGGAATTCACGCGCGGCCCGGCAAGCCGCAATGCTCTTCGCGGGGGTCGGAATTGAGGGCGGTATTGTGCGCGGAAGGCGGATGGCCGTAAAGGCCAATTCTGACCGAAAAGTCACCGCACCGCGATCCGTGGCATCCAACACCGGTCCAGCAGAGGGATGGGGGCCGGCAGAGGGGCGATTCGGTTTTGACACGTCGGCCGCGGGCGGCTATTCTTCGCAGTCTTCCGCAGTGGAACCAGTGCCGGCAGACACGGACGTCTCGCCAACCAAGACGGCCCCCGCGACCGTGGCACTTCCGCTGCCCGATATCCCCCCCTGCGAAACGCTCGGACAAGGAGGTTGCGAGTGGCCACTCCCGGACGCGTTCTCATCGTCGACTCTTCGGACGATTCCCGCGCCGTGCTGCGCGAAGCGCTATCGCGAAACGGAACGGAAATCTTCGAAGCATCCCGCAGCGACACCGGCCTGGCGCTGGCCCGCAGCTGCCGGCCCGACGTGATCGTCGTGGACGTCGATGAAAACTCCCAGCCTCACCCCCAGGTTTCACGTGACTTCGACCAAGCCACGCACGACGGATCGGCTTCGGTCCTGTTACTGGCGACCGCTCGTCGCAACGTCGAGCCGCTGGCGGCAGGAGAGGTCGTCGCCAAGCCCTACCATTACGCGCCATTGATCCGTAAAATTGAAGAATTGTTGGCGCGAGCGGCATAGTCCACGCGGTGCGCGATTCGCAACGGGCAGCCGCTGCCGCTGTTGTTTGTCGGCCGCATGCCTGTCCTGGGCCGGGAGATCCCTATCGTGCCGTCGCTGTTCGTTATCCGTGGCCGGGATCAGGGCACGCGTTTCGAACTGGAAGATGACGTAATGAGTATCGGGCGCGACAGCTCGAACTCCATTCAACTGCACGATACCGAAGTGTCCCGCAGTCATGCCGTGCTACGGCGGAGCGGCCGGGCCTTTCTGCTCGCCGATCAACAAAGCTCCAACGGCACGTACCTCAACGGCCGGCCCATCAAGACCGAAGAGCTTGCCGGCGGCGATCAGGTGCAGTTGGGACAGACCCTGTTGTTGTACACCGGGTTTGCCGACAACGCGAACGCGGATCTGTCGGACAAAGTAAATATTGTCGGTCAGATCCAGGAGGATCGCAGCTCGCGGATCGTCCGTTCCATGAGCCAGGAAGAAGGCAGCGCGTTGTTCGGCGAAACTCCCGCCGGTACGCAGAGCCCCTGGCTCGTGCGGGCCCGCAGCAACCTTCAGATCATGTACCGCACGGCGCTGGCCGTCAGCCATACGCTGGACATCGACCAGTTGCTGGGGCGCATCATGGACATGATCTTCGAATGGGTCGAAGCCGACCGC
>CAZNKT010000120.1:0-14462 GCA_964573605.1 uncultured Pirellulales bacterium
GGCTTGAGTGACTGTCCGCAGACGGCGAGAACGTCGTACTTGCCCAGCACGGACAGGGCCGCGTGATGGACCGGTTGGGGCTCCTGAGGTTGCAGTAGCTCGGCCATCAACGGCTCGATTGCGCTGAACGGACTCAATGCCAGCCGTTCGATCGCCGCCACGCGGTTGGCGGCCCCGGCGTTGCGATCGGCGGCGATCGTGCGCGCACGGACAAGCAAGACCTGAAAAAGGCGGCGCGTCGGACCACCGGCGCTCTGAATGACCTGGTCCTGCCGCGCGGATCCCGCGCCGCGCAGCAGGGCTTCGACGAGTTGCTCAGCCAAACCGCGATCCTCTTGGAAAACGTGATCGAGGCAGCGCGAAAACGCCGCGATGTCGCCTTCCGCACGCGTCGCGCCGATCTGCGTGGCCAGCGCCGTCAGCAGCGATCGGCCGTGGGACGAATCGCGAAAGGCGGCATTCTCAGCAAGCAACCGCAGTACCGGCCCCGCGTTGCTTCTTAGTGAACTGTGGATCGCCATGCGGATCCAAGCAATGTCTCCGTCGCGAGCCGCCAGTTTCACCAGCGCGGCCGCCTGTGCCTCGTCGGTCCATGCGCCCAGGCTGAATGCCAGTTGGTAGCGGACCGCGAGGTCGGGATCGTCGGCCATCGTGGTGAGTTTCCGGCGGATCTTTGCCGAATGTGCGACGCGTGGCTCGGCCAGGCGGACGGCGTGCCGCCGTACATGGGCCGACGCGTCGTCGAGTCGTAGCAGGAGGGTTTCGTCATCCAAGTGCCCGAGACCCTCCAGCGCATACATGGCCGTCAGACGGCCGATCGGTTGCGCTGAATCTCGGGCAAGCGATGTCAACGGCGTTACGGCTTGGAGATCCTGGCGCTCGTACAGCAGCCGCGACGCGGTATCGCGGTGCCATCCATTAGGATGCTGCAACAAGTCCACCAGTTCCGTCGTCTTCGCACTGCCCAACCGCGGCGGCCCGCGACGCGGCTCGCGCGGGCGATCGTCGCCGGCGTACACGATCCGGTAGATGCGGCCTCGATTGTTTCCGCCCACGGCGTTGACGTGTTCCAGCAACTCGGTTGGCAGGCAGGACGCGCATTCAATCAACTCCCGATAGACATCCAGCACGTACAGATTTCCGTCGGGACCGTTGGCGAATTGGGCGGGCCGAAACCAGATGTCGCGCGAAGCCAGAAACTCTGCCTTTTCGTCGGCACGCTCCGCAATCACGGCCAGACCGTCTGGTTTGATCCGGGCCCGATGAACGATATTGTTGGCCACGTCTCCCACGAACAAATTGCCTCGATACGCGTCGGGCCAGGCGTCACCACGGTAGATCGTAACGCCCGTCGCGCCGGTGAAGAATCCGAACGGCGCCCCCCCTTCGTCCGATCCGGCAAAACGGCCCGCACGACGCCACTTGGTCCGCACGACGCGCCATGGTTCCGGCGGACTGATGCGGAACAGCTTCGTATATTTCCGATCAGGCATGATTTCCACGGCCACCGGCGCGGCTGCGACATACGGGTTGCGTGCCAGGTAGCGGTCATCATACATCAGCAATTGGCCGGGAACGCTGTTGGAACACACGAACCAGCGGCCCCATCGATTCCGACTCATTCCATGCTGTCCACCGCCGCTGGTGTGGAAAAAATGCCTAGGATCGCGCGGATCGAAGACGATGGTCCGGCGCCGCACCGATACCGCCTTGGCCTTGGTGTCTCCCACAACGCGTACATCGCCGCCGGCGTTACTGGTGGCCATATAGAATCGGCTGTCCAGCCCCCAACGGAAGGAATTCAAGTGCGCTTCCCCCGCCGGATCACTGCCAAAGCCGGACAACAGCACTTCGCGATGGTCGCATTGTCCATCGCCGTCGGTGTCTTTCAAAAACAACAGGTCCGGCGCGGCTCCCACGAAGATGCCCCCATTCCAACAAGCCACGGCGGTGGGATAGTCCACGTTGGCAAAGACCGTACTCTGGTCGTAGGTTCCGTCTCCGTCGGAATCCTCGATCAGCCGTATCGATCCTTGTTCGTCGTAGCCTTCCACTGCATAGCCGTTGTATTCGGGCAGTTCGGCAACATAGATACGGCCGTTCTCGTCGAAGTCGATGGCCACCGGATCCCGGACCAGCGGCTCGGCGACAACGAGCTCGACGCGAAAATCGGGATGGACCTTGATCGCCCGCGCTGATTCGGCCGGGCTCTTCGGAGCGATCCGGGGCATCTGCGCTGCGAGGTTCGGGGCCTGGCCGGCCGGCCGTTCCACCTGAGGCGCTTGCTGGCCGCCGCAGGCGGGCGCATCGATCGGCAAGGAAACCAGTGCGATCAAAAGCACAAAAGCGGTACAGAATCCCCCGTGATCCATGTTTGCTCCTCGGCAAAGAACCAGCGGCAGGCCGTCGTGGCGGCCGTCGTGGACGAAATTCAGTCTGTTCTTACGCGGTTGGCCATTACAGACAGCGGACGCCATCGAAGGACGCCATCGAAGTCGGCAGATTCTGCCGAAACAAGGCAAACTCTGGCGATTGCGGCGACAGCCATTGACAAAGCCCAGCCTACTCGATCGACGCGCGGCCGTGCAAATAGCGCCCGGAGGAGAGCCCGAAAGCGACGCGAGCCACGATCGGCGCGACAGGCCTGGCATCCGGCCCGGATGTGGTCCGTCCCCCTTGACCACCACCCTTCCGTCAGGTCAGACTCGGCGGGCATGCCGTGTTGGTCCATTCTCTTGATGCGATGCCCCCGTTGCCGGACGGGAAAGGTGTTTGAGACGCTCTGGCGGATGCACCCCAACTGCCCCCAGTGCGGGCTGCAATTCTCGCGCGACCCCGGCTATTTCTTCGGTGCGATGTTTTTCAGCTATGGGTTCGGGGTCCTGTGTGCGATCCCGACGGCCGTCCTTATGGTCGCCAGTCGCGTCGCGCCAATGTGGATCGGGCTGACCGTGGCCGTCCAACTGGCGGTGCTCTCGCCACTGTTGTTTCGTTATTCCCGGATATGTTGGATGCACCTGGACCAGTGGATTGATCCGAGGTGACCGTCGGCTGGTCAAAAGTTGACCGTGATTATTACCTCCCCAGCGGGATTTTTGGTTTGACAGCCCTCGCACCATTGCTTATGTTCACAGAGGATTACGTATCCCCACCCAGCATGTTATCTGCCGCTCATGAGTTCTGTCTGAGAGCCCTCGTCAACCATCGGCCCTAGGTGGGCGGATGGTGGGACGCGTCCCGTCGCTCTTCTGGCTCTCGATCCACTTGCTGAATATCTGGCCCCAAGTCAAGTGGCCTGCTGCGCGGAAACCGTGCGCCGAACAGGCCGATGTCTTTGGGTATCCATACATGCGCCACCGGCCGATCCATCGGCCGTCCATGCGTTCGACTTTCAGGAGAACTCTTTCGATGACTCGCATTTCGCCCCACTGGGCCCGGTTAGCGGCCATGGTGGTCTTGGCGTCGAGCAGCGTGGCGGTGGCGGTCCACGGAACGGAGCCCAACGATGAACCGGCCGGCGCAACGGTCGTCCCCTTGCCGCCTGGCGCGAATTCCGTCGAAATCATGGACAGTCTGGACGGCACCGCGGGCCGCATCAATACGCTGCTGGGACATTTCGACCCGACCTACAGCACCTTGTTTGCTCAAGACGACGACGGCAGCCCGGCGGGCGACGGCACAGCCAGTGCGTTGTTGCAACGGCCCGTCGAGAGCGATGGATCGTTCTTCGTGCGCGTCACCGGCGCGGGCGATTCCACTTTCCAGGGACTTCATGCCCTGTCCGGTGCGTACCGGATCCGATTCGATGTCCACGCCGCGGGGGGCGAACTGCTGGAAAGCACTTACTGTCCCGACTCCTTTGGCGGCGGTGGAAGCAACTGCCTCGACTCACTGGAACCGACCGGCATGGACAACCACTGGCTCAACGCGGATCCCAACCGAATCGGGGGACACGTGGATGTGATCATCGACAATCTGGTCGGTGCGGGCACCGGCGATGCACTGGATTTCTGGCGGTTCACCGGTCTGCCCGCCGGTCTGCCGTTTAGGGCGGAAATCGTCCCGTCGGGATTTGATTCCCGGCTGGGGTTGTTTCAGGGAGAAGTCGACGCCGGTGCACTGGGAGACCCGGGTTCGGTGTTCCCCAGTATCCTGGGAACCGTTCCGGGAAGCGGCGAACTGGTCATCGGCGTCACGGGGGAGCCCGATGTCGATTTTCTGGGAGAGCATGCCGAGGCGGGAAATTACGCGTTGCGCGTGGTGGTCGTTCCCGAACCGGCTGCGTGGGCGCTGGCCGGCGTCGGCGCCGCGTGCTGCGGTCTCCTGTTTCTTGGCTCCGTCAGATTCGAAGTTCGATGCGGCCCGTAACGTCCCAGTCAGGGACCGCTCCCGGGAGCCGCTCCGCGCGAAGCGCATTGCTGGGACCCATCGGCCCCCGGATCTCCGGGCTGAACGGGTGGCAACGGGCGGATCGCCGTCTCCTGCCGACTCCGTCGACTGGAAGGAAAGCGAGACGCCGTGTGGGATGCCCGGACTACCCCGTCGTCGGCACCGTTCGGTGAGGAGCCCTGGGCCACGCCGAGCGGCTGGTCGGCGCCGGTGGACGTGCGAGCATCATCAAGCGGCAGGGGCGCCGACGGTGCGTCGGGCAGCATCGCGTCGGGCATAGAATCTCCAGGGGGATGCGCAAGGACGTAGTCAAGCGGCGGCTTCCCGCGACACGAGCACGCACTGCGTGACCCACACCGGCAGTGGCGGCCGGGGCGGGGCCCTTCGGCCAGATAGACGCCGTTGTAATTCAGCAGCGATCCCTTCTCGTAATGGACATTCTTGATGGCCAGCGCGTACTCGACTTGCGTGCGATAGAAGAAATCCGTGGCATCCGCCAAACGCTCCTGGGCGTCCAGCACGAGGTCCAGCGGAGCCCGTCCGGCGTCGAATGCCGCCTGTACCGACTCCAGCTGTTGCCGCGCCGCTACGAGGCGATTGTATCCGGTCTGTGTGACCTCGTACGCGCGGTCCTTCTCGGCGACGGCGCCGCTGAGGCCCAACACCACCTGACGCTCCTCTTCCTGAAGCAGCGCCCGCTGCCTGGCCAATTGCAATTGGACATTGCGAACGGCCGCAAACCCCTGCCGGAAACCGAGCGGCATCGACAATTCCACTCCCAATTGCCATTCCTGAAAACGTCCTGTTGTCATATCTCCCACGGCGTTGTCGAATGGCGGCTTGCCGGAATAACGTTCATTGATCAAGTCTTGCCCGAATCCGCGCCAACGATAGCGTCCCACGGCGTCCAGTTTCGGGAGCAGAAAGTTCTTGCTGGCAATGAGATCGAGTTCCCGCCGTCGGATCTGGTCTCGTTGCCTTCGCAATTCCACGCGGTTGGCGAGTGCCTCGGGCATGATCTCGCCCCAGTTAAAGACCACACGCGCCATGATCGGTTCGTTCGAGGGACGGATCAAACGGCCGTCATTGATCGGTATGCCCATGATCAAGCGCAACCGGCGTTCGGCCACGTGCACTCCGGGTAGACCGCGAAAGGAACCGCCACTACTGCCGTTGTAGGTCTGGGTCCTCTGCAGCAACCGTCCGGTCAAGGCATTCTGCACTTCCGCTTCGAAACGGAAGTATTGCTCGCGCGCCTGCGCCTCCTTTTCGGCCTCGCCACCGCGTCGTCCTTCCTCATTCCACGTCTTGACGATGCGCCAGGTCTCCAACGCGGCGTCCCTGGCCGCGATCCGCGCATCGAGTTCGCGATAGGCGAAATAAAGGTCCCAGTAAGCATTCTCCACGTTGCTGATCAGGTCGCGCAGAGCGGCCTGGAACTCCGCCACGCTGATGTCCGTATTCAGGCGGGCGATGAGTACGCCATTGATCGAACCCGGAACAGCGTCGGGTCCGGCAATGCGGTTGAATTCGAGACCCGCACCTTGCAATAGCGGCTGTCGAAATTCGCCGTCGATCCAGGTGTTGAAAACGCTGGCATAACGATTGCCGGGAGCATTGTTCGCATCGTAGTCGACGTGATGCCGGATGGCGAATTCGGTGCCCGTGGCCGTCCGCTTGGACAATCGCGTGTCGTAGTTCGCCAAGTCCTGCCTCAAGATGCGAGTGCCGCCGCCGAGGAAGGTGTTGTTGATTGCCCGATCGTTCTTGTCAAAAAACAGCTCGGTCGACAGTTCGGCATCGAAGGCACTCAGCGCGCCTTCGACGCCGAAACGTGGATCCGAGGCCACTACGGCAGGTCCATAGATCGAACTGACGGTCTCCGGGAATCGCAGCACCGTCCCGCTCAGGTCCCTCATGACCTGGGAGTGCAAAACCGCAAGCTGGACCGCCTCCTCCAAGGACATTCCCCACAGGTCCGGCGACGTATCATCTTTCAGCGTTAACGGTGGCCGAGCGTCCTTGTCCAAGCGCTCAGGCCCGGCGGGGTGCGCGTCGTCGTAACTGATGTCGCTGGCGAGCTGTAAGAAATGTTCTTCGTCCACATCAAACGTGCAGTTCGGTTCGTGCAGGGCACAACCGGCAACGGCAGCCGTCGTTGCGATCGCAATCAGTGGTATTTTGCCGCAGCGTCGATGCATTGGGTGCATGTCCAACCGGTAACGATCGCCGGGCGTCGCCCCGTGGCGGGTCCGGCCAGCAAAAACGGCGTGCGGGTAGCACGCGTACCCCGCGCGCACGGCTTCTACTCCTTGGGCGTAAATCGGCACGACCGCGGACATATCTGTCGTTAATATCGGTATAACCCGGAGATTTTTCCCAAGTTGTCCAACCCTGCCAGCCACTCGCCGGCAGGGACCCGCACGGGGGCTTGCGTCGCAGAGCCAACGGCCCGCGATCCGCGCCGCGCTACCCTCGATCGCGGGCCGTGACGGTGGTCGGTCCTCGTGCCCGGAGTTTTCTGGAGCGTCCGGGTATACTGGAGAATAATGAATCGCCACATGACCCCTCCACAATCCGACGAAACAACGGCAACGTGGCAGGAGATCGATGGACTGATCGCCGAGCTATCCCGGATTTCCCAGTCCGCGCCGTCGCCCGTGATTTTCCACACCGCGCTGGTCGATCGTACGGTCGACGCGCTGGCGGCCGTCGGCGGAGCGATGTGGTTTCGGACGCCGCACGGCGAATTGGAGCTGGCGTATCAGTCCAATCTGTCGTCCGACGTAGGGACGGAGATCGCGGATTGCCATGCTACGCTGGCACAGCAGTGCCTCGAATTGCAGAAACCGTTGATGATAGCTCCCCACTCCGGTTCGGCCGAGGCCTCCGAACGGAATTCGACCTCGAACCTTCTGCAGTTTTCACCGATCCGCGACGGCGGCCAAATGTGGGGCGTGTTAGAAGTTGTCCAGCGTTGCGGTCTGTCGCCGCAAGTGCAGCGTGCGAATCTGCGCCTGTTGGCCATGCTGTGCGAACTGGCGGCGGAGTACCACAAGGAGGTCGAAAGAAAGCAGCTTCTTGATCGGGACCGCATACGCGACCGCGTGGATCACTTCGTAAGCCAGATCTACAGTGGACTGCGCCTGCGCGCCACGGCCCATCGACTTGCCAATGAAGGTCGCTGGCTTTTGCAGTGTGACCGCGTGACGGTACTTACGCGCCACGGTCGGCGATTCCGGGTACGGGCAGTGAGCGGTGTCGATCAATTGGAGCGGCGGTCTCGTACGGCAAAATGCCTGGAAGTCCTTGTTTCGGCCGCGGTCCGATCGGGAGAACCGCTCTGGCATTGCGATGGTCAGCCGGATATTCGGCCGGATTTGGAGGGTCCGCTACACGATTATTTGGATACCGCACCCGCGCGAACGCTTGGCGTGCTGCCGTTGGCCGCTCGCGACGAGTCCATGGCCAATGCCGGGCCAACGTCGATACCACCGGACGGGCCCGACGAATTCGATCCACCTTCTCGACTTGCGGCAAGACAGCCCCTGGACTCCCTTTGCGGTGCCGTGGTTGTCGAACAATTTGCCGCGCAGCGTGATCGTCCGGAGCCGCTGTCGATCCGTGCCTTGACGCACCATGGGGGTCTTGCGCTGTCCCACGCGTTGACGCTCGATCGTGCCGCCTTGCTGCCGCGCTGGCGATGGGTCAACCGCGGAATTTCACTGCTGGAATCGGGCCGCCTACCGCGGATCGTGCTGGTTGCCCTGATTATCTTGGCGGTCGTGGGAGTCCTGACGTTCGTCGAGGGCGACTTCTTCATTCAAGCTCCGGGGCAGTTGCAGCCGATTCTGCGGCGCGATGTCTTTGCGGCGAGCGACGGCGTTGTGCATCGGCTTCCGGTCAAGCACGGGCAAAAGGTGGCCGCCGGACAGCCGCTTGCCGTGCTGCGGCACTCGGCATTGGAGCTGGAGGACCGGCGCATTCGAGGCGAGATTCAAACAGCGCAAAAACGTCTGGCGGCCGTGCAGGCCGACCGTCTGGTCGACACCGCCGGCAGTGCGCCGGATCGCCGGAGGTATGCGGAAAGAACGGCGGAGGAAGAATCCCTGAAACAGCAGCTCGCCAGCCTCGATGCGCAGCTTCAGATCGTAGACGAGCAACGATCGCAGCTCACCGTAACAAGTCCGATCGCGGGCCAGGTGATTACCTGGGATGTTCAAGGGTTGCTGCGTGCCCGGCCCGTTCGCCGCGGACATGTGTTGATGACCGTCGCCGATCTCGAGGGACCCTGGGTCCTGGAGCTGGACGTACCCGACAGGCGTGCCGGTCACGTACTTGCCGCACAGGCGTCCGGGCGGAAGGCACTGGAAGTGGAGTACATCCTCTCGGCCAGACCCGAAACGCCGCTGAGAGGTTCGGTTCGCGACGTCTCTTTCGTCACCGATGTGAATCCGCAGCACGAGCCGGCCGTGCGGGTCACTGTTGACATCGACCCCTTGGCCGCAGCGCTGTTGCGGCCCGGCGCGACCGTGTTGGCCAAAATCCACTGCGGAAGGCGGCCGTTGGCCTATCTGTGGCTGCACGATTTTATCGACGCCTTCCGCACGTGGGTGTTGTTTTGAGAGGGGCAACCATGCACAGAAAATATGGCCCGGGCAGGCAGTTGGCCGGCGGGACCGCTACCTGGGTGAGTTTCCTGGTCCTGCTGTGGGCGCCCGCCGCGTGCGGATGGACGCAGGATGTCCGGGACGTACGCGTTGAGGGTGTTCTGGTGCGGCTGGTGGACGAAGTGGAAGTCCCGGCGCGAGTTCCCGGGGTGTTGGAGGAGGTTGCGGTCCGCGAGGGACATCGTGTCGATGCCGACACGGTGCTGGCTCGTGTCGATGACGACGAAGCCGTGTTTGCGAGCAACCGGGCCGAGCTGGAGCTGAAACTTGCCGAAGATGAAGCGCGGAACGACGTGCGTGTGCGTTTTGCCACGAAGGCTTTTGAAGTCAATCGAGCGGAATACGCGCGGGCGGTGGAATCGGACAAGAAATACAAAAGGAGTGTCTCTCAATCCGAATTGGAAACGCTGCGACTGACCATGGAGCGGTCGAAACTGGAGATTGAGCAAGCGACGCACGAACAGGCGCTCGCCCACACGACCCAGAGCGTACGGGGAAACGAGTTGGCGTTCGCCCAATGGAAACTGAAGCGTCACGCGATCATTTCGCCGTTTCAAGGCGTCGTCGTACAACTGTACAAGTCTCGCGGCGAATGGGTCGAGCCGGGAGATAAAGTGATTCGCATTGTGCGAATGGATCGTTTGCGGGCGGAAGGCTTTCTGGACGCCAGCCAGGCTGCGCCGGACCTGGTGGGATCTCCCACCGAAGTCACTGTGAACAACGAGCACGGCGAACCCCTGGCGTGCTCGGGGACGCTCGTGTTTGTCAGTCCGGAAATCGATCCTGTCAACGGGCAGGTGCGCGTGTGGGCCGAGTTTGAAAACGCCGACGGGCAGCTGCGGCCGGGCATGCGGGGTTCCATGCTCGTCCGCCGCAGCGCGGGTTCCGATTGAATCATGCTCGCGCAACCCATGATGCTGTCCGTACGGCTTCGCAGACCGATGGCCGGACCACCGGGGACCAAGCCGGCAGGCACCAAACGGCCGCGCCGGTTGCATGTTGACCTTGTCGCCCGAGGCCCAGCCGCCGATGGATGCCAACAGCGCCAGCACGGTCCACGACGGAACACCTGAATGGCCACTTCTGTTCCCTGGACCGCCCGACCTCGCGACGCCGTGCGTCTACGCATGCGGCCGGACCTGGTCGTGTACCCTCTGGCTTTTCGTCGCCAGAATTACTGGGGCGTGAAGGATCCCGTGGCGGCGCGCTATTTTCAGCTCGGTTTGGAAGAGTTCAGCATACTAAAGATGCTGGATGGCCGTGCGTCCCTGACCGACATCAAAACACGATTCGAGACGTCGTTCCCCCCGAAGAAATTGAGCTTGTCACGATTGCACGACATGATTGGGCAACTCTATCGCTGCGGGTTGCTACTGGCCGAAGCGCCCGGCCAAAGCCGTTCCCTGCTCAAACGTGAGGAGGAGAGCATTCGTTGGCGCCGTTTCGGCGTGTGGACCAATCTTCTGGCCATCCGGTTTCGGGGATGCGATCCTTCGACATTTTTGGAGTGGCTCTATGCTCGCTGCCGGATACTGTTTACCCGTCCGGCGGCCAGCCTGTGCGCTGTCATGGCACTCTGCGCCGCCCTCCTCGTCCTGGTGCAGTGGGACACCATCCAACGGCGTCTGCCGGAAGCACAGGTGCTTCTTCGTTATGACAACCTTCTCTGGATCGCGGTCACGCTGGCGTGTGTCAAAGTCCTTCACGAACTGGGGCATGCGCTGATGTGTCGTCATTTCGGCGGCGATTGCCATGAAATGGGAGTCATGCTGCTGGTGCTGACTCCCTGCCTGTACTGCAACGTTACCGACGCATGGATGCTGCGCAGCAAGTGGCAACGCATGGCCATCTCCGGTGCGGGGATTCTGGTCGAAGTCGTGCTCGCATCCATCGCCACGTTTCTGTGGTGGTTCAGTCATCCGGGATGGATACACGCGATGTGTCTGAACGTCATGATCGTATGCTCCGTCGGCACGATTCTGTTCAATGGCAACCCGTTGCTGCGCTACGACGGCTACTATCTACTGGCCGACCTCGTAGAGGCACCGAATTTGTGGGATCAGTCGCGAGCCGCATTGCGCCGGTCCCTGGGAAGCCTGTGCCTGGGACTGCCGCAAACAGGCGGTCGCTGGATCGACCGCGGCCGGAATGCCCTTCTTCTGGCATACGGCGCGGCTTCGACAGCCTACCGTTGGTTGATACTGGGCACGATCGTTTGGTTTCTATACCGGCTGCTGGAAGCGTGGCGGCTGCAATGGATTGGTCACATTGGCCTGACCGTATTGATGGTTGGAATGTGCGTGCCTCCCTTGCTGGCGTTTCGGGCGTTCTGGCAGGATCCTATCCGGCGAAGTCGCGTGCGCCGGAACCGCGTCGTGGGAACGTGCGTTGTCTTGTTGGTTGCGGGTATTCTGCTGGCCGCGGTCCCCTTTCCCTGCCGCGTCGAAGCGCCGGCCCTGCTGCAATTCGCCGATGCGCAGCGCGTGTTCGTTCCCGTAGCGGGTCGCCTGCTGGATTCGGTTGCGATCGGCGAGCACGTCGAGAAGGACCAGGTCCTGGCGCGATTGGAAAACCTGGATCTGTCCCTGAAAGTGACACGGCTCGAGGGCCAGCGCGATCAGATCCAGCAGCACGTCGCGCAGCTCATGTCGCGACGCGCGGACGATCCGGCGGCCGCCGCCCAGATTCCGGCAGCCAGGCAATCGCTGGCCAGCGTCCAACAGCAGTTGGACGGACTGCGAGAGGACCAGCGGCAACTCGTCTTATCCGCCCCCGGCGACGGCTTCGTGCTGCCGCCACCAGAGCTGTACAAGGAACAAGGCCAGCGCGGAGAACTTCCCTCCTGGTGGAGCATTCCCCAGAACCCGCGCAACACCGGGTGCACGCTGAAAACCGGTAGCCTGTATTGCCTCGTCGGACAACCAGAGCGATTAGAGACCATGGCATTTGTCGACGAAGACGACGTGCAGTTTGTGCGCGAGGGACAGTCCGTCAGGATCCGCTTGGACCAACTGCCGTGGAGAATCCTAAGCGGGTCGGTCAACGAACTCTCCAGGCTGGACCTCAAGCACGCGCCTCGACAACTGGCGACCCATCCGGATCTTTCGAGTCACCGTGATGCAGAAGGGCGTAGCCAGCCCCTGGATACCCTTTATATTGTCCGCGTAACTTTCACGAAGCCACCGCCTTCATGGTTGCTCGCCGGGGCCATCGGGAACGCAAAGATCACGGTTGACCCGCAGCCGATACTTCACCGATGTGTGCGCAGCATCGCGCGGACGTTCCGTTTTCGCTAGGTCTTCCTCGCACGCGGACGCAAGCCCACCGGCACGGCAACGCACGTGATGCTCCCGCTCCACGCGATGCGATCGCGCCGCGGACGTTCAGGGAATAATAAATACCAGCCCCGTAACCAAGCCTGCCTCGAACAATGCCGCACGCAGGTTCCACGGAGGTAGAACGTGCGGACATGGACAGTAATTTCCGGGGCCGTAGGGACCCGAGGTTGCCATGCACTGGCACGGCCGGTCCACTGTCACAAGGTAAGGCATGGCAGGCAGGCGGCAGAAGAAGTGAGCCGCGGAAAAGAAGGGCTGTGCAATGCCGTGCGAATAGCCGAATCGCTCTAGGTTGAACTGTTCGAAATACAGCGGGTAGTGACAGAAATCGGGCGACGCCACGAAGACCGGATACAAGTCCGCCGACCCGTCGGAATCGCGTGAATAGACCACCATGCCGCGTGACAGGAACACTTCACGTGCAAAGTTGACCGGCAAATCCGCCCCCTTGGGGCGGATGTCGACGCCCAGACGAGTAATCGGAGTCAGCGGTACTAGTGGAGATTCCTCCGTTGAATCGGCATCGGTTTCCGGAAGGGCAATCTCTTCGGGTATTTGGCTTCCGGCAGCGCTAGGCCGCCGGGGCGCCTGATCATCCTCACGGCGCGATTGCCCGTCAAAATACACGGCGGGCATTGCCATGACAGTGGGGTCGTCCGCGACCCCGTGCGGATGCGACGCGTTCGTGTCCAGCGCTCCGGAAACCTCATACCATCCCGCGAGCGGCGTAGCGTCCCGTGGCTCGTCCGGAACCTCTTCTAGGCACGCCGTTGACCCCTCGTCCAAAAAAGAAGACTCGTGCGAAAACCGATCGAACGACGCGCCACGCCCCGGCTGCTTACCAGGTGCTGCCGCCACAAACCGCATCTCCACATCCGGTGCCTTCTGCCGCGACGGAGCCTTGCCAGGATCAGGCACGTCCGCCACGCGCCGCTTGTCTACGGAAGCTTCCCAGGGCGTGGTTTCCGCCAGTGGTGCGCCGTCTTCGGCGCTACCGGAGACTGTTGCAAGCGCCGTTCCGGCGTCGGTCCCTTGCGGTACGGTCGGCGACTTGTCGGAAAGAATCGCGCATCCGGTGTAGATCGTCAGCAGAGCCAGATAGACGAGTCGTGCGCACGCTGAATAAATCGGTCCGTTCGACAATGGCACGCCACCGGGCACGGCCCGGTACGCCGGACGGAATTCGCCCTCCACAAGGCCAGAACGCGGGCAATCCATGTTCACTTCTCACAGGCAGCAATGCGGCAACTGTACAACCTCGACACGCAAGAGGCCGTCCGTTCTGCTCTTCGACCCGGCATAACCGGTATCTTCAGAAATCACAGAGTAAGTAAAAAACTTGGCGTAATCGCGCCGATCTACCTGAATTGCGAATAGGCGGCAATCCGCCCAAACTACCAATCATGGGGTCCCCTGCGCCGGAACTGCCACGCGAATCGGAACGGCTCCGCCTGGGACACGGCCGAGCAAGTGCGAAATTGAACGGCATGGACGGGAATTCTGGAGACAGTTTATTTGACGAAAGCTCCAGGCCCTTGGGATAATCGGGAGAGCATCACCTCTCGAAAACCTATAGCGTCTGACAAAACATCGGGGATGCATTGCTCCTAACGCGAATTTGCAGAGGAACCGGTGGTTTTTTTGGAGGCTCTTGAAGGGTTACGGCAACCATGTCGGTCGCTCGATTTCTGCGTCCGGCGCGGGCGGGACGCTTTGTCTGGCCCGTGTCCCGTTTTCTGGGTTCCTCATCCTTGCCGGAACACGTGCGGCAGCGTGTCGTTGATGAATTTCACGTTCGCCAACTCGAGTCGCGGACCGTTTTAAGCGTCGGCGTCGCCCCGGCAATCGATGTCTCCGTTGCCATTGAAGGCGATTTGCTGACAACATCGGATCCATTGGCCCATGACCGGGGCACGGACGACGCAAGTCATGCGACGGCAACGCAGCAGTCCGATGCCAGCCGCTCGCTGACGGAACTCGCATCGGAGCCAGCGCCGGACGTCGCTGCCGCCCCCGAAGGAGCGACCGCCACGCTGACGGCCAGCCTCGGCGTGCCGGTCGATCC
>CAZNKT010000120.1:14562-17637 GCA_964573605.1 uncultured Pirellulales bacterium
GCCGCACCGGGCCTCTACACGGTGACCGTCACCGTCAACGACGACGACGGCGGACGCGGCCAGGACACGTTCCAGGTCCAGGTCCTGGCCGAACCGACGGCCGCCATCGATCCGTCCCCCGAAGGAGCGACCGCCACGCTGACGGCCAGCCTCGGCGTGCCGGTCGATCCCGAACTGTCGCCCGGCGATCTGACGGCCACCATCCAGTGGGGCGACGGCAACAGCGACACGCTCAGCGACTTCGTCCTCTCGGGCAACCCCCAGACGGGCGTCACCGCCAGTTTCACCGCCGACCACATTTACGCCGACAACGGACGGTACGCCATCGACATCCTGGTCCAGTTCGACCAGGCGCTGCAGCTCGATCCGATTCCCATCGCGACTTCCACGCTCGTCACCAACGTCGCTCCCGACGTCACGGCCATCGGCGACCAGCAGACCGGCGTCGGCCAGACGCTCAGCCTGACCAACATCGCCACCTTCGCGGACCCGGGCTTCGACAATCCGTTGAACGTGGGCGGCGAACTGGTCGAGACCTTTAGTTTCGCCATCGACTGGGGCGACGACTCCACGCTGGACACCGGCGTTCCAACGATCGACGTCCCCGGCGCCGAAGGGACCTCCACCCAGGGATCCTTCAACGGCACGCACGCCTACGCCGCACCGGGCCTCTACACGGTGACCGTCACCGTCAACGACGACGACGGCGGACAAGGTGTCGATGCCCTTCAAGTTGAGATCGATCCACTCGTCTTCGATCTACCGACGATCGTTACCAACGGTTCGCGGCCCGGCGGCAGGCCGGCGGTTCGTCCTGAACCGTTACCGCCGCGACCTGTTGATTATGAGACCACCTTCATTTCGGACGACAGCTTTCAGCGTCGGAGAACGGCCCTGTCAACGCCTGGCGCCGAAAAGAAACTCGTGCTGCGCGTCGTGCTTCCCACCGGGGGAGAAGGTGAGGACGTTCCACTGGAGGTCGATGTGCTTTCGAACCTCCGGGACTTGTTTGCTAAGCTGGAAGACGACGTCTACCGCATCTACATGATCCGTCCGGATGGGACAGAACGCTTTGTTCTCGAATTCGAAGTCGTGGACGGCGAGGGCATTGGCACGGTCAAAGGAGAATTCGATGAGCTTTTGCCGCGCCCGCCGGGCCGTGGCGTCGCGCCCGAACTGCCGGAACCAGGTGGGGACGGCCAGGACGTGCGCATCGAACGCGATGGCCACGGCATGGATCAGCGCATATCCGACCGTACGGCTCCGCAGCAGGCAATTTCCGCCGCCGAGAACCACAACAGCACGAAGCCCCACGATCGAGGAACGTCATCCGCTGCGGTTCCGCCGCTCGATGCAGAGTTGGCCGTCGAATCCGGCGACGAATTGCGAATGCAATGGCGCTACGGCGTGCTCGCCGTGGGCGCGTTCTCCGCGGGTGGTGTGGCGGCCGGTCTCAAGTATCGCGCGTGGTCTGAACGCGTCGACACGGCCATGCAACAACGGCGCCCGTGGTCGGGTTACCGTGCGTGGCGCATGATCCGCCGATGGAAACGCAACCAGCTTACCGCGGGTTTACCAACGGACACTTGACCAAAGCAAGTGCGCCGCGGATGGTCGTCCGTTGTGCGTGCTGGCCGCGGATATTCCTATTCGTACAACGCCATAGTAAGCACACTCGTCGGTCCGGGTCGGCGTCCGTGATCCGGCCGGCGAAATCTATAGTGTCTAGCAAAACATCATGGATGCACTACCAAAAACGCAAATTTGAGGACGAACGGGCAGTTTTGTTAGAGGCTGTTACTGTTCCAGCATTGGATCCCACATCATGGTTACAAGATGTCCGTACTGTCGGGTTGAACTTTCGCCCGCCGCATCCGACGGTGTCACCTGTCCGGAGTGTGGTCGTCCGTTGAAACCCGGACCTGCCGGCCCCACGGGCGACGGTTCCGACTTCAATGCGACGGAAATGTTTCAGCAGGATGAACCGGCGGAAGCCGACGCCGCCTCGGATGATGGCATGGTGCCGGTCTTTTCCCAATCGGCCGGCACGCCCGACGACCTATCCCTGGAAGACACCGATGCACCTGCCGAGACGCACTCCCCGAGTGAGTTGTCGGAACAGGCTTTGGCCCGGGTGACCCGCACGTGGGCCCAGGCGACCACCGATCACCGTGATTCGGCGGTGACGATTAAACTGCCGTCAAGCGACGTTTCCCGTGTGGAGAAGTCGCTGGCTCTCCAGAAGCGGACCGTCCGCGATCCGAACGAACCCGAAGCCCGTGTGGCCGACTACGAATTGCTGGAAGTCATCGGCAAGGGCGGCATGGGCGTCGTGTACTCGGCCCGGCAGGCGTCGGTCGACCGCACGGTGGCCGTGAAAATGCTCCGGGCGGAGAAAGCGGGAGCGGGCACTCAGCGTGGGAAGTTTGTCTCTGAAGCCGTGGTGACGGGCGATCTGGATCACCCCAACATCGTGCCGATCTATGAACTGGGGACGAATGAAGGCGGCGCGCTGTTTTACTCTATGAAGCGCGTTCAGGGCACCCCATGGTCCGAGGCGATTTATGAAAAGTCCCTGCCCGAAAATCTCGAGATCCTGATGAAAGTGGCCGACGCCATCGCGTTCGCCCACGCCAACGGCGTCGTGCATTGCGATTTGAAGCCCGAAAACGTGATGCTGGGCAGCTTCGGCGAAGTGCTGGTGATGGACTGGGGCCTGGCGGTGGTCACGGCCGCCTTCGGCCATCAGGAAATCGTCAGCAGTCCGGAAGGCATCGGGGGAGGAACGCCGGCCTACATGCCTCCGGAAATGGCCATCGGCCAGGCCGAAAACATTGGTTATTGGAGCGACATTTATCTACTCGGTGCCATTCTTTACGAGATCATCGAACGCAAACGACCGCATTCGGGAAAGGATGTTCGCGATTGCATCCGCGCCGCGGCGCGCAACGAGATCCAGCCTTCGGAAAAGAGCGGGGAGCTGATGAGCATTGCGTTGCGTGCGATGGCCACGCGCCCCAAAGACCGTTTTGGCTCGGTACAGCGTTTTCAAACGGCGATTCGGCAGTACCAGTA
>CAZNKT010000121.1:0-5412 GCA_964573605.1 uncultured Pirellulales bacterium
GCCGAAACGTACGCCTGCGCACTGGGCAGGGTATACACGTTCGGACCGACATTCCGCGCCGAGGATTCCAATACGTCCCGGCATCTGGCCGAGTTCTGGATGGTGGAACCCGAGATGGCGTTCTACGACTTGCAGGACAACATGGAGCTGGCCGAAGATTTTTTGCGAACGCTCTGCCAGACCGTGCTGGCCGAGTGCGAACAAGACATGGAATTCTTCAACACTCGCATCGATTCATCGGCGCGGGACAACGTGCAACGCATCTCCCAGCAGCAATCGTTCACGCGCCTGACGTATCGCGATGCGATACAGATCCTTCAAGACGCCGGAAAGCGATTTGAATTCGAGCCCCAGTGGGGCGGCGATCTGCAGTCGGAACATGAACGGTTTCTGACCGAGGACTACTTCCGGGGACCCGTGATCGTGTTCGACTACCCGCGGCAGATCAAGCCGTTTTACATGCGCGTCAACGACGATGAACCCACGGTCCGCGCCATGGACGTGCTCGCGCCGGGCGTGGGAGAGATTATCGGAGGCAGCCAGCGCGAAGAACGCTTGTCGATTCTGGAAGACCGCATGCGCGAGCAGCACCTTAATCCAGACGACTACTGGTGGTATCTCGATCTGCGCCGGTTCGGAACCGTGCCTCATTCCGGATTCGGGCTGGGGCTGGAGCGGATGATGCAGTTCGTTACGGGAATGGCGAATATCCGCGATGTCATCGCGTTTCCCCGCACTCCCGGCAATGCCGAATTTTAGGCGCGGTACTCCTCGGGAGGCGGCTATTCCGACCAGATGCGCGGCCGCGGCGCCCCGGGTCGACTCAAGCCCGGATCAACAACCCGTTCCGGCAGTGGGCACCCGGCGTGCGCGATACGTGCCGCGCATCAGCGTCCGACGGTGAAAAGCAGCAGCATCGCGGCCAATGGCGCGGCCGCCGTCAGAATCGCGAAGAACAGGAAAGACCGCGGAGGCGGGCGGCGACGCACGCGGACGACCACCGGGGTCAGTATCAGCGCGATCACGCCGATGATAACGGCGGCGCCCAGCAGCAATTCGGACAGCAACACCAGGCGCGGTGCATCCGGATGGTTGCGGGCCAACCACCGCGTGACGGCCAGCCCGACATCGCAGCCAAAGACCGTCATCGCCGTCAAGGCCCACAAGACCGTCACAACCTCAGCGGCTCGTGTTTCCGGACGCGGTGCCGGTTTCCGGCGCCTACCCCGCTTTCTTTTTGCCGCCATAGAGTCACCCTAATTCCGCACCAAAGGGAGTCTTGTATGCGCTGGGCGATTTGCCCCAGGCCCATTCGTGAACTAGTTTTTTTTGGAGGGAGCCGCGCGCGTGGCCCTAGCTTCCAATGGTTTTCGCCACTCATGTCATTGCCATGTTTCAAGCGTCCGCGCTTTGTGATCGCGAGTCAATAGAGGCCTGTCTGGCCGACCTGCGTGCCCATCAAGAAGGCTTGGACCGTTACATCGAGGAATCGTTCCGAGAACTCGATGCGCTCCATACCGACCTGGAGAAATTCTACCAGGAGTTGGTGCATCAGGAAGAAACGCTCGAACGCGCACGTGCCGAGCTGGAACACGCTCAGCGCGAGCGAGAAATGGAGCGCGAGGCAGTCGACCGCGAGCAGATCGCCAATCTCGAGCAGTTGGAACAGCAATACCAGCAGGCACAGCAAGAACTGGAATCACTGAGGTTGGAGGTGGCCGACAGGGATCCGCACGTGACGGGAGAATACGCCGAGGGCTACTCCGCGGAAGTGCTGGATCTGCAGCAACAGCGCGAAGAATTGGAGGCCGAATTGGAAACGGTCCGGACGCGCGCCGCCGAGCTGAGCGATGCGTTGGACGAAGCCAAACGCCAATCGGTGGAAGACCGAGCCGAATGGTCGACGGAACTGAAGCAGATGAGACGGATCCTGGAACGCCAGTCGGAGCTGCTGGCGACCGCGCCCACCCAGCCGGTCGCCGCCGCCGCTGTGTCGGCCTCGCCGGGCCGGGAGAAAGGCGCCGCTGCCGTCGCGACAGAGCCGGCCAAGGACCCGGTGCTGGGGTCGGTGATGGCCCAGTTCGAGAAGATTCGCAAAGAGCGCGCCCAACGGCGGATGCGCAGCGATCAGGAAGAACATGAACGGGTGGAATCTGGCTGATCCGGCAATGATGGCAGCGGCAATATGATGAGCAACATCGTCAGCTTCGTGAAGCGCAGGCCGAAGTGGTGCGCCGCGGGCGTCGTATGCGTGACGCTCGCCGCGTGTGGATACGTCTATCCGTGGATCACGGCCGGCGTCGTCGCGGCGATGGTCGTGATCATGGCCGCGGTCCGATTCGGCTGGTGGAAGCGACCGTGGGCGGCCCTCCGCCGGCGGCTCGGAATAGCAGTGGCCCAGCCATCGGCGCCCGCTGTTTCCGCCGAACAGCTTGCCGCCGCCACACGGCGTCCCCCGCGTAAGCAGGGGCAGACCGTGCCCGATCTTGTGGAAACCATGTTGGCGCAGGGCCGCTACGCGCTGCTGTTGCGACCCCAGATCGTGGAGAATTTGAGCGAAAACCAGATGCGGATCACACTGGCCGCCCTCCAGGAGAAAATGGCACTGGTGCCCGCCGGGGTGGTGGTCATGTCGCGATTGGACATCGATCCCGATCCCGATGTCTGGAACGAACGCCGCGAAGCGAAAGAGAGCCGCAAGATTCATGTGGAACCCGTGTTTCTCGATCGCGTCGCCGTTTCCAACTTTCAGTTCCAGGAATTTGTGCTGGGAGGCGGATACGAGGAATTGGAAATCTGGGACGAAGCGGTGCTGCCGGCGATGCTCGACTTCGTCGACCAGACCGGCCACCCCGGACCTCGGGGATGGCTCAAGGGCCAGCCGCCTACGGGTCTGGAGAGCCATCCCGTGGTGGGAATCAGTTGGTACGAGGCGACCGCGTACGCCCGGTGGTGCGGCAAACGATTGCCCACCGACGCCGAGTGGGCCAAGGCGGCGTGCTGGCCTGTGTCGCTGGGAGACAGCAACTGGGTGCAAAGAAGATATCCGTGGGGCGATTCGTTCGAGACGCGCCGGGCCAATGTGTGGGCCTCGGCCAGGCAGGGCACAGTGCCCGTCGATCACTACGACAATGGCCTCAGCGTGGGCGGGATTTACCAGATGATCGGCAACGTGTGGGAGTGGATGGCCGGTCCCTACGGGTCGTCCGCGGATACAACGCTGAGCTTGCCTGCTCCCATGAAGGCCATCCGCGGCGGCGCGTTCGACACCTATTTCGAGAACCAGGCTACCTGCCAGTTTCAGAGCGGTGAGAACCCGCTCCGACGCAAGCACAACATCGGGCTGCGGCTGGCGCTGGGTGCCTGCGATCTGGCTCCCCAGGCGGCCGCGTTGATATTGGAAGGTGAATCGGTTACTGAAGATCAACTCGTTGTAGGGTAGCGTGCGCCGATGACTCGTGGCTGTGATCTTCCGCTGGATTCGTACCGCCTGGCCCATTATTCGGTGCAGGTGCCCTGCTACGTATGCGACGGGGGCAATACGTACGACGCCGAATTGTGCCGTCATTGCTTCGCCCCGATGGCCCTGGCGCATCAGTCGCAGGCTCACAAGACCCGGCCCAGCATGGTGGCCGTGCTGGGCACGACCGGATCGGGAAAAACGGTCTACCTCGGCATGCTGATGGATATGCTGTCGCGGCGGACCAAGCCGCTACAGGTGCTCGCGCGAGGGGCCTTCTCGGTCTCGTTGCAGCAGGCGACCACGGCCTCGCTGTGCCATTGTCAATTCCCTTCCAAAACACCCAACGAGCCCGATCATTGGAACTGGGTGCACTGCCAGGTGCGGTGTCAGCGGATGCGGAGGCCGTTTGAACTGATCGTCCCCGACATGGCTGGCGAAGCCCTGGTCCAGGAAATCGATCACCCCCGCACGTACCCGGTCATTCGTTCGTACCTGACCAAATGCGCGGGAGCCATCATCTTGATCGACGCCATTCGTTTGCAGGAAGGACACGATCAAGATCATTTTTCCATGAAGCTGTTGACGTTTCTCAGCGAGCTGGTCGACGACCCCAAAGAGGGTTGGCATAAACGTCCCGTGGTGTTGGTCCTGACCAAGGCCGACCAGTGCGATGGATGCTTCGATGATCCCGAGAGCTATGCGCGCACGCACTCGGCTGGCATGTGGAACCAGTGCCACGAACAGTTTCGCGCGACGAAGATTTTCGCGGCCGGCGTGGCCGGCGCGTGCGCGAGCCGTGCGACGTTCGGGGGCGGCCAGCAGCGATTTCCACTCAGGATCGAGCCACGCGGCATCGTCGAACCGTTTCAATGGCTGATCTCGCAAATCCCGTTGCGCAAGAAATAGAACCGCCGTTGTGCTCGCAGAACAAGCCATATTCACCTCCGCACGGACCGATAAGGGCGACGGGTACCAGCTTGTGGCCCGCAGTCGGGGCGTCAGCGATCCCGACGCGCGGGCCCTGGCCGCATGGTGTCCGTCCCACAACGCGCTGGTCGACCCGGAAGTGGTTCCGGTAAGTGTCAATTTTCATGGATTGCCGAGCGGCGCGTACTGTGTCTCTCGGACCACTCAGGAAGAGTCGGAATACAGCGGCCGTTCGGGACGCAGGTTGCATACTCACTGCATCATCCTTTCCGCCGAACTGTTCCGTCGGTTCGCCAACAATCCATTTGCGGTCATTCGCGCGGCGATCGCGGCCGGCAAGTTTACCAGGCGGTACCGCCCGGGTCAGCGCCTGGCAGGAATGCGGCTTGTCGGCCGCGCGCAGGCCCTGCATCGCGCGTCGCTCAATCCGTTCCTGGAACAGTTCGGTGTCGCGCGGTTTGCGGTGACGCTCGATGCCGCCTGCGCGCCGGCGCCGTTGGGAATCGTCCGGCACGCGTCGCTCGATAAGATCTTCGCCGCTCTGGTGACCTGCCTGCCGGTCGAAATCCGGCCGCGGGCCACGTTTTCCACGGGCCTGAAACATTCACTCCGCCGTCCCTTCCAATGGGTCGTTGTCCAGCCGGATGCGGCCGGACAGCGGTTTCTCGAATCGCAGCATGGCTTGACCGTAATCGACGTCCCCACGTTACCCGAGAAGCTGACGCGTTCGCTGGGCAATGGGTGGGCGCGGTACGTCGAGGCCGTGGTGCGCAACAGCGAATGGGCGAACCTGAAATCGCAGTTGCACACGCCCCGACCCGAATTGCCGCCCGACGGGCTGGATGCCCTGGGCTGGCAGTGCCTGAAGCAGCGAACCGCCGTTGCGGCGCGGGCCGCGGACAGCCTGCACGTGAGCTGACAGCCAGGCAAACCCATCGCGGAAACCCATCGCGGAAACCCGTCGCAAAAATGGGCGGGGTCCGCGGGAGCCTGGTGCGCGCCGTGCCGGCTGTCGCTCAGCG
>CAZNKT010000121.1:5512-17444 GCA_964573605.1 uncultured Pirellulales bacterium
AAATGGGCGGGGTCCGCGGGAGCCTGGTGCGCGCCGTGCCGGCTGTCGCTCAGCGGCGTTCGCCCGGACGCACCATGTCGCGGAATCGACCGAACAGGTAGCGGCTGTCATGGGGCCCGGCCGACGCTTCGGGATGGTATTGGACGCTGAACGCAGGATGCCTGCGATGGCGAATCCCTTCGATGGTGCCGTCGTTCAAGCTGCGGTGGGTCACTTCCAAATCCTCGGGCAGCGTGGCCTCATCGACGGCAAACCCGTGGTTCTGGGCGGTGATTTCGATACGGCCGGTATCCAGGTCACGCACGGGCTGATTGGCGCCGCGATGGCCAAATTTCATTTTGAAGGTCCGCGCGCCGCAGGCCCTCGCCAGCACCTGGTGGCCCAGGCAGATGCCGAAAATGGGCACTTCACCAAGCAGGTCGCGAATGGCGCAGGTCGCGTAGTCGACCGGTTCCGGATCGCCCGGTCCGTTGGACAGAAACACGCCGTCGGGCTCCAGTGCCCGAATCTGGTCGGCGGTCGAGGTTCCCGGAGCCACGGTAACACGGCATCCCGCGTCGACGAGATGCCGGGCGATGTTCCATTTCATTCCGTAGTCCATCGCCACGATGTGCGGCGCGGTCCCGTCACCCGAACTCGCCGACGAGGATACCCGGCCCGCGTGTCTCGGAGCAGGACCCCATGCCAACAGCGGTTCGCGCCAGGTGCGGATTTCGTCGGGCACGACCTCCCGGACCAGGTCGCGGCCAACAAGCCCCGGACTGGAGCGGGCCTCGTCGCGCAACCGGCCATCGTCGAGGTTCTCCGTGGAAAGAACGCCCTTCATGGCGCCCTGCGTGCGGATGCGGCGGACCAGCGCGCGGGTATCGATCCCCTCGATCGCGACAATGTTCCATTCTTTCAGATATTGATCAAGCGGCTGCTCCGCGCGGAAATTACTGTGATGCTGACTATATTCCCGCACGACGAAGCCCGCCAGGTGAGGCCGCAGACTTTCGCGATCCAGTTGATTGGTGCCGTAGTTGCCAATGTGCGGGTACGTCATCGTGACAATCTGACCGCGATAACTCGGATCGGTCAAAATTTCCTGATATCCGGTCATTGACGTGTTAAAACAGACTTCGCCGTCGACCTCGCCCCGTGCCCCAAAGGAACGACCGGTGAATACGGTGCCGTCTTCCAGTACAAGTTTGGCCGTGGTTGACATGGAGACGGTAGACCTTTTCGTCGGCAGTAAAGTTCGTCGGCAGTAAAGCTGGAACCGTGGCGTGCCCGATAAACGTTAATGGCTGTGGGTCTTCGAGCCCGCCGACGTTCGCGTCGGTTGGATCGAACAGCCGACAGAAGAGGGTTCTTGTTCCCGGCGAACGAGAACCCTCGCTTTTTTATAGATTTTCAGGCCGCATGCAACTCTTCTCAGCGCAAGGGCAATGAGGCCGGAACGGCTGGTCCGGATTATCCCGATTGCGGACTGCCCTGGAACACACCCGATGGCGGCCCGGAGCGGCTGGGCGACAACGCATCCAGACAGCGCCCGATCTGCCGCACCGCTTGGCGCAGCCGGTTCTCGTTCTCGATCAGCGCCAGACGCACGAACCCCTCACCTGCTGGGCCAAAACCGGAGCCGGGACTCACCGCGACGTCGCCGTCGCGGAGCAACGACGTGGCAAAATCCATGGTCGACATCTGCTGACACCAGGGCGACGGAATCTTGGCCCACACGAACATGCCGGCCAGCGGAGGCGCGACCGGCCAGCCCACACGGGCCAGACCTTGGCACAGGACATCTCGTCGCCGCTGGTAAAGCAGCGCCTGCTCCTCGACGGCGGCGTCACAATGGCGCAACGCCACGATCGCCGCGATCTGCACCGCGCGAAACATGCCATAGTCGTAGTACGACTTGATCGTTGTCAGTGCACGGATCATGTCGCGGTTGCCCGCGCAGAATCCGACCCGCCATCCGGCCATGTTGTAGCCCTTGCTCATCGTGGTGAATTCCACTCCCACCTCGCGCGCCCCGCGCGACGCCAGGAAACTCGGCGGTTTGTACCCATCAAACGCCAGATCCGCGTAGGCAAAATCGCTGATCACCGCCAGATCGTAACGTCGCGCGAGCCGGACCACATCGTCGTAAAAAGGCTGCTCGACGCTGGCCGTCGATGGGTTATGGGGGTAGTTGAGGATCAGCAGTTTGGGCTTGGGGTACAGGTGCTGGCAGGTGTAAGCGATGTTCGACAAGAACTGCTCGCCGTCGGCGACTTCCAGCGAAATCACATTGGCCGACGCCATCGCGACGGCATACACGTGGACCGGGTAGGAAGGGGCAGGCACCACCGCCGTGTCGCCCGGGCCCATCAGGGCCAGACACATGTGGCTGAAGCCCTCCTTGGAGCCCAGGCAGACTAACACCTCGCCATCGGGATCGAGGCGTACTCCATACCGCTTCAGGTATTTGCTGGCGACCTCACGGCGGAGGTTCGCCAGGCCCGTCGACGGACTATAGCCGTGGTTTTTGGGGTCCCGCGCTGCCTCGGCCAGCTTTTCGATGACCCGCGGGTGCGGCGGATCGGATGGGTTGCCCATGCCCAGGTCGATGACGTCGTTTCCCGCACGACGCTTGTCGTACAGCAGGCGGTTGATTTCGGCGAAAACGTACGGCGGAAGCCGACGCACGCGTGCGGCCGCCTTGATCCGCGAGGACCCGGAGGCATCCGGCACACCGTAGTCGAGGTTATCGTCGTCCATACCAAGCGGGGAATCGAGGCAAGATCATGGCGAGCGCGAATCGACGGCAAACCGCAAGGAGCGTCCTGCCCCCTGGTAGGATACCTTGACACCTCCGCGGGGGAAAGCGCGCCCGTCGAGACTCGTGCGGCGACCACCGGCGGGCCCGCGGACCAGGTCCACGCGGACGAGGATGGCTCAGGAGCGGCCGAGATTCTGGCTGCCGGTCCTTGTCGGTCGCCCGCCAGAACGGGACGCTCGCGCGTGCCGGCTCGATCCCTCAGCCCGCCCGTCGTGCCCGCGTATTTGGACGCTGCGGCTCGTCAACGAACCGCTGGGCGGGTCGGGGCCTTTGGCTGCAAAGCCGCCCGCGGTGGAGAGCCGGATTCCGCGGCCCGCCGCGGGGCGTCGGCCGCCCGCGCGGGTGACTGGCTGGTGCCGGCCAGGTAATTGTCAATCGTCGCCCTTTGCTCGATGGCGTCGAACGTGTCGGCCATCACCAGGCGGAGCTTCTTCTCGTGAATGTCGCGATAGAGCAAGTCGCGGACTTCAGCCAGCGTGACTTCAATCGGCTCGGTCCGCCCCTCGAAGAACAGGATGACGTAGCGCTCGCCTACTTGAACCACGCCCGAGAGCGGTTGCGAGGGACTTAAGGCAAACGCCTCCTGCTCCAATGCCGGCCGCCCGCTGTTCTTGCGGATCGGCGGGATCTCTCCCCGGTTCTCCCGGCTGGCCAGGTCGGTCGAATGCTGCCGTGCCAACTGCCCGAAATGCTCTGGGGTCGGATTTTCGCGGGCTTTGGCCCACACTTCCTGCGCGCGGCGGAGGTTGGACATTACGATAGCCCGGCAGCGTACGCGCGGACCGTAGTTGGCTTCAAACCCTTTCTGGAGTTCCTCTTCGCTGACGTCGAGCTTGCCGCTGGAGAGCTTTTTCAGGGCCGCCGATGGCCATACGGCGTCCGCGTAATAAGCCTCCCGCGCCAACCCCTGCTCCTCGGTAGCCATCTTAAGCCAGCGTCGCACATCGGGTTTGCCCCGCTCGTCTAAAACCCCCGCCCATTCGGCGGCATGGGCGACTTCGGCATCGAGATCCCTTTGTGTAATCCGCAGGTTGCGCTTCCGCAATTCCTGCGCGAGCAGGCGTTTGTCAATTTCCTTGGCCAATACCTTCTGGCCATGGCGGGCGATGCACGCATCGGCCAGGGCATCGAGCGTGATCGGTTCGCGATCGACCGTGGCAGCCACACCGGGCATCTGCTTGCGCAGGTCGGCATGATTGTAGACGTTGCGAACGACCGTTTTCGACTGAAGATCGCGAAAAACATCATCAGCCGACTCGCGCAGCTTCCGGTCGCGGATCGTTTCGGCCAGGGCCGACTTGACCTGCTGGAAGGGCACATTGCGCTGCGGAACATGCCCTTCACACTTGAAAATCGCATATTGTTCGCCGACCCGCACAATCGGCGATACGTCGCCTTGGTTCATGCGGAATACGACCTGTTCAATCTCTTCGTATCCGGTGTGGCGGCGGATGGGCGGAACCAGTCCGCCGATACTTGCGCTGCCGACGTCCTCGGACTGCTCCCGTGCCAGGCGCGCGAACGCGTCGGGGTCGGCCTGGAGCTGTGCATGGAGCCGGCGGGCTTTGTTGGGATCGCTCACCGCTATCAAGCGGGCCTTCACGGCAGGCCCGTACTGGTTTTCATACGCCTGCCGCAGTTCTTCCGGTTCAACGGTCAATCGCGATGCCGCCAGCCGCTGCAGCGCCAGGCTGGGCCACACGATGTCGCGGGCATACTGCTTGGGAGTGATGCCCCGCTCCGTTTCCAGCATTTTTATCCACTGTTCCGGGCGCAGATGGAACCGATGCGCCATCCGCTCGATTTCGGCCTGGACGTCCTCGGCCGAAACGACAAGGTTCCGGTGGAGGCAGGCGCGTTCGATGAGCTTCCGGTTGATCAGACTTTCCAACACGTCTTCGCCGAATCGCGTCAGGCACAGGCGGCCCAGCGACTTGCGATCGATCGGTTCGCCATTAACCACGGCCACGATGTCCGGCCGGGCGTCCGCCGCGCGACCCTGGGCGCCGGGTGACCCCGAACCGGTCCGGCGGCCGGGCGCCGCGCGAGCGCCGGCCGGCGCGGCCGCTCCCGCCGCTGCCGGCCCCGTCATGTAGCGGATGCCGACGCAGGACGCAACGGCCAGAGTTCCGAAACTCAGCCAGGCGATCCACCGTCGGTGGCGGCGCGGGGGACGACTTGCTGGCGGCAAAGCCGGTGGAACTTGCATGACGGTCACTCCTTTAACCGCAACGGGCGTCATGCGACTTCGTGTCGCGTGAGACGCCCATCCTCTGCCTGGATATCCCGGGTGGAGACCGGTCGCGACGCATCGCGGCGATGTGCCGCCCAGTCACGCAATCGGTCGACCGAAGCATGCGCTCGGCGCGGAATGCCATCGGCGGGTGGGTCGGGAGTATAGGAGGGCCTGGAACACGGGTCAAGAGAAACGCGCGCGACGCCGGAGATTGGGCGCCTTGCGCGCTTTGTTGATCGAACGGGCGCCTCGGACGCGCGTCGGACCGTTGTGGCCGTCAGGGGGGCTCGCCGGCGGCCCATTGCCGGGAATCTCCGGGGCCGTGGCCCAAGGCGCTGGCGTCGTGACCGGTCAGTCCTCCATGACCTCGGTCTCGCGGGCCCGGGCTGCTTCGGAGGCTTGATTTTCGTAATTCTTGGTGAAGTCCTGCACCTGCTTTTTCACTTCGTCCCGCTGGTCCTCGCTCAGCACCTTCTCCTTCTGCGATTGATCGGCCGCCTTATTCGCGTCGCGGCGGATATTCCGGATGGCGACCTTGGCCTCTTCGGCCAGCTCCTTGATGCGAGACACCATTTTCCGCCGCACCTCCGTGGATAAGGGCGGCACGTTGATGCGGACGACCTTGCCGTCGTTCTGGGGATTGAACCCAAGTTCGCTGGCCAGGATCGCCTTTTCGATGTCTTTCAGCGTGGTGGGATCGAAGGGGCGAATCAGGATCTGGGTGGGCTCGGGAGCACTCACCGAAGCCAACGTTTTCAGCGGTGCCGGCGATCCGTAGGCATCCACCTTGAGCGAATCGACCAGCCCGGGGTTGGCCCGGCCGGTGCGGATCCCTGCCAGGGCCCGCTTGAAGACGTCGACGGCCTTCTGCATCCGCTCTTCGGCGTCGAACAGGATTTCTTCTTCAGTCATGGCATCGCTACCGGCTGGCGGCTTCCGGGGAAGCGTCCTTGGTGATCAAGGTTCCCACGCGTTGTCCCCGAACAGCGCGAAGGATGTTACCGTCCTTTTTAAAATTGAATACGAGTATGGGCAGTTCGTGCTCCATGCAGTGGGCAATGGCCGTGGAATCCATCACGCGCAGGTTTTGATCACGGACGGTCTGGTAGGTCAACTCAGGATACCAGACAGCGTGCGGATTTTTGACGGGATCATCGCTGTACACGCCATTGACTTTGGTGGCTTTGAGCACGATGTCCGCGTCCAGTTCCAGCGCTTTCTGGGCGGCCGCGGTGTCGGTCGTGACATAAGGGCTTCCCGTGCCTCCGGCCAGCAGCACGATCCTCCCTTTTTCCAGGTGGCGCCGCGCCCGGCGCCGGATATACGGTTCGGCCACGTCTTTCATCTCGATGGCGGTCATCAAACGCGTGTCGCAATCGAGGGACTCCAGCGCGTCCTGCAGCGCCAATCCGTTGATGACGGTGGCCAGCATACCCATGTAGTGCCCGGTCGATTCCTGAATACACGACTCGCCTGCCGTGAACTGCGCTCCCCGCAGGATATTGCCCCCGCCGATAACCACGGCGATCTGCACTCCCAGTTCGGCGGCCTGCTGTGTCTGGCGGGCCACGTGCAGGACCTCTTCCATGCTGATGCCGCGTTGACCGGGTTGCGCAAAGCTTTCGCCGGACAGCTTCAGGACCAGCCTGCGAAACCGTGGGCGTTCATAACCGTCGGTCGTTTCCGGCGCGGCGGTAGGTGGATTGGGGGGCTCATGCGTCACAAGTGGATCCCTATCCGCCGAGTTCCCAATGGACGAAGCGGACAAGCTTCATGCCGCCTTGGGCGGCGTACTTGCCCACGGTGGTTTTTTCATCGCGAATGAAAGGTTGCTCGGCAAGCACACGTTCCGCGTAGAAATTGCGAAGCCGTCCTTCCACCATCTTCTCCACGATATTGGACGGTTTCCCCTCGCTTTCGGCCTGCTTGAACAGGATCTCCCGTTCCTTCTGCACTTCCGCTGGATCGATGTCTTCCTTATGGACGGCGGCCGGTCGCATGGCGGCGATGTGCATGGCCACATCTTTGGCCAGATCGGGCGTCCCCCCTTGCACTTCGACCAGCACGCCGTTGGTTCCGGTGAAATGGACGTAACCGCCACAGGAGCCGTCGATGCGGACGAGCCGCTGCAGCCGGAAGAGTTCGCGGATCCGGTTGGACAGGTCGTCCCGCTGTTCGGCCAGCGTTTTGCCCGACTGGCTCGGCGAGGGCTGCGACCACAAGGCGTCGGGCGCGTCGGCACCCGCTCCTGTGGCCAGCTGTTCGGCCAGATCTCTGGCCAATCGCACGAACTCTTCGTGCCCGGCCACGGGAGCGCTTTCGCACTGCAACTCCACCATTGCCCCGACGCCAGGATCAAACGACGTATGAATGGCCAGCACGCCGGCCCCGGTCGATCTGTCCGAACGGGCCGCCATCGTCTTCTTGCCGCTTTCTCTCAGCAGCCGGATTGCTTGTTCTTCGTCGCCGCCGGATTCGGCCAAAGCCCGTTTGCACTCCATCAGCGGAAGTTGTGTCTTGTCGCGCAGTGCTTTAACGGCAGCCGCCGAAATCTCTGCCATGGACCTTCTCTCCTCGATTAGCAAGCGAACGATCAGTTCCGGGCCGGCTGCACGGTTGGGGCCGCCCGGGCACGGCGTGCCGTTTTCTTGTCATTGGGCCGTGCCGCGTGCGCGCCAGTGGCGAAACGCGCCGGGTCTGTGCGGGCTCGGACACACAACCGATGCGGTATGCGACGGCTGGCAAACAGAAACGCACGATGCTCACGGTGCTGCGACTCGCTGGGCTCGCGGGACGATCACGTTAGTCGCCGGCTGCCACATGCTCCGTTTCCGCTTCCACCGGGGCATCGTCGCCGCCCGATGCAGTATCCTGCTGCTGCTCGACCGCCTGACGTCCATCAGTGATCGCATCGGCCAGGTAATTCAGAATTAACTCGATGGAGCGGATGCTGTCGTCGTTGCCGGGAATAGGTAGATCCACCAAGTCCGGATCGCAGTCCGTGTCGATCAAGGCCACGGTGGTGATGCCCAGCTTTTCCGCCTCGCGCACCGCATTTCGTTCCTTGACGGGATCGACGACGAGCAAGCATTCCGGCAACCGGTTCATCGTCCGAATTCCGTTCAAGTTACGATACATCTTGCGGTATTCACGATTAAGCGCGGACTGCATCTTCTTCGAATAGTTGTTGATCTGCTCACCGGCGCGAATGGCTTCCAGTTCCTCAAGCCGGCCCAATCGACTGCGGACCGTGCGAAAATTTGTCAGCGCGCCACCCAGCCAGCGATCATTGACGAACGGCATGTGACAGCGCAGCGCTTCCCGCTCAATACATTCGCTGGCTTGGCGCTTCGTGCCCACGAACAGAATTAGGCTGCCGTTTTCCGCGACCTGCTTGAGATACTTGCCCGCGCGGAGCAATCCGCGAATGGTCTCCCGCACGTCGATGATGTGGATCAAATTGCGGCGAGCGTAGATGTAGGGCCTCATCTTCGGATTCCAGCGGCTCGCGCGATGCCCGAAATGAACCCCCGCCTCAATCAATTGCTTCACCAATGACGACACGCAATATCTCCTCGACGATCGGACCACCTATCTTCCCGCCTATACCCCCGAGCACGAACCCAGCGGGCCCTGCCATGCGCAGCCGCTGGCTGGCCGTCCCAGCCGACCCGCAGCCAGTCGCCGCGCAGGACCCGACCCGTTGCCATTGGGGGCGAATCGATCCACTCATCAGGGTGGAGTGGATAAGACCAGAAGTCTAACGCTACTTCGGGCTAGCGTCAATCGGACGCCGCCATCGCCGGTGCACCTCGCGCGCACCTCTTCCAGTTGGGGTTGCCCGCATGGCAGCGTCAAACGGCTGGGAATGCGGAACATCCGACTGAGACGTGCTTTATTGGCTCGGTGACTCGCCGAGCTTAATTCCACGCGGACGAAGCCCTTGGGCACTTTCGGAATTCGCGTCGCGGCTGATTTGCCCCGGGCTCCGCCCGGGAATGATCCATTCAGCGATTCGGCGGGGCAATCCCCCGACGGCGCCGGGGGATTGTCGCTGCACGGATCGTAAAAACGCTCTAGGCGGCGTTGAGTCTGGCAAGGGCCTCCAGCAGGACGTCGTGCAGGTGGCCGTTGGTGGCCAGGATGCCCCGATTGTTTGCCAGTGTGCGTCCGGTGCTGAAATCCAGGGGCCGCCCCGCCAGATCCGAAACGCGGCCGCCGGCCTCCATCACGGCCAGCGAGCCGGCGGCCTGGTCCCAGATTTTTTCTTGATAATCAGGACGCGACGATGACAGCAAACGCACCAGACAATCGCCGCCTCCCGCCGCGAGCACCGCGTACTTCGCCTGGCTGTCCATGGCCACGGGGTCCGCCCCGATTTCCAGGCTGTCGATCAGTTGTCCGATCTGGCCCGTGTTGGTGTGGCCCGATTCGACAGACCGCAACAGCCGCGCGGCACTCGCGTCCCGACAGTCCGAGACACGCGCACGCGTCCATGCCTCGTCGCCATCGGCAAGCGATCTCGACCAGGTCCCCTGGCCACGCACGGCCACCACGCAGGTCCCGGGCCCCCCTGATCGGGGTCGCTCCGGGCGGAGCAGATTCGGGCACGCCAATGCACCGAGCACCACCCGGCCATGTTCAACGCGAGCCAACGCCACGGCGTACTGTTCGCCGCGCAAAAACCCCTTGGTCCCGTCCAGCGGATCCAACGTCCAAAAACGCTCGCCCGGCTCGGCCGTCCCCACGTCAATCCAGTCGCACACCGACGACGGCGTGGCCGAAGCATCGACGTGCCGGACGAATTGCGTCACCTGCTCCAGGGATTCGTGGTTTTCGACTTGCCGCAGCGGGTCTGACGATTCCTCGGCCACCAACCGCATGCCGTCAGCCTGCTCGGCAATCATCCGGCCAATGACGGCCTGCGCCGCCAGATCGGCCACCGTCACCGGCGACCGGTCCTCCTTGGTCAGGGCCGGCGTCACCATTTCGCGCTGGACGCGTTGGATGATGTCGGCGGCCTTGCGGATCGCCCCGATGGCAAAGTCCACCCACGGATCCGAGAACATGCGCCGCAAATTCCTCGTGCTCCAAGTTCGAACGACAAACGTCATGCGTCATGGACCTGCGCAGGCGACGCCGCCCCGATGCCGGATGCCAGCCGCCACGCCGCGTAAACCGATCCACACCGTCCGGCCCACGGCTCCATAGGGGTCGGAAGACTACCCGGCCAGGACTCGAACCTGGAATGAGGGAACCAAAATCCCTAGTGTTGCCAATTACACCACCGGGTAACGTGCGGTCGAGCTTACCCCGCTTCACTCCGATTGACAACGCAAAAGGAAACCTGTTCCAGCTCCATCGCCAGATCCACTCCGACGATGGCTACGCCATCCGGCGGCGCGAGCGTTACAGGAGCGAAGTTAACGATGCCGACAATTCCCGCCGCGACGAGCCGCTCGGCGACCGATTGGGCCGCCGATGCCGGTACGGCGATCAGACCCATCCGCAGACTCTCGGTCCGCGTGATCTCCGCCAGACCGTCCAGATGATGGACCTCGACACCCTCGACCGTGGTCCCCACGAGGTGGCGGTGGACATCAAAGGCGGCCGCGATGCGAAATCCCTGGCGCCGAAAACCCTTATAGCGCAACAAAGCGCGCCCCAGGTTGCCAACCCCGACCAGCGCGACGTTCCACAGCCGGTCGGTGCCCAGAATGCCCCGGATGGCGCGGGTCAAATCCTCGCAGCGGTACCCGATGCCGGGATGCCCGAAGTGGCCGAAATACGCCAAGTCTTTCCGTACCTGCGCGTCGGTAAATCCCAACAGACGCCCCAGGTGGCGTGAGCTGGTCGTTTGCGTGCCCTCCCGCACCAGCCGCTCCAGCTCCCGGAGGTATAAGCTGAGCCGACTGACGACCGCTTTGGGAACCGGTGCTGTCGGACGCTCGTCGCGTTTCTTCTCTGAGTTGCTCATGCCGTTCCGATGAAGCATTGTCGTCAACCGGCGGTCACCCCCGCGAAGGAGCACCCAGCCCGGTGGCCGGCAGGAACCATTCTGACGAGCCGGCCGCCATTCGCCAAACGCGCATCTGTCAAAATCCGTAACCCCGGTCCCCGTCACCCCGAATGGCCCGGCCCGTCCGGGCCCGCCGCGTTGCATCCGGCAAATCCGGCGCAACGACCCGATTTGATACACGGTTATTTGGGATATCAGCGTGTTTTACAAAAGCAACGACATATCCATAAACTGCGCAAAACACCTAATGTGGGTCGAGTTGACCGGCCGAAGAGTGGTAGGACGAGGGAAGCTCGTGTGACCAGGCTATTCATCCACATAGCGGTGCAAGTTTCAGAAGGAGGCAAGTGCAATGAAATCCCCTTCGCGGCCTAGGGCTGCATGGAATACGTCGTCTCGGACTCGTGCGGACGGACCGCGCGCGTTCGGGCGTAGAACTTGGAGAGCGGTGCCCGTGGTCGCGGTACTCATCGCATGGGGCTGTGTGACCCATGCCGAAGCGCGGTACTGCGGCCTGGCACGCTACGATTGTTGCTCACCCTGTAGCGACGATGGTGGTTACGCCGCGGCACGCCAGCAGTGCCATGTGGTGATGAGGACATGTCGCCAGGTGGTGTACGAGAAGCAGAACTACACCTGCTACAAGACCGTCTACGAGCGGGTCGTCGAGCAGAAGTCCGTGCCTTGCGTGAAGTACGTCCGCGAAACCGCGTACCGCGACTGCCACTACACGGTGTGCAAGCCGGTGTGGGAGACCAAGACGCGGACGTACACGGTGTGCAAGCCGGTGTGGGAAACCCGCACCAAAGACGTCTGCTACACGGTGTGCAAGCCCGTCTATGAAACCAAGACGCGGACGTACACGGTGTGC
>CAZNKT010000122.1:0-17017 GCA_964573605.1 uncultured Pirellulales bacterium
GTAACAAGGTAGCCGTAGGGGAACCTGCGGCTGGATCACCTCCTTTCTAAGGATATCCAACAACGTACTGCTTCCGTGTCCACGGCAAGCAGCAACGATATGGAGACAGCGCAACATTGGTTGCAAGAGATCAGGACGCCGCGAGCGGCCAACTCACCAAATCATGCCAAGAAAAACCCGGCCGGGACGAGCCTCCCGAGTCGGGTTTTTTATGCGCGGTGGGAAATACATCAAGCTACCAACGCGTCGTTGTCGCCGCGCTGGTCGGGTTGGCTCGTCAAGCGACGAGGACGCTGACCAATACCCCTCGCAATGTCCACGAACATGTCCTCAGCCAGTTCGATCGAACCAACCAGCGGTGCGTGGGCTCGTCAAAACGAACAGATAAACGTGCGTGCGCGGGGACTTGAATCAACCACGTCGACGCCCACACCAACGCGACCAACAACAGGCCCACCCATAACAAAATCGGCGCCACTCCCGGCGGCGATGCCCAGACCAGCAATACGGCACAAATCGCCTCGCTCAGCATCAACGGTCCCACGATTCGGGAAGTTCGTTCTTGGTGAAGCTTTTCATAACCAGGAAAATTGACACGATCCACCTCGCGGAACAGCGGATAATGAACCACTTGCACGAACCAGATAATGCCCACCATCGACAGGGTCGTGAAGCCGTGCAGAGCCAGCAGGAAGGAAATCATGGGGCTGGTCGGTCAGCGGCGGCGGACGTGCCTCGACGGCTGGCCGCGTAAAGAAGAATGGCGCCAAATGGAATCCACCAGATCACATCATTGGTGATAATCGTCGAGCCGAACTTCCAGGGCAGCTCGCCTGACAAAACTGCCGACAAGAACCCTATGGGCCCGAAGATTTTGCCGAGCAGGCCGACCAGTACGATCGGCCAATGGCGGACCGGATCGCAAGCAGCTATCATGTATCCGACGCCGTAGACACCGACGATCATTCCCACGCACTGCCAAATTTGAGGGTAATTCGGCTGAGGTAAATCGCTCCAGCGGAAGAGGGCGTGGGGATCGAGAATGACCCACGCTCCCCACGCCACGTTGTAGATTCCCGCGGCCCATAGCCAAACACCCATCCAGTGCGGAGCGGAATCAGACGCGGCAAGTGAAGACGTGACCAGGCCGGGACGCGACGGCTGCGAAACGGTTGCAGAACGCACATCAACCTCCCTGTGCAGCAGTCTCGACGAGTTCGTCCAAGTTGATCTCCGCGGCCATCGTCCGCAACTTGGAAACCGCTCTCTGTTCCAATTGCCGCACGCGCTCCTTCGACACGCCCAATTTGTCGGCCAGGCACTGAAAAGTGCGCACCTTTCGGTGCGCCCCGAGCGCGTACCGGCCGCGAATGATAAAGCGTTCACGGCGGTCCAAATGATGCAGCATCCTCGACAAAGATTGCCTTAAATTCTCCCACGTCTTTTCGTCCATGGAAGACGAATCGTGTGCGTCTGCGGTCTCAACAATATGAGACTCGCTGCTGTTCACAAAACGCGAACTCTCCTTCTGGCGATCGGTGACCGCGCGGAAGGCATTTCGCGCAATCGAACGATACGCGTACGTGCTGAAGCGGAATCCACGGTCATAGTCGAATTTGTCAACCGCGTTCATCAGGGTCATGATGCCGTCGCTCAACATGTCGTCGAACGAAAGTTGTGGTGTGACAAATTTCTTGACCACTGATATAACCAACCGCATGTTGGCACGGACGAGGTGGTCGCGAATGGTCGACGCCGCGGACAAAAAAGCTTCAGTTCGCCGCAGGGTGCGGACGTCGGGGTCGTGCGGATCGAGTGTGGCTCGAGCCGCGTTGGCGCGGTACTTCAGATAGTTCATGCGGCGAAATAAATCCCGCTCTTCCTCCGCGGTCAGCAGATCAGCTTCACAGAGCCGAGCTAAATAGGCGGGCATCCCCTTCGGCAGCGACTGAAGCTGGCCGGCCAACGGCGACCTATCGGGCGCCCATGGACCGTCGCCGAGGATGTGGTGGTCGGCGTGTGGGGCCTGGAAGGCGCGATTGGTGATGAAGTCGATTTCGGTACCCACCAGCTCGCGGGCCCGGCCCCGCTCTCGGTTGGTGGCGGTCCGTGAATGCGATGCGGGATGGCTCGGCGAAGTGCGGCCTCGTCCGGAAGACAGGCATGCGGTGGCGGACATCGACGGATCTCCTTCTGGCATCTTTTCTTTCGCACAGCGAGGCCGCCTGGCCTCATAAAAAACGTTCAAATCGTTCAACACCTATTTTTACCTTTCACCGTCGGAAGGGGCAAGGGTGAAAATCGATGGCGGGAGAAAAAGCCGACAAAAATATTTCATAAGCTGTTTTAAGATAGCTGTTTATAAAATTAAATAAAATCCGCGCTGCCCGCAGAAAAACCGCGTGATGGGACCCGAATCCAGTCTTCCAAATGTGCGATGAAACGTTTAAAACGTTCATTCGCGGCAGCCGTCCCGGGGCATTTTCGGGTTTTGGCCGGCCGCCGGATACGTGGCGACGGCGTTCTTGGCGAGCCCGTAGCATGCCAATAGCTGGCACAACAGACGTGAGGTACCGCCGTGGCTCAGGGTGATCCGATTGACATTGCGCGTTACGATCGGGTCGTTTCGGTGCTGGTCGATCACTCCGACTGGAGCCTGCACAGAATTGCTCAATACACCGGTGTGCCCGAACGGATCGTGCGCAAGATATGGGATGGCACGATCAGTCGACCGGCAGTCGTCGTGCTCGCAAGACTGCGACAACCGCGCCGGTGTGGGGAATGCGGGGCACTGTGCACCGAATGGCCGTGCATTTTATGTGAGATGCGTCGACGCAAAGCCATACCGGGCGTGACCGGCAGGCCCCGTTTCGTCAACAAGCGACAACCACGGTAGGATTGCACTCGTTGCGCCGCAGCCGATGCGCTGCGAACGTGTTTCGACCACCGGTTTTTCTGTCCCCCAGGAGTCCGATCATGTTGAACGACCGCGGCACCAATGGACAGGTGCGATTACGACTTACCCTGCTGTGCTGCGCGTTCAGCGCGTGCCTCTCGGGCTCGGCGGATGACGGCGTCAAGCAAGACGGCACGGCGGACACGTCGGAGGGCTTTATCCGCGAAGCGCCTCTCCCGGATGGTTATCCTGCGCCGGGGCCGTTGGGCGTCGTCATCGAGAAGCAGTACCCCGCGAGTCGGACATTCTGGGCGAAGGGTGATCGGGCTTTCGCAATGTGCTTTGCATTTCTCAAAGCCCAGTCGCTGCAAATGACCACGCCTGTTTTGTGGGATGATGCGGTTGTTGACGAGCCCGAAGAGAATCGAGAAGAGGCAGCAGCCGACGCGGATTCCGAGAACGAATCGGCAACCCGCCGCATGCACTTCGTACTGCAGTCGCCGGAACTGGCCCAACCCGGCCGATGGGGGCCGGTCACCGTGCAAGACATGCCCGCCCTGCGCGTGGCCAGTGTGGCCCTGCGAGGCCCGCTCAACCGCGGGACGATTCAGCGGTGCAAACAGAACTTGCGGCAGTACCTCGCGGACCGTCCGACCGTGCAGTCCGCCGGACCCGTACGCATCCTGGGCTATAACAGCCCGCAGATTCCCGAAGACCAGCGGTTCTGGGAGGTGCAGGTGCCGATTCAAACCGTCAACCCGCCATCGGGCTGACTCCCATCAAGCGTTCACGGGTGGATTGACTGGCGAGCGGCGCCGGAATCTGATACCGTCTGGACGTTCTGCTTGACGCACGACAGTCGCATGGCATGGGGCTGACATGAAGCAACCGGTAGCGGGTGTTTTTCCGTCCGATCTTGGCGAAGTCACCGTGATGGTCGTATGGCCTTCGATCGCCGCCACCTCTTGGGGTCGATTCTGGGGCCGCCTGTTCGGCAGTGAATTCGGTTTTTGCGTGTACGGCATCCCGGTAACGCTGGGCCGTTTGTGGATGCTCATTTCGATTCCGTTCATTTTGCCGTTGTACTTCCACATGCTCGTGCCGCGACTTCCGTTTGTGATTGCGGGGATGGAAAACACCGCCTGCCGCCGTTATCGGCTCACAAACCGCCGCGTCGTGATCGAGCACGGCCTGGGCGGTGCCGTCTACCGATCGGCGGCCTTCGATCGATTCGACACGGTGGACATCGAAGTTCTTTCCGGCCAGGAAGCTTACCCCGCGGGCGATCTTGTTTTCCGCGCGGGGCAGATTGAAACCTTGCGGTTGCCCGGCGTGCCCCGGCCAGAGGCTTTCCGCCATGCGTGCCTGAAAGCCCGTCAGGCCTGTGTGGGGGTTCGTGAGGCCCGCGCACCGCAGCCGGTGGCGTAGGTCGAAGCGGTTCTGCGCGGCGGTTGGGCAACGCCCCGGAGAGTTGTTGTCGCCTCAGATCCATTCGATCAACCGCCGCACGGCACGGGCCGCCATGGCGGCTGGCATGGATGCGTGGCGTTCCGGGCGACCCGCCACCTGCGTGACATCAAGTGGAACGTGCAGCAGCGTCGTGCGTGTCCGCAATCCACACTGTTCTGCCAGGTAGTGCCCGAGATACAGTGCCGCGTTGCAGACGTACGTGCCGGCGTGGTAGGAAACGCGGGCGGGGATTCCTTCCCGACACAGGTCGACGGCCCATGTGCCCAGCGGCAGGCGGCTGCGATAGGCCAGCGCGCCGTTGTCGGCCAGCGAGAAGCCGTCATCTCCGGCCGCGTCCGAGTGTCTGGCGATATTCAACCCCACCGCTTCCAGGCACAGTTGTTCCTGTCCGGGCGCCTGGCCCAGATGCAGGGCAACATCAAAGTCGTTCGCCAGATCTTCTTCAAGCCGCTGCCGGAGCAACGAAAAGTCGACCGGATAACGCCGGGTCGTGATCTGCGGACGGCGGGGCATTTCGCGGGCGAAGTGCTGCAGCGCCAACCAGCTCGAATTCTCCTGCCATTCGGCGTACGGTTCGAACGACGTAAGCAGGACGCGTTGCATGTTTCCGTAAGCCGCCTATTCGACGTGCGCGGCGCCGTGACGGAGCTCTCGTGTACCAGTGCAGCTTCTCGCGAACGCACAACGGATGCGGCGGACCGCATTCAGAGCCCTGCCGCGTGAAATCCGCCACGATGCGAACCGATTCAGCCTTGCGAGTTGCCAAACAGGACGGCGCCGACCAGTCCGATCAGCAACAGGACCGGGATCGTAATCAGCAGAACTCCAATCAGAGACTCGAACATGGTTCCTCTGCCGGCAGGCTCCGCGACCATTCTCCCAGTTCCGGACCGCAGCAGCACCGCGATCGGCCCCGACGGCGGGCAGGCATTTTGCCGTACGACCGGCGAATGACCCCAACGGGACTCGAACCCGTGTTGCCGGCGTGAAAGGCCGGAGTCCTAGACCGCTAGACGATGGGGCCAGCAAACAGGCGGCCCGAGGGCAGCCTCTCGCCTGGGTGTATACTAGACGCTTCCGTTGTCCGTCAAGTGAGGCGGATGGGCAGACGGGTGGACCGGTATCCGTCAAGTGAGGCGGACAAGCGGAGGGACCGGCAGACTGAGGGGCGTTGCCCGAGGGCACAGTCGGCGGGACGAAGAAGCACGGCCGAGCAGCAATAGAGGTGAGAACCGGGCTTCGGTCGGAAGGTGCTCGCGAACGTTACTTCTCGCCAGATGCACCCGTGGCGTCCGCTTCACTCTTGGACGAGTTGCTGCCTTCGGACTCCGTCCGATGGATCGCGTCGTAGACTTCCCGTCGGTGTACGGGAACTTCCTTCGGGGCTTCAACACCCAGTCGAACTTTGTCGCCTCGAATCTCTACGACCACGATCGTGATGTCATCATTGATGACAATGCTCTCGTTCTTTTTCCGTGAGAGAACCAACATCTTCGATTCCTTCGTCGTTTGTGCGAGTTTCGGACGCCGTCGAGAGGCTGCCCGGCAACCCCCCCGCATGGGCGGCGTGCAAAGGCCGCTGCTCAAACGGCAGGCGGCGGCCCCGATCGAACGCACCGGCGGTGTCTTCAATTCACTCTACGTGCTGATTGGGGAGAGTCAAGAAAACTCGTTCGGCGTTCGACCAATTTGGCGGATGTTTTTGGCTTCAATGGCATACGATTCGTATGTCCGTCGATCGCGCAACTGCCGCCAGCCTTGTCACCGTCGTAACGCGGCAACGATGGAATATCCGTAAATTATTCATAGAAAATGGCTTATGGTTTTTCGGCCGGGCTCGCAGTAGGCGCCGGCTGGAGGACGCATGGCCGGCAACGCCAGCGGCCCGCCAGCTCCCGAAGGGGGCGCGGACGAAGCCGGAATACCCCCCAAAAAGAGTTAATCATTCCCCCTAAAAACATACTAGAAAAGTGTCGGTTTGCGAGGATCGGCTGCCCGGGGGGATTGACAAAACGATGTTCAATGTTCTCTGCGGCAATGGAGCCACCGGACACGGCCGGGTGCCGAAGGGCCGCCCGCCCGACCGTCTGCAGACCGCATGCCCGAGCCCCGGACAACGCCCCGGACAACGGCCGACGGGCCGGTCCCGGTGGCCGTGATTGGGTCCTCGGCAACGGACCCCGACCGGGGCGCGTTTTTGCCCGCTGGGCGGTCGAGCCCCACCGTCGTCCCGCGCCGCCGCGGCCTGGCACGCTCGCTTGCGACCCCTGGGACGCTGCCTATAATTCAAACGAGTCTTATTCGTCGGGACAGAAAACGAGTATCGGCATGGTCCAGTGGTTCCGAAATGTGCTGCTTGCGGTGGTCACGATCGCTCGCGGTCTGGGCATTACGCTGCGAACGTGGTTTAAGACCTATCGGCCCGAGCGGAAGGCGTTTACGCAGCACTTTGAGTATCCCGAATTGCCGGTGCCGGTAGCACCGCGTTATCGTGGATTTCACCGATTTGATTTGACAACATGCATCGCATGCGATCAATGTGCCAAGGCGTGCCCGGTTGATTGCATTTACATTGGTAAAGAGCGCGTGGAGAACGGCAAGGGATTCCGCATCACAGGATATACCATCGATTATACGAAGTGCATGTTCTGTGCTCTTTGCGTGGAGCCGTGTCCGGTCGACTGCATCTTCATGGGCGCGACACATGATTTGAGTTGCTACAGCCGGGACGGATGCATCGTGGACTTTTCTCGGATGCCGGTGGAAGTGGCGTGGGGCCGCGCGTCGCTCAATCCGACGGCGGTTGCGGAAGCCAAAACGATCGTCGAGCCAGTTCACGGGGGGCCGAACCATTAGTATTTCGCACCGCGCGTATGGGGCGAACGGTGGTCATTATGGGTAACCATCACGACGGACCTGAAAAGTTGTTTACGGTCGAAAAAGCCAACGCCATGTTGCCCCTCGTGCGGGCCATCGCTTCGGACCTGGCGGAACTTTCGCGTGATGTCATCGATCGACGCCAGCGGCTGTCTCAATTGATGGCTCACGACGAAGAAGAGGACCAACGGGACCCGTCGGATCCTTACAAGTCGGAATTGGTCCAGATCCAGGATGAGCTGGAAAAAGACGCTCGCCGTCTTCAGGAATATGTGGACGAACTGCGCCAGTTGGGAGTTGAACCGAAGAGCGCGCCGCAGGGGCTGGTCGATTTCCCGGCGTTGATGGACGACCGACGGGTGTACTTGTGTTGGAAGCTGGGCGAGCCCGAGGTGCTGTACTGGCACGAGCTGGACGCGGGTTTTCCGGGGCGTCAGCCGCTGGCCGCTGGCACTGCTGCTCAACCCACCGACGATGCGGGCGGTGGCGAATCAGCAGACCCATAGCCTACCTTTAGCAGACGGAAAGGCGCTCCCCCGACCATGGCTTCTCCCACGGCCATCGCCGCCTATCTCGTTCTGTTTACTTTGGTCGGGCTTCTGTTCCTGTTCGTGAATCTGCTCATCGGCCGCTTCGTGCGTCCCTCCAATCCGGTCGACGAGAAGCTGGAAATCTACGAATGCGGGGAACCCACCATCGGCTCCAGCTTCGTCCAATTCGACCTCCGGTTTTATGTTGTCGCGCTCGTTTTCATTGTTTTCGATGTGGAAGTGGCGTTTCTTTTTCCGTTGGCGACAGTCCTCGGCAAGACCACCAATCTACGAGGTGCGGATGTGGATGCCGCGGCGGCGCGCGGCGTGTATGCCGAGTTGGGGCTGTCGCCGGAGGGCTTGGACGACATCGGCAGTGGGGCACGGCGCGCTGCCACGTCGGCCTTCTGGGCGATCAACGTCTTTTTCATTATTCTGCTGGTAGGTTTTGCCTACGAGTGGAGGACGGGCGCTTTCGACTGGGTGCGCGCCGTGACGCGGAAGCAACGCGGGCCTCCTCCCGCGACCACCACACCGCCGCCCGTGGAACAACCGTCCTTGTCGGCGTAATCGCGGGGTGAGGAACATGACGTTCGTTCTCCCCGGCATGGTGCCGTCGCAGCGGTGCCGCCGGCCCACCCGACGATTCGACCCGGGATCCGACCCGGTCGTGACCGCCTAACCCCCTATGGATCGACACGTCTGATGAGTGGCACACCACTGGTTGACCGGCTCAAACAGAAATTCGGTGACAGAATTATCGGCGCGAACCTGGAAGTTCTCGACCCGTGGATTGAAGTGTCGCCGGAGGGAATCGTGCAGGTTGCCACCTATCTTCGCGATGAGCCGGACCTGGGATTCAATTATTTGAATTGCGTTTCCGGTGTCGATTACTTGCACACGGATCCCAAGAAGGCCGCGAAAGCTTCGTGGGAGCCGCATTTGGAAGTCGTATACCACTTGTGGAGCGTGGTGCATCGCCACAGCATCGTGCTCAAGGTTCTGTTGCCCCGATGGAAAGACGACCAACCGGGACAGTTGCCCGAGGTTCCGTCCTTGGCGGGCATTTGGAGCACCGCCAATTGGCATGAACGCGAGGTATACGATTTGATCGGCGTACGCTTTACGGGCCATCCGAATCTGCACCGCATCCTGTGCCCCGAAGACTGGGTGGGGCACCCCTTGCGAAAAGATTATGAGATGCCGCTCGAATACCATGGGATCCGCGGCCGGTAGCACGGCGATTCGTGGTGTGCCATGGGGTGCCGGACTGCTTCGACGTCGCCAGTGCTTTCTGTGGCGACGCGTGAACCTGGACCGCGAGTGAGGCGCGGTGATAAAATCGGTGCGACGCGCGGTTTCCCCGCCGATTCCACAGCCGCGTAACGCCTTTCGATCCGTCAGGAACCTGTCAGGAATCACCATGGCAACCCGGACCGACGACTCCCAGATCATCGAATTTGACGTTCGTACTGACGAAATGCTCGTCAACATGGGCCCCCAGCACCCCAGTACGCACGGCGTGCTCCGGCTGGTGTTGCGGACCGACGGCGAGGTGGTTTCCGAAGTCACGCCCCATATTGGCTATCTGCACCGATGCGCGGAAAAAATCGGCGAGAACCTCACGCCGCGCCAGTGGATTCCATACACCGACCGCATGGATTACCTGGCCGGAATGAACATGAATTTGGGCTGGTCGCTGGCCGTGGAGAAACTGTTGAATCTGGAACTGCCCGAAAAAGCCCGGCATCTTCGGGTGATCATCGCCGAGCTGGGGCGGATTGCCAGCCATCTGGTGGGTATGGGAGCCTACGGACTGGATCTGGGGACGTTCAGCCCATTCCTGTACGCGTTTCGCGAACGGGAAAAGATATTGGATCTGTTCGAGGAAGTATGCGGCGCTCGCCTGACCTACAGCTACCTGACGGTGGGCGGCGCGACTGCCGATCTTCCGCTTGGCTGGCTGGAGAAATGCCAGACCTTTCTCGACCAGCTCGTCCCGATCATCGACGAGTACCACACGTTGCTCACGAGCAACGCCATCTTCATCAAGCGAACGGCAGGCGTTGGCGTGCTGTCGCCGGAAATGGCCATTGATTACGGATGCAGCGGGCCGGTGCTGCGCGGAAGTGGCGTGGATCAGGATCTGCGGCGGGACGGCGAGGAACGCTATACGGAGATGTACGACGGTTACGCGTTTGAGATCATTGTGCAACGGGACGGGCATTATCCTCGCGATCACGACTACCCGCCCGTCCCCCGGGAGACCGTGCTCGGCGACTGCTGGCACCGCTTTTATGTCCGCATGCTGGAAGTGATGCAGGCCATCGACCTCGTCAGGCAGGCCATCGATCGCTACTTGACGGCGACAGGTTCGTTCGGCGAACCGGTCAAACTCAACCAGAAACTTCCGCCCGGCGAAGCGTACCTGGAAACGGAGGCGCCGCGTGGCCAGATGGGATTTTACATTGTATCGGACGGTTCGGCCGTGCCGTGGCGCGCGCGGGCGCGCAGCAGTTCATTCGCCAATTTGTCGGTGACTCCCGAACTGTGCCGCGGATGCCTGATCGCCGACGTGCCGGCCATCGTGGGATCGCTTGACGTTGTCATGGGTGAGATTGATCGGTAGCCGCAGCGTTTCTGGATGGGCCGCGCCGTCTGAGGAGCGGCAGGCAGGCGGATTTTCGGGCAAAAGCCCGTGAGGGGGTTGCCGTCACGCGCCGGTATGTGCCATATTCACGGTCTTTTGGAGGCTCCGACAAGATTGGCCAAGCGGCCGCCAGCCGTCGCCTACCGATGGCCACCGGGGACTGGGGGAGCCGATTTCCCTGCCGGATGTTTCTATGAAAATTTGCGGTCCTGGAGCGGTTATCGGGAGATTTGAAACTGCTTTGGTGGCTTGTCGAAGTGAAGTTTTATGGACGGCTGCGCGGACAAAGAACCCCGGAGCGACCTTCCCACCGCCCGTTCGTTGGGATTCCGTTGGTCGCCCTGGGTCCCTTAGCAGCGCCATCCTGAACAGGGCATGAGATTTCCCAAGCCTACTAGTCGAAGTTGCCGACCGTGGCCGAATTCATCAATGCATCCATTCTCAATGTAGTCCTCGGCTGGTTTGGGGGAGCGGTCTCCGCGGATCACTGGGTCGGTTACGCAATGGCCGCGCTCATTCACGCCACGCTACTGTTGCTGCTGATCGCCAACGCGGCGCTGCTGTTCATTTGGATGGAGCGCAAGATTTCGGGCCGCATTCAGGACCGTCTTGGTCCCACCCGCGTGGGCGGCAAATTCGGGTGGCTCCAGACACTGGCCGACGGACTCAAGCTGCTCACCAAAGAAGACCTGATGCCCGGCGGCGCGGACCGGCTGCTGTTTCGGATCGCACCGTACATCAGTTTTTGCGCCTCGTTTGCCGCGTTTTTGGCAATCCCCTTCTCCGTGAACGGTGTGGCGTGGGTCGGCCAGCATTTAAATGTCGCCACATTCTTCATCCTGGCCGTATTGGGCCTGGAAGTCTTCGGCGTCATCCTGGGCGGCTACGGTTCGGCATCCAAATGGTCGCTGTTTGGAGCGATGCGCGAGGCCGCCCAGGTTATCAGCTATGAAGTCCCGCTGGGGCTGTGCGCGATCGTGCCCGTGATGATTGCCGGCACCATGGATCTGGTGGCCATCGGAAACATGCAGCAGGGATGGTTCACCAATTGGTTTGTGCTGCACGACCCGTTCGTGTTCCTCACGTTCTTCGTGTTCCTTACGTGTGCCACGGCCAGTGTCAATCGCGCGCCGTTTGACCTGGCGGAAGCCGAAAGCGAACTGGTGGCGGGATTCCTCACGGAATACTCCGGCTTGCGGTGGAGCTTTTTCTTCATGGCGGAATACGGATCGATGCTGGCAGTGAGCATTCTCGCCGCGATACTGTTCCTGGGGGGCTGGAACGGCCCGCTGCCGGTCACGGATTGGCTCGGGCTGAACTCCGCCAACGGATCCGTGGCCGGGTATCTGGGAAGCCTGGCAGGCTGTTTGAATACGCTGGCCAAGGGCGTTTTGGGCGTGATGATGATGATGTGGGCCCGATGGACGCTGCCCCGACTACGGATCGATCAGGTGATCACGACCTGCTGGAAATACTGCACGCCGATCGTATGCTTCACGTTTGTGGGGACAACGGCATGGATGCTTTTTCTGCCCAACGGTCTGGGCGTGTTGCCAGGTCCCGCGCGACCGTATGCGAGCGTTCGGGAAGCCGGGGCCTCTGCCGGCCCGCAGCCGCGGCCCGGGTCCGAAGTGGTGGCCCGCCGGCCGGTGCCCAGCGGCGCGCTAGGGGCTCCCGCGTCTTCACCCGATCCATTTTCCCTCTCCGCAGACGCTGAATGAGACGGTCCCATGGAAGACGGGATTTACTGGCCCACCTTTTTCTTTCTGCTGTTTGCGGCAGTAGCGTGCGCCTTTGGCATCGCCGTGGTGATCACCAGTCACGTGGTCCACATGGCGTTTTACCTGGTGCTGTCGCTGGCCGCGACCGCGGGGTTGTTTTTCCTGGCCGGCGCGGATTTCGTCGGTGCGATGCAGATCATGATCTATGTCGGAGGCACGCTCGTGCTGCTGGTATTCGGCGTGATGCTGACCGCGCAGGCCCCGTTCATAACCATGCGCACGCGGGCCGGCGAATGGGTCATGGCGGCGCTGGCGGGAGGGGCGTTGTTGAGCCTGCTCGTATGGGCGGCGTTCTCGGTCGACGCCTGGCGGCCGTTAAGCCGCGCCGAGGCCGAAGCAGTTGCGGTCCGTCCCACGGCCACGCGCATCGGCATGGGACTGCTCGGCGCGCCGACCGACCGAGTGCGGCTGGAGCGCGGCGACAGTGCCGTCGACCGACGGCTCGCCGCCGGAATGTCCGGATACCTGCTGCCGTTCGAAATTGTAGCCATCCATTTGCTGATTGTGCTTGTCGGCGCGGCGTATCTGGCTCGCACGCGCCGCCGCCGGGAAGCATGACGAAAGGACCCACACGATGACGCCACTGGCAAGCTTGCTGAGCCAGCCCGTCGGTGCATCTCACTACATGGTGGTGGGAGCTGTCCTGTTCGTGTGCGGCGCGGTATGCATGGCTACCAAGCGCAATGCGCTGGGAATCCTGATGGGAATCGAACTGGTGCTGAACGGCGCCAATGTCAATTTCGTTGCGTTCGGCAGCGAAGTACTGCGGGGCCGCCCGCAGGCGTTGAGTATCGACGGTCAGATCATCGCGCTGTTTGTAATCGTGCTGGCCGCCGCCGAGGCAGCGGTTGCCCTGGCGATCGCGTTGAGTTTTTACAATGCCCACAACACGATCGACGTGGACCGCGGAGATGACCTGCGAGGATGACAATGACGTTGTTTACCGGAAGTGATTCCATGCGGCGCCGAATGGTTGCCTCACGTCGCTTACACCGTTGCGCGGCGCCGCGCCGCGACCGGACAAAACCTGTTGCGGGGGACTGATGGATCCGGCTTCGCTCCAATGGTTGCTCGGCGCGGCGTGGCTGTTGCCGCTGCTGTCGTTCACACTGATTGTCCTGCTGGGGCCCAAGATGGGCCGGGCCGGCCGTCACGCCGGCCTGGTCGCGACCGGGGCCATCCTCGCATCGTGCCTGCTGTCGGTCATCGCCCTGCTGGGCGTGTGGATTCCGCACCACGGTGTTGCAGGTCATGCCGCGGAATCGGAATCGCATGCGACCGCGGCCGCCGACGCGGGTTCGGCGAGCGCGCCGTGGACGCTGACGGCGGCCGACGCCGAATCGAACCACGACGGGCCGCATGGCGCTGACGATCATGCCCAGCCGCCTCCCGTGTACTACAGCGGCGACTGGTATACGCTGGCCGAATTCGGCTCCTTGAGGCTCGCCATCGGTTACTACATCGATTCACTGACCGTGGTCATGTTCGCCATGGTCACGTTGATTGCCTCCTGCATCCATGTCTATTCCATGGGATATATGCACGAGGAACTGCACGACGTCACCGACCACGAGGTGAAGTTGTCCAGCGGCGAAGATCTCCAGCGCCGAGGCCGTTATTACCGCTTTTTCCAGTACCTGTCTCTGTTTTCTTTCAGCATGCTGGGGGTCGTGGTGGCCGGGAACATGCTGATGGTGTTCGTGTTCTGGGAATTGGTCGGCATCTGTTCCTATTTCTTGATCGGGTTTTACATCGAGCGCAACAGCGCCAGCAACGCCGCCAACAAGGCGTTCATCGTCAACCGCGTCGGCGATTTCGGCATGATTATCGGCATGATGGCCTTGTGGTCGGGGTTGGGGACGTTCGCGTTCGGAGACCGGCAGAACAGCCAGGGCCGCGTCGTCATGGATGCTGCGGGTCGCGCGGCCGACCCGGGCATTTTCACGCTGCTCCGGTCGCCCCAGCACGGCTACCGCCTGCGCACGCCGGACCGGATGGTCCGCCAGTCCCTGTCCGAACGAAGAAATGAGATTCTGCGTTATCTTTTGCCACCCTCGGCGGATACCTCCCTGGGCGACGCCCCGCCGGACGACCGCGCTTGGCTGCGGCGGATGGTCGCATGGCGCGCGTGGCGGGGTCGATGGAGCGCGAAGCACGCCGATTGGATTGCGGACAACCGGTCGTGGATCGAAGCCACGCGGCAGTCGTTCGGCATACCGGAAGTTCCCGATGATCTGGCGTCTCGATCGCGTTCCGATCGGCAGGATTGGGTCGTCCAACGCCTGCTGCCGGTGGACCGCGTGGCGTTGTCCAAAGCGGTCATGGATCGCCTGGACCAACAGATCGACGTCTGGCGCACCGGTCAGGCGTCGGGCGACCAGACGCCGTACGGCTATTGGCTGCTGGTCGTGGCCGGTCTGGGTATCTTCTGCGGATGTGTCGGTAAAAGCGCTCAGTTTCCGCTCCACGTGTGGCTGCCGGATGCCATGGAAGGGCCCACACCGGTCTCGGCCCTGGTGCACTCGGCGACGATGGTCGCCGCCGGCGTTTATCTGGTGGGCCGTTTCTACCCTGCGTTCACCCCCGAGGTGTTGCTGACCATTGCGTACATCGGCACGATGACGTTGTTTATCGCGGCAACGATCGCCATCACCGCCACCGACATCAAACGCGTGCTGGCCTATTCGACCGTCAGCCAGCTCGGCTACATGATGCTGGCGCTGGGGGTGGGCGGTTGGTTGGCCGGCATGTTCCACCTGATCACCCACGCCTTCTTCAAGAGCCTGTTGTTTCTTGGTTCTGGTTCGGTGATCCATGCCGTGCACACGAATGAGATGCCCGAGATGGGAGGGCTCTTGAAGAAGATGCCGATTACCGGCTACACGATGCTGGTCGGGTGCCTGGCCATCGTGGGGGCCAGCGTGCCGTTCGTGGTCGGTTTCAGTGGCTACTATTCCAAGGACGCGATTCTCGAACAGACCTGGCTGTTCACCAGCGGCTTCGCCGGCCTGGCGATATCCGGCAATCAGTCGCACGGAATCCTGTTCGTGGCCGCCGCAGGCGGGGCGGCGATCACCGCGTTCTACATGTTCCGTCTCTGGTACATGACGTTCCTGGGCACGCCCCGCGATCCACACCGCTTCAACCATGCCCACGAATCGCCTCGCGTCATGACCGTCCCGCTGCTGATCCTGGCTGCTTTTGCCGTGGGGATCGGCTGGCCCGTTTTCGGTTTGGCGGATCTGCTGGAACAGGCGCGGCCCGTCGGCACACTCGCCACGTCCTCCGGAGGGCTGATTCTCGAGAACCTGACCCATCCCAACGAACACCTTTCGCACCACCCGTCCATCAAGACGACGGTCACGCTGATTGCATTCGCGACCGCGTTGGGGGGCTTTTTACTGTCGACGATCATTTATTGCTGGAGGCTGCTCGACCCGGTGGAGATCCGCCAGCAATTTCGACCTGTCTACCGGTTTCTGATCCACAAATGGTGGTTTGACGAACTGTACGCGGCGTTGTTTGTGCGCCCCGCGCTGGGGATCGCGCGCGTGGTGGCGTGGCTCGACCGCCGCGTCATTGACGGTGCCATCCATGCATCGGCGTCGGCGGTCCAATGGTTCTCCCGGGTGCAGGACACCTTGGTGGATCGCAGAATCGTGGACGCTGCCGCGAACACGATTGCCCGCCGCACGTGGGACGCCGGATTGGCACTGCGGACGGTCCAGACGGGCCGCGTGCGGCAGTACGTGATGTTTATTGTGATTGGCACCGTGGCTTTGTTTCTGTTGATTTCGTTTGTCCGGAGCTACGCCTCGGCGGGAATGTAAACGGCCGGGTTCCCCGGAGGCGGCCGTTGCCAACGACCAGGCGCCCCGCGACAAGCCGAGAAAATTGGTTGCGACGCGACGCAGTCCATGAAGGGTACAAGCAATGCTTGACAACGTACCGCTCGTACTGAGTCTGATCATCTTTCTGCCGGCCGTGGGAGGCCTGTTGATGGCTTGCCTGCCGCGCGGGATGGAAGACGCGGTCAAAGTGGGCACGGTGGGCATCACGGCCGTCGTTTTTCTGTTGACGGTTTTGATGGCGTTGGGCGTCGGCGAGTCGGGGTTCGAGCTCCAACAGGCGGCCATGCAGAATCTGGTGTCGTTTCCGTGGATCCCCTCCTTCGATATCGAATACCTGCTGGGCGTCGATGGGATCAGTTTTCCATTTCTTCTGCTGACCACCTTCATATGCCTGCTGGCCATGATGGCCAGTTGGAATATCGAGCGCAACATCAAGGCCTACTGCGTGCTGTTTCTGATCTTGGAGACGGGCATCCTGGGCGTGTTCGTGGCTCTGGACTTCTTTCTGTTCTTCGTGTTCTGGGAGGTGATGTTGCTGCCCATGTACTTCCTGATCGGAGTATGGGGCGGGCCGCGGCGGGAATATGCCGCCATCAAGTTCTTTTTGTACACGCTGTTGGGCGGCGTATTGATGCTGATCGCCATCCTGATTCTGTATTTCAACAGCGACCTGTCTCGGCTCAACCAGCAGCAACTGGCCGACGCGGGCGTCCTGCTGAAGTACGTGCCGCACGGCGCCGCTCGGGAGGGTGCCGTGTGGGATGCGGCGTACCAGGACCTGCTGGACGAGATCGACAGCGGACGGCGCTCGATCCATACCTTCAATATCCTCGCCCTGCAGCAGATGGGACAACATACCGACCTGTTCTCGCGCGAATTGCTGTGGGGCCGCTCGTTGGAGTGGTGGTCGTTCCTGCTGTTGTTTATTGGATTTGTAATCAAGGTGCCCAGCGTGCCGCTGC
>CAZNKT010000123.1:0-16567 GCA_964573605.1 uncultured Pirellulales bacterium
GGTTGCACGAAGATGAATGGAAACATGCGGACCAGGCCACCTCGATTTCGACGGCGTCCGGAAAAACTCCCGTGCAGGCGTTGCGCAGCGATGGCATCCGGCTTACGCTTTTCCCCAGGCAACTGTCGGGCGGCACGCTGTCGGGGGAAAGCGATGTGCTTGGCGCCTGTCAGCTGGAGATGGAAAAAGTCGATCAACTGTTGATCGGCAGCGCGATTCGGATGGCGGCGGCGCGGTTGGAATACGGACGATGGCGGCTTTATAGCGCGACGGATCCGCAGTTTGTGACGGCGGATGACGGGCGGGCCGACCGCCCGCCGGGCACGGAGTCGGCCCTGGTGGGCAGTCCGGCGCCGGACTTTGAACTGGAACTGCTCAGCGGCGAGAAGTTTCGACTCGGCGAACAAAAAGGCAAGGTCGTCGTGCTCGATTTCTGGGCCACCTGGTGCGGGCCGTGTATGCAGGCCATGCCCCAGATCGACCGCATCGTGCATGAATTCAATCAGCATGCTGTCCAGTTGGTGGCCGTCAATTTGCAGGAGCGACCCGAAAAGATCACATCCGCGCTCGAGCGGCTCAAGCTGAAAACGACGGTGGCACTGGACGTCGACGGCGCGGTGGCGGCCAAGTACGCTGCGACGGCCATACCGCAAACCGTGATCATCGATGCCGATGGAAAAATTATCCGCCTGTTTGTCGGTGGCGGACGCCAATTCGGCCAGCAACTGCACGATGCCCTCCAGCGCGTGCTGAAGGACGAAGACCCCGATGCTGACCCCGATGCGACGTAGACGGGGGCAGCGGACGCGACGGCCTGCACATCTCGGGCACGGCGGAATGCGTGTGGTCAAAGGGAGGCCGGGGACCTGATGTGTGGCATCCCGGAAAGAAAGGAAAAAGGGACGCAGCTCATTTATTACTTGTGGGCCGTCCCCTGGGACGTAAGGTGTGTTTTAGGCGGAGTCGCACAGCGGATTGAGTTACCCATTTGTCCGTTCCATAAGGGGTCCCACGCCGCACACTGTGGCGAATAGCCTCCAACTCGGCTTCCGATTGGGGGCGGTTCACATACGCTCGCCACCGACGAGAACGCGGTACCGGCCATTTGGCCAATAGCGCCCGGCTCGCCGCGTCGCCAGAGACGTTCCTCCAGGCACTGCCGTAGTTCCATTGCTCGGCCGCCTGGCAAAGATTCGCACGGAGCGGGTTGCGTTCCACGTAACGCAGAACCGCCAACAGGTGTTCGTCCTCTTCGATCGGAAACGTCTTGAATCGCCCTTGGTACAAGTGTCCCGTGCCTTCCGTGTGGTGATGCGCGTGCCAGCGCATCGTATGCGTGTGCGTGAGCCACCGGAAAAAATCGGATACGTGGAGTTTTGTTGCAGGCCGGACCACAAAATGCCAATGATTGGGCATCACGCTATACGCGAAGATGGGCAGCGATACACGCTCGAAGGCTTCCCCCAACACTCTCTCGAACGCCTCGTAGTCTTCTGGTTTCTCGAACAGCGGAAGTCGCGCGACCGCGCGGTTCAAGACGTGAAAGCAAACACCGTCTGGACAAACGCGTGGTCGACGTGGCATCGCCACACCATAGCACCTCCCGACATCCTTGAAAATAACTGCGTCCCCTTTCCCGACCTCATTTGGGGTCCTGTGGTGGGCCTCGTAACGGTCTTGAAGGTCGACCAGTTTGACGCCGCGTACTACATAATGCAGTTCGGCGATGGCCGCTTGGACGCGCCGGAGTGCCTTACCATTGATGCTGAAACAACCACATGGCCAGTGCGGCAACCAATAGCAAAGCGATAATGACCGCCCCAATGACCCAAGCCTGGTTCAACGGCGGATCACCGCGAGCCTCCCTCAGGTCGTTAGAGTTCTTCGCCAGCAATACTACAACAGCAATCACATGAAAGAACCAGCCGAGGATGAACCAAAGCACAGCACTTCGGTTCGTATTCTGTGCCCAAAGTGCACAAAAGGCAGCGAAGAGAAAAAGTATGATTGCCGTACCGGTACGCTGTATTCGCGATTCGAGTCCATCGATCCGTTTCGTGATCTGATCCAATCGTTCATCAGCATCTACTTCCGAATAAGCTAGTTGAGTTAAGGGACCCAACAAGACGGTGGTCAGCGTGAGCGCGCAGATTAGTGGTCGCATGGTTTTACTTCTTTCATTTCGTCTGTCCCGGCGTCGCCGGCGCGGCGTTCCAAATATGAACGATCCCCTTGTCCGCGCCGGCGGCTAGCTTTGTTCCGTCCGGCGAGAACAGGACCGACCAAAAATACCCGGAATCACCCGTGAAGCTCATTGTTTGCGATCCGGTCACGGGTTCCCACAGTCGTACGGTTTCGTCGTGGCTAGCGGAGGCGAGCGTGCGATCGTCCGGGCTAAATGTCAGCGACAGCACGCCTCCGCTATGGCCGGTCAAGGCGCGTGACGATGGGACATCTTCGGTCATGTCCCAAAGCCGAATGGTCCCCGGCGTCGCCGGTTCGCGTCTCTGGTCCATTTCATATGGCGAGGCGGACCCGCTGGCGAGGATTGAGCCTTCCGAGTTGAATGCCAGTGCGGGGACTGCCAGCGAGTGCTCGCTCAGTTCATGAATTTGTGTTCTTGTCTGCACGTCCCAGATTCGTATCGTCGTGTCGAAACTCCCGGTCGCCAATCGTATGCCGTCGGGATGCCAGACAACTGCATATACGGGTCCCTCGTGCTCTGCAGCCATCAACTCTTGTTCCCCAGTCGTGAGATCGACAACGCTAACTCGCCCGCGAGAATCGCCAATTGCCGCCTGTGTTCCGTTGGGTGAGACTGCAAACCGCATTCCTCTAGCCTCCAGGTCCACCGATTTGAGGGGTTCGCCAGTTTTTGCGTCCCAGGAGATGATCGACGAAGCACCCAAGCCGCAAGCGGACACTTGCTCCACGGGACCGGAGATGATTCCGAGAGACATCGCTACGCCACGTACACCTTCAAGTCGTCGAATCTGCTCACCCGTTTTCGCGTCCCACGTGGCGACGTTGCCACCACTCGAAGCGGTCACTAACGTACCGTCGGCCAAGAAGGCGAGCCGGTGAATATGCCATTTTTTGTCGGCTTGAAATCGACGACCTTCGATCTCGCCGTCAAGACTCCAGATGCGGACCGTCTCATCCTTGCTGCCGGAAACCAGCTCTCGTTCGGTAGGGTGAAACGCGACACTGTTAACCACATTGGTATGACCGCTGATGAGTTGCAACTGACGGCCTGTTTGCGCGTCCCAAAGGCGAATCGTCTTGTCATGGCTCCCCGTGGCGATCTGCGTGCCATCGGGCGAAACCGCAACTCCTCGGACTTCCAAGTCGTGACCACTTAACGTCGCCTGCAGTGTCTGTTGAGAAACGTTCCATACTTTTACGGTGTGATCGGTGCTACCGGAAACCAGTGTTGAACCGTCAGGCGAAAAAGCCAAACCAGATACGATCTTCGCATGGCCCTGCAGAAACGCAGTTGCCTCATTTTCCATGAGATCCCAAAGCTGAACGCCAGGAGAAAGCTTGCCGTCGATTTTCCGAAACGCCGCGAAGGCGAGAAGTCTGTCCCGCGGTCCGAAGACGACGGCCGGACTGACAGCAGATCTGCCAAAACGGCCCGGGGCGCTATCGGCCTGAAAAACTTGTTCGGCCGTATCGATTGTCCAGACTTCAATGTGCTTGGGGCCGCTGACAGCTACTCGGCTTCCATCCGCCGAGATCCCCAAACCAAATGGGATGATCCCGGCATTCATGACTTTAAGGACTTCACCGGTTTCAACGTCCCAGACGCGTATCGTCTTGTCTTTGCTACTCGAAATTAGCGTGCGACTGTCAGGCGTGAACGCCGCCTGATAGACAACGTCCGTATGTCCCTTCAGCACGGTTAGAGTTTTGCCGCTGGCGGAGTCGCGTACACAAACCGTCTTGTCGAATGTGCCGGTCGATGCAATCAGCTTTCCATCCGGGGAGTAACATACACAATACACCTCACTGTCGTGGTCATCCTGGATCGCTTTTGCAGCATGGCACAGCCGGTTGAGGTAGTGCCATTCGAATCCCCGCAGATCGATTTCACCTGCTTCCGGTTGATGCCGGTTGAGAAGTTCCAGAACGCGGCTGGGGTTGTTCACTACCCATGCTTGTCGTGCAAGTTGTAAATCCGCAATGTACAAGTATCGCTTGGCGATTAGCTCGCGAGCCTCAGCGAGACGCCGCTGCCGAGATTCGGCATCTTTCGCGCGCTTCTCCGCTTCCGCTGCGACACGCGCATTGGCTTCGTTTTCGACAGCTTGCTGTTCATTCAGTCGTGCCTGAGATTCCGCTCGTGTTGCTCGCGCCGCCTGCCAAGTGCTTAGAACCACGCCCGTCAGCAATACGACGGTGAATGCAGCGACCGTGGCAAGCAATGCGCTGTGCTTGCGTACAATCTTTCTGAGACGGTAACTTCCCGATGGCGGACAGGCTTCGACCGGTTCATCGTCAAGATATCGCTGGATGTCACGCGCAAAGTCACTGGCCGAGCCGTAGCGCCGGGTACGGTCTTTTTCCAGGGCTTTCATCACGATCCAATCCAGCTCACCGTGGATCAATGCGCTGAGTTGTTTTGGCTCGATGTGCCGGTTTGCGGCGATCGATAGTAGTGATTCGCTGGTGCTCAGTCGCAGGCTCGGTCGCGGTGGCTCTTCTTCGCGGATGATCCTGAGTAATTCGTCGAAGGCAGCCTTGCGGAGTCGCTCCCGGTCAAAAGGCGTCGCTCCCGCAAGAAGTTCATAGAGAAGAACTCCCAATGAATAGACGTCGGTGCGAGTGTCAATGTCGAGCTGGTTGAGCTTCGCCTGCTCCGGACTCATGTATTCGACAGTGCCCAAGACCTGGCCGAATTCAGTAAACATTGTTTTCTCAGTTAGACGTTGTTCAATCGCCTTTGCCACCCCAAAGTCGATGATCTTGGGGACCGGTCGATCGTCGTACTCGGCTACCAATGCGTTGGAAGGCTTGATGTCGCGGTGGATGACTCCTTTCTGATGTGCATGCTGCACCGCGCGACAGACGGGGATGAATAGGTCCAATCGTTCGCGCGGAGTGAGACGGTTCTGATCGCAGTACTCCGTGATCGACACTCCTTTGACCAACTCCATCACGAAGTAGGGCCGTCCAGTGTCAGTTGTTCCGGCGTCGAGCACCTTGGCGATGTTGGGGTGGTCCATCATAGCGAGAGCCTGCCTCTCAGCCCCGAAGCGGGCGATCACCTGCCGGCTGTCCATGCCAGGCTTGATGATCTTCAAAGCCACCCGCCGCGAAACCGGCTCAGTCTGCTCGGCCATATAGACCACACCCATGCCCCCCTCGCCAATCTGCTGCAGCAGCTTGTAGGAGCCAATCGTGTCACCGGGTCGTTCTGTGACGGAGCAAAGTTCGGTGACATCGAGTTCACAGGCTGGAGTTTCAAGAAAGCCTTCCACCTTGGATTGGGCTCCAAGGAGTCGATCGACTCGCGCACGAAGCTCTGAGTCCTTGCCGCATACATCGTCCAGATAGGCTCGTCTGTCTCCCTGCTGCTTCTCGATAGCAGCTAAGAAGATGTCATCGACGCTCGGATTCTCAGGTACCATGGTCTGAAATTCCTTGGGTCCTCTGTAAGTCAGTGGCGAGTATTTGCCAGATTTGCCTCAGGCCATGTTAATTTTCTGAGGGTTTTTCGGAATCCTCCATCTCGCAGTGGAGAAACACCTTGGCGTAAGCCCAGTAGCGATCAGCAGTTGCGCGAGGAATTCCGAGCGAGTTCGCAGCCTCTTGGTGAGACAGACCGGCAAAGTAACGCAGTTTGACTAGATCGGCCTTTGCGGGGGACTCTTTGGCCAACTTCTGCAAGGCCTCTTCAAGCGCGAGAAGCTGAGCAGCGCGGTTCTCGGTCATGACCAAAGAGTCTTCAAGGTCAAGTCGTTTGCGATCCCCACCGTGCTTCCGCCGCTGTTTACGTCTGGCAGAGTCGATCAAAATCCTCTGCATCGCTTCAGCAGCAGCACCGAAAAAGTGACCGCGGCTGTTCCAATGCTGAGCATGCTCAACATCCACAAGCCGAACGTAGGCCTCATGGACTAAGGCTGTGGCTTGTAGCGTTTGCCCAGGCTTTTCCTGGGAGAGCCTTGCTGCGGCAAGCTTCCGTAACTCCTCATAGACGAGCGGTAGAAGCTTGTCGGAAGTGGACGGGTCGCCCTGTTCCATTTGAGATAAGATTTGGGTGACTTCGGTCATAGGTACGATTGTAGCAGACCTGAGGCCCGGACCTTACTCAGCCAGCCTATCCCGCAAGACGTCAATACGCTGCGCAAGCCCTGAGAATAGACGTAACAAACCGCAGCCAGTCCGGATGCGGCATCGCGAGCATCCGCGGACGAAAACGCAGCCGAATGCTAACCTGTTTGAGCGCTTCGCACGCCCCCGCGTACGCCGGATGAAGTATTGGCTTGCGCGCACTGGACAAGCCGTCGTTGGTCGTATCAGTTGTGATGCAATTGCAACGTGACCGTTCGATCAGTGCAACTGGTCAGAAAGGCGGGGCATCACGGCACTCCACCCTGGTGCTTGCCGGACCGTTGCTTTAGCCATTCGATCAGCTTCGCCGGGTGGTCGGTCTGGATGCCGTCGAGCCCCCATTCGAGTGCCCGCTGCCAATCACCGGGATCCGATTCGTCGGCGATCACGATCGCGCTGGCCGCGTGTGAGGTTTGCAGGAAGCTTGGGGAAAGGTCATCGAACGTGCTGGCGATCACCGTCGGACGGACCGCCCGGATCACGTAGTCAAGCTGCCGTTCGCCGTGTGGATCGGGCATGGGAATGCAGTCGGGACAGACCCGGCGGAGCTCTTTGAGCTGTTCGACCGAGGCGTACCAGATCACGTCGCGTTGCATGCCGCGCTGGCGGATGATGGCCGCGAGGGAATCGACCGGCCCATCTTTCAAATCGAGATAGATGCCGATCTTACCGTGGCACAATGCCAGGATTTCATCGAGCGAAGGGATGCGGGTACCTTTCCATTCGGGGCCGATCCGCTCGCCGATGTCGAGCGCTTTCAATTCGGCAAGTGTCATTTCGTGGACATTGCCGACCTGGCCCTTCACATACGCGTTGATCGTGCCATTATGGATGCTGACGAACTTTCCGTCCTTGGTCGTCCGGACATCGATTTCGACGAAGTCCGCGCCGAGATCGATGGCCTTCTGGTAGGCCGCCAGCGAGTTTTCGGGAATCCCCTGGTGTGCCCCGCGGTGAGCCACCACATACACTCCGCCGTGTCGTGGCGGCCGCGGTAATGGCAACGTTCGCAGGCAGGCGAACTGGGGACAAGCCGCAATGGCGTCCATGAAGTTGTGCACTACATCCGTGTGGCAGTCCTCCTGCCGTCCCCCTTCCCGGAGCCAGTCCCATTCGCTCGTCTTATCGCACACCACGCCGTCGTCGCGGATGAAGCAGGTGACCCAAGAAAGATTGCGATATGCCATGGTGTAGTAATCTTCGCCCGCCGCCAACTGGTATGAAACGATCCAGTTCCAGAGCGCGTCGCGCGGGTCCTGGTATCGGTTCTTGTCCATCGCGATCAGTTCGTCGAACAGCCGCAAGACATAGACCATGTTGCCGCTCCGCGCGCCCAAATGCTCTCCGGTCACCGAGTCGACAAGGAATGGCCAGGGCGAATGCAGGGCGTCCCCTTCGCGCATGTTGTTGGCCAGCACGTCGGCGTTGTGGATTGTCTGATTGAGACAGCACGGGTCGTGCGTGGCCTTGTAGAGTTCGATCAAAGCGTAGCCGTCGATACCACCTTTGTCCGGTTCGATCACACCACGACCATTGCTCAGGTCCCCTTGACTGCTCGATGACAGCGGAAACGATGTGTGGTTGCCGGTCGACCGCGTGAAGCGGGGATAGGGACCGCGGTCGGGAGTGAGGGTTTCACGGACGAGGTGGTCGCCCATCGTCCGGGCCATGGCCGGGACCAGCGGATCCGATTTGTCCCGATAACGCCAATACTTGAGATACGAGAGAATGCCCATGCCATTCTGTGTGGCGGTGATGATGTCGGACTTGTACGGCTGGTAATCGCCATCCATGAATGTCGTGAATACGATCTGGGGATAACCGTGGGAATCGACAGGACAACGCAAGTACCAGCGTATTTCGCGGCGGAGGGCATCGTCCCAGGTTGTCCACGGATCGAGCTTGGGATGCTTGGAATCCCGGTTGTAAACCGCCGCGTGCCAGCCGATCTTGGCCGGCAGGTAGTGATCGGCCCGGGCGTTGCCCGCGAGAATCCCCGTGCAGGAGACCAGGGTCGCTGCGGCCAGTTGTGTGTGGATGGAACGGGTCATGGACAGACTCCGGTTGCTGCGTGCGTCGGTAGGTTCGACCGTCACGGTTCGAGGACCCGAATGCCAAAGCGATCCGCGCCGGGAGAACTGCCTTCGAAAACGTACGGCGTAAAGCCGCGGTCTTTTGCGAATTGGGCCACCATCCGATCGATGGCCGCTTGGGCTTCTCCGCGGGCCAGTATGGCGACGGTACCCCCAGCACCGCCACCGGTAACCTTGGCGCCGTAGATCCCCTGCATCGTGCCCTCGTCGCGTGCGAGTTCGACCAGCCGATCGGTGGCTGGCGAACCCAGACCGCACTGGGTGTAGGCATGGTGTGATTGGTACATCAAATCACCCATAAGACGGAAGGCTCGCTCCGATTCTCGCTCGGCGGCCACGCGAGCCAGCTCGGAAAAGAGCTCGACCCGCTGGTTTTCTTCCACGGCGTAGCGGGTATTGGCGCGGACGTGATAAACCAAGTCCGGGCGGACCTGTGTGAACGGGTCGACATGAATCTGACCGGAGGTCAGGTATTCCGCGCCGGTGATCTGTTGGGGCAGTCGCGATTCGAAACGCTCGCGGAACAGGGACGGTGAAAGATTGGCGAGGTAGCCGTTCATGCGCGGGTCGGTGTAGCGGGGGATTTCTCCCGAGGCATCGTGGTGCACCGGCAGACCTTCCCAGTCGCAGATCATTTTGTACCCCATGAAGGCGGCAGCCCGGGCGGACTCGTATTCGATCCCCGATACTTCATGACGTACTCCCGAATCGACGGCCCAGCAATGGAGTGCGGCGGGCAGGCGAATCAACGGTTCCGGCAGGCAGGGCTGGCAGACCAGCGGCAGGATATGTCCTTCGTCGCCCAGGACCACGGTGATCTGGTCCATGATACCGCAGGCCGAACCGGCGATCACGTTTTCGACCCACTGGCACGCCGCGGCCAACTCCACGCCCGCCAGGGCGATCCCGCAGGCGTGCGCGGCAGCTTTCATGACGGTCACTTCCACGGCTGCTGACGAGCTGACGCCCTTGTTGAGCGGTACGTTCGATTCGAGATAGACCTGCATACCGCCGGTGAATTGCTGCGGGTGACGAGATTTCAGATAGAACAGGTTGCCCAACACATAGGCGGTCCAACGAACCTCGGGAGACCGCCCGACGATTTCGCGGACCGACGCCTCGTCGTCGAGTTCGTCGAGCCGGACGGCAACGTCGCCCTGCCAACCGGCTTCCGCGGCCGTCTTGTTGTGGAGCACAATTGTGTCATCTGGCCGCCGCTGCACTGCTGCCCACGTCGCCTCGCGAATCGTGGCTTCGAAAACCAGGCCGCCCGTATAGTCGTCATTGCCGCCCATTAAGTCGAGACGCCCGGGCGCGCGCGCGATGTGTATGGGCATGTCGGGAGCGAAGAATTCACCCCGGTTCCGCATGGTGGCCACCCTGTCGGGAAAGGTCTCCATGGTCGATCTCCATCGTTCGCTCACCGGCGATCCGGCAGGACGCCGAGAGACCCAACTACCAAAAGACGACATAGATGGCAACAAAGCATGCCACCATCAGCGCCCACCAGAGTCCGATCTTCTGGTACCAATACGGTTTCGACGCGGCGACGGCCGCAGGCAAATGCAACAAGGCCGGTGTCCAGCTGATCGCTCGACCTTTCTCGTAGGAATGCGGGTCGGGAGAAATCCAGCTGATGACCAGCATGAGGCACACCGAAGCAACAAGCGTCACCAGGCCGAAGACGTACAGGTTTTCGATTGGCCCGGGAAGCACCGGATACAGCTTTTGGACGAACGGGATCAGGACGAGAGGAAACGAAAACGCCATGGTGAGTGTGGCCGCCCGATTGGTGGCGCCACGCCAGAGAATCCCCACCACGAACACGGCCACGGTTGGACCGGCAAGCAGGGCCCATACTTCCTGGCAGTAGGCGAAGATGTGTTCCCACAGTCCGATCAAAGGTACGCACGCCACGCCAACCAGCAACACGGCAGCGCCGGTGACACGCCCGATACGGATCAGCCGCACCTGGGAAACTTCATTGCGTTGGAGCCGTTGATAGATGTCCATAGTGAAGACCGTGGCGGTTGAGTTTACCAGCGATGAGATGGTGGACATAATCGCGCTCAGCAAGGCGGCCAGCAGCAGACCCTGAAGACTGGTCGGCAACAGTTCCGTGATGAGAAACGGGTATGCTTGATTGGGGTCTGGCAGGTTCGGATTGATGGCGTGCGCGATCAGGCCAGGAAAGGCGACGCAGAGGGCTAGAAAGATGCCGAGGAACCCGCAGAAGACGATGCCCATTTTGGCATGCCATTCGTCGCGGGCCGCCAGACAACGCTGATTGATGTACTGATTCGTGCAGAAGTACCAAACGTTGGTGCTCAGCGCAAGCCCGACCATGGCGGTCCACGGCAGATGCGGGTGACTTGCCGGTAAGATCAGGTGCGCCCGGTCCCCCGTCGAAATGATGGCAGCAGATCCTCCTTCGACCGTAGTGATACCTATCACGAAAATCAACATGCCGCCCAGCAGCAGCAGGATGCACTGAAAAACGTCGGTCCAGACAACCGACGAGAGTCCGCCATAGACGGTGTATGCGCCGGTAACACCTGCTAACAGAATCACCGATATCATCATGGGAAGACCAAATACGTAATTCAGCGCGAGCCCACCGCCGTAGAGGACCAGTGGGAGATTCACGATGGCATAGCTGAGCATCGTAAGTACAGCGAAGATTGTCCGAGGAGCAACACCGTAGCGGCGTTCGAGGAATTCCGGCATCGTCGTCACGTTGCCGCGAATGTAGAATGGGGTGAACAACCAGATGAGAATTGTGAGGGCTGGAAAATTGAGCCACTCCCAGTTGGCGACTGCTAGGCCGTAGGAATAAGCATATCCGACCTCACCCATGAACTGCTCCGTGCTGATGCTGCTGGCGACCATCGATAAACCGATGGCGTACCAGGGAAGCCGAGACCCGGCCAGAAAGTAATCGCGGGCGGTCTGCTTATCACGCCTTCCAGCCCAGAAGCCAATCAGCGCGACCACGACCAGATAGCCGATCAGAATCGTCGTATCGAGCAGTCCAAGCTTCATGGCCGACGTGATCGCCTCATGGGACAAACCTTGCTCAGCGCGGGGACAGATTTCCTTATTTTCCTAGATTCCTGTGTCCCTTGCCCTGAACCCGCACCGGCAGCGGGAAGGTTAACGTCGGCCCGTTGTTTCGTGGCCACGGCAAAGCACACGAAAACTCTCGATCAGGTAGTCCAGGGCCTCTCGTGTCTGTCGCGGATGAATGGGCAGAGTTACCAGGCAATGTCCCACCTGTTCGGCGACCGGAAACTGGCCTCGCCGGTAACCCCTGTTCTGAAAGGCAGTCGACCAGTGCAGCGGATTGTAATGGGTGCCCAGTTTAATTCCCCGCTCGTGCAACATGGCGTACACCAGATCGATCTTATCCATGCCAAAGACGCTCGGCTCGAGCATCACGGGATAGAGATGAAAGGTGTGCTTCATTTCCGGAAGAACCTGTGGCAGCTTCAGCCCGGGGATGCGACGGAGGCCCTCAGTCAGATAGGCGGCGTTCTCGCTGCGAATTTGGTTGTGGTGGTCAAGCCTCTTGAGCTGTTCAATGCCGACGGCAGCCTGGATGTCGGTCATGCGGAAATTGTAGCCGCAGTCGTCGAAATCTTGCCACCAGAACGTCTTGCCGACTGGGAAACGAGTTTCGTCGAGCTGGCAGTATTTGGTGCTCGGGCCGTGGACTCGCGTACAGTGCGAGCGATAGAGGGCGATGCGTTCGTAGAGGTCCGGATCGTCGGTGACGATCATGCCGCCTTCGCCGAGCGTCGACATGTTCTTTTGTTCGTGGAAGCTGAAACAGCCGGTCGTTCCCATCGAGCCCGCCTTGCGCCCTTTGTATTCGCTGCCGACCGCTTGGCAGGCGTCTTCGACCACAGCGATCCCATGTTGTTCGGCAATCGCCAGGATCGAATCCATCTCGCAGCATTGACCATAGAGGTGGACCGGAATGACGGCTTTGGTCTTCGGGGTAATAGCATCTTCGAGCTGGTTGGCGTCGAGGTTGTAGGTGGCCGGATCAATATCGACAAAATCGATATCCGCGCCGAGCGTCGCCGGGGCGGCCGGTGTGGCGATCCAGGTCATCGGGGTGGTGATGATGCGGTCCTCTGGTTGGATTCCCAGCCCCACCATCGAAAGAAAGAGGGCGGCCGTGCCGTTGGAAACCACCCGGGCATGGCCAACGCCGCAGTATTCCGCGAAGCGGCGTTCGAATTCGAGGCAGGCGTTGCCGCTGGTCGGAGCACCCTGACGAAGCACGTCCAATACGGCCCGCTCTTCTTCCACGCCGTACCGCGTGCCAAACTTGATCGCCAAGTCATGCTGGATCTTGGGGGACGGCGTCATTTCGGGCTCGTGCAAGGATCAGCTCCAGGCTCGCCGCCAGATCGCACATGGGTGTTTTAAGTGTGCGGCGGGCCTTGGTATTGTCAAGGGAAACATCGTTGGGCCTGGGGGCTCGGCCAGAGAGCGTAGAGGAGTCGGCGGCTTCGATCAGTTCACTGGGATAGCCAAAGCGGTGGGCAATCTGCTGCGACATCGCGAAGCGCGTAAGACGCGAATTACCGGCCAGATGCAGGGTGCCGGTAAAACGCCTGGCAGACAATTCCAGCAGCGAGCGGCCCAATGTAAGGACGTCCACCGGGGTACGCACTTCGTTCTGAAATCCGGGGACCGGGAGACCGGCCGCGAGTTGATCGAGCATCTTCGGCAAAAAGGCGTTCCCGGTTCCGAACAACGGCAGGCCCACGACCAGCGCCAGGCGGGCCACGGTGGCGGACGCTCCTTCCTCTTGCACGGCACGTTCCGCACGGACCTTGGTTTCTGCGTAGTCATTGACCGGACCGGCTGGATCCTCCTCGCGGTACATGCCGCGGTTGCCGTCGAACACGGTATCGGTAGAACAAAACACCAGGTGCGCCGCGAACTTGCGAGCCAGGCGAGCCAGGTCGCGTGTTGCCCGGACGTTGACCTCTTCGGCTTGATCACGATGCGATTGGCAGAAGTCGATGTCGGCAATGGCGGCCGTGTGAATGATCGCGTGAGGCCGGAATCGGGCGATCGCCCGTTCGATGCGAACCGTGTCGCAAACACTGCAGGCCAGATGTTCGATGCCCGGCGGCAGGTCGACGGGCGGATGGCGCGACTGGGCGAGAATCTCCCAGGCGGCCCCGGCCTGCGCAATCACGCTCCCCGCCACAAAGCCCGATGCGCCCGTAACGACAAGTCGCTTTGTCACGGTGTCCCCGAAATGTGGAACCAACGATTGGCGGCAGACGTGGACCGCGGCCATGGCTGGCGAGTCCCGGCAAGCCAGTGATTTTAACACGGCAGCGGCGAAATGGTAGTAACCAGTTCTCTTCGTCCTCGTAGTTGACCGTGAACTCTCCAAAACGCTGAGGAAACACATCCCAGCCCAGGTCAATGCCCCAGGAATACTGGGAGCCGCATTCGCCCCGTGGTGCCGAACCGCGACGGCGCCTTTCTTTGGCCCATGCGGGGCAGGCTCTCTTTACCTCACGAGAAGCAATACGGCGGGAACGCATTCGTACCTTCGGTGGGGAGATCAACCGCCTGCCGGGACGACCGCAGTCGCGGCAGTGGACTCGATCCCTAAGCGGCGCAACACCGCCTTGCCGCGCAGCGTCAGGTGGGTGATGAATAGGAACTGTTCTCGCCCGTCGATCGGATAGGCCTTGAGCCGATAATGCGTTCCCCTGATGGATTGGGGACCCAGAACAGACGTAGGCAAATCCTTTAAGACGGCATCCTTGCGGCGACTCGCGGTGCTGCCAGTTGGTCATACCGCCAATGACCAAACCGTTAATCGGGACGAAATCCCCAAAAAGACTTGTCGACTGGCACTTCACCGCTTTAGATTCGGGGAGTTTAACTACTTCTCGCTCTGGACGATGCTCCGTACCTGACTGGGAAACCAGCATCGTCGGTCCGTTTGACCGCTGGTCCGATGGACTGGGCTTCGACTACTTCTATGGTTTCGTGGGCGGCGACACCGATCAATTCACCCCTGCGCTGGTAGAGAACAAGAAGCGCATCGAGCCGCCCATGACCAACGAAGATGGGTCTCCCTACCACCTGACGACCGATCTGGCCGACCACGCCATTCGCATGATGGAAGTGTTTGCCGCGTTCACCGTGCACACGGACCACGAAGTGGGGCGACTGGTCGATGCCATCAAAGAGATGGGCCGGCTCGCTAATACCCTCATCATTTACATGGCGTGTGACAACGGCTCGAGCGCCGAAGGCGATCTGAATGGCCTCCTGAACGAGACGACATTTTTCAATGGTATCCCCGAGCCCCTCGAAAAGAAGCTCGCCGCCATCGACACGCTCGGCAGTGACAAGCACTTCCACCACTTCCCGGCGGGCTGAACGCACGCGATGAACACGCCGTTTCAGTGGACCAAACAAATTGCCTCGCACTTCGGCGGCACCTGCAACGGCATGGCCATCTCCTGGCCCAAAGGGATTAAGGCACGCGGCGAGCTCCGCGATCAGTTCCACCTCGTGATCGACATCGCGCCGACCATTCTCGAAATCGTCGGCGTCGAAGCGCCCACCCAGTTCATTGGCGTTGCCCAAAAGCCGATCGAGGGCGTCAACATGGCGTATACGTTCGACGACGCAGACGCCGCCGACCGACGCAAAACGCAATACTTTGAGATGCTCGTGAAGCAGTTGCGGTGATCAAGTGAGTCCATCATATGTCACGCGCGTTAGCCAATCGACATCCTTCGACCAGATGGCGGCTTCCAGCTCATCTGCGAGCGGCAAGTAAGTAGGTTGTCGCTTAGCGGCAGATCTGCGATCGATTTCGCGCCTCAGTGTCCCGGCGACGGCCGGCTCTTGTGGCGGGTCCAATCGCCACAGTCGACCGCCTTGGACGCCTTCGGTGGAGGCCGCGGCTTCTGCTTCTTCAAAACGCTCCGCCGGCTCCCCTGCCCGTGCGCCGACGGCCGGCCACACTTCGGCCAGGGCGGACTCCGTCGGGCTGCTCGATAAGGCACGATCGCCGCCCGAGGCTGCCGCCCGCAGCAGGGCCTCGGCTCCCTCGGTCAATAGCACCACGAACTCGTTGATGTCGTCAAAGTCCAGGTCACCATCGTTGTCGGTATCGCCCGGCGCCGCTGCTGGCAGACCGTAGGAGGCCTCGTAGGCAACCGGACTCCGCAGCGCCATTGCAAGGGCGTCTGCGTCGTCCACGTCCACATTCCCATCACCGTCCATATCGCCGAGCGGCCTCGTATCTACAGCGAGGACATACTCGCCAGCGCTCGCATTCTCCGACAGAACACGCACACTGTACGTGCCGTCCACCGTGGCCGTGTGCCACACGGACTGATTGGCGCTGGCAGCCACTACGGCACCGCTCGGATCATAAATCTCTAACCCAGCATCCAATTCGTTGCCAAACTGACCTGGCCCGGCGGCGGGTATCCGCACTCGGGCGGTCAAGACTTCGCCCGCCGCAACGTCGACGCGATAGTAGTCGTCTTCGCTGGGTTTTGTCCCTTGGTTTGTGATGGTGTAGGAATCGATCAGCGCGCCCCCATTAGCGCCGCTGGCCCCGTCGTTTATCGAATAGAATTCGAACTTAGCCGACTGCGAGTCGACGGTCACCCGCATGGCACCCTGGGCTGTGTTGTACCTGAACTGGCTGCCGGATATGGGACTGCCGAACTCATATTGGCTCCGGCCTCCCAATCCGTTGACGAAGTACAACAGTCCGTCGCCTGGATGGATGATCCGCTCGTACGTGTGGTCGTGGCCGGCAAAGACGGCGTCTGCCCCCCACTGGGCGAAGTCCCATTGCATTGAGGGGTCACTGCCATGCTGAGACGACGACGAGTATGCCGCGTGGTGGAACAGGACGAACTTCCACGTCGCGGTCGATGCGGTAAGACCCTCCTCGAGCCACTGCTGCTGATCGGACCGCGACGTGTTGTCGGCGACCGCGTGGTCGCTATCGACCATGAACAGGTGCACCGAGCCGCCGCCGCCTTCGATCGGAATTTGCACGTCGTAGTAGCTGCCGTCTTCGGTGTGAACGCCCGCCGGCAGACGGCCCTGGCCACTCGGATCCG
>CAZNKT010000124.1:0-16144 GCA_964573605.1 uncultured Pirellulales bacterium
GCACCAGATCGAACGCCACGCTGACGGCGATCAGCAAGCCCGTGCCACCGTAAAAACTGGCGACCAGCGGGCTGACACCGAGCGAACTGGAGATCAAGGTGGGGATGATCGCGACCAGGGCCAGAAAACCCGCGCCCACGTAGGTGATCCGCACCATCACTTTTTCCAGGTAGTCGGCGGTCCGCTTGCCGGGCCGGTAGCCGGGAATGAACGTGCCGTAATTCTTCAAGTTTTCCGACATGTCTTTGGGATTGAAAGTGATGGCCGTCCAAAAGTAACAAAAAAAGTAAATCAGCGCCACGTAGGCCACATTGTAAATGTAACCTCGATCGCTGAGTGTTTGGCTCAGATTCCTAAAAAACGGGCTTACCGATGCCAGTTGCTGGAAGATCATCGTCGGAAACAACAGCAGGCTGCTGGCAAAAATGATGGGCATCACACCGGCCTGATTGACGCGGAGCGGAAGATACTGGCGAGTTCCGCCGTAGACCCGCCGACCCCGCACGTGTTTGGCGCTTTGGGTGGGGATGCGGCGCTGTCCGAGCGTGATGAACACGACACCCATCACAACGATAACGAACATGGCTGCCAGGACCACCAGGGTCTCGACGCCCAGTTTTCCGGAACCGCTGCCCAATTCGAATTGCGTTTGTTGCAGCAAGTTGTATCCGGCGCCGGGCATTCCGGCCAGAATTCCGGCCATGATCAGCAGGCTGATGCCGTTGCCGATACCAAATTCATCGATTTGTTCTCCCAGCCACATCAAGAACACGGTTCCGGCGGTCATGGTCAACACGGCCACGATTTGCCAGCGCAGCGGCAGCACGCCGGTATCATCCAGGAAGGCGTCGTCGACCATGCCGAAGCCCACCAGGAAGCTGCGGACATAGAAGTAGCTCTGTCCCAGGCAGAGCACCACGGTGGCGTATCGCGTGTATTCATTGATTTTCTTGCGCCCGCTTTCCCCTTCCTTCTGGAGCCGCTCGAGCGGTTCCCACACGCTTCCCAGCAGCTGAAAGATGATGGAAGCCGAAATGTAGGGCATGATTCCCAGACCGAAGATCGTGGCCTGGCTGAGCTGGCTGGCGCTAAAGACGGCCACGGTGCGAAACAGGTCGGACAGGCCGCCTTCGGTTTCCGCGAACGCGGTCATCGCGTCCTGGTCGACCATGGGCAGCGGAATCTGCCAGCCAATGCGATAGACGGCCAGCAACGCCAGCGTCAGCAGGATTTTCTGACGCAGTTCGGGAATCGTGAAAACAACGCGGATTTTTTCCCACATAATGGGGCCTTATTCGGGGGCCGGCGGAGTGTCGCCCGGGCCGGCGGCGGCATCGCTGCGGGCGGGCAGGACGATGGCGGTTCCGCCGACCTGCTCGATTTTCTCGCGGGCGGTCTTGCTGAACCGGTGGGCATGGACCGTCAGTTTCTTGTTCAGGTCGCCCTGGCCGAGAATTTTCAATTCGTCATATCGGCCCCGGGCCAACCGCCGTTGCCGCAACGACTGCGGCGTGACGTCGTCGCCGGCATCGAAGCGGCTTTCCAGATCGCCGACGTTGAGGATCGCCACGGTGCGGCCCCAGCGATTATGAAAGCCGCGCTTGGGCACGCGCCGCACCAGCGGCATGGTGCCCCCCTGGAAGGCCACCGGAAAAGACGCCCCGGCGCGGGACAGCTGTCCCTTGTGGCCGCGTCCGCACGTCTTGCCGCGTCCCGAGCCCGTGCCACGTCCGCGTCGCCGTCGTCGCCGCCGAGCCATACCTCGATGCACATCGTTGAGATTCATGACAAATCGACTCCTCGCAACCGTTCGACTTCGTTGCGGGCACGGAGCTTGCGTAAGGCTTCAATGGTCGCCTTGACCAGCGGAATGGGGTTATTGGACCCAAAGCTCTTGGTCAGAATATCATGAATGCCCGCCGCCTCACATACGGCTCGCACCGCCGCGCCGGCAATCACGCCCGTGCCCGGATTGGCGGGCACCAGCACGACTTGGGCGGCTCCGAACCGGCCTTTTACCGCATGGGGGATGGTGCTGCCGTCGAGGCATACGGCGGACATATTGCGTTGGCCGCTTTTGACCGCTTTTTCCACACTGGGCGGCACCTCGTTGGCCTTGCCGTATCCCCAGCCGACTCGCCCCTGCCCGTCGCCAACGACGACCATGGCGGCGAAGCTGAACCGCCGGCCACCTTTGACGACGGCCGCGCAGCGTTTGATTTTCACAATCTTTTCCGAAACTTCTGCCCGCGTCGTATCTGTCGCCACGGCTGATTGCTCCCGTCGGTCGTTGGGACCTAAAACTGTAGACCGGCTTTGCGAACGGCATCGGCCAATGCTGCCACGCGGCCATGGTAGCGGTAGCGGCCCCGGTCAAAGGTCAGGTGGGTAATCCCGGCGTCGGTCGCCCGCTGGGCGATGGTCTGGCCCACGCGCTGGGCAGCGCTGCAGTTGCCGCCGTAGTCCAGTTCCTTCCGCAGGGTTGGCTCCAGGGTGCTGGCTGCGGCCAGCGTCTTGCCCTGCAGGTCGTCGATGATCTGCGCGTACAGATGCTTGTGGCTGCGCCGGACGGATAACCGGGGCCGCTGGGCAGTACCCCGGATCCGCTTGCGGACGCGAAAAGCCCGTCGTTGTTGCCGCCGCTCTTTGGATCGTTGATGGTTCATGATCGTGTTGTCCTGGACCGCGCCGTGGCGTGCCTACTTGTCGTCAGGTGGCCGTCTTGCCGGCCTTGCGACGGACATGCTCGCCCTCGTAGCGAATGCCCTTGCCCTTATACGGCTCGGGTTTGCGGACGGCCCGCACTTCGGCGGCAAACTGCCCCACCCGCTGCTTGTCGGGGCCCCGCACCACGACGTGCGTCTGATCGGGGCAGCTCACATCCAAGCCCGCCGGGACGGTTTTCTCGACTTCGTTGGCGTAGCCCACACGGAGCTGGAGCTTGTCGCCCTGCAGCGAGGCCAGATAACCGACACCGACGATTTCCAGCCGTTTTTCAAAACCCTGCGACACGCCCGTCACCATGTTCTGGATCAGGGCCCGCGTCAGTCCGTGCAGCGCCCGCGACTGGCGATCATCCGAAGATCGCGCGCAGATGATGTGGCGGGCGTCGGCATCGTACCGCACCGCGATTTCGGGCCGGTAATTCCACTGCAGCTTGCCCAGTGACCCTTCGACGGTCACGCAGCGTCCCTCCAGAGTGACGGAGACTCCGTCCGGAACGGCCACCGGCTTTTTACCTATTCGAGACATCACCAGACCTCGCAGAGCACTTCGCCGCCCAGTTTGCGATGGCGGGCTTCCCGGTCGCTGATCACCCCGCGGCTGGTGCTGATAACGGAAATTCCCAGTCCGTTCAGAATGGGAGGCAGGGCGGCGGCGCGGCGGTAGACCCGCCTGCCCGGCCGGCTGATCCGCTTGATGTGCCGGATCACGCGTTCGCCGTCATGCCCGTATTTCAAATCGATTTGCAGCTTGCCGATCGGCTGGGCGTCCACTTTACGCCAATCCCAGATGTAGCCTTCGCGCTTCAGCACTTCGGCCAGACCGCATTTGATCTTGGAGATGGGCATCTCGATTTGCGGCCGTTCGATACGGACGGCGTTGCGGATCCGTGTCAACATATCGGCGATCGGATCGGTCATCATGGTCTGCGTCGTCCCCCTACCAACTCGCCTTCTTGACTCCGGGAATCAGGCCTTCATCGGCCAGGTTCCGGAAACAGATACGGCAGATGCCAAATTTGCGGTACACGCCGCGCGGCCGCCCGCACAGACCGCAACGGGATTCGCGTCGCGAACGGAACTTGGGGGTCTTGTTTGCCTTGGCAATCTTCGATTTACTGGCCACGAAACAGGTCCTTATCCGGGCACGGCGTCAAAATTAAGGTACGCATGGCAAGGCGCGCCGCTGCGGCTCAAGCGGCCGAAGCGCTCCCGCTGTCCTTCTTAAAGGGCACGCCGAATCCCCGCAGCAGCTCACGGGCTTCGTCGTCCGAATCGGTACTGGTTACGATGGTCACGTGCATGCCCTGGGGGCGGGTGAATTTGTCGGGGTTCAGTTCCGGAAAGACGAGCTGTTCGGACAGGCCCAGGCTGTAGTTGCCGTGGCCGTCCATCCGCGTTCCGAGCCCGCGGAAGTCCCGCACGCGGGGCAGCGCCAGCGAAATCAGCCGATCCAGGAATTCGTACATGCGGGCGCGCCGCAGCGTGACCTTGCAGCCGACCGGCATCCCTTCCCGCAAGCGGAAACCGGCGATCGATTTGCGAGCCCGCGTGACGATCGCTTTCTGCCCGGTAATCTGCGCCAGGGCGTCGGTGGCTTCTTCGAGATGTTTCTTCTCGATCGTCGCGGTGCCCACCCCCATGTTGACGACGATTTTCTCCAGCCGCGGCAGCGCCAAGCGATTGGTCCTGCCAAGTTTTTCGGTCAGGGCCGGCACGAGTTCTTCTTCGTATTTTTCTTGTAACCGCGGGACCATGAGATGCGATGCCTGCCTCTTGTTGTTTTCCTGTCGGGTGGGTCTATTGTTGGCTGGCGTGCTGTTTGCGCGGAGGGGATACTTCGCCGAGGCGAGCGCCGCTGACCACCGCGAAGCGCTCCTTGGCTCCATCATCGGTATACCGGTATCCGACGCGGGTCCGTTTTCCGGTCTGCGGGCAGACGAGCATCAGGTTGGAGATCGCCACCGGCATTTCCTTGGACAGACGCCCGCCTTGCGGATGTTTCTGGCTCCGTCTCACGTGCTTATACACGCGGTTGACTCCCTCCACGATGGCCTTGCCCGCCCGCGGATCAACTTGCAGTACTTTGGCCTGCACCCCACGATCGGCGCCGGCGATGACGACCACGGTATCTCCCGTTCGAATCCGCATGGCTCACACGACCTCGTTGGCCAGACTGACAATCTTCATGAAATGGCGTTCCCGCAGTTCCCGGGCGACGGCCCCGAAGATGCGCGTGCCACGCGGGTTCTTATCGTTATCGATCAGAACCACAGCGTTGCTGTCGAAACGCACGTAACTGCCGTCTACCCGACGCGTGGGTTGCTTTTGCCGGACGATGACCGCGCGGACAATGGACTTCTTCTTGATTTCGCTTCCCGGGATGACGCTCTTGACGCTGCACACGATAATATCACCCAGCTTGGCGAACCGCCGGCGCGTGCCTCCCAGCACTTTGATACACATCACTTCCTTGGCCCCGGTGTTGTCGGCCACGGCCAAGCGGGTCTGCATTTGAATCACGGCGCCCCTCCTTTGGCGGCCGCACGCATGGCGGCGATATCGACCTGTTCGCTGCGCGCGACCACCTTGACCAGTTCCCATCGCTTGGTCTTGGAGCGGGGCCGGCATTCAATGATCTGCACCTGGTCTCCCAACCGCGATGCATTTTGATCGTCGTGAACATAACAGATGGTTTTCCGCCGCAGGAACTTCCCGTACTTGGGGTGCCGCTCCAGGCGCTGGATTTCCACGCGGCGGGACTTGTCCATCTTGTCGCTCGTGACGACGCCGATAACTTCTCGTCGAGGCATGATAATTGTTTCCTGCCCGGTTGGAACCGGCGGTCGGCTAGGACCCCGCTTCCGTCCGCGATCGTTCGGTCTGCAAAGTTTTGATGCGGGCGATCAACCGGCGTTGTTTGCGCAATTCGCTGGGCGCGTCGAGCCGTTCCGTCTGGGCCTGGATACGCAGATGGAACAGGTTATCGGCGGCTTCCTGGAGCGTCAGTGCCAACTGTTCGTCGCTCATCTCCCGCAATTCCGCAATTTTGGCCATGGTGTGTGATCCCCCGTCCCGCGGCGGCCGGTTTACAGTGAGGGCCTTCGTTTGATGAACCGCACGCCGACCGGCATTTTGTGGGCCAGCCGAGCAAAGCAGATCCGCGCGGCTTCTTCCGGCACGCCGCCGATTTCGTATAGCACGGTCCCCGGCTTGACGACCGCCGCCCAGAAGTCCGGTTCGCCCTTGCCCTTGCCCATCCGCGTTTCCAGTGGAATCGACGTGACGGGTTTGTGGGGGAAGATGCGGATATACAGCCGGCCTTCGTTGCGGATGTATTGCTGCGCCGCGATACGGCCCGCTTCGATCGTGGCGGCGCTGACCCACCCGGCCTGGGTACTTTGCAGGCCGAATTCGCCGAACACGACGCGGTTACCGCGGGTGGCGTTACCTCTTATACGCCTTCGTTGGCTTTTTCGGTGCTTGACCCGCTTGGGCATCAGCGCCATTGGTTTCGTCCTCGTACATGCCTTGGTTGACCCAGACCTGAACGCCGATGTGGCCCTGCGCGGTCTTGGCTTCGGCGAACCCGTAGTCGATTTTGGCCCGCAGCGTGCTGAGCGGAATGGAGCCGCTGATCTGTTTTTCGCGGCGGGCCATTTCCGACCCTCCCAGCCGTCCAGCGAGCTGGATTTTGATGCCCCGCGCGCCGGCTTCCATCGTCTGTTCCATGGCCCGCTTCATGGTGCGTCGGAAGCTGGCCCGTTTGCCCAGCTGTTCGGCCACGTCTTCGGCCACCAGCTGCGCCTGCAGTTCGGGTCGCGGGACTTCTTCGATCTTGATGTTGATCCGCCGCCCCACGAGTTGCTGCAGTTCGTCCTGCAATTGTTCCACCTGCTGGCCCTTGCGCCCGATGATGATTCCGGGCCGCGCGGCGTGCAGGACCACTTTCACTTCGTCCCGGGTCCGCTCGATGTCCACGCGCGGGATACCGGCGAAGCGGTACTTCGATTTGATGTAGCGGCGAACCTTGAAATCTTCCAGCAGCAGTTCGCCAAATTCTTTCTTGGAGGCATACCAGCGGCTTTTCCATCCGAGCATGATCCCCGTGCGAAAGCCCACTGGATTGACTTTTTGACCCATAATCTAATTGTCCTCACCTGCGTGCCGCCGGTTTCCGGGCAGCTACTTAAAGTCGAGCGCTATCCGGATGTGTGACATGCGTTTCTGGATAACGTGTGCCATGCCACGCGCCCGGGGCCGCATCCGCTTGAACATTGGTCCCCCGTCGACGCAGGCCTCCACGACGCGGAGCCGATCGATGTGCGGCGCGCGAAGGTCTTCGGCGTTGCCCAGCGCGCTGTGGAGCACTTTCTCCAGCATCCGCGCGCCGCGTTGCGGTTGGAACTTCAGTAGCGCCAACGCCTCGTCGGCCTTCTTGCCGCGAATCAATTCGGCCAGCGGGCGGACTTTTCGTGCGCCAATCCGCGCGTAACGATGACTTGCTTCGTATGCCATGGTCCATCCACCGCCGCTGGGACGTGGCCCGTCACCGGCCGGCAAACGCGCCAACCAGACCGCGGGACATCCCGCCCCGGCGTGTTCAACGTTTCCCTCTCCCACCGTGGCCGCGGAAGTTTCGCGTCGGTGAGAATTCGCCCAGTTTGTGTCCCACCATATCTTCCGTCACAAACACCTTCAGGTGGTGTTTTCCGTTATGGACCAGAAACGTGTGGCCCACAAATTCGGGCACGATCGTGCACGCCCGGGCCCACGTCTTGATCGGTTCCTTTATGCCTTGCGCGTTCTGCTTTTCAACTTTGACATAGACCTTGAGGTCGACATAGGGCCCCTTTTTCAATGACCGACTCATACGCGTCTTCTCTTCCCCGCAAGGCCGTCCCGTGACGGCTAGACCAGTTTCAACTGCCCGTATCGCTTCGACCGCCGCCGCCGCACGATGGACTTGTTGGATCCCTTACGCCGCTTTCGCGTGGCGCCGCCTTTGGCGCTCTTGCCCGATGGGCTGACCGGGTGGCGGCCTCCCTTGGTCCGCCCCTCGCCGCCTCCGTGAGGATGATCGATGGGGTTCATGGCCGTTCCCCGCACGTGCGGTCGGCGTCCCAGCCACCGCCGCCGGCCGGCCTTGCCCAGGACCACCCCCATGTGGTCGGCGTTGCCAAGCGTGCCGACCGTAGCCCGGCAGGCTGCCGGCACGCGGCGAATTTCCCCGCTGGGCAGCGTAATCTGGGCCCAGTCGGCTTCGCGGGCCGCCAGCGTCGCGCTGGCTCCCGCGCTGCGGCACAAGACGCCACCCCGTTCTGGCCGCAGCTCAATATTGTGCACGCTGGTCCCCAGCGGAATGGCGCTGAGCGGCAGGCAATTGCCGACCGTCGGCGACGCGTCGCGACCGCTCTGCACGCGGTCGCCGGCCTGCAGCCCGTCGGGAGCCAGAATGTATCGTTTTTCGCCGTCGGCATAGTGCAGCAAGGCGATCCGCGCCGTGCGGTTGGGATCGTACTGGATCGAGGCCACCCGGGCGGGAACTCCGTCCTTGTTGCGCCGAAAGTCGATCAGCCGGTACCGCCGCTTGTGGCCGCCACCGCGGTGCCGCACGGTGATCTTGCCCTGGTTGTTGCGGCCCGACTTGCGGATCTTGGGCCGCAGCAAGGTTTTTTCGGGCACGGCGCCCGGCGTCAGTTCGGCAAAATCGCTTACTGTCGCGCCACGCCGTCCCGGCGATGTCGGTTTGTATCGGCGAATTCCCATGACCAAAGTGCGGGCCGCCAGGCGGCTCCCGTTCCGTTAAAAGAAATCAATGTGGTATTCCGAATCGAGCGTCACGATCGCTTTCTTCCAGTCACGCGTGTGGCTGTGCCGGAACCGTGTCCGACGCGGTTTGCCTCGCCGATTCTGCGTTCGCACGCGGAGCACCTTCACGTCGAACAACTGCTCGACGGCGCGCCGCACATCATCCTTGTCGGCCAGCGTGTTGACTTCGAACGCATAGGCGTTGGTCCGCGACGAGCGGTGCACTCCCTTTTCCGTCACCAACGGCCGTAGGATGATCTGGTGCGGTTCAAGCGTCATGCGGGACGCGCGTGCTTTGGCCGTTGGCATGGTGGCGATTCCCCCCCTACGATTCCTTCCGCCGCGTGGTCCCGTTGGCGCGCGCCTTCAGGGCATCCATGGCCTGGCGGGTCACCAGCAGGCGGCCGGCCGTCAGCACGTCGAGCGCGTTGAGATCGCAGGCCGGCGCGACGCTGACCGACGGCAGATTGCGGGCCGACTTGTAGACGTTGGGATCATGTTCCGCGGTGGCCACCAGCAGTCGCTGCGCGTCGCAGGACAGCGCCTTGAGGATGCCCGCCATCCGCTGGGTCTTGGGTTCGTGGAAGGTCAGCGCATCGACCAGCACCACCTGTTCATCGCGGATCTTGGCAGCGATCGCCATCCGCGTGGCGAGCTTGACGGCCTTGCGCGGCATCGCCGAACGGAAATCGCGCGGACGGACGGCAAAGATGTGCCCGCCTCCCCGCCGCACGCCGCTGCGGCGGGATCCGGCCCGGGCGTTGCCCGTGCCCTTTTGGCGATACATTTTCCGGGTCGTGCCCCGCACCTCGCCGCGATTCTTGGTCCGCGCCGACCCCTGCCGCCGATTGGCCTGGTACATCACCACCACATCGTGCAGCAGCCGCTGGCTGATCCGGGGCGCGAAATCGGCCGGGTCCACGTCGTACGTGCCGACTTTCTTTCCGTCCGAATCGAAGACGTTCAACGTAGCCATGAATGCCTCGCGGAAATCACAAAAACCATCCCGTCGCGTCAGACGGTATTGGTGGCGCGGATCACCAGATACCCGCCCCGCGGTCCGGGCACGGCGCCCTTGACCAGCAGCAAATTGTTTTCGGCGTCCACCTTGACGACTTTCAGGTTGCGCACCGTCGAACGTGCCGCCCCGTACTGGCCGGCCATTTTCTTTCCTTTAAACAGGCGGCTGGGAGATGCGCTGCAACCGGTACCTCCCAGATGCCGGTGGCACTTCTTGACACCATGCGACGCCCGCTGGCCGGAATAATTGTGCCGCTTCATGGCACCGGCATACCCGCGGCCTCGAGAAGTGCCCGTAATATCCACGGCCGCCACATCCGCCAGCGCGGCGACGTCCACGCGGCTGCCCACCTCAAGGTCGCCGGCGTCGCCATGGATCTCGCGCACAAACCGCTTCGGTTCCTTATCGGCCTTGGGCACGACCGCCACGCCCGCCGCCGAACGGGCTCGGGCCCGCCGGCTGTCCAGCTTGGCGACATGGCCTCGTTCACTGCGACGCGCCGTGCGGCGGGGCTTGTCCAGAAAGCCCAATTGCACCGCCTGGTAGCCGTCCTGCTCCGGCGTGCGAATCTGCAACACATCGCAGGGCCCGGCTTCAATCACCGTGACGGGCACCACACGACCGGCGCTGTCGTAGATCTGTGTCATCTCGACCTTGCGGCCGAGGATTCCAATGCCCATCGCTTCGTACCCTGGATTCTGTTGCCTGCCGCGGGACCGTGAACCGGGCGTTCATGTTACCCGCGGGGCTTCCGCGTCATGCCGGGCTTCCCGCTACGCTCATCGGGCGGCACGCAGCCCTGCCGGCCCGCGCCGTGCCTCCGATGAAAAAAGATCAGTTTCCGCTGGTGGCCTTGATTTTGATATCGACTCCCGCCGGAAGACTCAGCTTGTTCAATGCCTCGATCGTCTTGGCCGTCGCCTCCACGATGTCGATCAATCGCTTGTGCGTTCGTATTTCGAACTGCTGCCGCGCTTTCTTGTCCACGTGCGGACCGGACAACACCGTGTAGCGTTCAATTCGCGTGGGCAAGGGGATCGGGCCGTGGACGATCGAATTGGTCCGCTTAGCAGTATCGACAATGTCCGCGGCGCTCTGGTCCAGCACGGAGTGGTCGTACGCCTCCATGCGGATACGAATAACCTCGTGGGAAGGACCCGCCACAATGTTTCCCCCGCTGCCGTCACGGCCCGTCGATACACCAAAGAGCGATTTCCACCCCGTTGAGCGGAACCGAGAATCTTAAACCGTGCGCCAGCGGCTGTCAACGCCCACCCTCCGATACGGCGTCACGAGGGTCACGCATTACCGCCTATCGGAACCGCTCCACAACCTCGGGGGGGGCTTGTCCGTAGGAAGAGGGTTCCATGGTTGCCGTTGCCCGTCCCTGGCTGAGGCTGCGCATCGCGCTGGAGTACCCAAACAGGCTGGCCAATGGCGCTTCGGCTTCGATGTGCGTGACGTTGCCCCGCGATTGCGTGCGATGGATGATGGCCCGCCGCTGCTGCAGGTCCGCCATGAAGTCTCCCAAGTGCTCTTCCGGAGTACTGACCTCCAAACGCATGATCGGCTCCAGCAACACGACCCCTGCCTCGGCGAGCGCCCGGTTGAAGGCGTCGGCCGCGGCGATCCGCAGGGCCACGTCGGCGGCCGGGCTCTCGGTGACGTCGCCGCCCTGCAGCGCGATGGCCACCTTCATCAGCGGAAAGCCGAGCAACCCGCTCCCCTGGCTCAATTCGCGCAGCACTTCAGCGGCCACCCGCGCGGCCTCTTCGGGCAGCGTGTCGCTGCCGGTTTGGTCGATGCGGACAACCGCCGGACCGTCCTTGAGTGGGCACATCTCGATCCGCACGCGACCCTGCAACGACTCGCCGGAAATCTGCCGATGACATTCGCCGGCGATCCGGACGGCGTGCGCGATGGTTTCGCGGTAACTGACCCGCGGCTTGTGCACTTTAACATCCAGGCTGAAATCGCGCAGCAGGCGGTGTTTGATCACTTCCAGGTGCAACTCGCCCATCCCGCTGATGAGCGTCTGGCCCGTTTCCTCGTTTTCGCGGGCCTGGAAGGTGGGGTCCTGGCGCTTCATCAATTCGAGGGTGTCCGCCAGTTTTTTCCGCTCCGTGGAACTCTCGGGCTCGATGGCCATCGAGATCACCGTTTCGGGAAACTGGATCGATTCCAGCAGGATGGGGTGCTGCGTGTGGCACAGCGTGTCGCCGGTGATCGAATGGCGCAGCCCAATGATCCCGACGATGTCGCCGGCGGAGACTTCGTCGATCTGCTGTCGGCTGTCGGCGTGGATGTGCCACAACTGGGCCACATTCTCTTTCTTGTGGCGACCGGCATTGAGCACCCGCGTGCTGGGCCGCAGCGTCCCGGAATAGACCCGCACGTAGAACATGTCTCCGTGACGGTCGGCCACCACCTTGAACAGCAGCCCGCAAAACGGATCGCTGGTATGGGGCTTGCGCCGCAACCGCTGATCGGCCTTGTCGGGCACCGAGCCCTCGACGGGCGGCATATCCGCCGGGCTCGGCAGATACCGTGCGACCGCGTCCAGCACGGGCTGGACTCCCATGTTGTTCAGGGCGGATCCGCACAACACGGGCTGCACGTATCCGTGCAGCGTGGCGTCGCGGAGGACCCGGGACAGCAACTCGTCTGATGCCGGTTCGTCGGCCAGGACTTTTTCCATCAGTTCGTCGCTGTAATCGCAAAGTGCGTAGACCAGCCGCGACCGCCACGCCGCCGCATCTTCGGCCAGCTCCGGCGGCACGGGTTGGGAGACCACTTCCGATCCCCGCTGCTGTGCGGGAAAGGTGAGCAACGTATTGGCGACCAGGTCGAGGACGCCCCGAAACGGGTCGGCCTGGTGGGGGGGGCCCGCCCCGACCGGGATCTGGATGGCCACGGGCCGCGCGCCGAGTCGGCCGCTGATTTCTTCCAGCACGTCATAAAAGTCCGCGCCTTCGCGGTCCATCTTGTTGATGAAGGCCACCCGTGGCACACGGTACTTTTGCGCCTGCCGCCACACGGTTTCACTTTGCGCTTCGACGCCTTCGCGGGCGCTGAACACGACAACGGCTCCGTCCAAGACCCGCAGGCACCGTTCGACCTCGGCCGTAAAATCGACGTGCCCCGGCGTGTCGATCAGGTTGATCACCGTGTCTTTCCAGTTGAAGGTGACGCAGGCGGAATAGATCGTGATACCGCGCTGTTGCTCTTCGGGATCGAAATCCGTTTCGGTGGTGCCTTTGTCCACTTCGCCGAGTTTGTGGGTGGCGCCGCAATAGAAGAGCATCCGCTCGGTGAGCGTGGTCTTACCGGCGTCGATATGGGCGACGATACCGATGTTTCGCAGCTGTTCGAGCTCGCGGGCCATAATCGGTATCTACTGCTGGCAGCGCCTGGAGAACGGGATGAATCGAACCGCGCGGCCCGCGGCGGGGACGACGGCGATCGAACAGCCGAGCGCTGGCGGGCATGGCACAGGCCACGCCAGGTCACCTACCGGACCCATCGGCACGGCAAACCGTGTCCCGGCCGTGGCACGCCGGGCAAGCGTGGCTCCATGACGCGTGTGCGACAGCTGCCGACGGGGCGGCCTACCACGCAAAATGCGCGAAAGCCTTGTTCGCCTCGGCCATGCGGTGGACATTCTCGCGGCGGGTCATGGCGGCTCCTTCGCGGCGGTAGGCGGCCAGCAGTTCGTCGGCCAGCCTGTCGCTGGTCGGTCGTCCTTTCTTGTCGCGAATGGCTTGCAGGATCCAGCGGATGGCCAGCGATTGCTGCCGGGTACGGCTGACCTGCATCGGGACCTGATAGGCGGCGCCACCGACGCGACGGGACCGCACTTCGATTGCCGGCTTGACATTCTCGACGGCCTGGGCGAACACGTCGATCGGTTCCGTGTCCGGGACGCGCGTGCGGATCATTTCCAGGGCGTCGTAAAACACGCCAAGCGCGACGCTCTTTTTCCCATCGTGCATCAGGCAATTGACAAACTTGCTGGCCAGCGAGGACCCGAACTTCGGGTCTGCTTTGAGCTGCTTGCGGCTGGCGGTAATGCGCCCCATAACGTGCGTCCTCTGTGCGACCTGCTCCGGCCCGGTACGAAGTCCTATCCCTTTTTGGCCCCATACCGGCTGCGGGACTGTTTGCGCCCGTCAACGCCGATCGTGTCCAGGCAACCGCGCACGACCTGGTAGCGGACCCCGGGCAAATCCCGCACGCGGCCCCCGCGCACCAGCACGATCGAGTGTTCCTGCAGGGAATGCCCTTCTCCGGGGATGTAGACCGTCACCTCCTTGCCGTTGGACAAACGCACGCGGGAGATTTTCCGCAGCGCGGAGTTCGGCTTTTTGGGGGTCATGGTCTTGACCTGCAGGCACACGCCGCGTTTTTGCGGGCAGCGGTCCAGGACCGGCGCTTTGCTGAACTTGCGTTTGGACTTGCGGCCCCTGCGGACCAGCTGGTTGATCGTCGGCATGCGTTCCTTTCCCTCTGAAATGCTCCGCGCGCTGTTGCGGAACGCTTCAGAATACCGGGGGGCGGGTGCCTGTCAATGGCCCGCTCCCGCCGAGCCGGCAGCCATCATTGTTCGGAATCCTCGGTGGACGAGGGTCCTCCATGGCCGCCCAGCAAACGGTCGAGTCCGACCGCGCCGGTGGCCGACGACCCGGTTTCGGCAGGCGTCGCGGGGGCCGCGGAGTCCTCTCCCGGTTCGCCATTGCCGCCGCGCCCGGCGCTTTCCAGCAGCGGGAAGCGCTGCTCCAGCACGCGCTTCTTTTCATCGGCCAGTTCGTCCAGGGCCTGCGGACGGATGCGGACTTCCGCTTCCTGAGCAGTGTGGAAGCCGGTTCCCGCAGGAATCAGGTGGCCCAGGATGACGTTTTCCTTGAGGCCCACCAGATGGTCCACTTTGCCGGCCAGCGCCGCTTCGGTGAGCACCTTGGTCGTTTCCTGGAAGCTGGCCGCTGAAATGAAGCTGGAACTCTGCACGGCCGCCTTGGTAATGCCCAGCAACTGGGTGGTGGCCGTGGCTGGCTTGGGCCGCGTCCCCCGGGCCGCATCCCCTCCCAGCGCCTCGATCTGCGCGTTGACCTGTTCCAGCGCGTCCTTGGGGACGATCGAGCCCCCGGGAAAATCGCTGTCTCCCTGTTCGGTGATACGCACGCAATTGGCCAGGTTGGCGTTGGCTTCTCGAAAGTCGAATTTGTCCATCACGCTTCCAGCCAGCAGGCTCGTGTCGCCCGGCGCTTCGATCCGCACCTTGCGCAACATGCGGGCGACGATGATTTCGATATGTTTGTCGTTGATCTCGACGCGCTGGCTGCGGTAAACGTTCTGGATCTCTCGCACGAGGTATTGCTGGACGGCTTCTTCTCCCGAGATCCTGAGGATATCGTGGGGCACCAGCGGGCCGTCGACCAACGCTTCCCCGGCCCGCACGAAGTCGGCGGCATGGACGCGCAGGTGCTTGCCGTGCGAGACGAGGTGTTCCCTTTCGATCCCACTCTCGCTCCGCACGATAATCGTCCGCTTGCCTCGCCGCTTTTCGCCCAGCAGTTCCACGAGGCCGTCGATTTCCGCGATAACCGCCGGGTCCTTGGGTTTTCGGGCTTCAAAGATTTCGGTGACGCGCGGCAAGCCACCCGTGATGTCCTGCGTTCCGCTGACCTCGCGGGGCGTCTTGGCAATCAGCGTTCCGGGCGAAACCTCGTCCCCTTCATTGACCTCCAGGTGGGCCCGTTCGGGCAGGTAGTAGAAGTCCAGGATTTTGCTGGTCTGGCGATCTTCGAGCACGATCTGAGGGTGCAGGTCCCCCTTGTGCTCCATAATCATCCGACGCTCGTGGCCGCTGGGGTCCTTTTCCACCCGCACGGTTTCGCCTTCGATCACGTCTTCGAATCGCACGTGCCCGCCGATCTCGGCCAGGATCGGGATACTGTGCGGGTCCCACTGGCAAAGGACCTGGCTGACTTTCACCACCTCGTCCTCCTGGACGCGGAGATGGGCGCCGGTGGGCACGTCGTATTTTTCGAGTTCCCGCCCTTTGTCGTCCACGATCTGGATTTCACCGTTGCGGGTCAGCACGACGCGTTCGCCGCGGTCGTTGGTGACGGCGTCGAGGCGGGTGTACTTCACGATGCCGCTCTTTTTGCACCGGATCTCGCTTTCTTCGACCGCGCGGGCCGCCGTGCCGCCGATGTGGAAGGTACGCATCGTCAGTTGCGTGCCGGGCTCGCCAATGCTCTGGGCGGCGATAATGCCCACGGCCATGCCTTCTTCGACCATGGCGCCGGTCGAGAGGTCCATGCCGTAGCAGTACCGGCACACGCCGAGCGGCGCGTTGCAGGTCATGGGGCTGCGGACCTGGATCTTTTCCATGCCCATCTCTTCGATCCGCCGCCCGATATCGGCCGTGATAAGCTCGTTTTCTCTCACGATCACCTCGTCGGTGATCGGATTGACGATGTTCTGACGGCTGACGCGGCCGCGAATCGAGTCGGACAGCCGCACTTCGACCTTCTCGCCGCGGTAGATGACTCCCTTGGTAATGCCCTGCGTCGTTCCGCAGTCTTCC
>CAZNKT010000125.1:0-16105 GCA_964573605.1 uncultured Pirellulales bacterium
ACCCACAACCTGCTGATTACAAATCAGCTGCTCTGCCAATTGAGCTACGCTAGCCCGAGTGGGACCATCGTGAGAATCCACTAATATAGCCAACCACCGCATGGCCGCAAGACGGATAGGCGGGGGATTATTAGAAGCCCCTCTGGCGAGGGGTCAATCGCGGCGGGTGTCATGCGACGCGTGCGGGCCTGGCTGGGATCCCCCCGATCGGAAACGGTGCTGGGGAAGGAGCCGAGTCAGACGACAACTACAACGCTTCGAAGTCGACGGAGATCTTCTCTTCCTGGGCGGCCAACCGCAATTTGTTCAACGCCCGGGCCTCGATCTGCCGCACCCGTTCCTTGGTGACCCCCATCGACGCGCCGACTTCCTTGAGTGTCTGGGGTTCCTGGGAGTGATCCAAACCGAAGCGGTTAATAATAATTTTTTGCTCGCGCTCGTCAAGCCGTCGCAGGATGCGCTCGATCTGCGCTTCCCGTTCGTGCTGGGCCGCTTCCTGCTCGTACTGATCCGAACGCCGTTCCTCGGTGGCGGTGAACAGTTCATCCAACGAGGTGCGGAAGCGGTCGCGATGTTTGAATTCGCCGGGAATTGTCCGGGCAAAGTTCTTCATGATGGCCCAACTGGCGTAGGTACTGAACTTGTTGCCCCGCGCGTAGTCAAACTTCTCGACGGCCCGCAGCAGCGACATGTTGCCATCGCTGACCAGCTCAAAAAAGTTCTCCTGCTGCCCGACATGCCGTTTGGCAATCGACACCACGAGCCGCAAATTGGCCCCCACCGCCTGTTCATACAGACGCTCAATCTGATCCATCAACCGGATCTTGGGATTGGCCGGATCGAGCTGTTCCCTCAGCCGGGCCGCCTTGAACTTTAGATAATTGAACTTGCGGAAGATGTAACGCTCCTGCGCGGCCGTGAGCAGCGGGATTTCATACAGGCTGGCCAGATAGGGAGGCAGCCCGCTGGGCCGACGGGCCTTGCGGGTCCCCGCGCCCTGATCGGGCATGGCTCCCAGACAGATCTTGTCCGCGTCGCCGCGGCCAAACACCGGATTGGCGATATGCTCCAGCGGCAACTCCATGATGCGTCGCGCTCGCATCTCAGCCAGGATGCGATAGATGGTCGTCTTGGTCCGCCCGTACCGTTTGGCCAGGCTGTTGACCGACGTCCCGCGGCGATGCTGCTGATAGATCTTGGCCTTGGAGTCGCGCGACAGCGGGCCGGTGCGATCCGCAAAGATGGCCAGTTCGGGATGTTCCCGGTCGAACTGCCGCAAGGTATACCGTATCGTTTCCACGCTGCGCCCGGTCCGCTTGGCGATCCGCCGAGCCACGTCCGACTGACACCCCCCGGCATGCGCCAAACGCCGGGCTCGATCCACAATCTCTTCCCGCTGCCGATTGGTTAGTTGCGAGAACCGCGAACTCCGCTCGACGCGGTCGCGGTTGCGGGCCACGAAGCGTTCCACACTGCTCAGGAGAAAACCGATCCGCTTGCGACCATTGAACAAGAAGCGGCGGCTGACCAGCCCTTGCCGGCGCCATCGGGAAATGGTCTTGGTCGATACCTTGAACCGCTTGCTCAGTTGATCGACCGTGAGCACCGGTTCACCTGCTTGCTCCGCGGACAGGTTGGCCGAATCAGATAGATCCTCGACGAGCAACCGCAAGTCGTGCAGCGCGTCCCGACCGCGAATGGAAGCTGCCGGTGATGTCTCGGGGCGAAAGTCCGTGATTCGGTAACAGATGAATTCGAACGGATAGATCTTGTCCGCATCAATCCCGTGCAGAAGCGCCTCGGCACGATCGATCTGCTCGATCTTCTTGTCCCGCGGAACATAACGCACCAGCTGGTCCCGTAGCTGGCGCAGCACCAAAATCGCGTATTCGCTGTGCATCGAACACCTCTTCTCTGGCACCCGGCCGGTGTTCCCTGCAAACCATCTGCCCGTCTCAGGTGTCTCGCTTCTTTGCGTCGGCCCATCCCAGGACCGATCACTCCTTGCATTGCGTCGCCAGCACAATGCCACGTCTACGTTGTACGCTAAACTCAACGCTGCGGTCGATAGAAATTTCTCCCCGTGGTCCGCCCGACCTCTGGCAATCGCTGTGGCGGGCCGACAACCATTGACTGCCAGCGATATCCATCCGGTCCGCCTTAATAGTTTAGACGAAACGACCTTAAGAAAAGTTCGCAAAAGTGTCCCATTTCTTTTCCGGCGGAGCCAACCTCCGTTTGCACCGTTTCAGATGCTCCAAGCGGTCCTCAGCAATTTCCCGCCGCATGCATTTCATAAGTCATTGTTTTCAATAGTCTTACTGTTCGCAAACCGCCCGCCACCAAGGCCTTGCCGCACGGGGTCCGGGTCGCCTTGCCGACCGTTGCGCGTTCGGCTGCCCTCGTGTGGGGGGTTGACCCCACCAGCCTCGTCCGGGGGGTGGCCGTCCGCGCGGAGAAACTCAAGCCGTCCTCCTCGGACGCCCGATCGAGTGGCAATAGACCGTGTTCGCCTCCAGGAAGCGTTGCCCGCCAGGACTGAAAACCATGCCCCCTCCCCGTGCCAGAAACTGTGCCCGTGCCGTTGGTTGGCTGCTTTGCGCCGCGGCGTTCGCGCCCGGTGTCGTCCGTTCGGCACCGCCCGACCCAACCGGGTCGCCCCACGATTTTTCGTCGCGACTGTCGCCCGAGACGGTGTTGGAGGTGACGGCGAATCTGGAAGTGGGGGGCGAAATTAAAGTGCCCGACGCCGACAAAATCCATCGTCTGCCGATCAGTGTGGCCGGCACGTTCCGTTATGCGGAGTGCCGATTCGAGGCGGGGTCCGATTGGCGGAGTATCCGGCACTACGACCAGGCCGTGGCATCAATCAAGGTGGACCGTGACGGCACGCGGTCGCGTCTTTCGCCCGAACGGTCGCTGATTATCGCCACCTGGAACCGGAAGGGACCGGTGGGGTTCCAAAGTTGTCAGGGGCCCCTGACCCGCGAAGAGCTGGATTTGGTCGACACGCTGGCCAACAGCCTTGTGCTGGAGGCCCTACTGCCGTCGGCGCCGGTACGCATCGGTCAGCGATGGGACCACTCGAGCGAGGTGATCGGCGCGTTGTTGGGACTGTCGGCCGTCAGCCAGTGCGACGTCGACAGCCTGCTGCTGGACGTCCAGGACGGTGTCGCTCGGATGGCCATAGGTGGGCGAGTGGAAGGCTCGGCGGAAGGCGTCACCGCCCAGATCCAGCTCAAGGGACGTTACGATTTTGATATGCCGAGGGGGCACGTGACGCGGATGGACCTGGCGGCGGAAGAGGATCGCGCGATCGGACACATCGGTCCGGGCCTGGACGTCACGGCGCGGATCAAGCTGGCACGGACACCGGTGGCCGGATCGGAGCCCATCGAGCAGTTCCTGCAGGCGCGGGGTGAAGAGGCGTCGCCCATGGCGGACGACCTGAGTTTCACATCGTCGACAGCCGGTTTCGCCATGACCTACGATCGACGCTGGTTCATCACGCAATCGCGGCGCGATCTGGTTGTGCTGCGGCGCGTCGACCAGGGCAAGCTCGTAGCGCAGTGCAATGTTTCGCCACTGCCGAGCAAGTCCCCGTCGCGGCCGGTTTCGCTGTCTCAGTTTCAAAAAGACGTCCGGTTCTCGTTGAACGACCGGTTCGAGCGGTTCGTCAGCGCGTCCCAGTACCGCAATTCGGCCGGACACCGGGTCTATCGGGTCGTGGCCCAAGGTGCCGTGGACCGCTTGCCGGTCGAGTGGCGTTACTACTTGGTGACCGACGACCGGGGCCGCCGCCTGGCGCTGGCCTTTACGGTCGAGCGTGCCCTGTCGTCCCAGTTGGGCAATAGCGACCGGAAGCTGGTCGAAGCGTTGACGTTCTCCAACGCGGTCGGCGCTGCGGAGATAACATCGGCCGACCGGCCTCCGGCCGCCGATTCGGTCCCGCCGCGGTGACCCATTTGTCGGACTCTTGCAAAGATGCCGAGACGCCCCCAAGCTGGATGCGTCGTTTTGGACGGGATTGCCACGCCAGGGGCGGATCATTGATACGGAGGCAGGCCACAGCTGCGAACGGTTTGGCCGGATGGCTGTTGATCCCGCAAGCCGACCACGCTCATTTGGCCAGCGCGCTGGCGACGCATTGGCTGTACGGCCCGCGACCGGTGGCCCAGCCCGCGTTGATTACCGCCACATTCCATCATGACGACGGCTGGTCGGACTGGGAAACCGAGCCCGATGTGGATCCGGATTCGGGCTGCCCGCTCGACTTCACGGAGATGCCGACCGAGGCATCGCTGGCCATCTGGTCGCGAAGTATCCGGCAAGCCGCGCCGCGTGGGCAGCTCGTGGCATGGCTGGTCGCCCAGCACTTCATGGCCTTACTGGCGGTCTCGTCCGCGGCCGGCAGCCCCTCGGGCGAAGCGTGGCTGGGTGAACACCATGCGCAGTGCGAGCAATGGCTGGTGTCTTGGATCAAGCAGGATGAGCGGCATCACACGCCGGAAATTGCCCGCCGCACGCTCGGTTACCTGCAGATGTTCGACGCGTTGAGCCTATGGTTTTGCCAGTCCGATACGTGCGTTGCCCATCGCGCCGGGCTGCGCGACGGCGTGCCGGTCGTGTTCGAACCGCCGGCCGGAGGCCGGGTGGTGGTCCGGCCGTGGCCGTTCGCCGGGCCGCACCTGGAAGTCGAAGTCCGGGGGCGTTGGGTCGTGGCGGATCACTATGCCGATCGCCGTTCGCTGGTCGCCGCACCGCACCAGAGCCAGACGTTGCTGTGGCGACTGACTCCTGCCCGATGACGTGACGGACAGCGCCCGATCGCCCGCGGCCGCCACGCGTCAACGCGCCGTGTCGGACGATTGTCCGTTGGGATCGACCAGGGCGACAATTTTTTGTCCCGCGCGGGGCGCGGGCGTCCGATCAGCCGTGCAGACCAGCAGCCGGCCGGACGATTCGATAAGAAACAGAAGCAGCGAGTCTTGCCCGTATTCGGCGAGAAAATCGTCGTACGAGAAATCGTCGCTCAGCGTCGTTTTCTTGAGGACCGCGCCGCGAGCGATCCGTCCTTCCAGCCGGCCGTACGTGGCATCCTTGCCGAACAGGATGCGACCTCGCCGATGCGCCGGCACCGTCTCTTTCCGCTCGCCACCCCTGTCGTCGGGCGACAGCTGATAGACTTCGGCCCGTGAAAACTCGTCTGCGAATTCCATGGCCGCCAGCGCATTGACCTCGTCGTTGGGGGTCATCGCCAGTAGCCGTCCCACGCCCCCCAGGTCGACTTCATTGCGGGTGTATTCCGAAGCGATCGCCGCGTAGCAGACGGGTAGTCCCGCCATCCGGGCGGCGGCGACGTTGCGGCGATTGGTATCTACCAGCAGCGTTTCGTAGCCTTCGACTTGGAGCGTCAACGCCATTTCGCGGACCATCCGGCCCGCGCCGGCGAAGAGGATTCCCTGCGGATTTTGCCGAGACAGGCCCAGCCATCGGGCCAGCGGTCCGAGCGTCAACCCGTAGACCGTGACCGTGCTGGCGATGGTCACAAATGTCAGCGGCACGAGAAGTTCCACCTGACGCAGCAGCGGGTTGTCGGGGCTCAACTGACGCGACAGCTCCAGGGCGAACAGCGAGGAGACGGCAGCGGCCACGATCCCCCGCGGGTGGATCCACGCCAGCAACCACCGCTCGTTGCGTTGGATGTCCGCTCCCAGCGTGGCCATGAACACCGAAACGGGCCGCACGATTACCAGCAACGCGGCGACAAACAGCGGGCCCCGCCAGCCGAGCGATTGCAGGGACCGGCCGTCGACACGCGAACTCAGCACGATGAAGAGCGTCGATATCAGCAAGACGCGTAGGTTCTCTTTGAAACGGGCCACGTGCCGCACCGTGACCCACTTCTGGTTTCCCAGCAGCACGCCCATCACGGTCACCGTGATCAGCCCGGATTCCGTTTGGATGTGATTAGCGAGCATGAACACCACGACGACCACGGCCAGAAACACGGCGCTTTGCAGGTAGTCGGGAACCCAATAGTGCCGCAGAAGCGCCGCCAGTCCGACTGCGGCGGCAAGGCCCAGCACCGTTCCAACGATGGCCGTAGCCAGCAGGGCCCGGCCCGTGCCGCCCAGCACGTGGGAACCGTCACCTAAAAAAACGGTGTGAAAGACCAGCGCGGCCAGCACCGCGCCGATCGGGTCGTTGACGATCCCCTCCCATTTGATCATGGCGGCCGTCCGATGCACCGGTCGCACGTGCCGCAGCAGCGGCACGATGACCGTGGGCCCGCTGACCGTCAGCAGGGCGCCGGCCAGCAATGCAATGGGCAGGTCCAGCCCGATGATCCACCGGCAAGCCACGGTCGTCAGCAACCAGGTGATCAGCAGCCCCGCGGTGACCAACCGCAGGACGACGCCGTGTGTTTCACGCACCTCGCGAAAACGTAAGCTGAGGCCCCCTTCAAACAGAATGACGCCCACCGACAGCGACACCAGCGCCAACAGGACGTCGGTCTTCACGACGTCGTCGGGGCGAACGACCTCGCCCAGGGCGAAACCAAAGGCCAGTAGCAGGACGATCGCCGGGATGCGAAATCTCCAGGCCAGCCATTGGCTGGCGATCCCCAGCCCCAGGACCGTGGCGAAATAGACAACCGGCTCGCTCAATCGCCCCTCACTGGCCCGATGGGGACGTATCTTCTGCGGAGGTCCGCGGATCGAGTTCCAGCGAAGCAGAATTGATGCAATACCTGAGCCCGGTGGGTGGCGGCCCGTCGGGGAAGACGTGGCCTAAATGGGCGTCGCACTTGCTGCACAGCACCTCGGTCCGACGCATGAACCAACTGTTGTCTTCCTCCGTGCGGACGTTGTCCTTGTCGATCGGTTCCCAGTAACTCGGCCAGCCGGTCTTCGAATCGAACTTGGCCTGAGAACTGAACAGCGGCGCGCCGCAGCAACGGCACCGATAGACACCGGGCGTCTTGGTGTCCCAGTATTCCCCCGAAAACGCGGGCTCCGTCCCTTTCTGACGCGTCACACGAAATTCCAGGTCCGAAAGTACTTCCTTCCATTCCTGGTCGCTCCTGACGAGCGGACCGGACCGTTCATCGCCCGATGCCATGATTTGTTTTTCCTTTCCCCCGCGTGTTGCCCGCCGCGCGCCGACGATGATGGCGACCAGGGCCAGGCACACCAGCAGAAACACACCCAGCGGTTTGACGATGGACACTCCCGGCGCCTCACTGACTGGACGGAAAACAGGTCCGATTTTCTCGCGGGCCAGCCGTTGGCCCCCGGGCCGGGCCTCCCGTAGGATTATTTCTGGGCATCCGGATACCAGCAAGTCCGTGTTGCCCAGGACCGTTTTGCCGCTGCCGCCAATCGGGCCGGGCCCCAGGGGCGCGTCCGGACGAAAATTGTGGTGGCAAGGACTCCGATTATACTGAAACAATAGGTGCGGAGATGGCCGAACCAAGGGCCCGCAAAACATCTCGGAGAAGAGGCACCGGCATGAACTTGATCCAACCGGGCGTGGTGGCGTTGTCCTGCGTGGTGGCGTTGGCATCCGCCATGGCCCGGGAGGCCGCGGCGGCGGATAGTCGGGGACCCTATCGCGCTTTGGCGCCGGGCGTGATGATCACCGTCCCGCCTGAACTGCAGCCCGGCGAAGCTTTTGGAGCACACGACGTGGTCGAGATCCTGGCGACCCCCGGTCTGCCGTGGACGCCCCACTATCTTCCGACGGTCCGCACCCTGAGCCAAAAGGCCACCGACGCTTTTTTCCGCCGACGCGTCTGGTGCCTGCAATTCAGCTTCAAGCCTGTGCGAACGATCTACGTGGATGTTCCTCAGCCCAGCGGCAAGATGCAGCGAAAGCTGGTCTGGTACCTTATTTACGAGGTCAAGAATCTGGGAAATGATTTGGTGCCTAAACAAAAACCGGACGGCGCGTTTGAAGTGACGCAAGAGGCCGGAGACGTCCGGTTCGTGCCGCAGTTCGTGCTGGAGAGCCACGAGTACGGCAAGTCCTACCTCGATCGAATCATTCCCGCGGCCGTCGGTCCCATCCGGCAACGAGAAGATCCCCGCCGGCCGCTTCTGACCTCGGTCGAAATGGCTCAGCAAATGATCCAGCCCTCCACCGATCGGCGGGACCGCAGCGTATGGGGTGTCGCGACTTGGCTGGATGTCGATCCACGGATCGATTTTTTCAGTGTGTTCGTCCAGGGCCTAACCAATGCGTACCGCTGGGAGGACCCGCCCGACGCGTACGCGTTTGGAGACCCGCCCGGAACGGGGCGCCGGTTCCTGTACAAGACGTTGCAGCTCAATTTCTGGAGGCCCGGCGATCAGTTCCAGCAGCATGAAGACGAGATCCGGTTTGGAACTCCCGCCGGGAAACACGAGATGTACGGCGTGCAGGAAGGGGTTGATTACGCCTGGGTCTACCGTTAAAAACAGGCATCCGGCGCTGCCGCCCCGTGACCGCAGCGCGGGCGGCGCGAGGGGCGACTCCGAAAGACGGTCCGCGGGCGAACTAGGTTGGCGAGGTGGTGTGCGATGGCGCATAAAAAGGGTCAAGGTTCCAGTCGCAACGGAAGAGATTCCAACGCCCAGCGGCGTGGCGTGAAGCGGTTTGGTGGCGAGCATGTGCGTGCGGGCCACATCCTGGTACGTCAGTTGGGAACCCGCTTTCATCCCGGCAGGGGCGTCGGACAAGGGAACGACTACACGCTCTACGCGCTGGTCGACGGCACCGTGGCGTTCGACCGAAAGGGCCGGCGGATCAACGTCCTGCCGGCCAGCGGATAACGCTTCCCGCCGAACGATCGAACGTGCCACAGGATGCGGCTGATTGGTGTTGCGTCCGTTTTTTGGCTACCGGCCAATCCTGATTTGCCCCGGACCGGATGGCTGCTGACGGTTCTCACGATTGGATTGCCGCAGATGTCGGCAACAGTCGCATCAAGCTGGGCTGCTTTGCTGGCGTGCCCGATGCACCGCTGCCCGAACCGGCGTCGACGCTGGAGGTCGATGCCGGCCTGTGGGACCCCGCGCGGTTGGCTCAATGGCTCTGCCGCGACGTTGCGTGTTCCGGCCGGACCGTGGAACATTGGCAGATAGCCAGCGTCAATTCATCGGCCGTGGACAGGTTGCTGGCCTGGCTCCGGCGGCAGCATCCGGCCGCACGAATTCACCTGCTGCAACCAGACGACTTGCCGCTGGACATTGACGTTGCCCATCCGCAACAGGTGGGCATGGATCGCCTGCTGGCGGCGGTGGCCGCCAACCGGCTTCGCCAGCCTTCGCAGCCGGCGATCACGGTCGACTTGGGAACCGCCGTTACCGTCGATTCGATTTCCTCCGACGGCCGCTTTTTGGGCGGGGCCATCGCGCCGGGAATCGCCATGGGCGCCCAAGCGCTGCACGACAAGACCGACCGGCTCCCGTACGTCGTCCCCGACCCTCACGCCGAACCACCGCCGCCTGTGGGACGCAATACGGTGGCGGCCATTCAATCAGGTCTCTTCTGGGGCACCGTCGGTACGATCCGCGAACTGGTCGGCAGACAGACCCGCCAAGAGGCCTGCGCCCCAGCCATCTTCGTCACCGGTGGCGCGTCACCGCGAATCACCGAACTGGTCGACCCGTCCGCCCGCTACGTGCCTCACCTGGTGCTGGCCGGCATTGCCGTGGCCCGGGCGAGCCGGCGATGAGCGGCGAAGGCGTGCCTACCTGGGTGGCGAAGCTCATGCCGGCCGTGCCTTGCGCCATTGCCGCCGTGGCGGTCCAAGGGCCCGCGGCCACTCCGGCCGTCGCGCGGAATTTTCATCCGCGCGGTGACAAGCGGTTGGTCGACGCTCCTATCCACACGATCATGGTGGGCTACTGGGGCGGTGCCGGGGGTGAACAACTGGTCGTCTGCCGTCGCGGCGCCGACTGGTACGAAATCCACTGCCATGGGGGAACCGCCGCGGTGGATGCGGTCGTCGCCTGCCTGGTCCACTCAGGTTGCCGGGAAATCACCTGGCAGCAATGGATTGCCCGCTCCGAGCCGGATGCGCCGCGCCGCGCCGCCCTGGTCGCCCTGGGCGCTGCCACCACACTAAGGGCCGCCACGATCCTGATGGACCAGTATCACGGAGCGTTGCGCGGTGCGTCGGGCGCGATTGCCGACGACATTCGTAACGGGCGGAACGAGGCGGCGCTGCGCGGCCTCGCGGTTCTGCTCGATCGATCCCGTGTTGGTCGGCACTTGGTGACGCCCTGGAGGGTCGTGCTGGCAGGTCTGCCGAATGTCGGCAAAAGCAGCCTGATGAATCGCCTGCTGGGATTCCCCCGTGCGATCGTCCAGGACCAACCGGGCACGACGCGAGATGTCGTCGTCGGGCTTACCGCGTTGGACGGTTGGCCGGTCCAACTGGCCGACACCGCGGGATTGCGGACCGGTGGACAGGCCGAGGACCCGATCGAGACACTCGGAATGCAGCGGACGCGATCGAGTTCCGCGACCGCCGACCTGGTGCTGCATGTCGTGGACGCCGTGGACGCGGGGCGCGATGCGCGCAGCGCGGAGTCCGATCCACCATCGACCCGGTGTCTGCGCGTATATTCCAAGTGCGATTTGCAATTGACGCGTCCGCCGTGCGGGGGCGGGCTGTACACCAGTGCCAGGACCGGCGAAGGGATCGCCGCGCTGACGGCGGCGATTGTGGACAATCTGGTGCCGGACCCGCCGCCGCCGGGCGCGGCCGTACCGTTTACCGTCGACCAAACGCGCGTGCTGCGCCGCGCGCGACAGGCCGTGCGCGACCGGCAACCTGGCCGGGCCCTGGCCGCACTGGCAAGGTTGCTGGGTCCGGCCAGTTCGTGATCGTAGCGCGGCGGAGGTTGTCGCCGGCGGGCCTGGTTTTGCCCCTGCCGGGGGCGGATTTTCCTCTAGACCCCCTGTTTACGCCTCCCTATACTACGCCGCCCCCAAAGTGCAGACATCGACTGCGGCGTCGGATGCCCCGCGAACGTCAGCGGGTCGGGAGCGGCAGGCAGCATCCGCGCGCTCAGCGCCGCTGGGCTCAAAGGCGAGGAATCAGGTGATGCGAAGGGACACCGACACCGTTCTTCAGAGGCCCTCTCCTGCCGGACGACGTGTTCTGTTTGCGTTGGCCCTCGGTGGCATGGCGGTTGCCGCGGGCGGCATGACGCGGGCCGACCAACCCGCGTTGGACGCGGGTGACAAAGGCTTGTCGTTCGTGCCGGTTCGCCCAACGCACCACCAACCGCGCGATCCGGCGGAGGCGGCAGAAACCGTGCCGGAGGCAGGCCCCGACGATCGGGACACCGTGAACGGCGCGGAAGGGTTCGATCTCCGCGAATCAGCCCCCGGCGCCATCGATCCGTTCGACGGTCACGACGCGAGCCCGTCCGACGCCGCCCAGGTTCTGGAAAGCCTCGGCCAGGCCGTGGGCCGCAATCATCTGGCGCCGCCCTCCGACACGCACCTGCGCGGCGCGGAAGCCAACGCCCGACTCGACGACGCACCCTACGCGCCGCTGGCGTTCTACGAGGTCACGCCCGGGTTCTCGTCGCTCTCTGAACTCAAGCAGCATTGGGGCGAACCCGGTGGCGTGGTGCGCCGCGAGGGAGGACTGATCGCCAAGTACTCCCTCGATGACTTCCCCCGCCTGGAAGTGGAATTGGAGGGGGATCGAGTTACCGCCATCGTCGTGTTTCTTCCGGAGCCGATCGATGCCGCCCGGGCGGCTTCCGCGCTGGGCCTGGATGCAGAGCGCGGGGCCGATGTGCCCGACGCCGAAGGTCGAACCGTGGGCCGCGTGTTTCCGGAACGCGGCGTGCTCTTTAGCCTCTCCGCTCAGGGAGGCCGCGCGCGGGTCGGGCAAATGGTCCTGGAGATGCCGTCAGCCGAGTCATTTGCGCTGCGCGCCGAGATTGGCCGCGGAACGCCGCAGCAAAAGATTGCCGATCTGGACGCCGCGCTGCGTCTGGACGACGACTACCCCCACGCCCTTTGGCTGCGTGCCGAAGCGCTGCGTAAGACGCGAGATTTCCTCAGGGCCGAAGCGTCCGCCGCGCGGGCCGTGACACTGGCCCCCGATGTCCCCGAGTACCGGTTGAGCTGGGCGGGCTGCCTGTTGGCACTCGGTCGAATCGACGACGCGCAACGCGAAGCGCGCACGGCGCTGGATGCCGACGACGTCCCGCAGATCGCCCGCGCGCGGGGGCTGGCGTTGATGGGCGAGTTGGCCGGCACGGACGGCGCGCATGATTGCCAAAAGGCCGTCGAACTCCACGTCCAGGCGATCCAGCTCGCCGACCCGCTGGCCAATGACAACCATCTGCCGACCCGCGCGGCCGCTCGCGACGTGCTGATCCATTGCCATTTGGCCATCGCACGCGACATCGGCTGGGGCGAGTGGCAGCAGAAGAGCAACGTCGTGCCGATGTGGATCGAAAGAGCATGGGAAATGGCGGCGCCGGCTCCCGAGACGCGGCTACAGGTAGCCAGCGGGGCACTGCGGGCCTGGGCAGGCGTCCAACCCGCGACCGACCCCACGCGCTGGATCCGCCACGCCCGAGAAGCTGCACGAGCGCAGCTCGAAGTGACCGGCGACGTCGCGGATATGAAATACGTCCACTGGCGACTCGGCTCGGCTTATTTTCATGCCCTTCAAATCGAACATCGTCGCGGCAAACCGGACGAAGCGCTGGAATACGGCCGACTGGCCGTTGATGAACTGGAGCTTGCTGCGGCCGCCGAGCCGCGAACACCGGCCGACGACTATCAGGTGGGCTGGCTGTTTTTTCAAATCGGTGTGGTCCACGCCGTCCACCGAGGCAACCATCAAGAGGCCGTACGCTGGTACGAAAAAGCGGCGCCGACACTCATCCGCCCCGGTCCTCTGTCGGCCCAGTATCATCCCAAGCGCCATGGCGATGCCTTAGTCAGCATGGCGGTGTCGTACTGGGAAAGTGGCCAGCGCGAGAAAGGCGTGGAACTGACCAAGATGGGCGCCGATGTACTGCAACGCGCGGTGGAACAGGGGATTGCCGAACGGACAGCACTGGCCGTACCGTACGGAAACCTGGCCGCCATGCACGACGCCATGGGCGCCGCGCATCAGGCCAGACGTTTCGCCGAGTTGGCCGGCCGCCGTTCCGACGCGATCCGCCGTTAGATCCAGTCCATGAACGCTTTTTCGATTGCCGCCTATCCGGGCGATGGTATCGGTCCGGCAGTCACGACCAGTGCCATGCGGGTCGTGGAGGCGGTCCAGAAGCGGACCCCGTCGTTCCGATTGGACTGGACCATCCTGCCGTGGGGCGCGGCTTACCACGAGCAGCACGGCAGCGTCGTTCCCGACGACTACCTGCAAACGCTGCGGGCGTTCGATGCCATCCTGCTGGGCGCGGTGGGCTGGCCGCCCCAATTGCCTGACCATGTTACTCTGCAACCCCTGATCGAGATCCGGCAGAAATTCGATCTATACGCGTGCGTTCGCCCCGCCCGTCTGATGCCCGGCGTCCGCTGCCCCCTGGCCGGCAAACAGCCCCAAGATATCGATATGCTCGTCATCCGAGAGAATTCGGAGGGCGAATACCTGAATGTGGGCGGCCGTGTCCGGCAGGGCACACCGTATGAGTTCGCCTTGCAGACCGCCGTGCACACGCGGATGGGCATCGAACGCATCTTGCGGTTCGGGTTCGATCAGGCCCGGGAACGCCGAAAACATCTGACGCTGGTGACCAAGTCCAATGCGCAGCGCTACGGGTTTGTTTTGTGGGACGACGTCTGGGACCAAATCCAGGGCGAATATCCGGAGGTGCAGACCGAAAAACAGCATGTGGACGCGGCGACCATGAACTTCGTGCGGTGGCCGGAACGGTTCGACGTGGTCGTGGCATCCAACCTGTTCGGCGATATCCTGACCGATCTGGGAGGCATCCTGGCCGGAGGCCTGGGATTGGCGCCCAGCGCGAACATCGCTCCGGATCGTCGCCATCCCTCGTTATTCGAACCGGTGCACGGTTCCGCACCCGACATCGCGGGTCGCGGCGTCGCCAATCCCGTCGCCGCCATCCTGAGCGCCGCGATGATGCTGCAGTGGCTCGGGCAGCCGGACGCCGCGGAATGGATCCACCGCGCGGTGGCCCGGGCGCTGTCGCTCGGTGCCGCCACGCCCGATTTGGGAGGCGTCCTCACGACCCAGCAGATGACCGACCAGATCATCGACCAGCTGGATGCCGTCCGTCACGGCCGCTGATGCACGCCGCGACGGGCGGCCGCTCGCAACGACGCAAACCGGTCTGTAGGATACCGGACACGGACTATCGACGCTGGCCGCCGGCGCGAACAGCCGATCTCGGCCTTCCGCGCCCCTCTTGTTCTTCCCGCGATAAGGAACCCATGGCCCATGCTCCCGCCCGATCCGCCCGCGGCCCACGACACTCCGCCACAAGACGCTCCGCAATGGAAACCCGTCGGCCCGGTCCCGCGGCGCGTCGTCGGCGTGCTTGTCGAAAAGGCCAAAACGACGCCTGATGCCTATCCGCTGACGCTCAATAGCCTGACCACCGGATGCAACCAGAAGAGCAACCGACAGCCGCAAATGCATCTCTCCGCAGACACGGTCGAAGAGGCCTTGGAGCAACTCCGCAATCTCAGCGCAGTGACCGAAGTTCATTCCGACGGCCGTGTGGTCAAGTATCGCCACCGCATGTACGAGTGGTTGGACGTCGATAAACAGGAACTGGCCGTGATGGCAGAATTGCTGCTGCGCGGCGAGCAAACCGTCGGCGATTTGCGGGCCCGGGCGGCCCGCATGGAACCGATCGCCGACCAGGCCGCCTTAAAGCCCATCCTCGATTCCCTGATGCAGAAGAAACTGGTTGTCGCTTTGACCCGTCCGGGCAGGGGGCAAATCGTAACCCACGGTTTGTATCCACCCGAGGAATGGACGAAGCTCAGCCAGCAACAGGCGACAGCAGCCCATCCGGCGGGCAACAGCCCAGACCCCGGTGGATCGTCCCGTACCGCGCCGCCGCCCGCCAAGGCATCGCACGACGACACGCTGGCCCAGCAGATCGATGTCCTACGGGCGGAGGTTGCCCAGCTGCGCGAAATGCTCCACACGCTCCAGCGCCAGATGGAAGGCCGGCGCGAGAGTCAGTGAGCCAGCACGGCCTCGATGCTTTCGGCAAAATGGCAACTGCAGAGAGAGTGGTAAAAATTTGTCGATTGCATAGTTCCTGCCGAACGTGCGCATTTTTCTGAGGATATGGGTCGCGTCGGCCGAGGCTAAAGGATGTACTGTTGGCCCGTCGCCGTCGGTGTCCGACCCCGTGCGCGGGATGGACGCCGGGCCCCTGGATGCCCTGTCGTTGATCGCCGCCGCCGAAGGTGCCCCTGGTCGCGGCGAAAGCGATGAACGGCCGGCAGGTTGTGCACGTCGTTTCTTGGAGATTGACATTCCATGAGTGACCGGACAGGCGCCCTGCGCCGTCGCAGGACAATCCCCTGGCTGACTTCGCTGGTGGTAGGCCTGCTCCTTTCCGGAGACAGTGCCGCCCGGCATTACGGTCCGCCACGTCCGCAGGTGCCGGAACCGGAGCGTTCTCCGGGAGTCAATTTGTACTGGTATCTACCGGGCAGCTACCCGGACGACAGGTGCAACCAGCTGGAGAATTGCAACCAGGACGTGCTGAATTTTGCATTCGGGCCCCTGCCGACCTGGTATGTCGAGGGCCAACTCCAGGCACTGAAACGCGATAATCTCCGCGCCTTCGATTTTGCAACGCTTGGCGAAATGGGGCCGAGCGTCCTTAGCACGAATCGGTTCAACGATGCCTTCGCAGCGGGCGCTCGCGTGACGATCGGACGGTCGCTGGGTGACTGGTATCGCATCGAAGGATCGTACTGGGGCGGATACGACTGGTCCAACGACGGCGCCGTGCGCAACAACGACGCCAACGCGCAAGGGGGCACGGGCAACCTGTTCTCGCCCTTGACCGGCTTCGGCAACCCGGCGGCGCTGGGCTTGGACTTCAACGACCTGGTCACCGTAAACCTGGGGGGGCAGCTCGAC
>CAZNKT010000126.1:0-15844 GCA_964573605.1 uncultured Pirellulales bacterium
GACATCCTTGTCAACAACGCCGGCGCCGAACTGCGGGGGCCGTTCGGCAATTTGTCCGAGGTGCAATGGCAACAACTGGTGGACGTCAATTTGTCGGCGGTTGTCCGTTTGACCCGCGCGATGCTGCCTCACTTGGAATTACGCAACGGAGTCGTTGTCAACATAGCCTCGGCCACCGCGCTGGCCGGCACGGCGGGTTTGGCCGGCTACAGTGCCACCAAGGCCGCCCTGGTCGGACTGACGCAGTCACTGGCCCTGGAACTCGCTCCGCAGGGTGTTCGCGTGGTGGGCATCGCACCGGCGGTGGTCAAAACGCCCATGGCGATGCGTCACGCGGCGTCCTTGTCGGCCGAACAGTGGGAACAGATCAAGGCGTGTCATCCCTTGGGGATCGGCACGCCACACGACGTCGCATCGGCCGTGGCATTTCTCGCATCGCGCGAAGCCAAGTGGATAACGGGCGTGATGTTACCCATGGGATGGGTGCCGAGCTTTCCGCTTCCGCCCGGTCCCGGCTGAGCGCCTATGTGTCCGTCACGAGGCGGCCAGAAAAGCGTTCACGCACCGAACGAACTCCGCCGGTTTCTCAAACGGAACCATGTGTCCACATGAGGCAAAGGTATGCATGTTAACGCGCGGGAGGTGGCTGGCGTAGTACGCACCGTGGGCAGGCGGAATCAGCCGATCGTCTTCGCCCCATAGAACGAGAGCGGGGCATTCCACGCGACGCAGATGGGCCGCCAGCCGCGGATTGTGCAGATAGGGATTCCATCCCAGCCGCGCCGTGGCCTCACGCGCCCGGATCCAGTGCAGGATGCGATCGTCGTCCAACGACGCGGGCATGGCCAGGGCAACGGCGTCGCCGTGCGGGTCGAAAAATAACAGCTCGCGCAGTTGTTGCAAATCGTCGATAAACAATTCGGCCATCGGAGCGTCGTCCAGGTGCAAACCGGCCGCGGCCGTCAGCACGAGTCGCTCCACCCGCTGGGGTCGAATAATCGCCAGTTCCACGCCCAGCCAGGCCCCCAGGGAGAACCCGACGACCGGAACCGCGTCCAGGTGCAAGGCGTCGAGCAGATCGACGGTGTGCCAAACCAGATCCGTTATGTCGTCGATCGAGTCCAGCCCCTCCGACAGCGCGAAGCCGGGATGTGCGGGCACGTACACGGTGTGGTGTTCCGCGAGACGGTCGTGGAACGGCATCCACTCGGTCTCACCGGCAGCACTGTGTAGATAAAGCAGCGGAGTTCCGCTGCCTCCGGACGTCACCTGCGTCTTCTTGCCTGCCACATCGACGAATGTCGTTTGTGGCATCGCGGACATCGCGGCGGAAGGCTTCATCCAGTCGGCACCTCGGATACCGCGCCGAGCGACTCCTCCCGGAGTGGCAGCATCACTTCGTCGGCAAACAAGGTCATGTTCTTTTTTGTCAGCTCCGCGGGGAGTGTCCCGAGTTGAAACAAGCCCAGCAGATTGCCGAACCCCATCGATTGCCGGCATTCCTTCAGGCGGTCGCGCACCGTCGCGGGACTTCCCACAATCGCATATCCACCGTCCTCAATCTGTTGCCGGCTCGTTACTTCCGTCAGAAACTTCGACATGGCCTGGTTGATGCGCGCGATCGATCGGGCACTGGTATACCCGGGCGGGAACACGGCCAGACCCTTGAGCAGGTTCTTGGCAAAATAGAACAAGTGCTCCTCGTACTCTTCCCAGGCACGGGCATCGGTCTCCGAGACATAAATGGGAACCAGCCAGCCCAACTGGTCCGGCGCTGCTTCATATCCCTCTTTCTGACAGGCCTCCTTGAACATCGTGAAATTTTTCGTCAACACGTCGGCGTGAAAGTACGGAATGCCCATGTAGCCGTAGCGGCGGCGTGCCACGAATTGAACCGTCTCCACACTGCCCGCGCCGGGAATCCAGATCGGGGGATGAGGCTTTTGAAGCGGCAGAGGCCACGGGTTAACGTATTTGAGTTTCCAGTGGTGGCCATAATGCTCAAACGGGCCCGGCTCCGTCCAGGCGCGGATCACGAGGTCGAGCGCCTCGATGAACTTGGCTCGGGCGTGGGTGGGATTGACCGTAAAGCTGTAATATTCGGGACCGCCGCCGACGACCATGCCTGCAATCAGACGTCCGCCGCTGATCACATCGATCATGGCGAACTCTTCCGCCACGCGTGTGGGCGGATTGTACAGCGGTAGAGCATTTCCGATGACGGCTATCCGTACGCGTTGAGTCTGTCGAGCCAGGATGGCGCCCATCAAATTGGGGCTCGGCATCGTGCCGTATGCCGTCTGGTGATGCTCGTTCACGCAAACTCCGTCAAAGCCCAGATCTTCGGCAAAGACCAACTCGTCCAGATACCGATTGTAGAGGTGATGGCCGTGGCCCGAGTCGTACATGCTATTGGGCAGCCACGTCCACACGGTAGAATGATCGCGAAGTGCCTCCTCATCGAGGCCGTCGTAAGGCATCAGGTGAAAACAGAAGAAGTTCATTAAACCAGCTCGATGGGCGTGCCTGTGATCATGTCAGTTCTCAGTTCGTCGCGAACGCCGAGACCGGCAAGTTCGTTCTATGATGCGCTTGCCGCCGCGGTGCAGTTGTCCGTCCATGCCGGCAGTGCCGTTCCACTGGTAAGTGTTTCACAACCGGGCCTCGCCTTCAAGGACCCCATCCGACGTTCATTGAGTGATGGAGTGCAAAAGTGCACGGCGGGGCGATATCGCACCTGGAAAGCTTTTCGTCCCGGAGCCATGGCAGCCAGTAGAGAACCAACGGGAGCAGGCGTGACCGGCTAGTGGGCGCGGCTGCTTGGCCGCATCGCGGAATCTGTAGCGGACATGCCGTAAATCCGGTTACCGAGAAGATGAACGATCGCGCTGACGACCGCACGTCGCAATCCGTGGGTGCCGTCTATCGCTGGTACTTTCCCCGATTCTGGCACGGAATGAGCGCGGCGTACTGGTGGCGCATGTTGCGGCGCAACCGGTTCGCCGTATCGCCGTCGCGGCTCGGACTGGCGACGACCGTCAGTATGGTCACGGCGAGCAATTCAGTGCTGGGTGCCGCACAGCGTCTGCTGCTCGGCCGAGCCATCGATGCCATCCAGCTGACGGCGGGTCCTCTTTTCCTGTTGGGACACTGGCGGAGCGGAACGACACTGCTTCATGAACTCATGGTTCGCGACCCGCGTTTCACTTTTCCGGATACCTATGCCTGTTTCGCCCCCAATCATTTTGTCCTGACGCGCAAGCTCTTCGTTCCTCTGCTAAAGTTCATGCTGCCGGCCGTCCGGCCCATGGATAACGTGCCTCTCGGGTGGGATCGCCCGCAGGAGGATGAGTTTGCCCTAATGAATCTGGGACTCCTTTCGCCATACGAGTCGCTGGCTTTTCCCCGACGGAACCATCCCGGTACGACATACCTGGACTGTGAAGACTGGGATGAAGAAGAAAAACAGCGGTGGTGCGCGACGCTTCACTGGTTTCTCCAATGCGTCACCTATTGCAGCCCCAAACAGGTGGTTTTGAAGTCGCCGCCGCACACGTGCCGCCTGCGGTTGCTCCACACGAACTTTCCCGATGCCCGCTTCGTGCACATTGTTCGGCACCCGTTTGCCTTGTTCGGTTCCACCATGCGGCTTTGGCAGACACTCGTTGAGAGTCAAAGGCTGCAAAACTATGGGTACGAGAACTTGGAGCAGGCGGTCATTGACGGATTGGAAATCGTGTTTTCGATCGTCGCCCGCCAGAAAGCGGACGTGCCCGCCGACCAATTCGTTGAGGTTCGATACGAAGATCTTGTGGCGGATCCAGAACAGGTGATGAAGTCGATCTACGACCATCTGAAGCTGGGGGGATTTGACGAGTACGTCCCTCGTCTGCGCCAGTATTGGCAGGACGTAGCCGGCTATCAGGCAGGAAAATACCATTTGGATCGCTCCATACGCGAAGAAATCTACCGTCGCTGCCAATTTCACTTTGATGCGCACCGGTACGATCCCGAAGATCCGCGATTCCAAGCCTGACCCAGGGTTGAGCGATATTTCTGGGGCGATCCAACCCCGCCGTTCCCCCCTGCCCTCGCGCGCGGCACGCCCGGCAGCCGTCCTGTTTCCCTGTTCCTCGGCGAGCGCGGACCGCGACAACGCTCCCCAACGACCGGAATTGCGGGACACCTGTTTGCGGTACCGGCCAGGCAACTTCTATAATCAGTGTCGTATGCACAAGCGGGCGGTAGCCCCACATTCAGATGGAAGAGGCAATGGCGGTAAAATCTCGTCCGGGACACGCCACAATCAACGGCGCGGATGAAGTAGTGGCCATCCATGCACGGTCGGCTGGGATGCGGCTCTGACGCGGTTCATCCGCAGGTGTCGGCTGTTCGTCGGTAAAACCGATCGCCTGGCCGCCCTGGATGGCTAGCATGGAGAGCCGTTGTGTCTTTCCACTGTCATTGGGTCGCGCATATTGATTGCATTGTGCGCGACATGCCGTCGCTTGGACGACCCAAAAATACGTCGCCAACAACGAACGGCAATTCATGCCCGGCCAGTTTCCAAGTCACCGTCACCTGTTTGCACCTTTTCGACGCCTGTCGCATCGCGATCGGAAACGACGCCGGCAACGCGGCCCCCGCCGCCTTTCCGGCGAATTGCTTGAACGTCGCACGATGCTGGCCGCCGCTGCCGTGATCACCGAGTTCATGGCGTCCAACTCGGAAACACTGGCCGACGAGGACGGCGACTATGCCGATTGGATCGAGGTGCACAATCCGGGACCGGAACCGCTGGACCTGGACGGCTTCTACCTGACGGACGATCCCGAAAATCTTTCGCGGTGGCAGATACCGCAGGCCTCCCTTGCGGCGGGTGGATATCTGATCGTCTTCGCCTCGGGAAAGGATCGCGCTGCGGGTGACTTGCATACGAGCTTCAAATTGAGCGCGGGAGGCGAATTTCTGGCTCTGGTCCGACCCGATGGGGAAACCGTCGAGTCCGCATTTGCGCCTGAATATCCTCCTCAGACTACGGACGTTTCGTTCGGCACGGCCGCCAACCTCGCATCGCAAGGTTTCTTTCTTACGCCCACGCCCGGCGCCGCCAATTTGGGACAACCCGTCGATGACCCCGCGCAGGCCGTGGCAATCACGGAGATCATGTACCATCCGTCGAACGACAGCGTTGAGGAGGAATTTGTTGAGCTCCTCAACATCGGGGTCTCGGACGTCGATCTTGCCGGCTGGCAATTGACAGGCGGTATCACATTTGCGTTCTCGGGGGAAACGCTCGAGACCGGAGAACGGCTCGTCGTGGCGGCCGACCGCGCCGCGTTGCAAACACGTTATCCCGGAATCACCCGCGTGACGGGCGACTGGTCCGGCAAGCTCAGCAACCGCTCGGAAGAAATCGAGTTATGGAACGCCAACGGACGCCTGGTCGACCAGGTCGTTTATGCGGACGAAGGCAATTGGGCGGAACGTGTACGAGGCCCCGACGACCGTGGGCACCAGGGATGGGTATGGCAGGCTGACCACGATGGCGGCGGCAGGTCCCTGGAATTGGTCGACCCAGTGCTCTCGAACGCCTACGGTCAGAACTGGGCCGCCAGCCTCGTCGATGGTGGAACTCCTGGCGACAGCAATTCCGTCGAGCGTGCCGATGTAGCGCCGTTGATCCTGGACGTGTCGCACACTCCCGCGGTCCCTGCTTCGGTAGACCCCGTGACGATCCGCGCACGGCTTGTGGACGAATTATCTTCGGGCGCGGACGCCTCACTCTTTTGGAGAGTCGACGGTGCCGGACAACCGTTCTCTGGACAGGCAATGCACGACGACGGTCAGCACGGAGACGGAATCGCCGGGGACGGCATCTTCGCGGCCACGATCCCGCCCCATGCGGACGAAACCGTCATTGAATTCTATATCCGTTCCACCGACGGCTACGGCAATCAGCGTACGTGGCCCGCGCCCACCCAGCCCTCGGGACTGCAGGACGCCAATCTCTTATACCAGGTCCTGGACGCCCACGCGGCAAGCACACCGTGGGACCCGGGCTCCGTTCCCGTGTATCTGCAAGTGATGACCGCGGCCGAGCGTGCCGAGTTTCAGGGGGTTAACCGGGCCAGCAATGCTCAATTCAACGCGACGTTCATCAGCATGGATGGAACGGGGACCGAAGTCCGATACAACGCCGGAGTGCGCATTCGAGGCAGTGGGAGCCGCGATCACAATCCGCCCAACAATCGCATCAATATCCCGTCGGACGATCCGTGGAACGGCGTCGACCAGATCAATATCAACGTCGTCGGAGTCAGCGACCAGATCGCGGGCAGCGCGCTCTTTCGATTGGCAGGACTTCCCGCCGCGGACGCACACGCGGTAATGATGTACAGCAATGGCCAGAATCTCAACGGCACTCAGCCCTATGCCCATCTGGAGACACTCAACCGCGATTTCGCGTCAAATCACTTCTCGGGAGACGGTGGAGGCAATCTTTACAAGGGGCGCCGTCCCAACGAATCCCCACCAGGTGGGCTGGGTGCCGGTCTGGTCTATTTCGGCTCCGATCCCGCGCCTTACGTGAGCTATCAGAAGCTCACCAACGAAGGCGCCGCTGATTGGTCGGACGTCATCCAATTGACCAACATCCTCAATAATTCGCCGGAAGACACTTTCTTGCAGGATGTGGCCGAAGTCGTGGATGTCGACGAGTGGCTGCGCTTCTTCGCTTTGAACGCGCTGCTGGACAATACGGAAGGAGGCCTCGTTAATGGTGACCGGCAGGGGGACGATTATGCGATGTACCGGGGTGTGACCGATCCGCGATTTCGCATGATCCCTCACGACCTGGATTCACTGTTCAGCAATCCACGGCGTTCTTTTTTCCGAATGACGAACGTTCCGGCGCTCGACCGGCTGATTCGCCACCCGGAAATCCTTCCGAGATACTACGCGCAGCTTACGGACCTCATCCAAAATGTCGTGTCAACCGAGAACGCGTCCGCGACGCTCGACGAGGCGCTTCGGCACGTCAGCTCGCAAACATTCATTGACCGCATCAAGCAGTTCCTCGCCGACCGGGGCGCTTGGATACTGGGCGAATTTCCGCACACGCTGACGGTCGATCCGGGTTTGCCGGTATCGGGCGAATTCTTTCACACGACGCACCCGTGGCTCAACCTCTCCGGCACGACGCCCACCGTGCAGACACGCTCCGTGCTGGTGAACGGCCTGCCGGTGACGGAGCTGCCTGGTGACGGAACGTGGTCTTTCAGCAGCGACGCCGCCACCGGTGACGACCAGGTCCTGCTTTCTGCAGGATCCGTATGGCGCTATCTCGACGACGGATCCAACCAGCAGACAGCCTGGCGTGAACCGTCCTTCGACGATACTGGCTGGGCTTCCGGCCCCGCGCCGCTGGGCTACGGCGACAATACCGAAGCGACGGTGGTCGGCTTTGTTGACACGACTCCCGAAGATCCGGGAGTGGTCACGAAGAACGCCACCACATATTTTCGCACAACGTTTCAGGTCGATGAACCGGCAACCGTGTCCGGTTTGACGGTTCGCATGCGCTATGATGATGCTGCCGCGGTGTACATCAATGGCGTGGAAGCCGTGCGAACGCCGAACCTCCCGGCAGGCGCAGCCTATGACACGTACTCGATTATCGACACGCCGGATGAGAGGGCGTTTTTTGACTTCGCCGCGACGCCCGCGGCAGTGGCAGCGCTGGCAGGCGGCCTAAATGTGATTGCCGTTGAAATGCACCAGGGAGACGCTTTCAGTTCGGATATCAAGCTCGATATGGAACTCATCGCCGAGACCACCAGCGACGTGTCGTCTGGAATCGCGCTGGTGCCGGGCATCAATCGCATCTCGGTCGAAGCCTTTGATGGCCCGCACGGTACCGGGCAACGCCTGCAACGCGAATTTATTGATATTTGGTATGAAGGCGAACCAGTTTCCAAAACCGTTGATCGTCCCATGCCCGGCGTTGCGCAATTGCGGCTGTCCGTCCGTGACACGTATCTGCCGGATATCCCCGTTCTGGTCCGCGTCGAAGCACTTGACGAGGACGGTCGAATTCAGCGCGACCTGTGGGATGCCGTCGTCACGCTCACCACGGACCGCCCGGGAATCGTGGCCCCGCCCACCGAACTTCGCCTGATCAACGGACTCGGCAGCCAACTCGTCACGTTTTCGGGGACCGGAGACCTGACGCTCACCGCGCACTTCGGATCCCATACGGAAAGCCGCACGCTATCCAGCCTGGCTGCCGCGCCCGTGACTGATGCCGCGGGTCCGCTCAGCGGCGTATCGACAACGTGGAGCGGCGTCGTTCGCGTGACGGACGATGTCACGGTACCGGTGGGCCATACGCTGCATATAGAACCAGGGGCGCTGATTTTGCTGGGCGCCGACGCCGTGGGCGCCACCGACAGCACGAGCATTCGCGTGGAAGGAACGCTCACCGCGCCCGGAACGGCCGACCAGCCCATCACGTTTACATCCGCGGATCCAATGAATCTCTGGGGACAGATCGATGTGCAGGGAGGCACGGCCGACCTGGCGTTTGTGGCCATGCATCGCGCGGGCAACGCGCCGCGAATGGGGCACACGAACACTGGCGCCGCGGTCCGGCTGCGGAACAACGCCCGCTTCTCACTGGTCGATGGAAGCATTTCCGATCTGGGTGGGAAAATTCTGCAGTCCGCATCGGGTGAGGTCACGCTGCAGCGGGCCGTGCTGGCCCGGGCCGTGATGGGGCCGGAAATCGACAACACGGCGCTGGACCTGGTCGATACGTGGATTACCGACATGCGTGGCATCTACCATCCCGATGGCACCGTCGACGACAACGACGGTATCTACCTCACGTCGCAACAGGCGGAGCAGACCATCCGGCTGCGGGATGCCGTGGTGGCCTTCGCCGACGACGACGGGATCGACACTCTCCGGTCCGACGTCTTGGTCGAGCGCACGATTGTACGTGGGATTGGGGACAAGGCGATCAGCGTATTCGATGGCGAGGTGACGGTGGACCACAGCCTGTTGGTCAACGCGGATATCGGCATCAATACGAAAGGCCAGGGCAATTCAACGCCTCACACGATCATCGACCACGTGACGGTTGCTAATGTCAATCGAGGCATTGTGGCTCAGGATAAGGACGATCCTGACCCGAACGTTAAGATCACGTACGACGTGACAAACTCGATCATCTGGACAAATCCCGGAGGCGACGCCGTTTCCACCGACTACGATCCGGCGGACATCCGCATGGACTATTCGAATGCCGGTGAGCTCTGGCCGGGCGAGGGCAATATTAACCAGGACCCCCTGTTCTTCAATCCGCCGCGGGGAGATTTTCGTTTGCAGCCCGGCTCGCCGAGCATCGATGCGGCCAGTCTTCAATCGCCTCACGATTCGGACGACACGGTGGCGGACCAGGGCTATGTGGGCGGCGGCACGGCAGGTGAATTTGCCGCTGGTGAGCTGGCTGGAATCTTGAACGGTAACACCATTCTCACGCCCTATGGCGGTCCCTATCGAGTGCGCGGTGATGTCGTCGTCGCGCCGGACGCCACGTTGGTGATTCTTCCCGGCACGTCCGTCTACTTTGATCAAGGCACCGAACTGCTCGTCCAGGGCGTGCTCAACGCGCACGGCTCCGCACACCGGCGGTTGCGGTTCACGAGCGATCCGGCAGCTCCTCCCGTCCCGGACCTGCCCGGACTGCCCGACGGTCCGCCGCGCTGGCGCGGCATCCATTTGGAAAACACCTCGTCTCCGGATAATATCCTTGCCCACGCGGATATCGAATACGCTCAAGATAACCTGAACGACCACGGTTCCGTGGGAGCGTTCCATTCCACGCTCGTCATGGACGGGCTGACGTGGCACGGCACGCACCGGAGGATGCTGCTGGCCGATCGCTCTTCGATCGTCGTTCGTAATTCCACGTTCCCCGACATGTTTGGACCCGGCGAAGATCCGGCGGCGCTCGGCTTGAACACGTCGTCTGAACACATCACTGGCGTGGGTGGTATTCCCGCCGGTGGCCAGTTTGTGATCCAGAACAATGTGTTCGGAACGAACAAGGGCCACAACGACGTCATCGATGTTAACAGCGGCCAGCGACCCGGACCGATTCTTCAGGTGCTCGACAACGTCTTTGCCGGTTCCGGCGACGAACTCATTGACCTGGGCGGCGACGCCTATATTGCCGGTAACGTGTTTGCCCATGTCGCAAAGGATCCCGTCTCAACCGATCGCGGGTACGCCAGCGCAATATCCACCAGCGACACCGGTACCGAGGCGACCGTGGTCGTCAGTCGCAATGTGTTCTGGGACGTGGACCATGCAGTCAATCTCAAACGCGGTGCGGCAACCATCTTCGAAAACAATACGGTCGTCGGAGTTCACGATGACTTCGTGGACCAGTTCGGCGCGACGAATCTGGGGTCCATGGTGAATTTATTCGTGGATGAGCCCGGCGCTCAGCCGGGAAGCGGCGCCTACCTGGAAGGCAATATTCTGTGGGATAGTCCACGCGTCTTCGGCAGCCCCGACACGCCCGATGGTGTTATGAGTGCCTTGTTCATGAACCACAATCTGCTGGAGCCCGACCTCTTGACCGAGATCGTCGGCCAGCGGTCCGGGACGGTGCTCGACTTGGGCACGCACAACTTCACGGGAGATCCCCGCTTTATCGATCCCAGTCTCGGAATCTTCGACGTTGCGACAGGGTCTGCCGCAACAGGGACCGGGCCGGAGGGACGGCCTCTTGGTGCGCACGCTTCGCCGGGCATCTTTGTCTCCGGCGAACCGCCAGTGTTCACCGACCTCCGCGCTGCCACGCTGCACGTGGGCGGACCGGGCATCTTCGCCTTGCGTTACCGCCTGGACGGCGGCCCGTGGAGCGATCCCATTGCCGTGGGCCACGGCTTCGACGCCGGCGAGACCATCCGCAGCGCGGAGCTATCGTTGGAGGGCCTGGCCGACGGGCAGCACTGGGTCGAAGTCATCGGCCAGGATTTCGCTGGAAACTGGCAACGCGCGCCGACGCGCTCGGAAACCTGGACGATAGGACCGGCCGTGGCCAGCGCGCGCATCAACGAAGTGCTGGCATCGAATCAGGGCGTTGTTGAGCATGAAGGATCCCTTCCGGACATCATCGAGCTGCACAATCCGGGTTCCCTGTCGTTCGATTTGTCGGGCCTGAGCATCAGCGACGATCCAGATCGTCCGAGACGGTTCATTTTTCCTCCCGGGACCGTAATTGGTCCCGGCTCGTATCTGACGCTCTTTGCCGACCGAGGGGAATCGACATCAGGAATACACCTTGGCTTCGCGCTGGATGCCGACGGCGAAGGTGTCTACTTGTTCGACGCTCCGGTAAATGGTTTGGCGCTGATCGACGCGGTTTCGTTTGGCCCACAATTGCCGGACCTGTCGGTTGGACGCGTCGGACACACGTCCGAGTGGCGGCTGACAGAACCGACGATAGGATTCGAAAACGTACCCATGGCGACGGCCGATCCTTCTGTACTTCAAATCAACGAATGGTATGCCAGCGGTGATGTCCGTGTCGAAGATGACTTCCTGGAACTGTACAACCCCGATTCGCTGCCGATTGCCTTGTCCGGACTGACCCTGTCGGACCGGCCCGATGCCCGGCCCGGGTTGTTCGAGATTCCACCGCTCAGTTTCATCGGCCCGGAGTCGTTCGTGCGGTTCATCGCTGATGGCAATTCCGAACAGGGACCGCACCACTTGAACTTCCGACTTTCGGCCGCCCGGGAAGTGGTGGCACTTATCGGTCCTTCTGGCGAGCAAATCGATCGCGTGCTGTACTTTTCTCAGACCACGGACGTGTCTCAAGGACGGGACCCCGACGGCGGTACGGAGCGGGCATTTTTCACGCTGCCCACGCCGGGAGCTGCCAATGCCGTGCCGGCGTCGCCCGAAACGGTCGCCTCCATCGACTGGAGCGACACCTGGCTCTACGACCAGTCCGGACAGGATCTGGGTACGTCGTGGAAGCAGGCCGACTTCGATGATGCAGTGTGGCAGGCTGGAGCGGGCCTGCTGGGCAACGATGCCGATATCCTGCCAGCTCCAATCAATACGCAATTGGAGCTGGGATTGAGTACGCATTATTTTCGAAAACATTTTACGCTCGACGTCGATCCGCAATCGGTAGCGGCCGAACTTTCCGTCATCGTCGATGACGGGGCGATTGTTTACGTAAACGGTTCGGAAGTCGCGCGAGTTCGGCTGCCGCCAGGAGACATTCCGTTCAATGAACCCGCGGAAACCGTGGTGGTTGCCGGTATTGAGGGCCCGTACGATGTACCCCGCCACTTGCTTCGGGCGGGCGATAACGTCATCGCCGTGGAGGTTCATCAGAATTCGCCCGGCAGCGCGGACATGGCGTTCGGATTGTCTCTTAGCGCCACGGCCGTCAACGACGTGCTCGCCAATGTGACGCAGTTGCTTGACGACCTGCGCGTCACCGAGATCATGTATCATCCACTGGACAGCGTCGACGTTGAATTTGTCGAACTGCAAAATGTTGGTGATGTCGTTCTCGACCTTTCAGGAGTTCGATTGGCCGAAGGCGTTGAATTTACGTTTCCGCCTCTGTTGCTGCCGCCGGGAGAGTACGTTGTGCTGACGGACGATGCGGCGGCCTTCCAGGAATTCTACGGCGAAAGCCCATTCTTCTTGGGAGAATACGCCGGCAAACTAAGCAACGGCGGCGAATCCATCCTGCTGGCTTTGCCCCAGCCGTTTGACGTCGGAATCCTGCGCTTCGGCTACGACGATGCGTGGTGGCCCGATACGGATGGTAAGGGGTATTCCCTGGAGGTGTCGGATCCGCATCAGCATTTCACAAAATGGGACGACGCATCCGGATGGCAAACCGGCGACCATCGGTTCGGCACCCCTGGCGGCACGGTCGTCGTCGTGCGAGCAGATATGGACCTGGACGGCGACATCGACTTCGATGACATCGACGCATTCCTTTTCGGGCTGTCGTTCCCAGAACTCTACGAAGCCGCGCTGGGAGAGCCGCCTACCACCCACGGCGACATGAACGACGACGGCACGTTAGATTTTGATGACATCCCGGGGTTTGTAGCCGCTCTCGCGCCGCCTCGCGCCCATCCAGCCGGCGACCTCGATCTGGATCATGACCTGGACTTCGACGACATCGACGCGCTGGTTCTGGGGCTTTCCAACCCGCAGGCTTACGAAGCGCTGTACGGACTGCCGGCCTCGACGACGGGTGATCTGGACAACGACGGCGACCTGGACTTTGGCGACATCGAACCGTTCGTGAACAAGCTGCGGTCGGCAGCCCGAACGGCACATGCCGATCCTGTCCCGGCGGCCCCAAGCCGGGTCGGTGGACGTGTGTGGCACAGTGGGGAAGGGGAATTCGGCCGCGATGGCATGCGGCGCGATTTCGTCAAGACAGTCGAGCGGGTCATGACCGACGTCCGTACGTGGAACCGGCCAGCCGACCAAGCCAATCCAATGCGAAGAAAGACGCCTTGACGCATTGCGTCCACCGGGCCGCGGAAGATGATTTTCCCTCGACTATCAGAAAATCTGGCCGGGCGGCGTCGGCTGCCAGTACGTGATCACCGGTTCGAGCCGTTGCCCGTCTTTGCTCGCAACGTGCGCGAAGCATGAAGTGCATCCAACGTTTTGCATCGGCAGCCCGTGAGTAACCTTGCAAGCCGAAAACAGCCCGCTTGTTGGGGCGCAGCTACATGCAACATCTGCAGATCACCGTCCGTATTGCCGAATGAGGCAATCGGCCGGCGCCTGATGTGCTGCCGGATGCCCGCAGGTTGGCCATGAATGAACCAGCGAAGGAGTGTTCTTGCCGGCCGTCCCCCGCGAATTCTCCGCAAGACATTCGCTTACTTGCTGCCGCCGCCTTCCTGCAGTTTCTGCATCACGTCGTCCAGGTTAAAGTTGGCGGCTTTCTAACGAGGCGGATATGCCTCGAACGTTTCCAGGAATGTCCCCACATATTCCTGGGCCGGGACCAACAGGAAGGCATGATCCAGCAGCCGGTCGTAGTAAGTGTTCGACGTGACGTCGGCCCGCTCGTACGGATCCGTGCTTAGATTGAACATTTTCGGCAACCGCAACGAGACGAAAGGCTCGGCCCAAATCCGCTGCGTGCCCCTCGCTCGCTGTTCCTGGAACACGAGTTTCCAGTTGTTATACCTCAGGCCGGTCAATTGCTGATCATCGTTTCAATAATGGGACGCGTTCGCCTTCTGCAGCACCTCGTCGTCTCCAATACTTGGAGACAGCTCCGCCACGTAAACGACCTCATGACCATCATCTCGCAGGCGTTCGACGATGGGGCGATCGACGCTTTCATCTGCGAGCAGTTTCATGGGAATCGACCACGACCGGATAGTTGCACGAAGATGGAGCAGCAACGATAGGATACCCATGAGGCCGCCTGCGCCCATAAGGACCCAGGTGGTCAGAAAAAGGCGTCGCTTCTCCGATTTAGTTTCGGATAAGGGACCGGCAGGATCGCAGCTGTGCTTCATAACTACCGCCCGCCAGGCGCGCACAAAGAACGCGGCCCCTATAAGGAAGAACGCCGCTGGAATGATCACGTTGACGGGCGGAGAAAGAAGGCAAACCACGCCAACGCCAATGATTGCTGGCAAGAAGAGAAGAAGCAGGTTGGCAAGTAGCTCTCCCCTGCGCATAGTCCAGACCTCCATAACCTAAAGTGGGACCGCCTAACGGTGGAAATCACCCGGTCCGAGCGGAACGGCGACCACTGCCCAAGATATGTTCGAGGACTCGGGCGCATTTCATGGTTATGCATCTACGGTTGAGGGGCAAATGTGGGCATTGTGATACGCGATAAACTTCGGATCGATTTTGTGACCGTCGATGACATGTAAATCATCGAGTACCAGGTTCATGGCACCATAGTCGCACACTGCGTGATGGTTTGGACAAAGCACAATTAGGTTTTCCACGCAGTCAGGCCCACAGTGCGGCTTACCAAGTGGGCGAATATGGTGTGCTTCCGCATAGCGAGTGCCGTCGGGAAGTTCGATGGTGTGACCACAAATCTGGCAACGGTACTCGTAGTCGCATTTGAGTTGTTTGGCGAGGTCAGTGTCGCGCAGAATGCGGTAAACGGTTGAGGTGATCCGCTGCGTTGCTGGTGGATCAAGGTCTATCGCGTGCGTGGAGCCGACAGCAAGCTCACCAAGTTCGATTGCGAGTGGCTGCTCAAAATACTGCGACACGTCGACACTATGATCGTTGTGCGATACACGCAGAATGTGATCGATAAGGGTCACGTTCCAACGGATCGTCTGGTTTACGTCAGAGTGGGTCAGCGAGTCTTTGGTAAATAGTTCCGACAAGATTGAAATAGGAATCACGTGGCGATCGCGAACGTTGCCCGATCGGGTACGGTAAACGATCAAATGTGATTCGCGGCCGTTTTCGGCGGCGATCTGCTCGAATTCCGCGATCTTGTCCGGAAAGACGGCGAACCAATCAACGTTGGCGCGCGTTACGTAGTCTCCGATTGCTTCCAGCTGTTTTCGGTTCGATTCGACAACGCTCATGACAGGCTACTTTTGATGCAGAACGACCAAGGTAACCGGGCGAACGGACCACCCCAGTCAACCTTTGAAAAACGAAAAACACTTGAACGAAGGAAACGAGGCTGAAAAACCGAAAGGCGAGTTCGCTCCGGTTCACCGTTTTGTGTACGCCCGGCATGGGCGTGATGTTGTGGGGTGAAAGTCCCCTGTACGATTCT
>CAZNKT010000127.1:0-15833 GCA_964573605.1 uncultured Pirellulales bacterium
CAAACGTCCGACGGCTCACTCACGTCGCAGCGCACCCACGCCACATCGTCGTTTCCATCACGTTGAAGCTGCCGTAACAGCTGCTTGGGCTCTTCACGGCAGGCCAGCATCACGGCCGCGCCTTCGCCCAGCAGTTGACGGGCAATTGCACCACCGATTCCGCGCTGGCTGGCCCCGGTCACGACCGCTACCAGGTCGACAAATCGCCCACGAAAATCGAGGGACTGCGATTCGGTACGGACGTTGACACCTGCGGTTTTTGCCTGATCCATCGTTTACGGTCCACAGCAGTGTAATCACACGACGGCGTCGTGCCCACGGTTTCCGCACGGCAGTGACGCCGAAACATGGGGGACGCCAAAAAACCCCGGATGCGGCGCGGCACAACGTCACGTCTGGAAAAGGAAACGGGGAAAGTGCCTGGATGTTTCCCCCGGTGGATTTCCACGGATCATCACCGCACTTCGCTATCCTCTCCGTATTCTCTTTCATGCCGCCATGACCGTCAACGACGGGTCGAACGGCTTGGTTGCGTCGCAGACCACGGCACGTAAAGATATACGGCTTCGCTAATTTGGAGAACCGGCGACCAGGGCTTGGCAATGAACAATGAACATCGCACCGCCAATGGATAAGCGACGTGTGCTGGGAATGGTCTTCCTGACCGTGTTTCTCGACATGGTCGGTTTTTCGATCATCTTTCCGTTGTTTCCCCACATGCTCGACTACTATGTGGGGTTGGAAGGTGAAACGAGCGCGATTGGCCGTTTGACGAGCGCTTTAGCATCCATTGCCGGCGACCGTTTTGCCGTGGTGACGCTGTTCGGCGGCGTCCTCGGTTCACTCTACTCTCTGCTCCAATTTCTGTTTGCTCCCATCTGGGGTCGTTTTTCCGATCACGTTGGACGTCGTCCCGCGCTATTGCTGACGCTGTGCGGAACGGCTGCATCGCACTTGCTGTGGATCTTTTCGGGATCGTTCGCCGTGCTCGTGGCCGCGCGTTTGCTGGGCGGTATGATGGCCGGCAATATCTCCACGGCCTCGGCTGTCGTCGCCGACTCGTGCCCTGGAGTCGATCGCGCGCGGGGAATGGGGTTGCTGGGAGCCGGTATCGGACTGGGGTTTGTCATCGGGCCTGCCATAGGCGGCGTGACGGCATTCTGGGATATGGCGGCCACCTTTCCCTGGGCGATGTCTTGGGGGATCAATCCATTTAGCGCTTGCGCGCTGGCAGCTTTTCTGCTCGCTGCGTTCAATCTGCTCTGGGTCTACCGCGGGTTGCCCGAAACCCGCGGCAAATTGTCCGGCGACGCGGGCAACGAGGAAATGGTACGGACGATTCATCCTTTCCGTGCGCTTGCTCAGCTCCGGTTCCCCGGAGTCAGGGCCACCAACCTGGCCTATTTTGTGTACCAGGTTGCCTTCAGCGCGATGGAGTTTACGCTGACATTCCTGGCAGTGGAGCGGCTGCACTATGAGGCACGGGACAACATGTGGATGTTTGTCTTTGTCGGAATCACGATCGCGGCCGTCCAGGGCGTCGTCGTGCGGCGGGTCGTTCCGGCCGCGGGCGAGAAACGGGTCGCATTGGCGGGGATCGTGCTGACGGTGCCCGGGTTGATCACGGTCGGCTGGGCCGGATCGAGCGTCACGCTGTACGCCGGTTTAGCCTTGCTTGCCACGGGAAGCGGTCTGGTGATGCCTACCTTGGGTGCGTTGGCGTCCCGCTATTCCCCCGACGACCGTCAAGGTTTTGCGTTGGGAGTCTTCCGGTCCATGGGGGCCCTGGCGCGAGCCATCGGTCCGCTCGTGGGCGGGCTTCTTTACTGGCGCGTGGCGAGCTGGGCCCCCTACGGATTGGGAAGCTGTTTGGTGGCGATTTCGCTGGCGATGGCGGCCGGATTGCCGCAAGTGAACGCCTGGCCGCAAACACAACGCTCCTAAATGAATCCTTGAAAAGTCGATCGAATGGCGCCGGCCAGTGCTCCGCGACCGGCCTCGTCAATCGCTTTGAGATTCGATCCCTTTCGCGTGGACCTATTTAGTGTCGCGGCGTGCCGTTCATTCTTGCGACGCGAGGCGAGCGACGTTAGGATCTATCGTAGAGCTTGTTCAAACCAGCTCCCATAAGGAACCGGGTTCATGGCCACTCTTCAGACATCCGCGAAAAGCCTGGCACTGGTGTTCATCACCGTCACGTGCCTGCAAGCTCAGCCGTACGCGGGAGGGTATGTCTACCAGCCGTCGACTGCCGGCGAAAGTCACGCACGCGGCATGGCAGACCTTGTACGGTCGGCAGGCGTCAACAATCTGTTGAATTCGGAGGCGGCGGGCAACCTGGAAGAAGCCCGCTCGAAAAATCTCGATAACCGCTTGAAATATACTGAAACGTATTTCAAGCAGAAGCAAATGAACCGCGAATACCGTCGCGCCCAGCAAGGGCCGCGACCGTCGCCCGAAGCGCTGTACCGTAGTTCGCGGGCCATGATGCCCGATCGTCCGGACGCTTCCGAACTGGATCCCGTCTACGGCCGCATCAAATGGCCGCCGTACCTGACGCAGCAGCAGTTTTCCTCGTACCGCACGAAACTGGACGAATTGTTCGCGAAGCGCGCCGAAGGCAACGCGACCTATGAAACAGGCGAGGAGATTACCCAGGCGGCGGACGCGATGGCCGAACAACTGCGCAAGGCTGCCAAAGGAAGTATTACGAACGCGACGATCGATGCGAGCAAATTCATCCAGAGCCTCAAGTTCGAGACACGCTTCAGTCCGGGTTGACCACGATGAAACATCTGCTGATTGCGCTTGCGACAACCCTCGTGCTACTGCCGCTGTCGGCCGTCTGCAATGACGACACCAATCTGCCGGCGGCCGTCGAAGCGTTGTCGAGTCCCCAGAAGTCCAAGCGGCTGGACGCGATGTCCCAGATTCGCGAGGTGGGAGTCCGGGGCAAATCCGCGATCCCAGCCTTGACGCGTGCGCTGGGACACCGAGATCCGGACACGCGGGCCGAGGCTGCCAGAACGCTGGGCGTGCTTGGCAAGCATGCCTCTCCCGCCGGCATGGCACTGGAGAACGCACTTACGGATGACGACGCCCGCGTAAGGGCCTACGCGGCTTTTGCCTTGGGACGCATCGGAGAAGCAAACGACCAGCGGCTCGAGGTGTTGTTCGCGGCAGTCGTCGACCCGGCGCCGGCGGTTCGCCGTTCGGCAGTCGCCGCAATCCGCGCGCTCGATTTTCCGCGAGAACGCGTGCTTCCGCTGCTGGTCCGCACGCTGGAAACCGCCGATGCCGCGTTGATCATGCCCGCTGTCGAAACGCTGGCCGAGGCGGGAGCCAAGGCCGTACCGCTGCTGTGTGAGGCGCTCAAGAATGAAAAGACCGACTACTGGGCGTGTCTGATCCTCGCCCAGATCGGTCCGGAAGCCCATGATGCCGTGCCCCATCTGTTGCCTCTTCTCAAACGCCCCGAGCCTGAAGTGCGCAAGGAAGCGGTGATCGCGTTGGGGGAGATCGGGGCGGCGGCAGCGCCAGCCGTTCCCGAGATCGTGCGTATTCTGAACGAAGACGAATTATTGGGCGTGCGCTATGCGGCGGCCTATGCCCTTGGTCGCATCGGAGAAAAGCAGCTCGCCCAGGAATCGCTCGAACAGTCCGCGGAGACCGGTGATGACATCCTGCGTGTCCTTGCCGTCTGGGCGCTGGTGCAGTTGAACCCGGAGAACGATGAAATTGAAGAAAAGGCCGCGCGCGTCATTCTCCAGGAACTGACCTCGGAGGATCCAAACGTGCGCCGCATCGCCGCTCGCGCCGTAGCCGAGTCGGAGCCGGTCCGCGACGAAGCGCTGCCCGGACTGATTAAGGCCATCCAGGATGCCGATGAAGAGACCGTAGAGCAACTGATCAGCGCGATCGCGGCAACAGGCGAGCAAGCCGTCCCACGAATTGTCCGAGGATTAAAGATCAAAGATTTACGGCCTTATGCCGTGCAGGTCGCTATCCGCTTGGGGCCCAAAGCCAAAAAGGCCGTGCCGGCATTGATCGAAGCGCTGCAGGAGGATGCCGAAGATCCCTTGTTCCTTCGAGAGGTGTCCTTTGCGCTCGGGTCGATCGGTCCCGATGCGGCGGCGGCCACGGATGCGTTGATCGGTCGGCTTTCGCACGAGGATGTCGAAGTGCGGGTGGGTGCGTGCTACGCTCTGGGACGAATCGGCCCGCGAGCCAAGGCCGCCACGAAGGCACTTGTCGAAATGGCGAAGGTGGAACAGGAATTGCCCCGGGTGGCCGCGGTGTGGGCCCTGTTGCGAATCCATCCGGACAGCGAGAAACTGGCGCGCTTCTCGGTGCCGATCCTCGCTGAGGCGCTGGCCAGCGACCGGCCTCTGGTTCGCGCCGAAGTCGCATCCGCGCTGGGGGATATCGGACCCCTCGCGAGTTCCGCGCTGCCTCGGCTCCAGCAAGCTCTGGAGGACCCCGAACCGATCGTACAGGAAGCGGCGGCCGCGGCGATCCGGCGGATCAAGGGATAGCGCGCCAGCGGCGACCAGCTTCCGGGCGATCCACGGCGGAGGAAGCGGTTGTTGCAGGTGTCTTCTCATGCAGAAAGGATTCCCATGTCTGATATCGCCGCGCATCGCACGTCGGGTCGCTTCGCTCCAAGACGCGAATTCCCTCGGGCGGGCGTCGCTGTCCTCTGGATGACGACGGCCGCACTTTTGATTGCACCCGCGTCTCAGACCGCTTGCCTTGCGGATTGGCTCGACACGTTTGAAGGCAACGGAGGCGGAGCGTTCGCACCACAGGATCACGACTGGTCCCTTGCGGCATTAGGAACCGCTTCCAAGCGAAACGGTAACACGGACGATGAAACCAACGACCCCGAAGGCAATGACTGGCTGGAAATCAAGGACGGCATTATCTTTCCCGCATCATCCGTGCTGGCACATGTAACGGATACGTTCGATGGCTCGGACACGGTTTTCCAGGACGTCCGCGTGACCGGATGGGTCAATTACCAGGAACCCATTCCGTCTGAACCGGCCAGCGACAGCGGGCAGGGCGTGGCCGCCCGTTTCGACGGATTCGGCAGCGTGTACACGCTCGTCCTCGATTTTACCACCGGAGACTTGAATCTCGCCAAGGCCGAAGCGACACAGCCCGCAATCGTGGAAACGGTCACCAGCGCCATCTCGGATCTCGACTCGCGATATTTTGTCGAGCTTACCGCCTGGAACAGTCCCGACGACACCCGGGCCATGGTAACCGGCAGAGTTTTCGACGGGCCGCAGGGAAATCTGATCGCCAACACGTCTTTCATGGATCCCAACCCGCTGAATCCGGGAACGTCCGGCGTTGTCGTCAACGATCCATTCGACCTGAGCGGCAGTTTCGACGACGTGGCGTCGTCGTTCTTCGATGCTTTTCCTACCGGCGACATGGATTTCGATCGGGATATCGACTTCGATGATATCGACGATTTCGTGTTAGGCTTGAATGATCCGTCAACGTATACATCCACCTTTTTTGCGCCGCCGGAAGAGAACGGTGACACCGACAACGATATGGACCTTGATTTCGATGACATTCCGGGGTTCGTGGAGCTGCTGAGTCCCGGATCGACGCACGGGGTTCCGGAGCCTACCACAAGCGGTCTGATGGCCACGGCTGCCGGATTAATGAGCCTGCTCGAAGCAGCCCGGCTTTTACGTACCTCAAACAAAACCGCCCGTTCGTCTGCACACTCGCGTTGTGGCGAATGCAACACCTGATGTCTTATTAGGCGCTATAAGACATCGGCCCGTCCGACGGGGTGGCCGATGCCGTGACCCTCAGGAAAGCGAACGGCGAAATGGGTGCGTTTAAGGGCCGGGCGATTCATCCGGCTCGAACAGCTGCAGCGTCACCCGAACCGTCCCGCTGTTGTCGGCCAGTTCGTGCCATTTGTCCCGGCAGCGGACGAACAATTGCCCCGACTGGTTTGCGCGAAAGGTGCCGTCTGCTCCCATATCAAACGGCGCAGTCAGGGCAAAGGCGTCGAGCAGGATGCCCACGAGGCGCCCTTCTCCGCCAGGATTTCCATCCGCCGTAACCGGTTGCGATCGGGCGTCAGTTTTCCACGTCCCCGTGGACCGAAACGTATACTGGCGGCCACTCGCGACACGGATTCCGGCTGACTGGTATCCTCGCGCGGCCTTGACCTCGACGCCCATGGATTCTCCGGATTCAAGCGAAACGATGCGAGAATCCCAATCCCATTCACACAGGTCGACTCGGTAGCCGGGTTCGACGTGATCCACGAAGAAAGCGAACTCGAATCCAATGTGCGCGTGCCAGCCGGCAAACGTCTGGTTGAAGTTCGCATCCTGGCCGGCCAGCAACTGTCGTCCCATGCGCCGAAATCTATTGCGGTATCGCGTGTGATGGCTCATCAAATGGCAGAGCGCCCAACTTGCCGCGTATGACGTTTCGGCCTGGCGGACCACCTCGTCGTCGCCCGCATTCCATGTTCCGTGGCCGGACACCGCTTCCTCAGTCGCGCCTTCTAAACGGCGGGATTTTGAAAGTCGCGCGAATGTCGCTGAAAGCGGTGCTGTAAATGCCCTGTCCGTGAGCACCGCATCGACAGTCAATGGTGGGCTCATGCGCATGGTGTCGATGGTCTTGTCAGGACAACTGACAGCGGGATCTCCTGATTGATGAAACGAGGCCAATTGGGCCATCCCCTCACTGTACCAATCCGGGCCGCACGTACCAAATACTTGCGTGCAATAGGCATGAGCAACCTCATGCTCGGCAATCCCGGGCGTCGCCCGGCAAAAGATGCGCGTCTGTTTTCGTCTTCGCGAACCCTCCTGCACCGCGTGCATTTGCGTGCCTCCTCCGACACGTTGCAGCAGCACGCGCGCCGCCGGATGCGGCAGCGCACCGCGAGGCCATCTATCGAGGTCCTCGACAACATAACATTCGATTTGACCGGCCAAACGACGCGCCCAATACCGGGAGACAACGCGAAGTGTACGCTCGAGATTTGCCACGGTCTTTGACGCCTCGGCGTCGGAGAGATCCGTATACACGACAAAATGGCGGGACTCGTGCTTTCGGATAAGTTCGGCCTCCGTGTTGCCGCCCGGCGGGCTGCCGCCAAAAGCAGAAAGAGCTGGAAGCCAAATCGCGCACAACAGAAGGGCCGCCACCGGGTGGCGAGACATGGTGCCGCCGGTATGCTTCAGCGGTGCTGCTACGGCATGGGTGGAACGACGGACCGCCAAAATGGCACTCACGGATGCGTCTCCCGTCGTTGGTCGATCGAGGTGGCGACAGTTACTTGCACGGCATCGAAAGCCATGCGGCCCGTGGCACCGAACAACCCAACCGCAATGACCGCAAGGCGTGCCTGGGACGGGACGCGGACACGCCGCGCGGCTCTTCGCCAGCCTGAGGTGCCGATCAAGGGTCCGATCCATTCCTGCCCGACGGGTGCCCGGCTCGGTCCATAGAACTCCAACAGAATCCCCGGTTGCTGATCGCGTGTGGGACCGCGGACGGTCCGTTCCGTCCGGACGAAACACTGTACGTCGATGCTGCCCACCGCGCGACCATCCACGCCGAACGCCTGCATGGCATGCGCCCGGCGACCCGGTGTTTGGTTTTCGAAGGCGAGAACCTTGTCCCCTTCTGGGGCGGAGGCGTCCGCCATCACCTTCCCCTGGCGCACATAGTACCAGCCGACAGGAAGCGTCTCCTCTGCATCCTGTGGTGGATGATCCCCTGGTGGATCCCCTGACACGGTTTCCTCGAAACCGCCGTGCACGAGCCGGGGCTGCGCCAAGTCCGGCACGATCTGCCGCTCGTCTTCCGCGCGGCCCGTCATGGGAACAAAAAAAGTGGCCCGCAGGGCCTTCCTCTCCAACGCGCCGTTGCGCTTTTCAAACACGTACAAGCGCTGCTGGAATCGCTCACCGAGCGGAATGATCATGCGGCCGCCTTCGGCAAGCTGCCCGACAAGCGGCCGAGGTACGTCTTCGGGCGAACACGTGACAATGATCTTGTCGAATGGAGCATGCTCGCTCCATCCCTGATAACCGTCGCCTATGCGAGTGTGCACGTTGCGGTAGTCGAGCCGCGACAGCCGCTGGGCAGCCGCTCGACCCAATGCTTCGACAATCTCGACCGTATAGACTTCGGCCACCAGTGGGCTCAGCACCGCCGCCTGGTAACCACTGCCCGTTCCAATCTCCAAAACCCGGTCATCGAGCTGAGGATCAATTTCCTGGGTCATCATGGCCACGACAAACGGAGGGGAGATCGTCTGGCCCGCTCCGATCGGTAACGCCATATCAAAATAGGCGCGTTCACGCTCCACGGGCGGAACAAACTCGTGCCGCGGCGTCGTACGCATCGCTTGCACCACACGAGGGTTGGTGATGCCGGCTGCAATAATCTCCTTCTGCACGAGCAGCTCGCGCCGCACGGCCAACGGCGGCGCTGCCGCGCAGCAGGGGTCGCAGAGCAACGCCAAGCCTTGGAGCGCCATGGACGAGGCTGTAACGCTGGCCATGAGACCGCGTGGACGGAGGACCGGCGACATCCTTGCGAACGCTCCCTGACAGGCGGCGTGCATTTCGTGTGGCCAGTGTTCCAAGCAGAAATTCCTTGCGCAGAGGGCTACGACACGGAGAAGCGTAGCTGAAGGAACATCCAAAGGTGGCCAAAGCGCTACGAAACTGGGCAGAATTGAGCGATGATCGGTCCGACGCACCGCAACGCGGTGCCCGATGGCAATCACGGCGGGTGCCCTAAGGCTCACTGTTCCTTACGGTGCCCAGTCTAATCGAGTCCCAACCGGATCTCCAGTGCCGGGCCAAGAAACTGCAGGGACCCTCCGCGGCTCCCCCCAACGGTGCGGGCTGGGTGTCCAGACCACGCGCCAACGCGAAAGGAGCCCGGCAGGTTGTGTGGACAAACGAGAATTGGTAAAATTGGAATGTTTGTCATAATCAGATAATATGCGTACTCTGGCGGCCACTTGAATTCTGGATCAATGAGGTAATCGCCATGAAGTTTTCCATGATTGCAGGCGGGATTCTCTTGCTGGCTTCCGTTCCGGCGTGGGCGGAGAACGAAGCAACGATTCCGCAGCCTGGGACGACAGAAGCTGCCACGTCAGACGCTTCGCCGGAATGGTTGGATGGGTTCCTGGCGGATGAATTGCAGTATGACGCGCAACAGATCGCACAATTCAAACAGAACATCGCCGACATGTCGGAAGAGCATCTGCGAGGCGTACTGGATGCCATCAAGGCGCAACGCGATGCACAGGCCGCGGACCGCGTGGATATCAACGCCAAGGACCGCCGATTGCGACTCAAGCTGATTCGCGAGGACAGGGATCGCCTGGCCAGGGCCAAGTCGGATGTCGTGCGCGCCGAGATCGAAGACTACAAGAAGTATTGGAATTACGGCAAACGCCCCCGTCGCAAGTACCGCGCCCTGTTCCGCCGCCAAAACCGCTTCGGATTCTTTCGCATTTGGTGAGCATCGCGCGTCGAGTGGCAGGCACTTAGGGGACCGTTCCATTCGTGGTATGATGGAGCGGTCCCTTTATTTGTTGGATCGGCCTCATGGAAGCCAATGCGTGTGGCCAGTCTGTCAGGTCCGGAATCGCGCCACCGCGGCGGTGTTGTTTCCCCGCGGGGGATCCTTTGATCGCGTAGGAGTTTGCCATGAACCCCTTGATCACTCGCCTGCCGCTGTTCTTGCGTAGCATTGTTGCCGGTACGCTGTTGTGTCTTCTTACGATTTCCACTGCCATGCCGGCACGCGGACACGAGGATCATCCGCAGGCGGCGGCGCCGCCGAAGGTTTCTGAAGAGGTGGCGCATCGCCCGACGGCGATCCCCGACCGAATCGTGTTGACGTGGGTGGATGATCCCAGTCAAACGATGGCGGTGACGTGGCGGACCGACGATTCGGTCCAACAGGCGGTCGCGGAAATCACGTTGGCTGACGATGGACCGCACTTCGTGGGGAATGCTCGCGTGGTCGCCGCGGAGACGACTCCATTGGTAACGGACCTTGGCACCGCCCACTATCATACAGCGTACTTTGGAAGGCTTTCGCCTAAAACCAAGTATGTGTATCACGTCGGCGACGGCACCAACTGGAGCGAATGGGCGCACTTTACAACGGCGAGTTCGGATTCCGAGCCATTCACTTTTGTCTATTTCGGTGACGCGCAGAACGATATCAAGTCCCATTGGTCACGCGTGGTCCGGGAGGCCTACTCCGACGCACCGAAAGCGTCGTTCCTGTTACACGCGGGTGATTTGATCAACAGTGCAAATCGAGATGCCGAGTGGGGCGAGTGGTTCTACGCCGGCGGTTTTATCCATCGTACGACTCCGTGCATTGCCACACCCGGCAATCACGAGTACTTCAAGGAAGAAAACGCGAACGGAGACGTCGCATCCCACAGCCTTTCCCGCCACTGGCGTCCCACCTTTGCGTTTCCGCAAAACGGGCCCTCGGGCCTCGAAGAGTCCGCATACACGCTGGTTTACCAAGGGACTCGCATTATTTCCTTGAATTCCAATGAGCGGCAAGAGATACAGGCCCGCTGGCTGAACAGCGTATTGTCATCGAACGAATGCCGTTGGACCGTCGTCACGTTCCACCATCCGATATACTCGGCCGCCGAGGGGAGGGACAACCCCGAATTGCGCAGCTTGTGGCAGCCGCTCTTCGACCGGCACCGCGTGGACCTGGTATTGCAGGGGCACGATCACACCTACGCCCGGAGCCAGTTGATGGCCTATCAGTCCGAGAATGTCGCCACGGGAGTAACGCGCAGGAGCGAGGAGGCCGGTACCGTGTACGTCGTGTCGGTCAGCGGTCCGAAAATGTACGAATTGGGACACCGGCCGTTTATGCGCCGTTCAGCGCAGGGCACACAGCTCTACCAGATCATCACCATTGACGGCGACGAGCTCCACTATGAAGCTCGCACTGCCATCGGGCGGCCATACGATGCCTTCACGCTCAAGAAGCGTCCGGGCCAGGTCAACGAGCTGATCGACCGGATTCCGGAAACACCCGAGCGCCGGCCGGCCGTCAAGGCCGCGGCGCGCTGAAACGTTGTTCTGGATCAAGTGGCCGACAACTCGCCAGAGTTGGGCGACAACACGGCAGTGGGTCGCCCGTCGCATCCTCAAGAGTACGGCCGGGGGTGCGGGTCGTGGCGCGGATGAAGTTCACTTGAGGTATTCCCACGCAGCCAGCGCGTAGATTTTGCTGGCTTGCACCACCGCTTCCACGGCGACCCATTCGTTGGGACCGTGAGCCAGCGGGAGCAGCCCGGGACCGAAGGCGGGTATCGTGGGGATCCCTCCGAGACCATGAAAATACAGGGCATCCGTGCCTCCCACGAATCCTCCGACGCTCACGGGCGAGCCCAGCACTTGTTGCGCAGCGGTTTGCAGCATGCCCACGAGAGGTTCTCCGGCGTCCACCTCCGGATGGGCGACATCTGCGAGGGCGGAGCACGAGAGTTCCTCGGTCACTTCCAGGCGCAGCTCAGGATCCTCGGCCGCGAGCTTCGCGAGGAATTCACGCACGGCGCGTGACGTTTGCCGAGGCGTCATGCCGGGCAGGATTCGGATGTCCGAACAGAATTCAGCCTGGCCGGGAAGCACGCCGTAAAAGACACCGCCCTCGACTCGCACGCCGATGTTTCGAGTCACTCCGCGCGGAAAGAGTTTGTGAGGTGCGTGCGGGATTATCATGTCATGATGCATTCGCGACAGCACCTCCGCCATCTTGACAGACGCGTTCGTGGACGGAAATTCGTCCGACGTACTGCTGTGCATCTGCGTGCCGGAAACGCGGACGCGAAAACACAGCGTGCCACGTGATGCGATGCAGAGCTTGTCAAAATCTCGACGCAATCCGCACGGCTCCGCAATCAAAGCGGCGTCGGCATGCACCAGCCGCTGCTCGACGAGGTACCGAGCGCCGTAGGTGCTTCCTGCTTCTTCATCGGCGGAAAAGACCAGCAGCAAATCCCCTCGCCGATCCGGGCACACCTCGCGGAGCGCACTGGCGGCGAACACGAGCGCCGCCACGCCGCCCTTCATATCCGTCGCGCCTAAACCGTACAATTTGCCGTCCGAGAGGACCGGCCGCAGCGGATCCGTTTTCCAGAGTTCCCGGGCCTCGCGTCCCACGGGCTTCGTATCCATATGGCCGTTTAGAAGCAGCGTGGCGTCCGTTCCGCTGCCCGGGATTCGGCATACGATGTTTGGCCGCCCGGGCAGGGAAGCAACGATTTCCGTATCGCGCAGCCCCAAATGCGACATTTTGTCAAGCATTGCATTAGCGATGGCACGTTCATCGCCTGGGGGATTGGCGCTGGGTGTGGCAACGAGTTGGCAGGCAAAGTCAATGATTTCACCTCGGCGCGTGTCGAGATACTCGACGATTTGTCTTCTTACTTCGGGCATGCGACATACTCGGACTGCTTGGACCTGTCGGGGCTGTCCCGGATTCCTGTACGATGTGGTTTGAGGTACATTCCGTCAATCGGCCCGGGAGAAAGCGGTCGTTGGGAGCTGCGGTGTGTCGTGCGCCCCTTCCAGCATCCGCAGCCTGGTCACGCGTTGTAGATCGGCCTCTGTTACCCGTGCCCGACCCGGGCGCGAACATTGCCGTGAAAGGTATTTTGCCATGGACTCATTGGATAAACCATCGACGATCGCGCAGCAGATCGGTCATGCGCCGCTGCTGGCCGGACTGCGAGACTCGGATCGCCAACAAATCGTGGATGCAGCCGAGCATCACATCTGCGAGGCGGATGTTGTTGTTGTGCGACAGGGAACCGTTTCACAGAATGTTTGGCTGTTGCTCGACGGCCGCTGCAACGTCGTCAAGGAACCGTCGCAACGCGGCGGGGCGAATCCCGTGGTGATTGCCGAAATTGCACCGCTGGACACCTTCGGAGAAATGACCTTTTTCACCGAGAAGCCGCACGCCACCAGTGTCCTGACCCGGGAACGTTGCACGGCGTTGAAGCTCAGCCGAACGCAGTTTGAGCAACTGGAACACGACGCGCCGGAAATCGCTTGTCGGCTCGCCTGCAACCTGGTCAATATCTTGGGAGACCGGCTGCGGCGGATGGACGAATGGCTCACGGATCTGTTGGATGGCCACGAGGACGCCGCCCTGCACGAGAAGTGGGTGCAACTGAGCGAACGTCTGCGCCGCCGGTTTCCGCGCAGCGCGTATTGAGACGCAATCCGGAAAAACCGGAGCTGCGTTTGCCTGGAGGCTGTGAACAACCTTCGCGGCCCCGATTACCCTTTATCGATAAGCTGCTGCACGCGTTGTTCCAGAGTTTTGGTGAGCTGCGAGGCGGAGTTTTCTGATGTGCGTTCCGTGCTGATGCGAAGGGGTTCGCCGAAGGACACCACCGCGGTGCGCGCGCCGAGAATCGTCGCCGTCGCGGCTCCCAGGACATCCTCTTCCAGTTTGTCCACGGTTTCTGCCATGCGTTCGATGGAAGGGTCTTCATCAACGTAATCGCCAGGATAGCTGAAGGCTTGGACAACGAGAAACAGGTCTTCCAGATCGTGGTCGTATTGTGTGCGGGAGACATCGGCCTGCGGTAGTTGTTCCAGCTTGCGGATGGCGTCTTGACGCGCGCGCTTTACTCTCTCCGGAATACTGGCATGGCCGGCGTCCAGACCATACCGTTGTTCGATATGGTCCAGGACGAATCGTGCGAGATGACGAACCCGATCCGGCAGACGGCCCTGGCGTGTATGGCCCAGGAATTCGACCTCTTTCAGGGCAATCATGCCTTCGGCCAGGTGATAGATCCTGTCCTTCAGAGAGAGATCCCAACGCGGCCGCCAGAAGAGAGCCTTTTCCAGTCGATCCATGACTTCGGATAACTCTGGTGTAGGGTCTCGCACGTAATGGTACTTCATCCCGCACGGCACACACACGACCGGCCGCTGCCCCTTTTTCGCGGCCATCAAGGCAATAGCTGCCGGGCCGTCGCGAAAGGGCGTGATACGATCATTGACATGATATACTTCGCCTTCGGGGAATATCACGAGAGGAAACCGGCCGGATTCCAATATTTCGCGAGCCATGCGCACGGCATTCTTGTCGGTTCCTTCCCGGTCGACGCTGAAACAACCGTGCTGGCGAAGTGCGAGCCGCCTGATCCAGGGACCGCGGGCCAGAACCTGCCAGGCCACCATGACGTAAAAAGGGCACCTTACCGCGTCAGACGCGGCATACAAGGCAAAACAGTCCGCATGACTCGGATGGTTCGGAGTGATCAACACACCGTGTCCGGCATCGATGCTCCGTTGTACGTGGTGAACTCCGCGGACCTCAATATCGAGCAGCCGATCGATGCGGCGCTGCTGCCATCGTCGCAAAGGGGCCCAGGCGCGCACCCATCGGGGGTGCAGCATCGGTGACCACCAGCGCGGCGGCTTTCCAAATGCCTGGCGATTCATGTTTACACTCCGATGCGGATCGGCGGAATCCACTGATGTCTATCGCAAACGGAATTCGAAGGCACGCACATCACCATCGGTTTTGTATGATCCGCCGTGACGTTAAAGGCCGCTCCGGGCAGCGACTGTGGATGCACCGTCCCCGACCAGGCGCGTTGATCTCGGCCGGCGGTTTCCGCGAGAAAATGCTTGGTGTACAATCCGCTCCTAACCTGACCGGGAGCATGATATTACCATGTCGAAAGAAACGCCGTCAAAACGCGCGGTGGGCGTCATTGGGCTCGGGTTGCTGGGAACGGCTCTGACGGAGCGCTTGCTTCAAGCAGGCTTTCCGGTAACGGTGTGGAACCGCACGCGGCACAAAGCGGAACCGCTTGAGGCGCGGGGAGCGGTGTGGTCGGAAAATCCACTCGGTGACTGCGACCGGGTGGTAATCAGCCTATACACGTCGGAGGTTGTGGAGGCCGTATTGAATGATATGGCGAGCGGTCTGCGCGCGGGACAGACTTTGGTGGACACCACGACCGGGGAGCCTCGGCAGACAGCCGCCTTGGGCGACCGCCTGGCCCGCAAACAGGTCGATTATCTAGAAGCACCGATTGCGGCATCCAGCGAGCAGACACGTCGCGGAGAAGCAATGGCCATCGTTGCGGGGCCGCGCGGCGCTTTCGATGCGTGCCGGGAGATCTTCGATGCCATGGTGGCGAAGGCTTATCACGTCGGCAACTGGGGAAACGCCGCTCGGATGAAATTGGTCAACAATTTGATTCTGGGGCTCAACCGCGCGGCGCTGGCCGAGGGATTGACCTTCGCCAGCGCGATCGGTCTTACGCCCGCCGAAGCGCTGGAAATACTGAAGCAAGGAAATGCCCATTCCGTCGTCATGGACGTGAAGGGTCGCAAGATGGTCGAGGGCGACTTCCGCGTGCAGGCGAAACTTTCCCAGCATTTAAAGGACGTGCGGTTGATTCTTGAAGAGGGGCTGCGTGCAGACGCACGTTTGCCGTTTTCAGAATTGCATTGCCGCCTGCTGGAAGAGCTGCAAACCGCGGGGTTAGGCGACCAGGACAATAGCGTCATCATTCGCGCATTCGCCGCGTCCACGTAGGCCATCCGACTCCGCAGGTTGGACGCCTGCACGCAAGTACGGCCCCGAATGGCTCATCGAATAGGATCATAGTTGGGCTTGCGGAGGGACAAAAAACCCCCCACCGGTTCGATTCCGGCGGGGGGCGAGATGGTGAAAGAATCCGGCGATACCTACTTTCGCGCTTTTGGCACTATCATCGGCTCTGAAAGCTT
>CAZNKT010000128.1:0-15709 GCA_964573605.1 uncultured Pirellulales bacterium
CCACTTCCACGTAGGTTTCGCTCGTGCGACCTTCCTCCACCGTAATTACGCCGTCCTTGCCGACCTTAATGAAGGCGTCGGCGAGGACTCCGCCGATGGCCGGATCGTTGTTGCCCGCGATGGTCGCGACCTGATGGATTTCCTTCTTGTTGGTTCCATCGACGGGTTTGGCCAACTTTAAAATAGCCTCCGAAACTACCTCGGTGGCCTTGTGAATGCCGCGTGCAAGGGCCATCGCATCGGCGCCGGCGGCAATCATTTTCGTCCCTTCACGAAAAATGGCTTCCGCGAGGACGGTCGCCGTCGTGGTCCCGTCGCCAGCAACGTCATTGGTCTTGCTCGCAGCTTCCTTGACCAACTGGGCGCCCAGATTTTCATAGGGGTCTTCCAGTTCGATGTCTTCGGCCACGGTCACGCCGTCCTTGGTGATTTTGGGCGCGCCCCACCCCTTGTCCAACACCGCGTTGCGGCCCCGCGGACCGAGCGTACTGCGTACCGCACGCGATAGCTTGGTTACGCCCTCGGCCAACGACCGTCTTGCGTCTTCGTCAAAGACCATCTGCTTTGCCACAGCGGGTTCCTCCTTCTTGGTCGGTTCGGAAACATCACTGCGGGAGTCGCCCGGCCGGCGACGACCTGCAGTTGATCGGTTCGTGGATCAATTGGCTGCGCCGAATGCCCCACATCATCGATTGTGTGGTCGCTGCTGCGTTTCCCAGACAGTCTTTGCCCGCGCCGCCATGCGGCCCGGGCCACTGTCGTGGCGAACAACATAAATGGCAGACAGACAGCCTCTCGGCGCATTGGGTGAGCAAGCACCGTGCCAACCCCGACACGTCGCGTGTAACCTTATTGCATATAGTGATTTACAGTCCGATGCCCGCTGCCGGCGTCGCGATCCACTCGCACCGCGCCGGGGTCGCCCATGCCAAATTGGCAGATGGCCGCGCGACGCGCTACGGCGTGAAATCCGCGTCGATTTCAAGTCCGCACGCAAATCCTGCCAGCAGATCGGCCGTGCGGTCGAGGTCGTCGAGCGAAATGGTTTCGACCGCGCTGTGCATGTACCGGTTGGGAACGCTGACCAGCCCGGCGGCGACTCCTGCCCGTGTCAGTTGGATGGCGTTGGCGTCGGTGGGACTTCCGCGGCCCAAGGCTCCGAGCTGGTATGGCAGATCCGCATCGCGACAAACGTGCATCAGCCGCTCGACGACGACCGGATTCATGTTGGGCCCCCGGTAAATCACGGGGCCGCCGCCCAATTTGATGTCCCCTTCCTGATTTTTCTCAATGGTAGGACAATCCGTCGCATGGGTCACGTCAATCGCAATGCCGACGTGCGGGTCGAGCCCATAAGCGCTGGTCGCCGCGCCTCGCAGCCCGATCTCTTCCTGAACTGTGGACACCGCGGACAGGGAAACCTTAAGCCCCCGCTGTTTGGCTCGCCGCGCGGCTTCCATCGCTATCCACAGCCCTGTTTTGTCGTCCATGCCGGGCGCGTTCGCCAGATGGTTCCGCATTTCCTGGTAACCCAATTGCAATGTGACGGGATCGCCCACGCGGACGACTTGGGCCGCTTCTTCCTGCGTGGTGGCGCCAATGTCCAGCCACAGTTCTTTGGCCTTCACGACCTGCTTGCGCTCTTCCTGCGTCAGTAGGTGAATCGGTTTTCGCGCGATCACTGCGGCCACGGGTCCGTCAGCGGTCCAAACCGTCATGCGTTGCCCGATCAACTGCTGCGGATCCCAGCCGCCCACTGTCTGCGTGAAGAGATAGCCGGTTTCGTCGATGTAGCTGACCAGCAAGCCGATCTGGTCGCAGTGTCCGGCGAACATCGCACGCAGCGGCTGTCCCGGATTGATCGACGCAATGACGTTGCCGTGCACGTCCGTGCGGACGTCATCGGCGAAATCGGCCGCATAGCGCCGGACCAGTTCCTGCACCGGCTGCTCGTAGCCCGACGGGCTGGGAGTCTGCAGAATCGACTTGAAAAAATCCTTTGCAAAAGTCTCCACAATGGCTCTCCCAATACACCAATTGATTGTCGGCGAGACGCTCTCAGTATCTTGCCGCGTCCGCGGGCGACGACCGCCACGCATCCGGGAACGGATCCGCTTCCGCATCCACCGGAACGCCTGTGGCAAGATATGAGGATTTTGCGGGTTTTCTGGATATTGTCGAGTAGGCGGCCGATAAACCCAAGGCGGCACCGCAGCGCGCGGGTCCTGCAGCGGCACGCTGTAAAGTGAATTCTGGCAATAGGAATGGGCCGATGTCTCGATTCACCTCGATAATCCTGTTGTTCGTCGGCGTGGCAGGCATGAACGTTGGTTGCTGTCTGGCGCGGCGGGCGTGCCGTACCTGCCAACCGTGTCACGGTCCCTGTGGCGGACCGACCTGCGGTCCGCCTGCGTGCGAGTCGTGCGGCGCGTGTGGGCCTGGTCCCGAAGCGTGCTGGCCCGAAGCGTGCTGTCCCGACCGTGGACCGGCGTGCGGTGGCAGCTGCCACGGCCCACCGTGTGGCGGGTGCGGTGCGGGATCTCGATGCGGACTGCTCCGCGGGATCCTGCGTTGTCTGTGCGACGACTGCAACGGCTGTGGCGAGGTGTATTGGGGTCCGTTCCACAGCGATCCGCCCGACTACTGCGACCCCTGTGACGACTGCGGGAATTGGATAGGCCACGCCGGGCCGCTGCAGGCACCCTATGGCTCGCCTTACAGCTGGGACGGACCGGTGGACGCCGGCTGGGCCGGCGCGGATTCCTTCGAGGAGCCTATGGTGGTCTCCGAGCGATCCGGACCGCGTCACGACGCTCCGGTCGCACGCCGTCGCCGCCCTGTGCGTCGCCGGTAGCCACTCCATGATTAGCGGGGCGCTCATCGTGGTCGCGGACACGCGCCGTGCATCGCCGTTCGGCGCGTCGCGAACGACATCCTGTGGACGCGGCCGCATGGTTGAACCGGCCGCTTCAGAGCCGAAACAATTCCAGCGCGTTGCCGGCAAAGATTCGTGATGCCTCCTCCGGCGGAAGTTCCAAACGCAACAGGTTGTTGACGCCGCGATCCATTTCCACCCACGGATGATCGGTTGCAAAAAGCATGCGGTCGGGCCCGACAAATTCGTAACCGAACCGAATCACCTCGGGAAGCACGTTGACCGTATCGAAATAAACATTGTGTCGCAAATAGTCGCTCGGTTTCTTCTCGAGTGCCACGTCCATTCGCTTGAGAACAGCGACCTGATGGTCGATCCGCCCAATCAAGTAGGGCAGCGTGCCGCCGACGTGGGGGCAGACGAGCTTGAGCGTCGGAAAGCGATCGAAGATTCCTGAGAGAATCAACCGACTCAGTGCAATCGTGGTGTCGAACATCAACCCCAGCCCGCCGGTGAGCTGGTAACCACTGGTCGCCTCGTAGGTCATCGGATACGGGGGATGCAACAGGACGGGGATATCCAATGCGACGACCCGCTCGAACAGCGGCGCGAACTGCGGTTCATCGGGAAAGCGGCCCGCGAGATTCGAGTAAAGCAGGACGCCTTTCATGCCCAACTGTTCCACGCACCGGTCCAGTTCTTCCAGCGCGGCGTCCATGTCAAGCAGCGGCAACGTGGCCAACGGAAAAAACCGCCCGGGATAGCGGCGGGTCGCCTCAAAAAGATAATCGTGGATCATCCGTGCGATGCGCGGACCGTCATCACCGAACTGCTCGGGACCCGGGTCATTGGTACTCAGTGCGGCCAAATCGATCCGCTGGGCATCCATTTCGGCCACTTTGGCGTCGAGGTCCGACGCACCGCGCACCAGGGCTCGATGCCATTTGCCGACGACCAGATAACGCCGCCCATCCCGTTGGCAAATATACGGCGACTCCCGCCGCGCCTCCATCACACGAACCAGCTCCGGGACGAAGACATGGCTTTGGCAGTCGACGCGTCGTGGTGGCGATGAACGTGTCGTCATGGCACGTAGGACGGCTTTCCAAAGCCGTCGAAATCGTCAGTTTTCGTTTCTAATCCACGGCTTTGCTAATCCACGGCTTTGCAAAGCCGTGCTACATCAGAAAAGAGCGCGGATCAAGTCGGCACACGTCTCGGCCGTTCTTGGCAGCACGTGCGGGCAGCGGCGTATTGTAGCTCGCCGGCGCCGTGAATGCCAAGTTTTCATGCCGTGACGTACGCCCCTCCTCGAAGTTCCGTGCTGCTTCAAACTCACAGGGAACCGGTGGCCGTCGCCCGGCCGCGCTCGCTCGGCGCTGCCTGACCCGACGACATTTCCAACGGTGGCGAATTGTTCGGCCTCGAAGCGATGACGTATCATATAGCGCGTCCCGGCCTGTCGTTTTTCCGGACTAGTAATCACTCCAAACGGGTAAAGTAACCGCAAATGTTCACTGCCAATGGAATTCGCATGACGTGCGCGTGGTTAATCGTCATCTTGGGCGTCTCTCAAGTCGCGGCCAATCCGTTGGAGTGGGGATTGAGCAAAGTGGACATCACTCCCGAAGAACCGTTACGCTTGTCTGGCTATGCCGACCGCAAGACGCCCTCTGGAGGAATCGAACAGCAGCTGTTTGCGCGCGCGTTGGCTATCCGGGATTCCGACGCTACGCTGACTGTCGTTGTCAGCGCGGAAACGATTGGCTTTCCTGCAGCGCTGGCGGACCGCGTCGCCGCGGAGGCGCGCCGACGGTGGGATATTCCCCGCTCGCGGTTCGTGCTTTGTTCGACCCATTCTCACACCGCGCCGCACATCGCCGGGTACGCACCGAATATCTTGGAGGTCGAGCTGACGGAAGCGGAACGCGCTGCCACGGACCGCTACACGGACGCGCTGGCCGGTCTCATGGTGCGCGCTGCGGAGCTGGCAATCGACGATCTCGCGCCCGGAAAAGCATTCCTGGGCGGCAGCCGGATGGATTTCGCCGTCAACCGCCGCGTGATTCGCGACGGGAAGTGGGCAGGCTTCGGTGTGCAGCCCGGCGCGACGGTCGACCATTGCGTGCCCATCTTGAAGATTGTGCGAAACGATGGCACCTTGCGGGGCATCGTCTACGGTTATGCCTGCCACGCCACGACACTCGATTCCAGTTTCAATCGCGTGTGCGGAGACTGGCCCGGTTATGCCTCCGAGAACTGCGAACGAAAACACCCGGGCACGGTCGCGTTGGCGCTGATCGGATGTGCCGGCGATGCCAATCCGGAACCGCGCGGCAAACTGGATTTCGCCCGCATGCACGGCGCCCGGCTGGCCGACGCGGTGGATCGGGCACTGAACGAGGCCACGACACCGGTTAGTGCCCCGCCGGCGGCCCATTTCGGATACGCGGGACTCGCTCCCGAACGGCCCGACGCCGTCGAGTTGAATGCGCGTTTGAAGTCAGGCAACGTTCACGAACAACGCCACGCCCGCACGATGCTGGAAGTGCTCAGTCGCAAGGGCCGGCTCCCGGAATCCTACCCTTGCCCGATCCAGGCGCTGCGGTTTGGTGACACCTTGACCATGCTGTTCCTGGGCGGCGAAGTCGTCGCCGAATACGCCCACCGGTTGCGCGACGCGTTGCCCGGGCAGTCCGTGTGGATCACGGCCTACGCCAACGACATCTTCGGCTACGTGGCCTCGGAGCGGATGCGCGCCGAAGGCGGATATGAAGTCGATTATTCGATGATCTTCTACAACCAGCCCGGCCGCTGGGAATCGGGCACCGAGGATCTGGTCGTCCGGCGCGCCCGGGAAATCACCAGCGGTTCCTCCGCGGATGGTCCCTCCAAGCCGCACGAGGCGATTCGCACGATGCAGCTCGACGACGCACTGGAAATCGAGCTGGTGGCGTCCGAGCCGACACTGCGCGACCCTATCAACATGGCTTTCGGACCGGATGGGCGCCTGTGGGTCGTCGAGATGCACGATTATCCCGGAGGACGTGACGGCCAGGGCGAACCTGGCGGTGCGATTCGGGTACTCAGCGATCGCGATGGTGACGGCAAGTACGAAAACGGCGCGCTCTTTGCTGACGGACTTCCGTACCCGACCGGGGTCATGCCGTGGCGCGGCGGCGTACTGGTCACCGCGGCACCCGATATCCTCTATCTGCGGGATACCGACAACGACGGAAAGGCCGATGCGCGCCAGGTGTTGTTCACGGGCTTTGACGAGGCCAATCCGCAACATCGCGTCAACGGCTTCGCCTACGGGCTGGACAATTGGGTCTATGTGGCGGGCGACAGAACGGGCGAAGTACGCTCGACGCGAACCGGCCAGGTCGTCAACATGGCGGGCCGCGATGCGCGAATCCGCCCCGATGAAGGGTGGCTGGAGCCGGTGAGCGGCGTGACCCAGTTCGGCCGCAGCCGGGACGATTGGGGGCACTGGTTCGGAGGCGCCAATTACGTTCCCTTCTGGTACTACGCAATTCCCGATCGTTACACGCGACGCAACCCGTTCGTCGCGACGCCCCGTCCCTGGACATCGATCACCGACGAAACACGATTTGGGCGCGTCTATCCGGCCAGCCGGACCGTGGAGCGTTTCAACGATCTGTTTACGGCCAACCGCTTCACGTCCGCGTGCTCGCCGACCGCGTACCGCGATCGACTCCTGGGCCCGTCGTTTCACAATGCGCTGCTGGCTTGCGAACCCGTGCACAACCTGGTCCATCGATCGGTGCTCCACTGGAAAGGTACCACGCCTCGCGCCGTGCGCATCCCCGCCGAGCAGGATCGCGAATTCCTGGCATCGACCGATCCCTGGTTTCGCCCTACCCGCGTGCTCACCGGCCCGGACGGCGCCGTGTGGGTAGTGGACATGTACCGACAGACCATCGAGCATCCGGACTGGATTCCTGATGTCTGGCAGCAGCGGCTCGACTTACGCGCCGGTGACACCATGGGTCGGATCTACCGCGTCTTTCCCCGTGGCCAGCGTCCCGGTCCGTACCCGCGCCTGGCCGATCTCGCGACGGAAACTTTGGTCGCGCGGCTGTCGAGTACCAACGGCTGGGTCCGTGATACGGCCCAGCGGCTGCTGGTTCATCGGCAGGACCGCGAGGCGGTCGAGCTGCTGGAGCGGCTCGTCAACACCCACGCCAAGGCCGTGACCCGAATCCACGCCCTTGCCGCGCTGGAGGGACTTGGCGCACTATCCGCGCCGCTGCTCGCTCGCGCTGTGCGCGATCCTCATCCGCAGGTTCGAAAATGGGCCATCCGGTTCAGTGAGCCCTATCTGATCAACGACGCCACGCTCCGGCAAGCCCTGTATCGTGCTGCCGAGGACCCGAGCGGCGAAGTCCGCACCCAGGCGGCTTACAGTCTGGGCACAAGCCAAGATCCCGAGACGGCCCGCTGCCTGGGACGCCTGGCCATTCGTTCGGGGGACGACCCCTATCTGCGGACGGCCGTCGTCAGCTCGGCCATGGGCGACCCGGAAACGATCCTGTCGACGGTCCTCGCCCACGGAGAACCGAGCGAATCCCAGCGGCAATTGGTGGACGACCTCATTGCCACGGCTGTGGGCAAGGTTGCCGGCAACAGCGACTTCTCGGACCGGCAAGACGCGTCAACGTCGCCGCGGGAGGACCGGACCCGCGATGCGAGCGATGCACAGCGGAAATGCCTTGCCCGCGTGCTGGCGGCGTTCGCCCCGGAATTGTCGCAACCGGTCGAAGCGTGGCACCTGCAGGCCCTGGCCGGATGGTTCCAGACGGCGGCGCGTCGCGAACTGCTGCGCGATTTCTGGGTCGGGATGGAAGCGGAGACAGAGATTTTCGATCGCATAGTCCGCATGCTTCGCTCTGGCCGCGCATGGGCAAACGATGGTCGCGCTGAGCCCGCGCGGCGCGTTGCGGGCATCGCGGTGCTGGGACGATGCCCGGATCACCTGGCCGAGGACTTGGACACTCTGGCCTCGTTGCTCGCGCCGCGCGTACCGCAGGAGGTATCGGCCGCCGCGCTCGAAACGCTGGCGCGGCTGCCGTACGACGAAGTTCCCGCCATACTCGTGGACGGCTGGTCGTCCTACGTGCCCCGAATGCGGCGCGACGTCACGGAGATCTTACTCTGCCGCACTCCGTGGACACTGGCATTGATCGACGGGATCGAACAGGGTCGCATTGCGCCGGCGGAGTTGGATGCCAGCCAACGGGAGCGGCTCGCGTCCCACCCTGATTCCGCCGTGCGTGAACGAGCAGAGCGCGTATTGGCGTTGAAATCGCACAGCGACCGGCAACAGGTCCTCGCGGATTTCCGGTCCTCGTTGACGCTGGAGGCCGACCGTGCACGGGGAGCGAAGGTTTTCCAGCGCGTGTGCGCGGCGTGTCATCGTTTCGGCGACGTGGGTCACGCGCTGGGTCCCGATCTGGCCGCGCTGCAGGATCGTTCGGCCCACGCGCTGCTCACGGCCCTGATCGATCCGAACCGGGCCGTGGAACCGAAGTTTGTCAGCTATATTGCCGCCGCGCTCGACGGTCGCATCTACAGCGGTATGGTTGTGTCCGAGACGTCCAACAGCATCATCATCGCGCGTCCAGACGGTCGCCAGGACGAACTTGTCCGCGCGGAAATCGATACACTCATCGCGACAGGCAAGTCGTTCATGCCCGAAGGGTTGGAGCGCGACCTCAGCCCGCAGGACGTAGCCGATGTGATCGTCTACATCCAGTCGGAGAGCGCCGCGGTTCGGTGATTCCCGCTACACGCGCGCCCAATTTCCGATATTCGGATGCTCGAAGATCATCATTTGCTGCAGCGTCAGCTTCTGTCCGGCGTGATGCTTCGTCGCGCGCTGATACATGGCCCAGGCGATGGCGACATCGACGAATGCCAGACCGACGGCGTTGAAATAGATGCGTTCGTCCGGACGTTCGCGGCCCGGTTTGAGGCCCGCCACGATCTCGTCCAAATTGCCGTGCACGTCGCCATCGCGCAGCTGGCTGGCCTGGTACATGCGGCTCAGCGTCTGGGTTCGATGTTTCACGGTTTCCCAATCATCGCACACGATCTTGTCGCATTGCTGGGCCACGGCGAACTCATCTTCCCACCCGCCGATATGGCTGTAGAACGACCCCGGTTTCATCCAGGCGGCTTTTAACAGGGGAGCTTGCGCGCTGGTGGCCGTGACGAGGATATCGGCGTCAGCCATCGCTTTTTCGCCGTCCGTGCCGGCGGTCTCGAATTTCATTCCCGGGCAGATACGCGACATTTCGGCCACAAATTGCTGTTCTTCCGGCTCCGTTGCCGCGGCCACGCGACACAACGACAGGCTGGGTCGCACGGTCTTCATTGCCAGCAGGTGCATCTTGGCCTGCTCGCCCGACCCGATGAAACCGATGACGCGCGGCTCGGGCGGGGCGAGGTACTTGGCGGCCACCGCACCCACGGCTCCCACGCGAACATTGGAACACAGGGTCCCTTCCATGACCGCGACCGGAAACCCGTGCTCGATCTCGGACAGAATGAACAGCGCGGTCAGGTTCTGCAGTCCGGCGCGAACGTTGGGAGGAAAGACCGACACCCATTTCACTCCGCATATCTTTTCCTTCCGCAGGGTCGCCGGCAGGCAGTTGATGCGCTCCTGGGTTTCCTCGCTGAAGATCTGCACGATTTTTTCCGGAAACAGAACGTCCCCGTTGCGATGTGCGTTGAGCACCGACTCGACCGCGTCGATGGCCAGGTTGAAATCGAGGCAGTTGGTCCGCAGCAGGTCTTCCTGTGAAAGATAAGTAAACGCAATCTTGTGCCGATTCGTCATCGTAGGCTCCCTGACTCCCGCGTTGGTCCCAGTGGTCAGATCCATACTATAGTCGGCGCGTGTCTATCCAGCCAACCGTCCCCCCCATGCCGACACGCAGCATAGCCGGCTCGATCGGCGCGCCCTTACCAGGCAAATCGGGTCCACCAATTGTCGTCGTTTCCACGCCGCCAGCGCGGACAGGTTGAACCTTCTTTTGGCCGCTCCGTTCAATCCGTGTTATCCACGGCTCCGGTTTTCACGTTTAGGCGGCAGGTAGTGCGAGGGGCCGGACCACATACATTCCACGCCGTTCAGCGATGTCCGGCGCCACCGTCTCCAACGGTCCGCCGCGATCGGACGGACGTTGGCGGTTTCACGAGTTGCCGGTTCGAAGAGGACCATTTCGGCGGGCTTGTTGGGCTCGACGGATTGAATCTTGACGAACATCAGTCGTCGACGCTCATCGAAGGACACACGACCAGGACCGTCGGGAAAGCGGATCTGCAAACGCTTCAAGTGTGGCCAGTCGGCGCCGCGCAGAATGACCTGGTCCTCGAAGGGCATGTGTTCCCCCCAACCGAACGGCAATTGTGACATCACCGCATGGTAGTGCGAGGACGGCCTGAGGATCCAACGGCACAGAACAGGCAACGCGCTCGCGCTGATGGCCAGAAAAATCACAAAAGCACATCCGCCCAGCACCCAACGGACCCGCGCAAGGGGGCGGAGCAACCGGCACAGGCCTATCGCCGCAAATGGCAGAAGTACCACGAGAATCGGTTGATGATAGCGCGAACGGGCAACCGTCAAGATGGGTCCGACGGCCAACGCCATCGCCACGATCAGTAACAACCACTCGCTCTGGTTCCATACTCTGGGCTCAACGACGCCGCGGATCACAAGCCCCACGACCAACCAGTACGTAACGATGCAAGAGAGCGACAACAGCAACAGGCCCCAACTCGGCATGGGTGGGTAAACCGTTCGGACCGCGTGTCGAATTACGTAATAATCCGGAGAAATCAGCATTCGGAACCGTGCCATGGAGCGCAACATTGTCTGGACTGGATGAGATGCGATCTCACGCAAAGCGAGTCGAAAAGGTGATTCCTGCGCATGTTCCAACCGTTGTTTGACCAGCGGCTTGGTTTCAGCAACAAAAGAGGCGCCCACGGCCATCGGCACCCAAGGATTGTTGCCCATGTAAAAATTGGAACCACTGGCGCTGGTAATCACTCCGCTGTTGGACCGGGACAGCACGACGAGTTGCCACGGAGTGACCGTTATCACTACGGCGGCCACGGCCGTCAGCCAGGCAGGCATTCCGCGGTGCCTCGCCGGTCGTCTGCAAACCCAGAATACGTAGATGGGCACGGCCAATAGCAGAGGTATCGCTGCCGCCCGAATCAGCGCTGTCGCGCCGAGACAAGTGCCCGCCAGCATCGCAAACGCGTGCGTCCGACGCGTGGTCGAGGCCCGAGACATGGCACCCACGAAGGCAACAGCCAGCAGCAGGAAGAAGCTGAAGACCGTTTCGCTCCACAAGAGATGCGAGTAGCCAATAAAACTCGGGTAAACAGCGTGCAGTAGCGCTGTCACCATGGCGATGTTCCGCCGTTGTGTCATCTGATAGACCAACAGAAAGAGCACTACCGTCGTGAGGCTCGAAAACACCACGTTGACGATCCGCGCCGCGGAGGGAACGTCGTCCGGAAACAGGTGCGCTCCCGTCAACAGCAGTGGAAACAGCGGCGGGTACCATCCGTCGCCGTACCAGCGATCCAGATCTTCGTGATCAGGAAGTTCACCGGTCACCAGGGCGTAGGCGACACGTGCGGCACCCAGCGAACGATTTAGATAGCTTCCTTCATCGTACAGCGGGGGGACACCTGCCTTGGCGACGGCGTACCACGCCGCCAAGCGTATCGCCAAGGACAACAAAAATGCGCACAGCAATAAAAAGGAGAGCCGTCTACCCATGTTTCTTGTGAGATCACCCTGGCGGACAAATCTCATGTTCCTCCACTTAGCCCGTAGGTACCCACATATAGCATACGCCAGCTCAGGTATCGACTCGCACGCAACTCCGATGCGATTCGGCGCCTGTGTCGATGGCGATATGCCGGCCGGGCCATCCTATTGGCAGCAGCAGGCTCGCTTTATTGCTTGTCGCTACGCCCTGGCATAGCTACGTGAGCCCGAACAGCAGACGGGCATTGGCCGTCGTGCCGCGCGCGAACTCGTCGATCGTCACACGACGCACGTCCGCCAGCACGGAGGCTGTATGCACCAGGTGCGCCGGCTCGTTGCGCCGCACACGACGCACTGGCTGCGGGGACAGGTAAGGACTGTCGGTCTCGATCAGGATCCGGTCGTCCGGTATGGTCGCCGCGCACGCGCGTAGCCCGTCGGACTTCTTGAACGTCACCATGCCCGCGAAACTGATGTGCATGCCCAGGGCCACGCACTCGGCCGCCATCTCCGCGTCGCCGGTAAACGAATGCATCACGCCGCACAGCGTGCCTCGTCGGCGGGCCTCTCGCAGCATCGCCAGTACCTCTTCCTGGCAATCGCGCATGTGCACGACGGACGGCAAGTCGGAATCCTCGGCCAACCGCAGGTGACGATCGAAGTAATCCTGTTGAAGGCCGAACGGGGTGTGGTCCCAATAGCGGTCCAGTCCGGTCTCGCCGATCGCCACCACTCCGGGTCGCTCGGCGAGGCGCACGATCTGCTGCCAGTCGTCGTGTTGCGCATCGGCCACGTAGTTTGGCTGGATGCCGACGGCCGCGTGGACTCCGTCGTAGGCGGCCGCAAGCTCGAGACACCGACGGCTTGACGCCAGGTCCGTGCCCACGGCGACGATGTGCTGCACGCCCGCGTCGCGCGCCCGGGCCACAACATCGTCGCGGTCGGGATCAAAATCGGGCTGATCCAGATGCGCGTGCGTGTCGAACAGCACTACGGACGACATTGGCGCTGCCTTCCAGGACGATCCGGCCGTCTTGACCAGCCGTGACGCCGCGTGTGGCGTGACGCTAAGAAACCGCGTGGTCGGCGGCCAGTTCTTCCAGCGTTTCGAGGTGGCCTTTGGCCAGCCCCAGCGCTTCCTCGGCCAGTGGACAGGCCGCACCGCGGCTGCGAAGGTATTCGACGCATTGCTCGATGGACGTCGTGTCCGCTCGCTGATGTTCGACGGCCAGACGGACGACGTACTCCAGCGACAGGTCGTTGTAGCTGGTGAATTCCATCGGAAATTCGCCGCGCTCCGGCGTGCCGTCCAGGTCGAGAATGGATTCGCTGAGCCGATCGATCATGGCCCGCTGATCGTCAACGATCCGACGCAACGTTTCCACGGCATTCTGGTTGCTGGACCGTATCCAGGGACTGGCCTGAGCCAGGTACACCAGGAACGAGCTGCTGTGGATGACCAGCAGCTGGTTGAGAACCTCGAGTGTTAACGTTGTTTCCATGTTCCGATGTCCCGCTCGTTCACCTTCACGCGGGCGGCGCGCTACCGGGCCGTATAGAGTCTAACAATACCTCACGGATGCCATGCCCAAACCGTTGTGTGGGGCTGAAATACTGGTTCTGTCAGAGGCTCTTAAAACAGTTGTGATGCCGCCAATTCCGCCCACTGATAGAGGCCGTTGAAATAAATGCCGAACAGCAGCACCGGAAACGTCACGGCAGCGGCGTAGGCAGCCGGGAAGAACCCCATCTCCACCGGACGCCGGCTGTCCGGTTCCGGATCGACGGTCATCACTCTCACCACCCGCAGGTAGTAAACCAGGCTGATTGCCGTGTTGACGCCGGCGATGACCAGCAACGCCAGCAGCAGCGGACCGCCCGCCTTGACGAGAGATGCGAACACGAAGAACTTGCCGACAAAACCGGCAAACGGCGGCATCCCGATCAGACTGACCAGCAGCACCGAGAAACAGACCACGATAAACGGACTGGTGCGGATCAAGCCGGCATAGTCGCTGATGGTCTCGCTGCCCGAAGCGTTACGCAGAAACGCGACGATTGCGAACACGCCCAGATTCATGAACAGGTACACGCTGGTGTAAAACGCCAATGCGGAAACGGCTTCCCGCGCCAATTCCGGATGCGAATGGGCCACCGCCAGCGCGGCCGGCACCGGCATCATCAGGTAACCGGCATGGGCAATCGTGGAATAGGCCATTAACCGCTTGATGTTCGTCTGCCCATACGCCGCCAGATTGCCGAACGTGCAGGTAATGGCTGCCAGGAAAGCCAGCATCGACACCAGGTAGTCCCGGATGGTCTCGCGCCGCAGCGGCACGCGGCCCGGCGATGAAGGGCCCTCGGCCGGAGGTTCGGCCGCGTCCGGATTTCCGGCAATCAGCTGTGCGGACACCCCGGCGTACTGGGCCGGCGACGCGGCCTGTGGCACCGGTTGCACCTCCGCGGTTTGGCCGGGAGGCATCGCCACCCCCACGGAAACGCGGACCAGCAGGGCCAGCGCCGCCGCCTTGGACGCCACCGACAGGAAGGCGTTCACTTCGGCCGCCGCGCCTTCAAACACATCGGGGCACCAGAAATGGAACGGGACCGCCGACAGCTTGAACGCCAGGCCGACCATGATCATCAGCCCCGCCAGCGCGAGCACCATCATGGTGGGTGCCTCCAGCGGCCGAGTCACCAGCTCGTGGGCGAGCGTCGGCAAATGAGCGGTTCCCAGCACGCCGCACACCAGGCTGATCCCGTACAGCATGACACCCGCCGCACCGGCGCCGTACACCGAGTACTTAAGCGCGGCTTCACTGCTGGTGGCGCGCCCCTTGAGCAGACCCGCCAGCACGTAGGAGGGAACGCTGGCCATCTCCACCGCCAGAAAGACCATCAACAGATGGTTGGCGGACGCCATCAGACAGAAGCCGAGAGTCGCTCCCAGGATCAACGTGAAGAAATCGGTCCGGTCTTCCCGGTCGGGCATTCCGGTAATCCACGTGAGCACCACGAACAGAATACCGAAAAACAGGAACAGCACCCGAAAAAAGACCGTCATCGAGTCGTAGATCAGCACGCCACCGAAGAGCTGCCGCGGATCGACATTTGCCGTTGAACCGAAAGCTCCGGCGGGAACCGCGTACCACAAGGCCACAAGCATTCCGGCCAGCCCGACGTACAACGATCCCGCGTGTTGCGTTGCTTGAAACACGCGCAGCAGCAACATCACGACAATCGTAGCGCACAGCACCAGTTCCGGGACGAACAGTTGCAGGCTCGCCCACGTATCGTTGATCGCCGGCTGCATGAGTTCGTTGATTTGCACCGGGCTGCCTTTACTGTGAATCGGGATCGTCGGGTACTTCCGCTGCCGCCTCTGGCATCCAGGCCACGCGATTCTCGCCCTGGGGCGGCGTCTGGCTGGTGTCGTAACGCTGCGTCCACTGCGCGAGGTTTTCCACGGTCCTGTCCACGCTGGGCGACATGTAGTCGAACACCATCCGCGGGTATACGCCCAACAGGATCGCGAAAAAGGCCAGCGGCGCGGCGATCGCGACTTCACGCGACGTGATCCGCGTCAGGGCTTCTCCGTGCGGACCCCGGTACTCGGGGCCGAGGTACACGCGCTGGACCGCCCACAGGATGTAGGCCGCGGTCAGGATGACCACGGACGCGGCAATCACGGCCATGATCTTGCTGTAGTTCCACACGGACAGCGTCACGAGAATTTCGCCGATAAAGCCGCACAAGCCGGGAAGTCCCAGGCCCGCAAAAAATATGACGATCGCCAGTCCCGAGTAGACCGGCATCTTCGCGAACAGCCCGCCGAACTCGTTGAGGTTGCGGTGATGCACGCGGTCGTACACCACGCCCACCAGGAAAAACATGCCTGCCGAACTGATGCCGTGGGCGATCATTTGGAACATGGCGCCGTTCATGCCCATCTTCCAGTAATCGGCCAGGTACTGGGAGTCGCGCGTCGCGCTCCACACGCCCATCCCCAGCAC
>CAZNKT010000129.1:0-15607 GCA_964573605.1 uncultured Pirellulales bacterium
AACTGGTGCCGCATTGGATCAAAATATCATTTGTTGCTGTTATGTTAAGATCGGTACCATCCGATGTAATATCCCCCAATGCACTGCCAGCGGCTTCACCGAATGTCATGTGATCATCGGTGCCTAAATGCACCTCACCATCTGTACCGCTTGGAGCGATTGTCATGTGTCCCGATGAATCGACAATGAAATCGGCGTAGCTCGTCCCATTGCTATTATAGAGACCGAGCTGCCCATCACTGCCCGCCGATGTGATCCAAACGGACATCCCGTATGTAGTATTGCCGATGCCAAGCAGTGAACCACTGTTAGTTGGATCACACATGGTCACCATACTATCACCGTCATCGCCAACGCCAATGGTGAAGGCCCGTTCAGCAACATCCGCATTTGTCAATCTGAATTGGGGGACAGTCGCATCTGTGCCTTCAATCTCGAACCACGCCGCAGGATCGGCCATCCCAACCCCAACGCGCCCGCTTGATCCCTGTACAAATAAAGAATTTTGCCGTGCGGATGTGTCAACTTCAAAATCAATATCACCACCACCCTCGTTGAAACGAATCAAGCGCTGTGTTGTATCATATAACTGCATGAAGTTTATATTAGTCAGGAATACCTCAAATTGACCATTTTGCATACGGATAAAATCATCTGCCACCCCGAGACGACGGATGTACTCCTGGGCGTCAATATCACCATGGACAGATACGTCGTTGAAGTCAACGTCACAGTATGTGTAAGCTGCGCCGTTCCAATATTTTTGAGGAGCAACGACATACATTCGCGTAGCATCGTCGTTTTTCCAGACAAGCTCCTCATTCTCGTCTGACATCACCGCAATCTGTGCAAGATCCATTCCTGTCCACAAATTTGCCTTGGTGTCATTGATGCGCGTAATGTGATAATTGGCCATGTGTACTCCCTACATAATATCATGTACGTCTTTGTCTGCACCGTCGGCTACAAAATCCATGTCGTCTTGTACATCTAAATGAGCGCCCTGATCTGCGGTGTACATTACGTCCTGTACAAACATTGGCTCGCTAAATGCCGTAGAGTCAAGCATAATTAAATCCAGTATGCACACGCCCTGATTTTTGTCTTTTGTTATTCCCTCTACTACACACTCGATGGCACTGCCTGCTGTTTCATGAGGCAACGTAAGATTTAGGTGATGCCCTACATGCCAGGTCGATGCCTTTGCATAGTACACCGGGACAGATATACGACGGTGTCCTTGCCACTGAATCCACATCCAAACCCACTCTTTGGCGTCCTGCGGCAAGCAAAGGACACGTTGTTCAGACAGTGTATTAGGAGGGGCGTTGATCTCGCGGTATCTACTCCACAAACGCGAATTGCACCAGTCGTATACAACCTTTCCTGCTGCATCGCTCCACCCAGGAGTATACCCAGATGCCCACGTACCGCGATGTACGTTTTTTATTTCTAACTCTGCATCATACTTATTTGACGCAGAGTTGTGACAAAAACTCAGTTTAGGCTCAACAAAAACGTCCTCTGATCCTGCCTCAATCACAGAACCCAAATCTATATGATCCACAATGTCAGCAAGCGTCACACTATCGCTGATTGTCGTTGCTGACTGCGGTAGCCAAGACAAACATTCATATCCATCATTATCAACGTACCCAACACACCACATTGCCCTGCAAAGCTCGGCCTTAAATTTGTCAGTCCATCCATCATCATACTCCAACAGTTGGAATGCTGGGCGCCATGTGCGTATCATGTCAATGTCTGGATGGTCAAGTGCACCAGAAACAAACTCAACACCTGTCACCTCTGCACTTACTCCACCGCCGTTATTAAAAAAATCTGACGACTGCGGGGCATTTATTCCAGTTGTGGCAGAGATATACATAATGTCTGACCCATTGTCATACTGCACAATTCCGGCCCAGTTCCCTGCTCCAGTCTCTGTAACAGTGTCGCCCGAAGAAAACGTTCCGCCACCCAAACTACCATACGTGATTTTGTATCTCCCGATTCTTACAAGTGCCTCATCGGAATACTCAATACCGTAATCAACACTCGTGTCGCTTGCCTCACTCCAGTTTTGTAGTCTACACACATGCTCATAGATATCAGGCAAACTTGTGATCATGCCTGCAGACGCCTTGCGGTTTGTCCATGTGTCTCTATATGTACGTCCCTTTGTCGCCACGTACAAATCATTGACTATTGATGTCCGCTTTTCAAAGATAACCGCCATTTCATATATGGACAAATCGTATTCCACCTCGAATGCAGCACATTGTAGTGTGATTAGCAATTCATATATACTATCGTACTTTTCTTTATCTGTTACACCAGTCAGTTCGAACAATGTATGCCCAGTAGTATAGTAGTTATTGCCGACCAAAACATTGTCTTGCTCAAAATAGAAGCTTTTGTTGTTTGTATCCGGTGCGGACGTAAAATAGAAGTCTGGTGCATCGTCTACGTATTGCCCTCTCTCAAGGCCAAGCAAAGAGTTCCACGTTACCTTTTTGATCTCCGTAGATGCGCCAAGAAATTGCCGCGATTTGACTCCAAACTCTAACAGCCCACCATCAACACTCCCAACGTCTGTGTGCGCCTTGACAAGTACATATACCTTATTAAATGTTAATGTATCGTCGATTTCTGGAAGGTTGCACTTTAGAGCAAAACGAGATGTCCCCGATGTATCATGTGTTACGGTAAACTTGACATAGGTAGCGTGATCACGGTCAGTAATCTTCGCCAGTGTTGCTTCGTTCTGCACCATTGTAGGTGCAAAATAAATGTCTGGGTTCTTGTATAATCCAACTTGAGCCCGCACAAATGACGCATATCCCCATTCCGCAAGCGTGTCTGTATTCACAAGCTCAGGGGATTCTATAGCCTTAAACACAAAAGAATTTATAGTATCCGGCGTGCGACTAAACTGCTTTGAGTCAACGACAAGGGTGCAATTATCTCCGCTACCGTCATCAACATAGGAATACTCTGGCAGTTTGTAAAATCGCTTTCTCTTTGATTCTACCGGAGTGTCACCACTTTCTGAGGCATCAACGGTTGAATCTGCGTCATAGCTGCAAAGCTCAAACCCTTGCGTAATGTCTGTTCCAGATGTGTCAACATACCCTGCACACGGCCATACGTCAAAAGCATAGTCGCTCTCAACGTCAACAATTTCAATCCACGACTGCCCTTCTGCCGTACACGCATCGTTCCCTGCAGGCTCTTCAATGAAATAGTCAGAAACTTTTAGCCGTTGCCACAAACCATAGCTGTTATTTCCACCGGTTACCGGTACCGAGTCAATTTTTCTGTATTGCCCTGCGCCATTACCATCAACAATTTTAACATACTTTCCGACCCAATCAGGACTGCCAATACCATAGCTTCCGGTGTAGGTCAGGCACAAGTAAATGTCAATATGTAAATCGTCACCGTTTCCCACTTCTTTGACAGGAAACGATGTAACGTGTTTTGGCTCTGGGTTGATTCCGGTATTAGCAGTGTCCCACCGCTGCTCTTTGTTCGCGGTGCGTACCATTTTTGCGTATCTATCAACAGTTTGGCTATTAACTACGATAGGATGTATGTTGCCAAACGTTGCCGGAATAGCCCGCCCTATAAAATCACCGGTGGCATCTGGATGGTCAGTTGCGTTTACCTTGGTTAAGATATTCGCTCGACGTTTGTGTATATGTGATGGGACAATGCGGAACTGGTATCTGGCCTTGTCCCAATCGTCAATTTCTATTGTGCCGCGAAACTTTGTTGTCTCTGTGACTGCCCCCCCGCTTGTAGCCCTTACCAGTTCCCACACCTCTGCCCGTTGACCTGGGAGATATACTCCAGCATCTTCAAGATCAACCCAGAGTTTGTTAGTATTTGCCACCTTGACAGTCACTGGATCAATTTGCGCAAGTCCCCCGCAGGAGCGCAAGTCTGCATGCTCTTTGATTGCTGAAATCCCACCATTAAGGATCAGTCCATCAGCCCACGCCACGCTTGTTCCAGCCATACTAGCTTCTATCCACCGGAACTCCGATGTGCCCGATGTGTACAGCCCTATATCCGTATCTTGCACCTCTACGGTGTCAAGGTACACACGCACACCCCATACTGTTTGGTTGGTGCTCATGCTTTGTACCGCATTTTAAGTGGCAACGCAAATTCATCAAATCGCGTATGTCGCACCCTTAAAGACGTTTCCATTACCTGCGCGGCGAATGTCCCGCCGGATGCCTGATCAAACCCGAACGGATACAGACCATTTGGTGTAGTCAAATTAACCGAGTAGTTGTTTCCACGAGCAGCAACACCAGTCAAGTATGTTACTATTGTTGCCATTTTGCCCTGATTTGCAGTAACCTCGAACTGCGTTTCGTACCGGTCTGCGCCTGAGCCGTTGTCTATTTCGAGCGCTGTCCCGTCCATGGTACTCACTGTGTCTACCGCGTATGTAGTCTCTGCCAAAAATCCACCTGGTGGCTCCCTAAGTCCCGTCGCTGTCCCCAACGCGTATGACGCCTCATCCATATCATCTGTCGGAGAGTAAATTGGAGCGCTGACCATCAGTAGGTCAAATTCGATTTCACACATTCCCCATGGTTGCATCAGTGCGCCGCTCTGCCGGTATCGCAACACACGCGCAGAGAACGTACCCGCATCTCCCTTGTCAGGCCCGAACGGATACCAGCCACACCCAGCACCCAATTGTAGTTCTATGGCCTCTCCACGACCGTTTGCAAGAACTCCAAGGATGGTATTTACCGAGCCCATCGATGCGCCCTCAATAAAAATTTTCGCCCCTAAACACCGGCGCCGATCGTAGCTGCTGCCCTCATCGTAGTGTAGGTACTCCCCATTGGCTGCTCTAATACCAGTCATGGGCATTGCAATTTCTGTTTCGTACCCATATCCTGGGCACCACATTGACAAACTGTTACTGCCATCGCTCAGTGTCCAGCTACTCACGCCATCCCCGCCATTGATAACCACCGGTTCAGTTCACCGGACCGCATAGCCTTTACCAGTTCGTCACCGATCGACCGTTCGTTTATGTTTATCGTAACTCCGGCTCCTCCGCCACCACCAGTGGGAGATACCGTCACGCGCTCAGACCTACCAGGATTGTCTCCAACCATAATCATTTGTGGCCGGTCAGCAACGAACGACCCACCACGAGCAAACGATGAAACGGCAGCCTTGGCTGTACCAAAAAGCGCCGTTATAGCCCCGATTTTTGCTGCTGCCTTCGCAACCGCAACTGGGGCCAGTGGTCCACTCATGCGTAGGGCGTTTACTGTTGTCATGACCTTGGCGATCAAAACCTCTTTTTCGAGATAATTCAACGTATTCATCAGGATTGACTTTAGGATTCCCTTTAACCCCTTTCCTGAAAAAGCCTCCACCATGGCATCAGAAATAGCATTTCCGGCGTGCTCGGCCAGTGACACCATGCGAGCCCAGTGGGCCTCTGCTATTTGGCGTTGTCTTTTTAGCTCCTCCTCAGCCTCTCTAATGGCACGCTTAATATCAGCTTTACTGGGAAGACCCAACGTATTCATTTGCCCACTACCGGCATCACTTTCTGTGTCTGAACCAAGAGCACCAGACCCAGAAAGCTTACCTCCGGGTTTATTTCTTTTGCCGTTTACAATTGAGTCATACCGGTAAAACGCATCTACTACATGCCCGAAACCGTCTACAATCTCATCTGCATAGACACCCATCTCGCGCCTGTTTTTGTCCAGTTTCCCAGACATCGTTACGCTAAACTTGGTTAGTGCTTCCTGTGTCTTGCTCAAACCCGATAATGTTTTCCGCGCTACAACATCCATTCCTTCCGGAAGGAAGCCGGATTTAATTGTATTAGACAGATGTTCCTGCATCCAAAAAATAAACCCACGGAATTTGTCAACGAACATCTTAAGCAGCCACATCATACCTTGAATTAGCGCTTTCCAGTTCAAGGCTGCTGTTGTAACAAACGTAGAGAACACACTGTACAGAGTGCGCACACCAAGTTCAAAATACCCCACCCATTTTGTAATCCACGGAAGCGCTGAATCAAGAAACCAATCTCCTATAGACGCAATGCCACTGCTAAGCTGATCAAACCATGCACTAACAATAGGAGCAATCCTTTCACCTATCTGAGCCATCACCTCCCAAATATTTGATTTCATTATGGCAAGCTTTGACCTCATGGTATTTGATGCTTTGTCAATGGCATCAGGAAACCGCTCGGCCCAAGTGTCAACCAATGCCTGCCGGATTGTTGCAGAGTCCTTTTCAACAACTTTTCTAATGTTTCCAGACTGAATAATTGCCTTGGCCCCTGTGCGGTCAATCTCTATACCCAGTCCGCGCAGCACTTTCTTATTTAGTCCGATAAACCCTTGAAGCACATCTCCCATTTGTCTGTCAAACAAAACAGCAACGCCGCCCAATGTCCGCATTTGTTCTATGGTTGGATCTATTCCAACTGCTCGTAAACGCACATAGCTCTGAACAACATCTTCTGTCTCAAGTGGGGATGTGCGGGCAAACTCGCGTATAGCTGACAACGCAGAATCTGCCTCAATAGCGCTAGCTGTCACCATCAACAACTGCTGTCGATACACCTCCAGGGCCGCTCCGGCCTTGTAAAATGCACGTCCAATGCCTGCGACAAGACCACCCATGATCATGTTCGGCATTGTGGCCAGCTTTTTGAACTGATTTCGCGTCTGGTTTACAAATTTTTTTACGCGTCCCTGCGCAGTATTCAAACCACGACCAAGCTGACTAGCAAGTTTTAGACTGACAATAAGCTGACTATTTGACATCGGAGGGATTCTCCTTTTCCTTCCGCTTCTCAATTGCGTCGTATTCTGTCGCCATTATGTCAAACGCTCTAATTAGCTGCGGCGGCTGCCAATACCTCCCGCGACCATCAGGGTACATAAGACGTGGGCTTAAGGACCGCATACCCATTACATAATCAACAAAATACGGGAGCAAACGTTGAGTCCACGAAACGACCATGGAGCGAGGGCATTGCCGAACGCGAACGCGGTTGCTCCCATTACATAAAGTACAGAAATCAGATTTCCCATAGCAAACCCAACAAGGCTCAATGGACCATCCAAGATATGCACCAGCAGATTCTTTCCAACACCCGAAGAAATCTCGTTGACTATTATCGCATGTCTCGCAGTTGAACATTGCAGCGGTTACACCGTCGAACGCTAAGCGTACCGCTGCGATCAGTTTTTTACTTGGTCTTCAGATGGCCCGCTCAACTGTTCCATGTACCACGCAACAAGTTCGCCAGAAACCGACAACTGCAATTGATCTGATGGTTTTCCACCACTTGCCAACGGGGGCACGTTGTTGCCAGACCATCCCACGCACACCAAGTCAAGCACTGCCTCGATATAATTGCGGTTTCCACCGATGCCGCCCTGAAGAGCTTTATCTGTAAGCAATTCAGTAGCTCGCTCTGTTACGGCTTTGATACGCTCGCCCGCCTCCCACCGTTTACCGCGACTTCCCTCATCTACCTCTTTAGCCGCCTGCTGAACGTATGGCCCAAAATCGTAGTATTCTGCCTGGATCTTTTCTACCTCTCGCGCCAATGGACCAACAGCCACCCTAAACTTATAGGTAACGCCGTTATGCTCTCGCTCAAGCAATTCCTCTCCTGTCAGAGGAATACCCATCACCGGTACGTTTTCCATTGTTCCCGCTCCTTACTATGGATTATGTAGATGTGTCAACATCGATAGTAAAATCGTTGTCAACAAAAAGCCCTTCAAGCTCAAACACCTGCACGCCGTCCTGCTCTGACTTTTTGACGCTTGTAATCTGACACTTATCGTTTGGGCTTGACAACGTAAACTTATACGGTGCAACCCCCCACTGAATTGACCAGGCGGTCAGCGTACCGGCGATTAGGTCCGCCAGTGGCGTTGCGTCAGAGACGTTTACAAGGTAAACAGTAGCCGACCATTTGATTTTGGCTGCCGTCGGAAGCGTGTACCCATGGCCATATGTAGCACTCTGGTCCATGGTGGACACAACATCCTGGTTCCCCATTACACTCGCTGTTATAACTTTGTACGACTCTCCGCCAATGCTCATCGTAGCACCAATCACAGCGCTTGCCGATGTGCCAACATCAGTACATGTCGGCTGTGTTGCATTTGCGTGCGCCCCTCCGTGCACACCCTTGCCGTCAGATAGGTTCAGTTTCGGAACCCCTCCGGTCGGGATTTCGATTTCCCAGTTAAACATCAAATTGCTTCCCTTTTCAAGGAGCGACTGACTGGTGTCCCGGTTGCCAGTGTAATACCAGCACGTTCCGTCCTTAAATTCACTACGTAAATTTGTTGGAGTGTACGTAAACACATTAGCATCGTCGGTCTCTTTAAACCGTGCACACTGTATGGGATCGCTCCAATATCCTGGGTCTCCTGCGCCGTTTGTGCGCAAGTAAAACGATAGGGAGCAATTTACAGGCATATCACCAAACACCGCAGCAGGCTGACCAAATGTCCCATCGGCACGATCAATCTCATGAATTTGCGCATCGTTCTCGATGGACGATTCTGGCAACGCATCGATATAATGCGTGCTGTTAAGAGTGGTTTCAGCTGTGCCAAATGTCGTTTGGAGCTTGTAAAGAAACAGCTCCTCCGCTTTCACGTTTTTAGGTTCGTGGCTCATTGCTATTCTCCTATGAGAGGGCTGTAAATGTTTCTGGGTTTACTATTGAAAGACAGCGCAAATCTACCCACGTAAATGGCTTCATATTGTCTATGTCGATATCATGCCCAGCAGATGTAATCTCTGTCGTCATTGCCAAATTGCCACGCCTGGGCTTGTATATCCCATTGTTGTCGTTCCCTGATTTTAACGCCCTGATTATGTCTGATACACAATCAACGTGATCAGTATTTATGTTTAGGTTTTCACTTGTGTATTTGGGATACCACCGAACCACGTAGTGATACCATACTCGAGCGGTTTGCGCATTTTCCTCAATAACATTCATGTGGTCAATGTCAACAAGAATATCATCCCCCGACTCAGACACAACCAGTTCCAGCTCTCCCAGCCGCACATTGGCATCAGGAACGGTGTGCGTGTAGGGAGACCCGTCAATGTCTTGTAATGACGTTACCAGATGCTCTGCAATTTCGTATTGTACTTCAGCCATGGATCACCAGAAAACATGAATCCCTGTCGCAGATGTAGGATAGTTGACGTCGTCAGCGGCGTAAATGGTAACAATGCCCAACCCAGTCAACTTTGTATCGTCTGGAATACCAGCCAGTAAATGACTTGTACCGTCGGCCATTAAAAACCCTAGATCCCCGCCAGTCTCAATGTATACACACCTAATTAGTTGCCCATTAGTTGGCGTATAGTTCGCGCTTGACACATTAATCCCTGTTCCCGCGCTTCCTGAATAACCACCACTGGCAGGAGCAATAGCGGCAGCACCCTCTGCTGCATCAGTACCAAAAAAGAACCCTTTTACATAGTCTTTGATTGATGCCATTAAATCACCTCGGTTTTATATACCCTTTGTTAATACCGCGGATCACTCGATCTACGGCATTTCTTCCTCGCTTTGTTACGCCAGCCTGGGCCTTTGCCCACTTTTCAACCATACCAAAATTCACACGCTTGACCCTTGTGCGTTTTGTCCCGATGTATACTGTTGCTTCGTGCACATTTGAACCACTGTCGATCAATTCCTGTGACACAAACAACAATACCCCGCCGGTACGTATTGTCACAATTTCATCAGACGCAATCATCGAATGTAATGTTTGGGAATAGTTTTTTGTGACGCCTATTTTTTCTAAGTTGTCAACTACAGGGATTGGCATAAACCGAGATGACCGGCGTGTATATCCTGTCTGTAGATCCTCTATTCCTTTCCGGAATCCGGTTACACGCCCAAGCAATCCCATTCTAAGTTCGTTATTCCCAGTGCGTGATCCAGTAACCACTCCACCAAACGCACGCACAACGCGTTTGGAATACGTGCCAGATCTACCGCGGAGTTTACGCCGCGCAACTGAGCGCGTAAATGTTCCCAGTTTGTTACGTCGCTTGACACCAACAAACCTCGCCCGCTCTCTGCGCATCCACCCACGCAATGACGACATGATGCGCTTGCCAGCATACCCAAGCATAAACGATACTTGCTTCTCCCCGTTAATCTTGCCCCGTATGCTAAAAATTGAGCTGGTCACGACACCCTCAGTGTATAACTACTAGCGTCCTGGCTTTCGATTGCGTGGACTACGAAAGTTTTGTAGCTACTGTCTCCTATGTCACGGTAAAGTCGCACAGTATCTACGTTTGGAGTCACGGTATCAACATCATCCTTGTGCACCCACACCAGAATCCTGGGCATTGTTTTAGGTGCTCTACCGTGCGTTGGCGACTCTTCGGGGTACTCCCTAAACACATGAGCGACGATGGCTGTTTCGCTGCCCCCAGATTGTGTGTAGTACACCGTTTCTACAATATCCCCAGTATCCCCCATCGCGCCTTGTATGGCGTCAGCAAGGTCACTTGCCAGTGTCATGCTGTACCTCTATTAGCCTGTCAAGCTTCTGCTCAATGCGTTCCAGCCTACTCGCCCACATAATCACCTTGGCCTCGTTTACGCTAACACGTTTGCCCATGTCAACAACAGCGCCGATACACGTACCTGCCACCCCGAGTAGCATCGTTACTCCTGTAACTGTCCACGCAACACTAGCCTTGCGACTGACAAATCTTTCCCGGCACAACTGCTCACGCGATTCACATACCTCTTTGTTCACGCAGCCTCCCGGGCTAGATCATAAATCAGCGCTCTCAGCTTTCTCATGTCTGCCAACACAGACTGATCGCGGCCACGGTCTGCGTCCATGTCTGTCAACCAGCGCAAAATACCACGCGCACCAAGCGCCTGCTGATAATCGGGCGTGCCCGGTATAGACGATGTTATCATGTCCTCCATACCGAGCATTGCCCGCTCTATGTCAGCATTCGATATCACGCTGTAACGCGCATCACCATGTAGTTGTACGTCAGATCCGTACCAGGCGCACTCGAAAAAGTCAGTGTCATCCCACCAGCACAGCAAACCTGCTCCTCTAGAGTCCGATTGTCGGAGCCATTGTTACGGATTGTCACACAGGGGATGTCATTGCTAGTCAGACCAGTAACAGCCACATTCTGAGTATATCCACTCGTCGCGGTAGTCGTTCCAGCCCCGACGGCTACGATATACCCTGGCTCGCTGACCTCGTTAATCGCCACATCAACGTAACCACCAGATGCGGTGCCATCAGCAACAGCCATCCCAAGCAGGATGTCAGTCGTGATACGAGATGTAGACGTCGAATTAATCGCTGCGTTTTCTGACACATCCCATACAACCATGTCACCCTGAGATACAGACTCGCCAGAGTCAAGGGACACGCGAAATATACCACGAGTGTAGTACAGACCCGTTGCATCTGCGTCATACGAATCGTGCGCGATGATCGCCTTGTTAAGACCACTAACTGTTGTCACCTCTCCAGCTGATACGGAAGACGAATTTGCATATTTAATGCTTTCGTACTTCTCGCCATCAATCTTGCATACTGCTTCGGTTGCCACTTGCAAACCTCCTTATATGTTGTTTCGATATGTAAAAGGGGCCAGAAGGCCCCTTAATTATTATGCCCCGTCATTAGCCACACCAGCACGCCACTCTGGGAACGCCACACCAAAGTCAAAGTACCCCTCAAAGTTCACGCCGAGTGGATCACCTATTCCAGACTCCGCCTTCCGCAGATAAGGCACCTGCTTACCGTTAAGGAAAATGACCTTACACAGCTGATAACCACTTCTCGGGTCGGCGATTAGATACCACCCATTAGCTACGCTCTGGTCAGTCAGGTAATATTGCAGAGCTGGCGAGAATATCGGAACAACAGTGCCAGTCCAGATGTTTGACGTAGCAAGCATGGTAGCCGCCGACGTACCGTATCCGCCAAGAACAGCCGAGTTGAAAAAGCGCATAATCGCCTCTTCATTGTCAACGCCTGTCACTAGATACCGTCCATCGATCCCTGTATACCTGCTCCTAGTCTCACCAGCGTCATCGGGAGCTAGTGTCGGGAGCTTCCTAAGCGTCTTCCGTGCTGTACCAAGAGTCGTTGTGCTCACAGCACCAGAAGACCCAAGCAGGTTGTCTTTGCCAGACGTGTTGTCAAACAGATTTGTCTTTCCCGACTCTGTGACTGTTGGTCCGGCCATACTTGTGCCTACCAGGTTATAGTACACCTGGTCCTCAAGACGACGAGCAGCACCCATACCAAGCCACCTGAGAAGATCTGTCAGAGCGTCAAGGTCGTCGTTCACAATTGCTTTCCTGCTTACCGATATTCCGCGTCCGTGCGTCGTCACCGATCCGGTCTCGTACTTGTCGCCAATTTTCCCCTTGGGAATCGGCTCGCCATCGATAACCGCGGCCCAATCTGACGTAATTGACAGAGTTGGCATGTTGACGGTTTTAAAGTCTGGCGCACTACCTGTAGCACACCACTGCCGCCACGTTGCCGGACCATCTTCGTAGCCCTTCATAAGCACCTTGTTGCTTGCATCGGCCAGAATGTATGGAAGGTGTCCAGCACTCACCGAATCAGCCCGACCGTGCCACCCACGCCACATGCGTGCACTCTCTTGTGCAAGGTCATCACCTGTCATATTGGCAACCTTGACAGCAGACACGCCCTCACGAACCAGCGCTTGTCTAATCATTGCATGCAGTCCACGCGGCACATCAGCCTGCGCGTTGTCGCGCTCCTGCTCTGGAGTCGCCGCACCTGAACGACAGAGAATTGATTCTACAACTCCTCGGTGGTATTTGTCTGCCTCATCTGCAGACGCACGCACATCAGGCACCCCTGCAGTGTTGCCGACCTTCTTCACATTGTCAACAATCATCTTGCGTACCTCGTCAATTGTAACAGACGCATCTATTGCACGGCTGATAATTTCCTCTTTCTCGGTTTCCGGCATGATTTCCACGGGTACACTACGTACCATCTCGCGGATTTCCTGCGTTGCTACCCGTTTTTGCTCTGCATTTTCTTCGGCCTTGCGTTCGGCTTCCTTGCGTGCCGATTCTTTCGCCTCTTCCATCTCGATGTCGTGCGCCTTGCGCTGCTCCTCTTCCCTTTTCTTGGTCTCTTCCTGGTCCATGCGGACTCCCTTCGTTTTTTGTGTATCACTATCTATGTTAGCCCGCGACGGCATTACTTCCGCACGGAATTTTGCCATATCGTCGGCACCAATAGGCACCAATGACACCTCTTTCAATTGCCACTGTGTCCTCACATACAGTGGCATGTTCTCGTCATCGTTGCTGTATTTCTTTCCGTTGACATCCGCGGTCTTGCCAGGATCAATCCGTACAGAATGGTCCTTGTACGTGCGATACCCTACCGACAAGTCTGTCAGATGCCCCTCACGAATCAGCGTCCACTCGTCCTCAGCAAGCGACGACAGAACCACATCGGCCCGCATTTCACCGTCCGCCACGACAATGTTCCTAGCTGACCCGCGGACAGCAGTGGTACTGTACCGAGAATGCGCATTTAATAGTGGAACCTGTTGATTGCCAATCGGCATCATTCCTCTTGACAAGAGGATTTCCTGCACAGGCTCCCAACGCTCCCAATCAAAAACAATAACAGCCTGTTCTGTTGATATCACAGCCGATGCTGTGCGTTTTTCCTCGTCAATCGTATGATCACCAGCAGCCGCCCTAGAATACCATCCACGCCACCGTTTCATTTGTTTATCTCCTGATCAGATGTCTCTTGCTCGTTATCAGCCTGCTCCTCAGCCATCATTATGGACTCAAATTCCGGTAGCAGGTACTCAAGCCCTTGAGATCGCAGTTCTGAGTCCTCCACCTTGCGTTGCGTCACAATTGCACGCCAATCCACTCCACGTTGCTGGCATATCTCCTGCAAAGTGATCCAGCCGTTCTCGTACTGCACTTTGAGTGCCTGCGCATCCTTTAGTGGGTCAACCCAGGCCTCTCCCTCTGGGAGGTAGTACACCTGGTTAAATCTCCACTTGTCGCTTACGTAGTCGCTGTATGATAGTCCAGCAATACGACCAGACAAAATAGCCCAATTGACGTATTGCTGCCACACCCAATTACACCACCCGCTTTTAGCGTACCACTGATAGAGCGACTGGAAAAAGCGTTTGTCCTTGATTGAACAATAACGAGTTGAAGCAAAGTTAACATCTGAGAGATCACGCGTCAGTAATGTGTAGCTAAAACCTAGCCCTGATGCAATCCCGTGCAGATATAGCTTGACCAAAGCGCCAAACGTATCTGAGATTCTATCCGCCGATTGTATAAGTTCTGGCTTGTCGTCTGTTGCCATCACCATTCCTGGCTCCCATGGAATCGTGTTGTCGTCGCTGTCAGCAGTTTGCATGAGCGTTTTTTTGCTTGTCTTTTTAACCCACAAAGCAATGCGCTCAACCATTCGCGAACCGACAAGCCTGTCTGCCAGAATGTTTTGTAGATCCCAAGCAAACGGAAGCACCGGAGTCATCCAAGGCAGCCCCATGTACTGCTCGCACTCCTCCTGGTGAAAATGTATCGCCATAAGATCAGCTGATACTCTATCCCTTTTGTCTTCCAGCCAAAACCCTCTAGGCTCTCCAAATCCGTCCACCTCAATACCGTGCACGATCTTTACATCAGCGACTTTTCTACCATCGTCGGTATAGTTGTCCTTCGCCCAGTCCAGTCGCGTAGGTTTGAGTAGTTGCAGCCCAAATGGCAGCCACGCATTGTTGCGCCCGCCAACAATCGATGTGAGTACACCACCAGTATCTATGGTCGTTGACAACGCAAGCCTCTGCGCCTCGTATACTGTCATCCGATTAGTGCCAGAACGTATTCCCTCGTCGTTAAATCTATCCCAACCTGCCGCAAGCTGCTCGTTGATCCTGTTTGCCGGGGAACCGTTTTTGAGCTTAACAGCAGGGAATGGACGCAACCCAGAACCAACGATGTGATCAAGAAGCACTTTCCGAGCGTTCCTGCCGTATGGGTCAGTCCGAACTAGGTACTCACTCCTGGCGACAAGCGTTTTCCACTCATCGGCCATTAGTGATGTCACCGTTTTGATTGATGTTGACCAGTCGTCTCTTAGGCGTGACGTGTCGGCGCCGGGAGCGTATCGCTCGGCGTAGCTGTTCCCGTAATACATCGCCTTGGCACGTTTAACTAAGCGATCATATACGGCACGCTGTCTGAACTCCTCGCTTACAGCGGAGGGTCGGGAGTGGTACAACCGGCGAATACCTGAGAAGAAATGATCCGCATCTTCACGGATGCTCATGTGGCCGCCTTGAATTTTGGTTTAAGCATTCCGCCATCGTCCTCAGACTCTCGAGCTGCTGCTATTTCGGATATAGCCTTGAGGTATGTCAATGGGTCGTAGTTTGAAACTTTGCGTCCGTTGATTTCGATCGATTGTGCACCAGACGCAAGTTGAGCCGCTATTTTTTCTTCAGCCGCGGT
>CAZNKT010000130.1:0-15496 GCA_964573605.1 uncultured Pirellulales bacterium
GAAGGCCTGTTGGCAACCGAACCGTATCAGCCGATCAAGCTAACGCCCAAAGGTAAGCGCTTAGCTTCCAAATGTCGTGAACGACATGAGATTGTCTTTCGTTTCCTGCTATCGATCGGCATCGACGCTGCGACCGCAGCGATCGACGCCGAAGGAATCGAGCACCACGTCAGTCCGACGACGCTAGACCGTTTCAAAAAGCTCGCTCGGGAGGCCGGATTCGGCGTTAGTCAGGATTGAAATTGAAAAGCACTCAGAAGGGAGTGGAATCGACCGACCGCACTCAACGAGGATGTCTCACCTTGTATTGGTGACCCATTGTTGCCTACTCTCCGTTTACTGCCGGTATATCCTCCCACGCCTCAGAGGCGGTACCCTCTTCAGCGCTGATCTGTCCCGCGTCAAATCTCGCACCGAGGCGATAGAGCAATCCATGGAGCTCCCAAGTCCTTCGCTGGAGAAACAAATTGATGGGCTGTTGTCGGATCTCGCGGAATCTTGCTGCCCGCGCCAAAAATTCGAAGCCCTCTCGGAGGTACGATTCGTCGCCAAAGTCAAACGGCCCCTCCTTGACGAATGGCCTACACATATAGTCACAGCCTTCCACAACCACCTTCACGTATTCGTCCTTCATCCGCATTTCTTCGTCCGTGAAGAGGATGCCCTTTTGGACAGTTTTGATCCTATCTTCGAGCGTGCCGAAACTTGATGCGACGGCCTGATGACAGAACTCCCATTCGTCATCATTTATCGTCCGAATGGCTCCAAAGTCGATAAAACCCAAACGCCCGTCGTCAAAGTGAAGGAAATTGCCGGGATGGGGATCTGCGTAGATCATCCTGCGTTTGGCGAACAAGCGTGTTGTCGCTCGATAGATCTTCCGCCCGAACTCGTTTCGCAGCTCGTGGGATGGATTGGTAGCGAGGAATTGGTCAGTTGTCCTGGCATCGAGATATTCCATCGTCAAGACACGTCGTGTTGAGTACCGATCGAAAACCTTCGGTACGACGATGCCTTCGTCCTCACCAAATAGGGAACGCCCGATACGCAGGGACTCGGCCTCCGTCTCGTAGTCCGTTTCCAGCTCCAACGACTGACGAATGTCGTTGAGTTGTTCGGTGAGGTTCCTCCAGTCATTGGAAATGCGAAGTGGCGTGAGTGCGGCGTAGAGATTGCGGAAATCTGATCGGATTGTCCGCGCAATACCGGGGTACTGAATCTTCACAGCCACCTTCTCACCGGACGGGAGCTCGCCCCGATGGACCTGGCCTAAGGATGCGGCCGCAAATGCCTCCGTCTCAAACGACGCGAAAATCTCTTCCGGATCGGCGCCAAGTTCATTTCGAACGTGCTCCCGCAGAAGCGAAAAATGCATGGGTGGCGCCTCGAAGTGAAAGCGGCTCAATGTCTCCACGAGTTGTTCCGGAACAACGTCCGGAAAGTCGGCCATCAGCTGGCCGATTTTCATCGCCGCGCCACGCAGGTACCCCATGGTTGACAACATCCGAACTGCTGTCTTCAGGTGCGTTTCAGCCAGCGCTTGTTGTCGGGATTCGGAGTTCTGCAATGTGCCGCGAATCCAATACAAGAGATAGGCAACGGCAACTTTGGCTTGAAGGCCTCCAATCGACCATAGTCGCCGAAACGAACCGATGGGTACTGGGCGCCGCGACAGTCTGTCGAAGAGACTCCGAAATTGGCCGGGATCAATACTGTTCTCCTCGTGTTGATCGATGGCGGGAAGGGCTGCAATTAGCTCTGCAGTTGTTGGTGACATGATCCTACTCCGAATTGCTTTGGTTTAGACGGAAACATAATTCATCCGGCATCTCAATGGACATCTTGCGAATTGGTTTCGAGCCAACTGACAAGCATCCGCAACGATTGATCCAACAGAGATAACGTGTCTTCCTGTTTGGGCGAGCTGTCGCTGGCCCAGTACGCAAGGACGCCTGTGTAGAGCGTCCAGTACAGGTGCAAGGCAAGCGTTGTCGGAAGTTCGGGGCCGCCCTTTTCTGTCATGAGTTGACTGACCACTTCCAGATGGCGTAGCCGAACCAACTCCGCCTCTTCATTGGACCCCGCGCGTGAAAGTGGGCTCATTGCCGATTCGAGCACCGGATGGATGAACTTGCGAAACGGTTTCATTCTTCTGAGCCCTGCTGCGACATGGGCGAACAAGTCCTCAGCGAGTGATGAACCTGCACTCGGACGATTCTGCTCAAGATCGTGTTCCGCCCGTTCCAGTGATTCGGCGACAAGTGTCATGACGATCGCTTCCTTGGTGGGGAAATAGTTGAACAACGTGCCGGACGCAATGCTTGCTTTTCGAGCAATCTCCTTGGTGGTTGTCTGCTCGAAACCATTCGACTTGAACCGTTCGAGGGACGCCTCCAAGATGCGCCGCCGTGTTTCCTTCTTGGCTTCTTCAGTGATTCTCACGACAAGCTCCGGTTAAAATGACCACAGTCATATTATTGCCTGTTTTCGCATTGCGTCAACTCAGAAAATGACTGTGGTCACAAAAATTTTGGTTCGGTAGGTGTTTGAGAGTTCCACGACAGACCATCCGATCGACGTTTCCGGGTTCACTGGATTGTTTCGCCACAACGCGTTACAGTTCAACGATTTAACTGACACCTTCACCGTCAACTCATGCCAATAATCGGATTGCTGCTAGCTGATCGACCCGGCGAGCATGGGGAGGTCTCGAGGGAGAGCGATGGTGCGGCTGCCACGCCGATATTGCCCCTAATGCCTTCGAGCCCATGTTACGTCGGTGATTCCGCCGATGCGATTTGATGATTGTGAACACCCTGACGGTTCGACATTAGCGCGCAAAGCTGTTACCCGATTCCCGAAGCGGTGGGCGCGACACGTCCATGCGTAATTCCCTGCGCGTGGCCGTTCACGCCCACCGGCGCGAATGGTGCTTTCCGAAAGGGCTCGGGCGGCTACACGTGGCTTCTGCACCGGATTCTGCAGCGCGCTCGGATGAGAGAGTCCCTAAGTCATTGGCGGGCCCACGGGTTACGCGATTCGGTTCCAGTCCCCTGCCCTCCGCTCCCGTAAAGTGCAAAACCGACACGCTTTACACCACGTCGCCGCTTCGGGCACCATCAAAGTCGATCGTCTCCCCCGGCAGGGCTGCCGCAATAGCATCGCGCAGCGAGACATCGCCATCGTCGATACTGCCGACTGCCTCGTCGAGCAGTGTGTTGACCGTAATGGTCAGTAGGTTGCGTTTCTCCAGACTTTCGCAACGAAGGGACCTTCGACGTGTTCGGCAGATATGGTTCATCGGTTGGCTCCGAATTGGTTTGGGCAGCTTCAGACGAGCACGGACGATTAGTGAGTGGCGCACACATGCTCCGTAACTCTGAGACCCCTTTCCAGCAAAACCGGACGCGGTAGCTAAGGTCATCTGGCGGTTGCTGGGTCTTGGCAGTTTGGTGAAGAAGCGGCGCCGCTCGGTCGGATTAGCAATGCGTCCACCGTTGGCGGCCAAGGCAGGTCGTAGGGCATTGAGTTCTCGCAATGCCAATGCGGTGGGGGCCACCTCCACACCTAAGCAACTCGGCGTTGCACGCGTAGGAGGTTGTCACCGCCGAGCGCAACTGACCAAGGTCACGCCCTGCTTGGCGCGTTGCGTAGCTGCCGTTTCGCGCGTCGGTCGCGATCCGCACACAGGGGCGAGCTGCCTAGTCATGATCGCACTCGGTGAGCCCTGTCATCCAGGTTCATGTCGCGGTGGCTACAGATGTGGCTTCGCCGGTTTGAGCGAGGTGCCGACCGGAATACCTTTAGCGTTGATTCTTCGTTTGTAAACGCTGTCACCGCAAGTCACGTACAGCGTGTTCAGGTCCTCGTCGCCGAACACGACGTTCGAAAGCCAGCCGTCGTGCGGCTTCGACAGAATCAGATGCACGCGCCCCGGCTGGTCGCAGACTTGCACGCCCATCCGCGTTGCAACGTATAACCGGCCCTGGTCGTCCTCTGTCATGCCGTCCGCGCCGGTGTCGGGTTGCGTCGCGGCTATGTGCAGGTGATGGAACGGTTGCTTGAAGCGCAGCGTTCCGTCGGGTTGTACCTGATAGGAGTTGACGTATTGGCTGCGTGTGTCAGCGACAAACAGCAGCGACTGATCCGGCGACAACACAACTCCGTTGGGGAATTCGAGTCCCTTGTCGTCGACCACACGGACCTCTTTGTCCCAGCCGACGTGCAGTACGCGCTTGTTTTCCGGGTCGGTGACGTAGATCCCGTTGTCACCGACGGCCAGGTCGTTACTGGTTACGTTTTCGGCGATGACTTCACTCTTGCCATCAGGTGCGTAGGCGACGATCTGTTTCTTCTCGCTGGCGCAGGCGTACAGTCTGGAATCCTTGCCAAACATCAGGCCGTTGGACTTTCCGGTGTCTTCGGCGAACACCGAAACGTCGCCGTCCAGTCCGATCTTGTGGATGCGGCTGTTGGGGATGTCGGTGAAAAACACCTCGCCCTTGTCGTTGACCGCGGGGCCTTCGGTGAACCTGTGGCCCTTGCTGACAAGCTGCCAATCTTCGTCGGGAATGAGGATGTCGGTGCGGCGTTTGGCGCCGGCCGTGCCGACACGGATCGGTTCGGGATAGTCGCGCCACAGCCAGCGCATGGCGTGGGGCAGAATCGCCGCGCCGTGTTTGCCGTTGTGACCGCCTTGTCCCCAAGCGTGATTCACGTCGTAGCCCGCCCACGCGAGCGACGCCAGCATGTCCTGGTTCGCGATCCACCAACTTCCGCCGTACAGGTTCAGGTCGCGGCTGCCGTCCTGCAAAAAGACGCGGATCGGTTTCGGTTCGACTTTGCGGACCAGAGTGGGGAATTCGTTAGCGCCGCGCAGTCCCACGTATGTGCCGATGGTGCTAAACACGCGGCGAAATTGATCGGGCCGTTCCCACGCGACGTTCAACGCGCACATTGCGCCCGAACTGGCCCCGGCGATCGCCCGGTCGCTGGGGTCCTCGCTGATATTGTAGCTCTTGCGCACTTCAGGCAGGATTTCCTCGATCAGAAAGCGCGCGTAGCGGTCACCTAATGAGTCGTATTCAAAGCTGCGGTTGAAACGGTCCTGGGCGCCTCCGCGCGGCGCCGGCACGATACCGGGTGTGATGAAAATGCCGATGGTGACCGGCATCTGGCCTTTGTGAATCAAGTTGTCGAAAACCGTCGGCATCTTCCATTCGTTGGCCCGGCTCAGTCCATCTTGCACGACCATCACGCAGGCCGGGTTGTCCTTGGCGTACTGCTCCGGCAAGTAGACCCAATAATCGCGCACGGTGCCGGGAAAGATCTTGCTGATCCACGTGATCGGCCCTTCGATCTGGCCCTGCGGCACGCCCTTTTGCGGCAGCGAGTCCGGATCGACCTTGTAGTCCTCTTCAGCCGTCGCAGACGTTCCGGTCAAAATCAGTCCGCAGGCAGACAACGCTATCAGAAGTTTCGCAATTCGTTTCATGTTGTCCCCTTTTTTGAACTTCATCAGTTTGGCCGCTTGCCTTTTTTCGCTCGAAGCGATGCCGGTCGAGCTTGCTTTGGGTTTGGCGTTGGACCGTCCGGCTGCAATTTCGGATCGCCGTACGGAACGGCGGTCTTCAGCCATTCTGTCAGCAACGATTGAATTTCCACCGCGACCGCGGGGTTTTCGTCCGCGACGTTGTTCGTCTCGCCGACGTCGGTCGACAGGTTGTAAAGTTCGATCCCCGCGCCGCGCGACGACGAAGCCGAACGCTTGCCGCCGTTTGCGCCGGAATTCATCAGCAGCTTCCAGTCGCCTTTGCCAATCGCGGCCTGGTCGGGAGTCCTGCCCGGTAGAAAAAGCATGTCGTGAGGCGACTTGGCTTTCTGCGTCATGATTGGCCAGATGTCGCGTCCATCGAGCGGCAGCTGTTGTTCCAGTGAACCGCCTGCGAGCTTCACCAACGTCGGACAACAATCCACGATGTGCATCGGTACTACGTTACGCTTGACGCTGGGAATATGACCGGGCCAGGTAGCCAACGCACAAACCCGGATGCCGCCCTCGTAGATCGTGCCCTTGCCGGCGCGGAGAGGAGCGTTGGAAGTCACCATGCCGGGCGCCGTGCCGCCGTTGTCGCTGGAAAAGATGATGAGCGTGTTGTCCGACAGCCCTTTCTCGTCGAGCGCTGTCACGATTCGGCCAATCGAGTTGACCATCGCGGAGATGAATGAAGTAGTCGAGCGTGCCAAACCAGTGACCGTATTGAAGGTCGAAGCCGCGTTGCGTGGGCCGATAGTCGGACTGAAACTCACCAAGATGCCACTTGCCGCCAATCGCCGTTTGGTAGCGGGATCGCGCAATGCGACGGCCAGCGTCCGCGTAACCTTGGTCATCAGAAAGGATGAACACAATGTTGGGTTGTACGGCGCGAGCCGCGACGGTAAAAGTTACGGTGAACGGCAGCAGGCAAATCAGCGGTGACAGGAAACGAAACATGGTCCTTCCGTTCGTTAGGGTTGACTATCATTGCGGCCACCTATTGTAGCACACATGTACTAGGGAACTTTCTGCGATGATACACCGAACATCGGCTTGCGCCTTCCTCCTGACGACCTGTACGTGTACGATAATGTGCATCGCCGCCATTGCAACGGGTGCCGGTCCGCCTGCTCTGTCGGGCGGTGCGCTGGATGGCGATAGGCCGCGCGTGATCGTCTCAACGGATGTTGGCGGATCGGACCCCGACGATTTTCAGTCGATGGTCCATCTGCTCGTTTACGCCGACGTGCTGGATATCGAGGGACTGATTTCGTCGCCGCCACAGAACGGCCGCGTGCAGCATATCTACGAAGTGATTGAGGCTTACACAAAGGACTATCCGAACCTCAAGCGTCACTCGAAAGGCTATCCGGCTCCCGATTCGCTGCGCGATGTGGCCAAGCAAGGCGCGGTCGATCCTGCCCGGCGCAGCGGCTGGGGCAGACCGACCGAAGGATCGCAGTGGATCATCCAGCGTGCCAAGGCCGACGACCCGCGGCCATTGTGGGTACTCGTCTGGGGCAGCATCACCGACGTCGCGCAGGCCGTCCACGATGATCCGTCGATCAAAGCCAAGATCCGCGTTTACTCGATAGGCTCGTGGAACACGCAGCAGGACCGCGCCGCACGCGATTACTTATTCACGGACCACGCTGACTTGTGGTGGATCGAAAGCGTCACGACGTTTCGAGGGATGTACGTTGGAGGAATGCAAGACGGAGAGTGGGGCAACCGCGCTTTCATCGATAGGCACGTCCGGGGGCATGGAGCCTTGGGCGATCTCTTCAACCATAAAAAGCGCGACATCAAGATGGGTGACACGCCATCGTTGCTCTACTTGCTGCGGGGCGATCCTGACGCTCCTACGGCCGCGCATTGGGGCGGCCGCTACTTGAAGACGAAACACGGCGAGCACTACTGGACCGACAATCCCGATCGCAGTTTGTCCGAAGCCGGCCACGCGGGAGCCGAGACCGTCAACCAATGGCGAGTTGACTACCTTGCCGACTGGCAGAGGCGGATGACATGGGCGTTGAAACCATGATCGAGCCGCCCGGCCCTTGGCCCCGAACGGTGAGAGGGGACGAAGCCGGCAGGCACGGGCTCAGCCCGCGTGTCGCCGACCATCTTGTCCGGGCCGAAGGCCGGGTTGTTCCGACTCCGATCGGCTTGACGCGGAATGCGCGATTGCGGTAGCCGCGCCTCGGGCGACAACAGGCGGCAGATGCGCGGACGATGTTGTGCACCAAGGACTAGCCATCGCTCAGTACGTGTTCTGCGTGCTTATTTGCGGATTCGTGAGGGCCCATTTTTGGAATGTTCTTCGACGCCGGCCTCTCCATGCTGGCCGATGAATGGGCCGGAAACGGCCGGCAGTGGGGCTGGATGCTGGGAGCGGTCGTCACGGCTATTGGACTGCCGTTAGGGTGGGTTCATCCGCAGCATACGTCGTTTCTCTTCTTTGTGCTTTTCTTTCCAACGTCCCTTGTGGTTGATGTCCATGCCTTCTTTGCACTCACCGGTGGTCTGCACCATCGTGCCATCCGCGTCTACGACCGCTTCCTCGAAGAACTCGGGGCCTTGCTGCTGCCACACCTTTAATCGTGTCTCATTGAACACGCATCAAACGCTCAATCTGGAGCGGCGAGAAGCGGCGGCAAAAATCTTCGGCTGTGGTGGGATCGGGAATCCGTGTGGCTCCGAGGGCATCCAGATACACCTCGGCGTTTCGGCGAAGCTCCAAATAGTCCAAACAGGTTCCACCAGCTTACTGTCGAGGAATGATCGCGCCAAGTGTGCGCTTGGGTTCAGCAACAAATTCGGCATCGCAGCGGTAAGGAATATAAGTGCCTCGTCAAAACTCTCTGCATCGACCAACTCGTGTACCTTGATGAGTTCATCGGAGTATGGCTGGTATCCTTCCGAAGAAACGAGCGCGGCATGAACGGTTAGATAGGTTTCACGATCCGGAGATTTCAGAAATCTGACGAAGCGTTCTTCAAGTCCCTCGTCAAACATTGCGTCGACTCGCGACCAATGATCCGAACTATGGGTTCTCAGAATAGCGGTCCTCTCAGGCAGTGCGAACAGCTGTCACGACAAGCGACGCAAATCCGCTTGCAGCTAGCTTGGAACCATTCAGGCCGGCTCTGTAGAAAACCTGAACAATCACAAGAATGCATGATGTTGTGGATCAGTGCCATCAATCGTAGATCTCGGCACTGACTCCAGTATTTGTGTCCTCGGGCATGGGAGCCTTGCCGCCACTTGATCATCGAAGCTAGCGTCGAGCGGTTTTCTACAGAGCCGACCGGACCCCTTTTAGCCTTCTTCCAACCACTCCATTCCCGTCTGGATGTTGCCAAACACGTTTCCGCGCCAGCCGTGTCCCCCGGGGTATTCCTCGAACTGCACGATAGCCCCGTGCGCACGCAATTCGTCTCGCGCCGCTTCCGCCATTCGGTAAGGACATACGTTATCTTGCGGGGAATGGAGGATGAAATACCTTTTCCCTTTCGCTCTGTTAAGATCGGGCAGCTGACTTGGTTTGAAGACGCTCATCGCCACAAAACTCCCGGTCACGGCCGTTTGCTTGCTGAGCGACGCGGCATAGGCGGCCGGCCCTCCCGATGACCAGGACAGCGTGAAGATACAGCGATCGTCGATGCGCGTTCGCCTCCGTAGATCATCAACAGCGGCGTCCAGAAATTCTTCCACAGATACCTTTTTACCCGGCGTCTTGTCGTGCGCCGTCGGCCACACAATCTTCTGGCGTTTGTCCCACTTCGGGGCGATTAGTTGGAGGACGAGGTATTCGTCATTCAATGCGTATTTATAGATGCGTTTCACAAACGGCAAAAAGTCAGCGCTGCCGTCGCCGCCGGGCAACACAATCAGCAATTTGTAGCCTTGATCCGGGGTCTCGAGTTTCCCGGCGCCCGCGATCAAAATATACTTGAGCTTGTCTGGTTTCAACGTCAGCGTTTTTGAGCGAATTTCCGCGACATCATCCTGCGCGAATGCGGCCTGACAGAAAGCCATCAGTACCAGACTCAAGCCGATTTCCTTGAAGGTAGTTCCGCCCGGCATTTCGTGTTCCATGATCGAATCTTGATGAGCAAGGAGTCCGTGACTGTTCCTACATTTTTGCAAGGCGCGGCCTGGCAAACGACCCCTCTTTGTGGACGGGCCGGAGGGACAACGAGCTAGAAGGTAAAAAAGCCAAACTCAGGAGAGCTAATCGATTCGCACACATCGTGTCACGACGATTGATTTATCCACCTGCCACGCTGCACGAAGCGGATCGCTGCCCGGAAACGCGCTCCAGCGATTAGGACGGAATCTCGTTTTGCGTGTGTTTCCGCAGGAGAAACCACGTCATATCATCCTGCGGGAAATTGGTGTCTCGGCGATAGACAAAGCCGTAGTCGACAAGCTGAAGCCCATCGTACCGATCCAGCAGGTCGCCGGCGAAGTCACGCTTGAAGAGTTTGCCGGCGTGGCCACGATATTCTACTTCGACGGGTGAAGGGTTGTAGTATTCCACCACAAGAATATAGCGCCGACTGGCGGCATACAACACATCGTACACGCGGGCCAGCACGTCCGGATCGATGTGGATCAACACGCCCTTCGTAAAGGCCAGATCCCATTGGGCAGTGGAATGGAAATCGACAATCGATTGCCGGTGCACGTTCGCCGACGGCACATTCTCTCGAAGCTGTCCCGCTGCGTACTCATTGATCTCGACAGCCGACAGTTCGGCGTGAGGCAATAAGCGTTGAATGGCCAACAAGTTCATGCCGATGTTGGCACCAAACTCAATCACCGATTTCAAGGAATGGGTTCTCTTCAAGATTGTGGCGAATAAAGCGGTCCCCGAAGCAACCCAGTGATTCCCCGTGTTTCGGTCGGCATAGGCATTTCCGAATTGGCCCGCCCAGAATTCTTCCTGTTGAGTATTGAACGTCATGATGCTTTTTCCGTCTAACGTCGTATCCATATGCGTTGGCCCAGCACACGGCGGCGCCCGGGCGTCAACGGCGGTAGCCTACCACGTTCCCGCCATCCGGCTCAATTTCAGATTGTCCCATCGCGGAGTGCACCGGCGTGAGAAGGATGCTCAGCCCGGCCCACACGAATCCCTCGCCTCCCTGGCATTCGGCGCGCTGGGCTTGGGACGAACACACACTGGGCTCGGCGTCCCAGCGCCGGATGCAGTACACTGGCCGGCGCGCCGAGCACGCAAATGTCACGTGGCCGACAACGCAGGGCATGATCATGAGTTTTCTGGAAGAGTTCAAGAAATTCGTCCTTCGCGGCAATCTGTTGGATCTGGCCGTCGGATTCACGGTGGGAGCCGCTTTCAGCACAGTCGCGAAATCGCTTGTCAACGACATCATCATGCCGCCGGTTGGTCTGCTGTTGGGCGGAGCGGATTTCTCGAATTTTCTGGTCGTTTTGCGGCCCGGCGACTCATCGGCGCCACCCTATGCCACGCTGGATGACGCCCAGACTGCGGGGGCCGTGACACTGAACTACGGCGCGTTCATCAACAATGTGGTCGCGCTGATGCTGGTGGCACTGGTGATGTTTTTCTTGATCCGCGCCGTGAATCGCATCGACCGCGAGTTGGACAAACGCTTCGACACGAAGGACGAAGAAGGAACACCAGCCAACAAGAAATGCCCCCACTGCCGTACAACGATCGACTACCATGCGACGCGTTGCCCGTATTGCACGTCGCAGCTCGAGCTACCGCGGACGTCGATTGCATAAATGGCAACGATCTCGCGAACACTGCTCGCGCACCCATGCGACCTATGACGGCCTCCGGGCGGAACGAAGAACGGCCAGCGAAACGACCGCCATGCCAAGCAACAGCAAGCTCGACGGCTCGGGTACCACGTAGGCCATAAAGACGTGGCCGCTCTCGGTCAAGAACAGCGGCGTGCCGCCAGCGACGACCGACGTAAAGCCATAGTTCAACGCCTCCGCTCCAGAAGTGAGACGGTTGGGGACAACTTGGATCCCCTGGGCGACCTGGCTGCCCACGTCGAGCGACTGGTCGACAATGACGGGTCCAAATCCCAACGATGCCAGCAGCCCGTTGACGGCGGAATTGGCCGAAATGCCAAAATGGATTTGCGACGCTTCGCCGGCCACAAACACGTTGCCTCCGCGGTCCAACAATTGCGCAATGGCCACGATTTCAGCTGGCGTGAACGGATCGTCGGGCGCGGGAGCAACAAGCAAATCCGCCGTGGCCAGATCGGCGGTTGTGATTTCGTCGGCCAACAGCCTGGAATGCACGCCCGGCAACGCGTCATAAAACGCGTGCATCTCCTCGCTGGCCAACGCGTTGTTCGACGTTGCCAACACGGCAACCTGCGTGCCGCCACGCAGGATGTTGGCAAAGAAACGGCGATTTCCCATCGTCTGCGTGTTGGGGACATCGTCGGTCAGATAAAACACGGGCGTCAGGTCGCCCGAGACAACGAGCATCCCTGCCTCGAGTTGTGAAACAAACCCGGCACTGGCCAGAACCAAAACCACCGGCGATATCCGGTTCGCCATTAGTCCAGCCCCAGATGTTCTGCACACGCCAATTGTCGCGCGCGTTGGTCGGACCTGCACCCTGGATAAGATACGCAGCGACGCCCGCAAGACCCCTGAGCGTCGTCCGAAACACTCGATGGACCATAGCAAATCTGTGGGCCGATGGCAAACATTTTTTTCGCGTCCTTTTCAACGACATCTCGAGCGGCGTTGTCCGGCGGACTCGAGGCCCGCACGCGCGGTCAGCCGAGCACCTCGGGATTGACGGCGTGCGCCGGTTGTCTGCCGTTCAGCACATCAATGGCTTGCTGGATGGCCGAAGTCCACAGGCGGTGCTTCCCGGCGGTCGTGGCGGATGCGATGTGCGGCGTGGCCACGACGTTGGATCGCTGGAGCAAAGGATGGTCGGGCGAGGGAGGCTCGTCTTGAAACACGTCCAGCCCGGCACCTCGAAGATGCCCACTCTCCAGTGCTTCTCGCAGCGCCTGTTCGTCCACCAACCCGCCGCGGGCCGTATTGATGAACAAGGCGCCTTGCTTCATTTGGGCAAATTGCCGTTCTCCGAACAGATTGCGGGTTTCGGAACAAACAGGCAGGTGAAGCGATACCACGTCGCACTCGGCCAAGAGCTGATCAAGCGACTCGGCACGCGCTACGTTCGCCCGCGCGCATGCGTCGCCGCAAAGCGCCGGATCGTAAACCATGACCTCCATATCCAGGCTCTGCGCCACCCGCGCCACGCGACTGCCGATGCGTCCCATGCCGACCAGCCCCAGTCGTGCCCCGGCCAGTTCGAACCCCTCATACTGCTCCCAGTAATCCCGCCGCGGACCCTCGCGCACCTGGCGATCCAGGGCACTGAGCTGCCTGGCAACAGCCATCAACAGAGCGATCGCGTGTTCGGCAGTGCCAATCGTGGGGGCGTCGGGTGTGTTGCAGACCACGATCCCGCGCTGGTTTGCCGCCGCGATGTCAATATTGTCGTATCCGATGCCGGTCCGGCAGATGGCCCGCAGGTTCGGCGCTACGTCCATCATGGTCGCGTTGTAATCGAGGTGTCCTCCGGCGATCACGGCATCAGCCCCGGGCAACGCGCAAAACGGTTCGTCAGGAGTTGCCATGGCGGGGCCGGCCAGCCGCGCAACGCCGTTCAGCAGCGCTCGATGCCGGTCGGGAAGGGGGCGCTCGAACCAGATGGTGTGCATTACATTGTGTGGTGAGTATGAACAGGGGCTGGGACTGCCAGCGTCGCGGGCCCGTTGCTGGGGAGACTACCCGTGCAACAATCCGCGCAAAGGTTGCGCCGCGCGGGGCGCGCGACCGTCGCGTGATTCCAAGCTTAGCGGCTGGCGGTGATCTCTTCCAGACGGCCCGCGGATACCAGCGCCGTATGCCCGTCCTGGTGCACGCCCGCAACGGTGGCGCTCAAATTGTCGGGCTGGGGCAGCAGCAAGCGGACAATTTCACCCCGGATCTTATCGATCGCCGCCCATTTTTTGTGGAGTCGGTTGTCCTGGAAGAAACTTTCCCGCGACACAAACGACAGGTCGAACATGTGCGGGCTATCGGCGCGGGCCCAGGGTTCGCAGTACACGCGGATGCGGTAGGTCCGCAGCTGTTCGATCAACAGGAACGTCAGGGAATCAGGCCCCATCGCCGGGCCGCCGTAGGTCGCGTCGAAGCCAATCGAACACCCGCCGTCGACGAGCGGTCGCAATTCCGCCATCGCCCGTTGCAGCCACGCTTCGCGTGATTGGCCGGATTCCAGCGGGAGCTGCCGCGGCGATCCCACGTAGGCCACGACTTCGACGCCTCGGCTGGTCAAGCGGCGGACGGCCCAATCGAACCTGGCGATCAACCAGGGCAGATTCTGGCGGTGCGCCTGGGATCGTTGCAAAAACTGCATGGGTTCGCCCTTCAGCGCGCCAAATGGATTGTGCAACCAGATGCGTCCCCACCGTTCGGCGGTCGGCGCGATCCGCTCGACGAATCCCGGCCATCCCGATTTGGGTTTGATGCGCGTCACGTTCCGCCGGTGCGGCGCTCTGCCGCTCCAGCCGATATTGTAATAGATGATCGTTTGTCGCATCGTTCGTGCCTGGCCACGATTTGCTGGTCACGATTTGTCCGCAGCAGCACCGCTTTGCGTATCATACCTCAACGAACCGTACAGGCATACAAATCGTCTGTTTCCGATGTTCGTGTTCGGCCACTTCCACTCTCCGCGGCAACCGCCTATCGTAAACAGGGTTCATTCAGGTCGCAGTCAAGGTGGAGATAAATGACGCAATTCAGCAACGATTCCCTGCCGGGCGGCCCGCCGGAGGCGGATTACGTCGCCGGTGCGGGCCGGGAACTGGAACCGGCCGGCCACGGCGAGCTCTCCGCGGCCCGTCCACGCCGATCCCTTCTGCCCTGGGTGTTATTCGTGGCGACCTGCCTGAGTACGTTCTGGGTGGGCATGACATTTTCCGAGCGGGTCGGCGACGCGCTGCTGTATGCGGGGCCGTTGATGTTGACGTTGACGGCCCACGAGCTGGGCCACTATTTCCAAGCGCGAAGATATCGCGTGCCCGTGACGCCTCCTTTCTTCATTCCCATGCCGTTCACGCTATTCGGAACGATGGGCGCCGTGATTGGCATGAAGCCTCACGTCGGTGACCGCCGGGCGCTGTTTGACATTGGCATCACGGGCCCCATTGCCGGCCTGATACCGGCACTGGTGTTTTCATTCGTGGGTCTGAAGCTTTCGACGGTCGTGGACGGGGCGGCCGCAGCAGCTGACCCAGGGTCGCTGCAAATCGGGACACCCATTCTCTTTGATCTGCTGACCGAATGGTCGATCGGCCCGCAGGCGCCCACGGCCGACGTGACGCTTCATCCCATGGCATTCGCGGGATGGGTGGGTATTTTTATCACCGCGTTGAACCTGATTCCCATCGGCCAGCTTGACGGCGGTCACATTCTGTATGGTCTTCTGCGCCGTAAATCGCACCCCTTGGCCGTGGCGTTATTAATCTCGGCTGCCGTAGCCGTCGCTGTCACCGGGACGTGGGTGTGGACGCTCATGATCGTGCTCGTTGCCCTCATCGGCCCCAAGCATCCCCCCACGGCCAACGATCACGTCCCGCTGGGAACTGCGCGGATTGTGCTGGGCTGGTTGGCGCTGTTGTTCGTTCCCATCGGGTTTACACCGGTTCCGTTCCGATTTACGATGTAGCGCAGGACAGCAATCTCACGTCCATGGCGTCTCTTTACGCGCCCCAGTCAGGTCGATCCGCTTGCCTCGCCGGTCGAAAAACCGGCAGCGTAGCAGGGCAAGACCGGTACGACGAAGCGCTACTGTCTAGCCCAATAAACTACAGGCAACCGCCGGTGTGATTCGGGAGACGGAAGCGAGGC
>CAZNKT010000131.1:0-15433 GCA_964573605.1 uncultured Pirellulales bacterium
TCGGGTGTGCGTCGCGCGGAAAGCCGTTGTAGAACGATCGCATGTCTTCGTGCAGCATGGAATGCCGCCGCAGTGCCACGCGGAAGTCTTCCAATTGCTCGGCCGTCGGCAATTCACCGTAGATCAGCAAGTAGCTGGTCTCGATGAAATCGCAATGCTCCGCGATGACTTCAATGGGGAAACCGCGGTAACGAAGGATGCCTTTCTCACCGTCCAGGTAGGTGATCGCGCTGGATGTCGATCCTGTGTTGACATATCCTTCGTCCAGTGTGATATAGCCGGTGCCGGATCGCAGCTTTGAGATGTCCAGGGCGCGCTCGTTTTCCGTGCCTACCCTGACGGGGAGCTGGACTTCACCGTTATCCAATTGCAGCTTGGCCACCTCACCCATGAAAGATTTCCTTTCCGTGGTGGTGCTCATCGTGAACATCTCCATCGACGGCGAGGCAACCCCGCGTCCCGTACTTTGTTGACCGCATCATCGCTCGAACGGAAGCCGCTACGCAGAATCGGCGTGCGCCGGTCGCTTGGATCGGGACAGCGGCGCGTCGCATCCCATCCCGGTGCGCTGGAGCCCTCGGCACGCCTGGACCAGGCCGCGTGTCGCCTCGCCAGAAACCTGGCAGAATTCGCAGTGTAACGGGACCATGGGGGCTCCACAATCGGCCCGATGATCGGGCCTGGTTCGCGGAGGCTGGCCACGGTCCACTACCTAATCCATCGACAACTCTACACGGTCCTGGACGTGCGGGCCACTTTTCCCGCCCATGTGCCATCGACGCCACCGCAACGCGTTTCTGTAAGATATTTGCAGCAAAACACTTGGAGCGCAGAAAAAAACGCTCGCCAATTGCTCGCGCCGCACCTCCGCCAGCGTCCTCTGGGTGGCAGGATCCCGCGCGGCTTCGTATTCCACAGAATCGTCACCGGCGGCGAAGCAAGTCACGCCCCCGGCCGGAGGGCTTGCGTCGCGCGATCCACGCTGGCCGGGTTCCGCGCCGGCCGGCACCGCCTGCCGCATCGACCCGGGCCGCAACGGCGCGTCGGATCGGCGCGCTCCCGCAGACTCGGTCCGGGCGGGGGCGGCACCGGCGGGGGGGAAGGGGCGAGGCGGGCTGTTCGCCGTTCGAGGGGCCCGTTTCAACGTTCGGCGCCAGCAGGCGCCGGGGGCTGCGTGTCGAAGATGGTCCACACCCGCGTATTGCTGCGCAGCTGATCCATGTATGCGCGGATCGCCTCCTTGCGCCGCTGCTTTTGAATCTCTTCACGTATCTCCGGTTGCGCATCCAGAAACGGGACCGTGCCCGCATCGTGCCGCTCGACGATGCGTACGATTCGAAATGACGATTCCAGCTCGAGTATCTGGCTCAACTGGCCTGGCGGCAAGACAAAAATTGCCTCATCCAACACGTCGGAAAGAAGGCTGCCTCGCGTCGTCCAGTCGTAGCGGCCGCCCTGATGCGCGGTCACTCCGTGTGAATTTCGCCGGGCCACGTCCGAAAACGAGCTTCCCATTTGAATTTCGTTTCCCCAGCTTGCGATCGCAGCCCACGCCTCCTGCTTGGACTCGAAGCGGTCGAAGCGGGCCACAATCTCCTCCCACCGGGCTTTGGCATCAAACTGAAATTCCACCAGGTGGTCCTGATAATAGTCCCACAACTGTTCGTGCGTGATCTCTTCGTCGATTTCGATGTTTTGGGCCAGCCACTGCTGGGCCAATACGCGTTCGATGAACGCACGCTTGTGCAACGCCATGGAAGACCCCAAATCTCGCAGCCTGGCGTCGAGTTGCGCGCGGCCGGTCACCTGGAACTTTTCCAGCATCTTGGGAACCTGCACTTCTTCGTATCGCTCATCGAGCTGCTTTTGCACCTGGGGGAAATTCTCTTCAGGTATTGTCCGCCGGGCATCCGCGTAGACCAGCTTGACTTCGATGAGCGGTTGAAGTTGCCTCTGCATCAACGCCATGCGCACTTTACTACGTTCTGCGGGCGGGAGTTTGTCGGCGTTGTTGGCGAGCCATTCATTGACGACCGGTGCGATGTCCGCCGCCAGTATGACCTCGCTGCCCACACGCGCAATGATTTCGCCGCCCTCGACCGGCTGATGATGACCGCTGGGCGCCGGCTCCTGTCCCCACGCTGTGCACGCCGCCAGGGCCACAACGGCCAGCAGCCGCGGGCAGGCAGGGAAGCCGACGATGCTTGCCCATGCGCACCGCCTGCGCATGGGACCGGTCGACGCGGGCGCGCGGTCCCGCGCGGTGCCGCGTCGCGGCCTACGCGTCATCACGGAGTGCGTCGAAAGCTTCAATCCGCGTGCCCTTTGATGACAATCTGGTTCGGTAGCGACGCGGCTGGTTCGGTAGCGACGCGGAGACCGTTTGCTCGGAGCGTCCTCGCCGCGACCAGCAGGACAGCCGGGCACGCGAACCTCCTACGCGTGACGTTTCCACCCGACGGCGGTGGCCGCGATCGGTTGCCGCAACGGACCGAGGGGCAACCGCTACCTGCAAGTCACGGCCCTGCGGCGGCTTATTCGAGGAGAACGACCTGCTTGGGAGCACCGGCCACCTCCCGGTCGACATGGTCCGGCCGACAGGGCGCGGGGCGGGATTATAGCGAGCGGGTCACCGGGGCCGCAACAGCGATTCCACGCGTTGCCAGGCCGACCGGTCGCGTTGCTGCGCGGGGTCCAGCGGAAGGTACGCGGTCCGCTCATCCACGATCCGCAACCGCTTTTTGCCGCGCCCGGCCAGCTCCCGGAGCGCCGCCGGCGAAACGGTGCGAACGACCACGTACCGGTCTTCCAGATGCAGTGATGCGATCCCCGCCCGGTGCGCCCGGATCCGCAACCGGGCCGCGACCACCAGACGCTCGGCGGGCTCGGGCAACGGCCCGAACCGGTCCTGCAGCTCTTCCACCAGGTCGGCCAACTTCTCCTCGGACGTCAGGCGGGAAACGCGGCGATACAAATCAATCTTAGTGCGCTGGTCGGGCACATATTGCGGCGGCAAATAGGCACGACCGGGCAGATCCACATGCACATCCACGGCTTCCTCGAGTGGCAGCCGCCGCAGGGTGCGGACGGCGCGGTCCAGCAACGTGCAATACAGCTCATAGCCGACGTTGGAAATGTGGCCGCTCTGCTGCGTTCCCAGGATGTTGCCCGCGCCGCGCAATTCCAGGTCCCGCGTGGCAATGGCAAACCCGGCCCCCATCTCGCTGAACTCTTCGATCGCCCGCAGCCGCCGCGCCGCGTCGGGCGAGATGTGTTTCGCCTGGTCAATCATCAGGTAACAATACGCCCGGTGCTTGTAGCGTCCCACGCGCCCCCTCAATTGATGCAGATCGGCCAACCCGTATCGATCGGCTTCGTCCACGAAGATCGTGTTGGCATTGGCGATATCGAGGCCGCTTTCGACAATCGTGGTGGAAAGCAACAGGTCGAATCGCCGATCAATGAAACCGAGCATCACCTCCTCCAGCTGGTGCTCGGGCATCTGGCCGTGGCCGATCTCAATCCGGGCCTCTGGGACAATCCTCTTTAACCGGTGGGCGACGGCGTCAATATCCTGCACGCGGTTATGGACGAAGAAAATCTGCCCGTCGCGATTCAATTCCCTCAACACGGCGTGGCGGATCATATCGTCCGACCAGCGGATGACGCGAGTCTCCACGGCGTAGCGGTCGTCGGGCGGCGTCTCCAGGTTGGAAATACTGCGCACGCCCAGCAGTGCCAGGTGCAGCGTTCGGGGTATGGGCGTCGCAGTCATCGTCAACACATCCACCATCTTGCGGTATGACTTGAGGCGCTCCTTGATCTCGACGCCAAAACGCTGCTCTTCATCGATGATGACCAGCCCCAGGTTGTGGAACCGCACATCGCTTCCGGCCAGGCGGTGCGTGCCGATCACGACGTCGATGGCGCCGTTGGCAAGACTCTCGACAATTTCGGACTGCCGCCGGCGAGTACAAAATCGCGACAGTGTGGCAATCTGTACTGGGAATTCCGACATCCGGTCGCCGAATGTGCGCCGATGTTGCTCGGCAAGGATCGTCGTCGGCACGAGAACGGCAACCTGGTAGCCTGCGTCCACGGCCTTAAAGGCCGCGCGGACCGCCAGCTCCGTCTTGCCGAAACCAACGTCTCCGCAAAGCAGCCGATCCATGGGGCGCGGCGTCTGCATGTCCGCCTTGATAGCGCGGATGGCCTCCAACTGGTCCGTGGTTTCGGCGTAGGGAAAAGACGCATCGAATTCGGTTTGCCAGTCGGAGTCATCGGGAAACTGCAAACCGGGGCGAGCGGCGCGCGTCGCTTCCACTTCGATCATTTCCGTGGCCAGGTCCAAGGCGGCTTTTTCCGCCGCCGCCTTCTGGCGGCCCCAGGCTCGTCCGCCAATCCGCGCCAGGGCCGGTCGGCTGCGCGTCCCTCCGACGTACTTCTGCACCAGATCAATCTTGCTGGCCGGCACGTAAATCTTCGTCCCGCCGTGAAACTCCAGCTCCAGGTGTTCCTCGGCCTGCTGCTTGCCTTCCAGCAGCACCATCCCGCGGTAGCGTCCGATGCCATGCGCCAGGTGCACCACCAGATCGCCTTCTCGCAGCGCTAAAAAGCTGTCGATCGAGCGGCCCACATGCCGCCGAGACGTTCGCACGAGTTCACTTCGTTGGAACAGCTCGGCTCCGCTGAGCACGACGGTCTGCTCGGTGACATAGCGAAACCCTTGCGACAAACGACCCCGTGCAAACGCCAGTCTCCCCTCGGCGGACAGGCGGCTGGATGCCAGAATCTCCCCCAACCGTTGCGTTTCGGCTTCGGTGGCGCAGACGAGAAACACGTTATGACCTTCGCCAATGGCATCTAGTTCCGATCGCACGCGGCCGATTTCCCCACTGAATCGTTCCACGGATTCGATCGGCAGATTGCAGACGGCGTCGCCGGCGGCCTGCGCCAGGCTGTCGGCGTGCGCGCAGGGGAAACGACCCGCGCGGCGGAACGTCTCCTGCACGCCATAAAAGGCTCCCGTCTCATCCAGTCGCTCCAGATACGTTTGGCCCTCGTCGTACAACATGCGAGGTTCCTCGAGCATCACCCAACTGGTGTCGGGAATATAATCCATCAGATGCGTTGTTTCGCGGCAGACCGGTTCGATGAGCGTCATGTCGATCCGCTGCAGTGCCTGACGACTGCGCTGGCTCTGTACGTCAAAGGTGCGGAGGGATTCCACCTGATCTCCAAAGAACTCGATTCGAACCGGCGCCCGCCATTCGGGCGCGAACACATCCACGATGCCGCCCCGGATTGAAAACTCTCCGGGCAGTTCGACCGCCGGTGTGCCGTGAAAGCCGTGTTGGCTGAGCCAACGAGCCAGACCCTCCGGGTCGACCGTCTCGCCGGCCTCCAGCAGACGCGTCTGTTCGGCCAGATACGCGGGTGTCGGCACCGGCTGCAAGAGGCTTTGAATATTCGTGGCGATCAAGGCCGGCGGCCGGCCCGCGGCGAGCCGCTTGATGACGCGCAACCGCTCCGCGTGAATCTCGTCGTGGACAACCTGCTCGCCGGGCTCCGATTCCCACGCGGGAAAACGCTGCAGCTCCCGGTCGCTCAACAGCGCCACATCGTCGGCCAGGGCATCGACCGCGGACAGGTGGGGGCGTACGACGACAACCGGACCCGGTGCGTGCCGCGCCAATGCGACGGCGGCCAGCGCGCAACCGGCGCCCCATACGCCCCCCACCGAGGCTACTCCGCCGGACGACAAGCGCGCCAGCACGTCCCCGAACCCCTGAAGACGCTCCACCCGATCAACCAGATCCGGCAATTGCTCGACGTTGCCTGCTTCCGGCGGTACTCCGTTGACGGCGCGGATCTGCGGGCTGGTGGGCATGGTCTTACGGTGGCAAACGCTAATGAGTCGTTCCTTCGTCCAACGTATCGCGGCCGGAACCGACGGGTTGCAGGCGGTTGTCCGACAACACGATCGTCTGATGGCCCGCGGCGGCGAACGCGACCGTGGCCGCGCGGCGAGGTCCCGATCCGTCCAGTGCCACGACCTTGCCCGGCCCATAGTCGGGATGAACCACGATCATACCCCGCTCGATATCCCGCGCGGCCACGCCGGCCGCCGGTGGGGGACCCTGTCCGGCCAGTTTCGCGGCGGTCGTCAGCGTCACCTGCCGCGAAACGGGGCTCCGCCTCGGACGGCGCGGTTTGGGACGTTCGACTCCCGGAAGCAGCGCTGCTTCGGACGGCAGGCCGGTGATTTCCATCTCTTCACGCGGCAGTTCCATGAGAAAACTGCTCGGTATCGAACGCCGCGGCACGCCCCGAAGAGACCGCTGAATCGACAGCGTTAACTCCAGCCATTGCTCAGCGCGGGTCATTCCCACAAACAACAACCGACGTTCCTCTTCCAGAAACTCCGGGTCGGTGCGGTTGCGTTCGTGAGGCAACAAACCTTCTTCGACCGCCACGATGAACACCACGGGGAATTCCAGACCCTTGGCGGCATGCAGCGTCATCAGCGTTACCCGATCGCCGGCCTGGTCCCAGTCGTCCGTGTCGCTCGCCAGCCGTACCCGTTCCAGGAAAGCTTCCAGCTGGCCCGGTTCCTGCTGCTGGGCGTCAAACTGCGCCGCATCGGACAGAAGTTCGTCCACATTGGCCTGACGATCGATGTCCGGCTGCGTCGCGGTCGCAGCGAGCATCTCCCGATATCCGCTCCCGTCGATGGCCGCTTCCAAGGCAGCCCGCACGGTGTTGCCCGACTGGCTGGAGATTTTTTCGATCAAGGCGGCAAACTGTTTCAGACGCGCGGCCGCCGCTTTGGAAACTCCCTCCAGCGTGTCCGCGCAGCGCGCCCCTTCCAGCAACGTCATGCCGCGCGCGCCGGCAGCATCCATCAACCGGCGGACGGTCGTCTTTCCCAGGCGGCGGGGAGGCGTGTTGATGATCCTCAACAGCGCGACATCGTCGCGCGGGTTATGGATCAGCGTGGCGTAGGCCAACACGTCTCTAACCTCTTTCCGCTGGTAAAACGCCAGACCATGGACGAGCTGGTATGGGATCCCGTGGTTTTGCAACGCAGCCTCGAGATTCCGAGACAATGCATTCGTCCGGTAGAAAATCGCGATGTCGCTGGCGCGCCGGGTCCCCGACCCGATCCAATCCTCGATCCGCGTCGCGATGTGCTCGGCTTCGTCCGTTTCCGAAGCGTGAATGGACAGCTGGACCGGCTGGCCGGGAGGGTTGTCAGTGACAATCGTCTTTTCCAACCTCCGCTGATTGAATGCGATCAGCCGGTCCGCCGCGTTGAGGATGCGTTGCGTGCTCCGCCAGTTCTGTTCCAGACGGACGACGCGTGTGCCGGGAAAATCTTTGGTGAATTCCAGGATGTTTCCCAGATTCGCACCCCGCCAACTGTAAATCGACTGGTCGGGATCGCCGGTCACGGCAAGATGCGGATGATCGTGGCTCAGCGACCGCAAGATCGCATACTGGGCGCGGTTGGTGTCCTGGTACTCATCGACCAGAATGTAGCGGTAGCGCTCGTCGAGCACCGATCGCAGGTCGGGGTTCTCCGCGAGCATCGTTGCCACGTGGAGCAGCAGATCGTCAAAATCGACGGCCGACGATGCGAGCAGCCGTTGCTGGTAGCGTGGATAAAGCTCGGCAGCCAAATGATCACCGGGCCAGCCGCAGCGCGGAGTGAAGCGATCGGGCGTGGTCAAGTGGTTCTTGGCGCGGCTGATGACCGCGCGGAGCTGGTCAGTCGTGGCAGTTGTCCCCACCCAATCCAAGCTCTCCTGGACACGCTGCATGACGCGACGGCTGTCGTCCTCGTCGTAGATCGTGAAATTGGGCGTCAGTCCGACCAGGGGCGCGTATCGGCGAAGCAGGCGGGCGCAGAACGCATGAAACGTCCCCATCCACACGGACGCTACCGGTGTCAGGCTGCGGAGCCGACGGCGCATTTGGTCGGCCGCTTTGTTGGTAAACGTCAATGCCACGATCTGCTGGGGGGCAACGCCGCAACGGATCAGATGGGCCACGCGATGGGTGACGACGCGCGTCTTGCCGCTGCCAGGTCCGGCGACGATCAGCAAGGGCCCGTCGACATGCTCGACCGCTTCCCGCTGGGCGGCCGTCAATTGCTGAAAAACTGCGTCCACGGGAGGTCCTTGCAACATCCGCGCAGCGGGCCAACGAAACGGTATCTCTGCCTCTGTTGATCGTCCCACGACGCTGCCCGTCCCGCAAGGCGTTCGAGCCCCCAGGCCAGTGCGCGGACGCCCCTTGGTAGCGACCCGCCAAATCGGTCCGTGTTTGCTAGCAGCGAAAAAATTATTGAACGCCGAGCGAAAAAAGTACCCAATCCATCCGCCCAAGATTGCTATACTGGGCGGGCATCGGTCATGCGAATGAGCGTCCGAGCGATGCTCGACGTACTGCTATCCACGGGAGGGAGCCCCACATGACACGCATTCCCCTGAATCGTTCACAGGAAGAGACCGAAGACCTCGTGCAACGCCTGGAGATGAGTACTGCCGAGATAGGGCTCACGGTGCGCACGACCAACTGCCTGGAAGAACGGGGCATCTTTACGGTGCACGACCTGTTGAACTGTACGCGGGACGACCTGCTGAGTATATCCAATTTCGGCGAAAAGACGCTCGAGGAAGTCTACAAGGCCCTGGAGGGGATCGGGTTCTATCGTCCCGGCCGCAAGCGGACTCCCAAATAGTCCCTGGACGCCCCGTTCGCAGACCGGCGGCCCCGACCCAACCAGCGGTCGGCGGCCGATCAGGAGCGTGAAGCCGTGCGCCATCAATTCCGTCCCTACGGCAAGAAACGAGGGCAGCGGCGCACCGGTTCAAAACAGCTCGGCCGCGTGGGCGAAGTGCTGTTTTTCCTGTTCTTCCTGGCCGCCGGAACCGCGGGGCTGAGCTACCTGTTGGCCACGTACATCTGGCCGGAATGGAAGATGATGCGGCACTACGTCCAACACGAGGGCGTGGTGCTCGGAACACGTGTCGCCAGCCGCTGGCCCGAGTCGCCATCGGGCATCGCCAACCGCATCCAGGACTCGCCGGACCATCCCGAGCAGACTGCGTACCGACCCGAAGTCCACATCCGGTACGTCGTCGGTGGCAGGACGTTTGACCGATGGACGTACGACGTCCACGGGTTTTACTCACCCGGCCGAGTGGAGAAGCAATCCTTGCTGGCCGCATTCCGGCGCGGCGAGCGTCACATCTGCTGGTACGATCCGGCCGACCCGAAACGCGTGGTGGTCGTTCGGCGATACACATGGTGGATGTGGGTGCTGCTGATCCTGCCCGCGTCTCTGCTGATCCTGGGGGGCATTGGAGTCACGCGCGCCGTCCTGCAATCGATCACGTCGATGGAACGCCGTGCGTCGTTCGCGCAGCAGGCGGCACGTCTTACGCCTGCTCAGCCGCCGGGTGACGCTCACGTCGAATTTCCCACCGTTCCGTCCGAGCATACGCTGACCGACAGCCCGGGCACCGATCTGGCGTATCGGCTGCCGGCCGAAAGCAACTCGCAGTGGGTGTTGTGGGGCATGTTCACGTTGTGCCTGTTTTGGAATGCAACCGTGGCGTGGGTGACGTGGGAAGTCTCGCGGCAGATCCGGGACGGAGAAGCGGCGTCGGCCGCCCTGCTGGTCGTGTTGCCGTTCGCTGCGGTCGGTGCGGGACTGGCGTACCATTGCTTGCGAAGCGTGTATCGCGCGACCGCCATTGGCACCACGCGCGTGGAAATTTCCAGTCATCCCTTGCATCCCGGCCGCACGTACCACATGTTGTTGTCACAGTCCGGCCGCCTGAGAGTCTCGCGGCTGGAGGCACTATTGACGTGTCACGAGGAAGCCACGTACCGACAGGGGACCGATACACGGACAGCTCGCCGCTGCGTGCATGAGCTGTCTGTGTACCGCCGGTTCGACGTCGAACTGCGAAGGGCCGTCCCGTTCGCTGAGGCGTGTCGAATCGTTATTCCCGCGCCGGCAATGCATTCCTTTCAGTCGGCGCACAACGAAGTACAATGGGAGATTGTTGTCCGCGCTACGGTCGCCGGCTGGCCCACGCGCGAACGACGTTTTCCGCTCGTGGTTTATCCCGGCTCCCACTACCCGGACATGGATGCACTCAACAAGGATCGCGTGCCCGGCGAGAGATGAAGCGGATCACCCGGTTCGGGCCGACGGCGCCGCCCCTCGCTTTCAAGCGTCCTTCATGATGTGCCCGCGCCGCCCGCGTGCCGGGAACCGCCATCGCCGGCGGGCAACGCACCGCCGCCATAACAGGAACGACTCGTGGTGCAAAGTTTGCGCGAACTCCACATGACCGTCGAACTTGAACGTGCCGACGCGGCCTACCAGCCCGGAGACCGTTTGTCGGGACGTTACCGCTTGGAAGGTGCACTGGCCGATGAACTGCGGGCCCTGGAATTGTCGGTGCTGTGGTATTCGCTGGGGCAGGGCGAAGAGGATATGGCGATTCACATGTTCCAGCGCTGGGAAAACGAGGGGCTGGATCGATTTCCGGACGCCCCTGCCGTGCCGCCGATCGACACGAGGGTGTTTGAATGCGTGCTGCCCAGGAGTCCTCTGAGCTACGACGGGCTGCTGTTGAAGATATGTTGGTGCGTGCGTGCGCGAGCCTTTCTGCGTCGCGGGCGAGAGATGGTGGCGGAAGCGCCGTTTCGCCTGGGAAGCGTGCCCCCGGCAAGACTCGCTGCGCCTCCGTCGGGCGCCCTATTTTCCTGACAAACCGACAGCGACCGGCCGGTACGGTTGTTGGACTCCGTTAAAACCCGTTACGCTCGGCATGCTCCACCCTCCAATGGCATTCAACAATCCGTTCGCGACGCGGTGGGTCCGTCCGGGCGCCATTCCGTATCGTTTTCCGCGCGGAGACAGTTTGGCGCTCACGATGTCGCGCCTGCGTGCTCACGGCTGGAAGAGCCAGATCAACGGTCAGCACGGTTCCGGAAAGTCGTCCCTGCTGGCGTGCCTGGTGCCGGCGTTGTCGTCGAGCGATCGCATGGCGTGTGGTTTCGACGCGAGCGACGGTCGCCTGCCACCGGGGTGCCGGGTGCGCCCGTCGCGAGATTGGACCTATCGGACCGTCGTCGTGGTCGACGGCTACGATCGCCTAAGCCGCTGGTCGCGACTGCGACTGGCCCGCGGCGTGAGGCGGGCCGGATGCGGCCTGCTGGTCACGACGCACTCGCCGTGCCGCTTGCCGCTGTTGGCCCGTCTGCAGCCCGAACTGGAGACCGTTATGCACCTGGTGGACCATTTGCTGGCTGAGGATGCATCGTCGATCCGCCGCGAAGATGTGGCGGCAAGCTTTCACCGCCAGCGGGGCAACGTGCGCGAAATCCTGTTCGATCTCTACGATCTTTATGAACGTAACAGGCGTTGAGTTCGTACAAATAACGGCGTTGCTCTCGTGCTGATAACCATGCTATACGCTCCCTTTTGCCTTATCGGAATGATCCGCACCCGCACCGTGTGCCGGAGCCACATGCTGAAAAAGACACTCGTCTCGCGGCGCGATAGACAATTTTGAACTAGGATTATGCGTGTAGCGCCTCCGCACGGGGCCGACGCCAGCCCGCGAGGAGCTCGTCGGTCCGGCGGAGTATTGGTCGTGGAGCGGCACGGATTGGCTTCACTGATGCGGTGCTCATCCGGGGCGGAAATGACCTGGAGCCCTGCTCGGGCGGTTGTCGCGCCACGTTAAACATTGGCCAACCGGCCAGGCATTATTAAGCAACTTAGCCGCCGCATTCATAAAGCTTTTCCAAATGGTGTTTGTGGCGCGAAAGATGGTTGACAGACGCTTCACCGCCATAATTAATTAAAGAAGACCGCCATTTGCACGGAACTGGAGAAAGCCATGTTGAAAGCGATGCGTTGCACGACGATGGCCTGCGCCATGATCACGACCCTGTTTGCAGGGCCTCGCGAAAGCCAGGCTTTCTTCCATCGATTGTTTGGGTGCTGTAGCCCGGCGTATCGGCCCGTGGTTGCGTACGCTGCTCCGGCGCCATCGGCGTGCGCGCCGTGTACGCAGACGGTCAGCTATGTACCCCAGACAAGCTACTACGCCGTTTGTGAGAACGTTCCGGTTACTACCTGTAGAGCCACGACGAGCTGCGATCCGTGCACCGGTTGTCCCGTCACCGTGATGCGACCTGTCACGACGTACGTCCGCCGGGCGCGATACGTGCCGGTCACGACCTACCGCGCGGTTTACCAGCCTGTCACTTGCGCGGCGCCCGCCTGCTGCCCCACATCGTGCGATCCGTGCTCGTCGATGGGGACTGCCAGTTACACAAGCACACCATCCAGTTCGTGTTGCACGCCGACATACACTCCGTCGCCGGCCACCAGCCCCAGTACGAGTCCCAACGTCACGCCGCAACCGAGCTTGAGCAGCCCGCCGCAGCAAACGTATCAATCCGACAGACCGGCGACCAACGGCTACAACGGCCAGAACAACAATGGCCAGAACAACAACAGCGGCTCCAATGGTGGCGGCTCCAACGGTGCCGTGACTCCCATCGCGCCGGGCAGCAACACCCGCAGCACGAATGGCTGGCAAATGCAGGCCCCCCAACTGATCAACCCCCGGGATCAGATGACCGAGCGGAGTACGAACTGGGACGGCAACGTCGTTACGGTGTCCGCCGCGACGACCCAGCTACGAACGGCGAGCCGTCCGGTCGGCGGCGCGCCGGTTCCGTCGACGGCCTCGGACCTGGAAATCGCCGACGCCGAGGGGTGGGAATCCATGACGACCGACTAGCAGGCGCGGCGCAAGCGTTCGCCACTGCGGACCGGAGACGGTCAACCAACCGACCCGCGCCGGAAATCAGGCGCGGGTTTTTTTGCGCGCCGCGTCGAACGACGCTGCCGCGACCCTGTTCCGCGCGGAACACGGCGTATGCCGGGCTGGCCGTACCCGGCGTGGCGGACCGCCTCGTGAAGCGTATAGTATCGGCATGACCAATTCGGAAGTCGCAACCGCCCTGGAGCAGGTGGCCGACCTGCTCGAGTTCCAAGGCGCCAATCCGTTCCGGATCCGCGCGTACCGCAACGGAGCACGCGCCATTCGCGATCTGCCGCAGCAGATTACCACCTTGCTGGCCGATCCAGCGGTCCAACTGACCAACCTGCGCGGTATCGGCAACGATCTGGCACAGAAGATTACGGAATTTGTCCAGACCGGCCGGTTCGCCATGCTGGATGAACTTCTGGAAAGCATCCCAGCCTCGGTGCTGACCCTGCTCCGCGTGCCCGGGCTGGGACCCAAGAAAGCCGCCGCGTTGTACAACCAACTCGGCATCGAAACACTGGACCAGCTCCGCGAGGCCTGTGTGCAGGGCCAGATCCGCAAGCTGAAAGGCTTCGCGGAAACCACCGAGCAGGCGATTCTGTCGGGCCTGGACCTGGCCGTTCAGGCGGATCAGCGGATTTATTGGGCCGAGGCCGACGGCATCGTGCAGGATCTGCTGGCCCACATGAAATCAAGCAGCAGTATCCGGCAGATCGAAGTGGCGGGAAGCTTCCGCCGCGGGCGCGAAACGGTTGGCGATTTGGACCTGCTCGTGGAAGCGGCTCGGCCCCAGACGGTCATGAATCGGTTCGGTGCCTATCCCGATGTCGATTGCGTTCTGGCACGAGGCGACACCAAGATGTCGGTCCGCTGGGACGGCCGGTTGCAGATTGACCTGCGGGTCGTACCCCATGACGCCTTCGGCGCGGCGCTGCAGTACTTCACGGGATCCAAGGACCATAACGTGGTCCTGCGAGGCCGCGCGCGGCAACGCGGCCTGAAGATCAATGAATGGGGCGTGTTCCAGGTCCACGAGGGACGACCTGATAAATGGATCGCCGGGAAAACAGAAGCGGATGTCTACGCAGTGCTCGAGCTGCCCTGGTTCCCGCCGGAACTGCGTGAAGCACGCGATGAATTCCACTGGGCCGAAACGCACACCCTTCCCGACCTCATCCGGTCGGACGCCATCCAGGGTGATCTGCACATGCATACGACGGCCAGCGACGGGCGCGCGAGCCTGCAGGAAATGGTCGACGCGGCCAAGGCCCGCGGACTGAAGTACATCGCCATCACGGACCATTCCAAACGCGTCAGTATGGCGCATGGCCTGGACGGCGATCGCCTGCGGAGCCAGTGGAAAGACATTGACCAATGCAACCGGCGCGTGACCGGAATCAAAGTGCTCAAAGGCGTGGAATGCGATATCCTGGAAAAAGGAGGGATGGACCTGCCCGATGACGTGCTGTCCGAAGCCGACTGGGTTATCGCCAGTGTGCATTACGGGCAGAATCAAAGCCGCGATCAGATCACAAAACGCATCATCGGAGCACTTCGCAACCCGCACGTTTCGATCGTCGCGCATCCGTCCGGCCGGCTCATCAATCGCCGCGCGCCCTACGAACTGGACATGGACGCCGTGATCAACGTCGCTCGGCAGGAAGGAAAGTTCCTGGAACTGAATGCCAATCCGGCACGCCTGGATCTGGACGACACCACCTGCGCGGCCGCGCGCCAAGCTGGCGTTCCTATCGTCATCAGTACCGACGCTCATCATCCCGACGGGCTGGATGCCATGCGCTACGGCATCCAGCAGGCGCGCCGGGGCGGACTGACAGCCGACGACGTGGCCAACACGCGCAGCTGGTCGGCGCTGCAAAAATTGCTTCGCAGAAAATGACCGCGGCAACACGCCGTGAGCTCGGACTCTCGCGAATCGATGACCCTGCTGCGCGGCGGGATCGACAAGCCATCTCCCCAACGAAGGGCCAACAGGTCGCGGCCTTTCTCACCGGTCCGCTCGCCGGATCGGCCACGCCAGCCCGGCCAATCCCCTATAAACGCCACAGACGGCCTCGTTCGAAGCCCGACGATGGAGAAACGGGGTATTTTATGTAAATGGCGGTTTTTCAGAAGACGATATCGATTGATAAGTTTGGGCAAAGTTGTCCAAATCCGGCTCGGCCGGCGTGTCTGCCCCGTGGCCCGGTACCTCGGCAACAACACGGGGGAAACGGCCGGCTGGCCATGGAATCCTGTGTTTTCCGCGTTTCATGTTTCTCGAAGGAGCCCTCCCCATGAACCGTCGCATTGTCTTTGCCATGATTGGCACTGGAGCCCTGGTCTTGACCAGTGCCTCCAGTAACGCGCACGCGTTCGAGTTACTTAGCCGCATGTTCCATGGCCACCAAAGTGGTGGATGTGGATGTTGTGTCTCGGAGCCGACGTGCTGTGCGCCGGCGCCGACGTGCTGCAAACCGTGCTGTGAACCGTGCTGCGAACCGTGGTGCAATCCGTGCTGCCGCCCCAAGGGTTGCGGGCTGCTGCACCGCCTGTTCCAC
>CAZNKT010000132.1:0-15357 GCA_964573605.1 uncultured Pirellulales bacterium
AGCACGAGACGTAGGTGTTGCCCGCCTTTCCCACTGCTGCGGTGGTCGATCCCACGGGCGCCGGCGACAGTTTTGCCGGCGGCATGATGGGAAAGGCGGGCAACACATACGTCTCGTGCTCGCTGAAGAACATCGCTCCATTCTCACCCTTCTTGATCACGACGAACTTCGGACCCATCTCTCTCACCCGGTGCCCCGCCCGGACCAGATTCTCGTCTTCGGTCAACAGCTTCGCTTCGGCATCGTTGAGCACCAGTCCGTCGATGCGTTTCAGCAACTCGGCCAGTGCATCATGCTCCGTCTGAATCCACAGGTCCATCGTGTCGGCCACCGATAACGCCGCGCCGGGAACCTGGTCCAGCACGTTCAACTGCAGCCGCGGCGAGCCGTTGGCCAGAAACAGGAACTTCGCGTGGCGATAGGCCTCCGGCAGGACCGGTTGGAAATGTTCGAAAACATTCAGATGGACCTCCAGCGTTTCGCGGTCGTTCATGTTGGGATGGTATCTGCCCCGCCAGCGAAACGTCTTTCCGCCGCCGACAACCTGCAGCCCCGTTGTGTCGATGCCGCGCGACCTGAGCAATTCCGTGTGCTCGGCAGGCCAATCTTCGCCAACAACCCCCACCAGCCGCACAGACGTGAAATAACTGGCAGCGTAGGAAAAATGGACGGCGGACCCGCCCAGCACGTCGTCGCGCCGCGCGTGGGGTGTTTCGATGCTGTCCAGCGCAACGGAACCGACAACGACCAGCGGCATGGGCCAATTTCCCGTCACAGAGGGCTTTGCACAGGTTGGTAACGCCAGGCGGGCATCCGCATCCCGCTGCCGAGTGCGATTATCGGTGCCGTCCGGGCCGATGCAAGGCCGCGCTCCTCAACCAGCGTGCCAGAGACGCAGACAGGTCGCCGGGCGCCGCTGCCGCGGCGGCTCACGAACAGGCAGACCGCATACAGGAACGAACATTCGTGCCTGGCGCCGTCCGCCCGGCGGGCGTCCCGGCTGCCCCGACGCGCACACGGCCCGACCGTCGCACGGACCCAACCGTCGACGCCGCTTGACCGGTAGAAACTACTGTTGTAGTATTACCGCGGTAGTCAACGATGCGTTTCCGCCAGGCAACAATGCACGACAACCCGCTCCATCACCGTCTGGGCGACCTGCAACTGACCATCCTCCAGGCGTTGTGGAAGCGGGGCGCATCGGGGGTGGCCGACGTGCAGCGGGCGATCGGCGGACATTTGGCCTACACAACCGTGGCCACGATGCTCCGCAAGATGGAACGACGCGGCCTCGTGCGGCACCGCGAAGCCGGGAGGCGGTTTATCTATGATGCCTGCGTCTCGCAAGCTGATGTGACGCGCAGCATGTCGAACCGGTTCGTGGAGCGAGTATTTCAGGGCAGTCTGGCCCGCGCGGTGAATCACCTGTTGGAGACCCGCGATGTCAATCCGGAGGAACTTGGCGAATTGGAACGCCTGGTACGCAAGCAGAAACGGCGGTTGCAATGATGCCGCTCCAGGACGATTTCATGATGGACGTTGCCCGGGCGGGGCGTGCCGCGTGGGTGTTGCCGGCGCTGTCTGCGTGTCGGCCGCGATGGCCGTTGTGCTGTGCCGATTGTTTCGGCGGGCGGTGTTGCAAAGAACGTCCGGCAAGCGGCCGTGCTGGCCCCATTCTTGCTGGCCGTGCTGGAATTGACCGGATGGTCCACGGTATTGCAAAACACGGCTTTTCCTCCCCGTGGGGCTTCCGTCGCCGCTGCGCGCGACGTGTCCCTCGATACAGCGCGGCCAAATCAGGCGATACCGTCGGACGATCCGACCACCGCATCGCCGGTGCCGCCCGCGTGGAAACAATGCCTGGTCTGCCTGATGGTCACGGGCTTTCTGCTGGAGGTCACCCTTGCCGCTAACGCGTGGGCAGCCCCACGCCAAAGTTCTTTTCACGGAGACAAGACTATGGACATCGTAAAGAAAGCATGGAACCGATCGTTGGTCGCCTCGATGCTGACGCTTTTGGCGGCCGGCCTGCCCGCATCGCCCGACAGCGCTCAAGCCGCCGAGCCGCCCGAAACTCCGCTGCACGGTACGCTGACGCTGGCGTTGCGAGACGAAGACCCGCGGCATGACGAACATGAGCCCTACGCCGAAGAGGCTCGCCACGACGAGGATGATGACGAGGATGATTCCGCAAGCGAGTACGACCGCGAGCATGACGGCGACCACGTGTTGCGCGAGCAGTTTCACGGGCAATTGGAGCGATTGCGCGACGAGCGCCGCGAGACGGAGCATCACCTGCGGCGGCTGGAACGCGAAATGCAGAATCTAAAACACGCGAAAGGCGACGAGGCAGACGAGCGACGAGAAGAAATCGAAGAACAACTGGACGAGTTGGCTCGATGGATGTCCGACGAGCACGGATTATTCGATCGACGTCGCGATCCGGATCGGCAACATCATTTTCGCATGGCCATCGAGAACCTGCGCGCAGCCGGGCTGCACGAGATTGCCGATCGATTGGCGGACACCGTGGGTGATCGACTCTACCGGCGGCCCGATGATCGCCGCCGTGCTGACGACAATCCCTTGTTTCTGCCCCCCCGCCGCCGGCCGTCGAACCGACATCTGGGTGACGCAGAATCATTCGAGGAACGTCCCCCGGACACTGTCCCGCGGCACGATCTGGAACGGGCCGTGCACGAACTGCACGAACAAATGCGGCACATGCAAGCGCAAATGGCGCGCATGCAGGAGCACCTGGAGCGACTGACCGACACGTTGCATCGGGGTGGCGTGCCGCCGCGGGCGGGGAGATGACGCCTGGACGGTGAATTCGTTCGTTCGAAGAGCATCAGAACCGCCCCGGTTTGTGACGCCTTTTGGCGGCCGATAGACCGCGTCCCAGGGACGAACGGTCTGGGAAATCACACGAGGTCTGAAGCGTTCCATTCCGCACCGACGCGTTTTCGCCGATGACTTGATCAGCCGAAGGGCGCTAGCCCACGGTTCCCGGAAATGTCGCACAAACCGGACGCGAGCGCGTGTCGGCCGATTCTGCGCGGTGCGTTGGGCAGGATCGACGGTGCTCCCTTACGGGACCCACGTTCGGAAGAATGAAGAATGCTGGCTGGAACATGATTACTCCGCGTGACAACTGCGACTGCCCAGCGCCTCAGGCGCGGGCCGCCTCCTGTTGCTGGATCTTGGCCCACGTGTCCCGCAGCGACACGGTCCGATTGAACACCAGACGTTCGGCCGTCGACTCCGGGTCCACGCAGAAATATCCCAGCCGTTCAAACTGGAATCGATCGCCAGCGGCCGCCTCGCGCAACCCCGGTTCAACACGGCAATCGGTCAGGCACTTGAGAGAGTCGGGATTGAGGTTGTCGACCCACGTGCCGCCGTTCGGTACGTCGTCAGGATCCGGACGCTGAAACAGGTAGTCGTACAATCGCACTTCGGCCACCTGGGCGTGCGCGGCGGATACCCAGTGGAGCGTGGCCTTTACTTTTCGACCGTCGGGCGCATCTCCTCCGCGGGTCGCCGGATCATACGTGCAGCGCAGTTCGACGATTTCTCCGGACTGTGGATCCTTGACCACGTCGACGCATTTCACGAAGTAGGCGTACCGCAGCCGCACTTCTCTTCCCGGTGCAAGTCGGAAGAACTTGCGGGGCGGTTCTTCCATGAAGTCGTCGCCCTCGATGTACAGTTCGCGGGAAAACGGCACGCCGCGGACGCCCATGCTCTCATCTTCGGGATTGTTGACCGCTTCCAGCAATTCTTCTTGATCCTCGGGATAATTCTCGATGACAAGCTTCAAGGGTCGTAGTACGGCCATCACTCGAGGCGCCCGCCGATTGAGATCCTCGCGCACGCAGTTTTCCAGAACCCGGACGTCGATCACGCTGTTGAATTTCGCCACGCCGATACGGTCGCAGAACGTGCGGATCGATTCGGGCGTATATCCCCGGCGGCGCAGTCCGCACAGGGTGGGCATGCGCGGGTCGTCCCAGCCGCGGACGTGCCTTCCGCGGACCAGTTCCAGCAGCCGCCGTTTGCTCATTACCACGTAGGTCAGGTCGAGACGCGCGAATTCAATCTGGCGGGGATGGTGGACGCCGAGTTGTTCCAGGTACCAGTCGTAGAGCGGGCGATGGTTTTCGAATTCGAGCGTACAGATCGAATGCGTGATGCCTTCGACCGAATCGGACTGCCCGTGGGCGAAGTCATACGTGGGATAGATGCACCATTTCTTGCCCGTACGGTGATGCGACGCGTGCAGGATGCGATACATGACCGGATCGCGGAGATTGAGGTTGGGCGAGGCCATGTCGATTTTGGCGCGGAGCGTCCGGCTCCCGTCGGGAAACTCGCCCGCGCGCATTCGCCGGAACAGGTCGAGATTTTCGTCCACAGGCCGATCCCGGTAAGGGCTCGCCCGCCCCGGTTCGGTCAGCGTACCGCGATACTGGCGAATCTCCTCCGCGTTGAGATCGCAGACGTAAGCGCGGCCGCCTCGAATCAACTGCTCGGCCCACTCAAACAACTGCTCAAAATAGTCCGACGCGAAACAGAGCCGATCGGACCATTCGAAACCCAGCCATCGCACGTCATCCTTAATCGACTTGACGAATTCCTCTTCTTCCTTGATCGGATTGGTGTCGTCGAACCTCAGATTGCACAGTCCGCCGTAGCGCGCGGCCAGTCCGAAGTTGAGGCAAATGCTCTTCGCGTGACCGATATGCAGGTACCCGTTCGGTTCGGGCGGGAACCGCGTATGCACGCGCCCTTTGAACTTGCCGGATCCGCGGTCCGCTTCGATGATCTGCTGAACAAAGTTCAGCCGCGGTGTGGTTTCGCTCGACGACATGACAACGATTCTAGTTCAATCCTCGAAAAGGCAATAGTTCAACGCACCCGCGCGGACGGCGAGACGACGGGCGGGCACTATTGCGTCGGTGCCGCTTCTTGCAGGGCCCTGTCGATCCGCGCCAGCGTGCTGTCCCGCCCCAGGATGGCCAGCGTGTCGAACAGGCCGAAGCCGACCGTCTTTCCGGTCACCGCCACGCGCGCGGCGTGAATGATCTGGCCGATCTTGATAGCCTCCTCCGCGACGAATGCGCGAAATTCCTCGTCCAGGATGTCGGCGGAGAACGGCTGCACTTCGGCCAGGCGGCCGCGAAGCTTCTTCAGCAGAGGCACTGCTTCGGTGGGCCGTTTGAGCCGCTTCTCAACGGCCTTTTCATCGTAGATCAGCGCATCGTCGGGGCGGAAGAAGTCATCGTAGTCGAGAATATCGCCCGCCACGCGGATCCGATCGGAGGCGGCTTCGACAACGGCGCGCAGCCTGTCGATCTCCTCCGGCCGGGGAGGATCCGCCACGTGCCCGGCCGTGGTCAGAAACGGCATCGTGGCGGCTGTTTTTTTATCGAGCGGCAACGCGAGCATGGCCTGCTGCTGCATGGCCATGAGCTTGGCGGGGTCGAAGCCAGCCGGCGCGCGATTGACCCGGTCCAGCGAAAAATGCCGGATCATCTCCCGCCGCGTGAAACGCTCTGTCTTATCGTCCAGCGACCATCCCAGAAGCAACAGGTAATTCAACACGGCGTCGGGCAAAAATCCCACCCGGCGATAAAAATCTACTAGCACCGGATTGAACGTTTCATCCGACACATCCAGTCCCATGCGGCGGGCGATACTCATGCCGTGCGCTGCCACGCTGGCGAAGTCGCGATGCTTTAGGTACTTGTTCAGCTTTCGCTTGCTGAGCTTGGTCTTGCTGCCGGGCTCCGCCACGTAGGGCACATGCGCGTAGCGCGGCAAGGCGGTATTCAGAGCCTGAGCGATAAACACCTGCCGGGGTGTGTTGGATAGATGTTCCTCGGCCCGAATCACGTGCGTGATTTCAAAATCGCAGTCATCCACGACGGTGGCCAGATGGTACAGGCATGTGCCGTCGCTGCGTTGGATCACGTGATCCTGCTCCGCCTCCCACGCGAAGCGCACCCGGCCCCGCACCAGATCCTCAAGGACCAGGGCGCCTTCGCGGGGCATCTTCAACCGCACCACGCTGCGGCGTCCGTCGGATTCAAATCGCCGCCGGTCCGCGTCGCACGTCGCCATCCAGCGGCGGCTGTAGACAAACGACATTCCCGATTGTTCGGCGGCTTGGCGCTCTTGTTGGATCTCTTCGGGCGTGGCGAAATCCCGGTACGCCGCGCCGACCGCCAGCAGCTGGTCCACGACCGACTGGTACCGGGCCTGCCGCTGCGACTGAAAATACGGGCCGTGCGGACCATCCACTTCGGGGCCCTCGTCCCAATCGATCCCCAGCCAGCGAAAGCCATCTAGAATGGGGCGCAGCGATTCGGAAACGTTCCGCTGGATGTCGGTGTCGTCGATCCTCAGCACGAACTGGCCGCCTTGCTGCCGGGCAAACAGCCAATTGAACAGGGCCGTGCGCACCCCGCCGATATGCAGGTAGCCTGTGGGACTTGGCGCAAAGCGCGTGCGTACGGCCATCTAACCAGGGAAGCTCCCAAAGATATGAGCGGCAGCCGATGCACCGAGCTGCATGGCCAGCATAGGCCATTGGTGCTTGCCGTTAAAGGGTCGCACGGGCGGATCCGCTGTCTGCGCCGCCCCAAACGCCGGACGATACGCGGTTGCGGTGGGTCACGCCGCCCGCCGGACTTGCTGCTTGAGCTTGCGTAACCGCTTGCGTTCCGATTTGGAAATCTTCTGTTTGCGGCGCTGCGGTTGGTCGTCATCGTCGTACGTTTCGTCCCCACCGTCGCTACCGTCCGTCCAGCGTGTGACGCGGCCCTGTACCGCGGCCGAACGCCGGGACGTACCGCCGCGCGGCGGCCCGTCCTCGGCGGAATCATCCGGGTTGAGGCCCGACGCCGCCCGTCGCCCAGCCTGTGGCCGATCGGTCGTCGGCGGTGACGACGCGCGTCGCGAGGCGCTCGTACGCACCGCTTTCTGTTCCAGCGCGGCGGACCCCTTCGACGACGTCGCAACCATGCGGCCGTCGGCCTCCAAGACGACATGGCGGGCGTACAGCAGAAAGCCCAGCAGCAGGCACGCGCAAGCGGCCATTGCGATGCCGCCGCCTGCTACGCCAACGTCCACGGCACCTCCCCACGTGACCATGTCGCTGGGAGCCGTTGCTTCCATGATGGGACCGACACCGGCCAACAGCAAGCATGCCAGGGCCACGCGACATTCCTTGACCTCCAGCAGCAAACGCAGACCGACAAATACGGCCAGCACAACGATCGGTGCGATCCACGCCCACTGGCCAGTTCCGTGCCAGCCCGTCGTGCGGGTCAGCAGATCGCAGGCGGGAGCCAGCACACCGCCCGCCGCTTCCACGCTCATTAGCAGACATCCGGCGGCAGCCCACAGCCAGATCCGGTAGCGCGCGTGGTAGTCATCCATCCGGTGGCGTCGGACGGTAAACACGATGAGGGCCGCGCATCCGGACAATAGCAGCACGGAGGACGCAAACCATGCGGCGAGGTTCTCCGCGGGCCGCACGCCCATCGCCGCCGCTGGCGAGTCCGGGGCCCCGCGTGGGAACAGGCTTGCGTCGAGCGCGACAATGACAGCTACGCTGGACGCCAGCAGCAGCAGCAGCGCGAACACCGCCATCGGACGTTGGGGCACCACGTCGGTCAATCGCGCGCGAGCGGGCCGCACGGCCGCTTCGCTGTACCGCAGACACTGGCCCGCCGGCCGGCTTTTCCGCCGGCCCGGATCGTCCCGTTGATCGTCGGCCGACGCCGCCAACAGTTCTTCTGTCAGCACGCGGCGGCGTCGATCGCCGCGAGCCGGGGCACGTCCAAAATCCATGAATGGTCGTCGGGCAAAAGGAAAGTTCTGTCGAATCGTGCGTCTCGGCACGTCCCGCATTTTCGGATTCGGCAAATGCAGCCCGTTCGGCCCAGTGCCGGTCCAGACTTGCGGTTTGTGCCGGTTAGGTCTCGTGGAAAAGTTATACCCGGCGCGCCGACCTCGCCTCGTTTGCCCCCCGGATGAGGGTGACCTATGGTTTTACAAAACCCGCGAACTCCGGACACGGTAGCGGGATTGGCTCCTGGCAAACCCCGCGCACCAGTCCCTGCAATCGGCGCGCCGTCGCGAACTGCGGCTGGTGCCATGGCAGACCGCGCAGATTCCCCCATGCCGTCCGGTCCTTAAGGTACCACGATCGATGGAAGCACATTCCGAGACCCAGGACCCCGCGTCCGGTCCGTCCCTGCTGCCGGCACCGCCCGAATCTGACACGCCGGTTGAAGACAAGGTGGCGGACATTGCGAGCCTGTTGAAGACGCTAAACGAGGCCGCGGGGCGGTGCAGCCTGTCGGAGGCGGTACGCCGGTCGCGTCCGGAGAATCGGCTGGCGCAGGCCCGATTGGGCGTGGCCGGCGGGCTGTTCGCCGCACTGGAAGCCAAGCATCCTCCCACCGCCCTGCACGCCCTGCGCGTGGCGCTGGGGTGTTCGGCGTGGGGCATGTCGATGGAAATGCCCGACGAGTCGCTGGACGTCCTGGAACTGGCCGCGCTGCTGCACGACGTCGGCAAGATCGGCGTTTGCGATGCGATCTTGATGAAGGCCGGCAGGCTCTCGGAAGATGAAGCTGCCGTGATGGACGGCCACGTCCGGAAGGGAGTGGATATCCTGGCGCACTGCTGCGCGACGGCGGCCGTGCTGGACGCCGTTCGGTATGTGCCGGCGTGGTACGACGGAACGAAGGCGGGATTCGATCGCCACGGCAAGCAACTACCGATCGCCGCCCGCATGATCGCCATCGTAGATGCCTTCGACGCGATGACGACCGATCAGATTTATCGGGCGGCCCGATCGTCGGAACGCGCGGTTGCTGAACTGTTCCACTTCGCCGGCACGCAGTTCGATCCCGATCTGGTGAGCGAATTCAGTGTGTGGAGGGCTCGCTATCCGTCGCCCATGCAGGGCCGAGCGGCCAGCCGATGGCTCTCGTCACTCCAGGCGGTCGATTGCCACTGGCGGCGAGCGTCCCTGACGCCGTGGACTGAAGCGCAGCCATCGCAAGAAAACCTGTTTGAGCAGCAGCTTCTTAACAGCCTGCCTGACGGTGTGGTCTTTATTGACAATCGCTCAAAAATACTCCGCTGGAATCGTGGAGCCGAGCGGCTGACGGGGCTGACGCAGTCCGCCGTCGAACAGCGTAGCTGGTCGTCCGCCTTGTTGAAGCTGGAAGACGTGGATGGCCGCAGATTGTGCAAGCACCAGGATCCGATCATTCGGGCCATCGACGGCGGCATCCCCTGCCGCCAGCGGTTGGCCATCGTCACCCGCAGCGGACAGGTCACCCCGGTCGAACTGCTGGTCACGCCAGTCGTCGACCGTCAAGGCACGACACTCGGCGCCCTGCTGCTGTTACGGGACATTTCGCCCGAGACCTCGCTGGCACGGCAATGCGAGAATCTGCAGCAGCGTGCCACGCTTGATCCGCTGACCGGGGTCGCCAACCGGGCCGAATTCGACCACATGCACGAGCGGTTCATTCAGGCGCACATGGAAACAGGCCTGCCGTGCAGCCTGATCGTGTGCGACATCGATTATTTCAAACAGGTGAACGATCGGCACGGTCACCAGGCCGGCGACCAGGCCATCCAGACGTTGGCCGCTCTGTTGAAAAACCATTGCGAAAAGGGCGATTTCGTGGCGCGGTATGGCGGTGAGGAGTTTGTACTGCTGTTCGCCGACTGCGACAATGTCGCCGCGGCGCAGCGGGCCGAACATATACGGCGGGAATTCAGCGAACTACCGTTGCCGGAATTGGCAGGGGGACAACTTACCGCCAGCTTTGGCGTCACGGAGTTGCAGGCAGGCGACTCACCGGTCACGATGTTCCGGCGCGCCGACCGGGCGTTGCTGCAGGCCAAGGAGATGGGCCGCAACCTGGTCGTGCAGCTCGGCGCGGGAATGATATCAAAGGAGCGGCGGAAAAAGGGCTGGTGGCCCTTCAAACGGACGACCCCCAGCGTGCTGTTGGATTCGCATCTCGTAACGGCTGCTCCGATCGACGTGACGATCGAAAAACTTCGAGGGTTCATCGCCGATCACGACGCCCGCATCACGGCCGTCACGCAAGACCAGGTGAACGTCATGTTCGAAGCGAATTATCTTCCGCGCCTGTCCCGGCACGCGGACCGCTCGGTGCCGTTCTTGATGGAACTGAAGTTTTCCCAACAGTCGGCAGTGGGCTCGAATCCGCACACGCACATCCATGTTGTCGTTCGCCCCAAGCGCTCCCGGGAGCGCCGCCGTGAGCAGTCGACCGAACGGGCACGGCAAGTCATGGCAAGCCTGCGCGCCTACCTGATGGTGGACAAAGCGGTCGACGACCGGAAAGGATCCAGCAGAAGGTCAAAACGGACGCGCTTGCCATGGCTTCCTTCCCGTGATTGAACGCGGGTCTCTCCCCGCCCGGCCAACCCCGGATGTCGCTGTCGGAACGCGAAGCCTCGAGGGATCTTCTGGAGCGTTTGCCGGTGCCGTGGCCCGACAATTGTCAGTCCGCCGTCGATGGGCTATGCTGACGCACTTTGGCGACGTTCCTGCGGCCCCGCCGCGGGCAGTCGGCGTTATCCCGTGGGCCTGTCTGTCGCCCCGCCCTCGACGGGCCCAAGTGCCGCCGGCATCGCCTGCGGCATCACATCGGAATCACGCATCGACCAATACCTGTAGCTGGAGGCCAGCAGACATGGCATACACGCTTCCCGAACTGCCGTACGCTTTTGACGCCCTGGAACCCCACATCGATGCGAGGACCATGGAAATCCACCATGGCAAGCACCACAATTCCTACGTGACGAAACTCAACGGCGCGCTGGAGGGGACCGACCTGGGCAACCAGAGCATCGACGACTTGTGTCGTCACATCGACACCGTTCCCGAAAAAATCCGCACGGCCGTCCGCAACAACGGCGGTGGCCACGCTAACCATTCGCTCTTCTGGACCATCATGAGTCCCAATGGCGGATCCCAGCCGGACGGCAAACTGGCCGACGCCATCAACAGCAATCTGGGTGGATTCGACGCATTTAAAGAAGCATTTTCGACCGCCGCGGCGACACGTTTCGGCAGCGGCTGGGCGTGGCTCAGCGTCGAACCCAAGGGAAAGCTCGTCGTGGAAAGCACGCCCAATCAGGACAATCCCTGCATGACCGGCAACACGCCGATCCTGGGGATCGACGTGTGGGAGCACGCCTACTATCTGAAATATCAAAATCGCCGCCCAGACTATATTTCGGCCTTCTTCAACGTCATCGACTGGGCCGCAGTGGGCAAGCGTTTTGAAGAAGCTCAGAGATGAAAGCATCACCGGCGCTTGCACCGTCTCCCCCACTTCCTTGCGGTAGTCGGCCAGTACTCCAGCGCCGGGTAGCTGACCAAAGGGAAAAAGGGGACTGGCTGGCCGCCACCAGTCAAGGTTGCCGTTGATTTTGAGCGCAACGGTGGCGTGCCTGTCCCCTTTTGCCTCTTTTGTCTGTCGACCGCAACCTGCGGTTGACCCGCTATGGCGGCAATCTATAATCCCGGCCCTACTTCTGCTGGTCGCGACCGGTCGTTGGATCGCGCCATTTTTGCAGATTGAGTGGGGTTGTAGTGCCTTTGCGGCCGACATCAGTTAACGAGGATGGACCGGCTGCCATGCTCGTGCCGCGCCGGGTCCAACGGAATCACATCCAGCTTTTCGTTCACTCACGCAGAACCGCCTATAGCACGTCCGGGCGACGCCCGCGGTGCGGACGTCCGGGGCGCGCGCCGAGTTCTCGCGGCTGACAAAGGGCATGAAGTCATGCGAAGCAACGCTGTCACAACGTCAACTCTTGGTTTGGTGCTTGCCGCCGCTGTCGGCTGTCAGAGCGGACCGCGGCTAAGCTGGTGGCCCGGTGCGAAAAAGGATGCCGCCTCAGCCAGCGCGGCGATCGCAGACGCGGGCTCGACGCAACACCCGACGCTGCCATCGGCGACGGCCCAGGCGGCATCTTCCTCCACGAACCCTTGGTTGCCGAGGTCCACGACCGAATCAACAGTGGCACAGGCAACTTCCAACGGCAATTCCGATGCCGCGAGCCCCTATCCGGTCACGCCGTATCCGGCCTATCCGGCGACTCCTTACGCGGCCAAACAGGCCACCGCGCTGGCATCGCCGCCGGCGTCCCAGCCCTCGGCGGCGACGCCGGTCGGCCAACCGAAGTACGCCGCCCAGACGGGCCCTTACGATCCGTACCATTATGGCGGTCCGGCGGAGGCCATGCAGCCACCGCAACAACCGCCGCAAACCGGATACCAGCAAGCCTATGGATCTTCGTCCAGTCTTTACACGGCGGACGCTCGATCGAACGCCGCTCCTGGCGGAGCGCCATCGGCACCGGCTTCGGACTTGTCCAACGGCATCGTTGGTGATCGATACTCACCATCCGACGCCGCTGCTTCCGGGACATCCCCGATTGCTGCTGCCACGGCGAGTTCGACGCCATCGAACACGATGGGATCAGGATACGCGGGCGACGTTTCATCCGGCGCGACGGCGACCCCGTCGGCCACGCCGCGATACGGTGCGCCGTTAGGCGCCACCGGAATGGCTTCCGATGGTATGACGTCGCCACCGAACGGCGGTCCTGCGTCGCCCGCGGAATCCGCTGTGGGCAGTCCCATGGACGCTTCCAGAATGCAACCGAACGGGTCGGTGCCGTCGAGTTCCTCCACGCAGCCGGCGGCACCGCGTCCTTACCGTCCCGGCGGGACCAGCGATTACATCGGACGTTCGCATGCCGCCTCGTCCGCGGCGAAACCGGGCATCTCTTCCGCCTATTCCGGTGCCGCACCGTACGGGGCCGCGGGAACCGCCGGCGGCGCGGGTCACCCCGGATCGATGCCGGCACCCTATGGTCGTCCGGCCAGCGGGGCGATCGGAACTACCAGCCCACCACCATATTCGACTCGATGACCTTCCGCGCCCTCTCCAGGTCGCTACCGGTCTCGGACATGTAGAGTCGGATCGCGTGGACCTTGTCGCCGGCCGCTTTGGCCAGGCAATCGCGGGCGGTGTGACAGAGATCGGCGTTGCCGGAAATCCCCAACGCTCCCTTGGAGATTACCCACGTGTCCCGGGGCCGGCGCGTGAGACGAATGAGTTTATCTTCCGGGTAAGCGTCAACAACGAGTTGATGCGCCGTCCCTTCGTCTTCCGCCCATGTGATGATGATATGGGCTTCCGTCTCTATCTCGAACAGGGGCATCGGCGATTCCTCCAGCTGTGACCGCGACGTTGATTCCCAAGCGTTGACCCGCTCCTTGACGACGACGCCCAGCGGGACCGACGAATCGATCTTGGACAAATCGGATGCGAAACGTGTCTCGGGGCGTCCCTTGCCGGCTGGCCGATCCGTATCCTGAGAAACAGCGTCCGCGGAAAGCTCTTGAAGCCTCCAGGTGCCTTGCGACGGTCGCCGCGTGGTGCGGGGCGTCTGCCGGCAGGCGACGGCCTCGCCCTCCAACGCGTCCGGTGACGGGCCGGCACCTTGGCAGTCTTTGCGATCCGGGACGACCAACGTGGTGTGGGCGTACTCTGATCCTAGAGCCACCTGCCAGCGCCGTCAACGCAGGGCCGATCGCCGTCGATCAGTAGTTTTTTCGAGACCCAAAACCGCGCATGCAGAGAAAGCCCAACACCATCACCACCATCAGCAGCGTGAACCATTCGTGGCGGTCGAGGCCGTTGATCCATGCCCAGAATGAATAATAGGAGTCGGACAGGAGACGCGTGGTGGTGTTGACTACGCGAGACATGCGGCTGCTCCGATGCGATGCCTTAGTTGGTTCATCGGCTTGCTGGTGCAGGGATGGTGGCGCCGTCGAGGTCGGGCTCCGGCGGCCGGTGCGCCCGTTTTTCCGCCCACCGAAGGGGCGGACGTCCTGGTCAATTTTGCCGGTGCACGCGCGCCGTTCTGTGGGCTACCCCTGCAAATGTAGGTTACGACTGCGGTCCCGACGCCCGGGCAAGAGGTTGGGGTGGGAACGCCGTCCGGGTTGAGAGGCCTCGGGAGCCGGGACGCGGCGCCGGTATGGCGGACTGCGACGGTTATTGCGTTGGGAGTGGCGGAAAGCGTGCCGGGGCGACGGGCAGTACGATCGTTACAGCCGGACAACCGGTCGGAGTGGCACGCAGACGGCGTACGTCGGACGGGCCCGCTGCACGAGCCGGTTACGCAGCGGGAGGAGGCGTGTGCCCCTTGTTCCTTATACTGGAGGTTCTTATAATCGCGCGTCTTCCGCTTGTGCTGCCGCGGCCGCGCAAGCCCCCTCCGGGGCCGTAGCTCAATTGGTTAGAGTACCGGACTGTCGATCCGGTGGTTGCGGGTTCGAGTCCCGTCGGCCTCGCCTCTCAAATCCCTTCTGCCGCAACATCTTGTGACTCGCCAGAAGAGTCCCACACATGGCCCGCGGGTCGACTGTTGACAGGAGTGTCGATTTCCGCACGGGTGGCTGGGGCTGAGCCTTGCGAAGCCCCAGAAGGAGCGCCGCTGGGTCGCGACTTGGTATCAATGCGCGAGCGCGGCGCATGCTCCATCCCTTGCATCCGTCCGGCGGGTGATTTAGGTTGGCTCGCTACGTACGGCCGATTGACCTAACTGCGAGCAAATCTCCGCTCCTTGCGAGCGCGAGCTTCAGGCTAGCGCACTGCAGCTGGGGCGTCGCAAGGCCCCCCGCGTTCGCTTGATTAAGGACTAGCTCTCTCCTCCAATAATCCAACGTAGCTCCAAGGCGTCCCGGCAATAGCGAAGCAGCCCTAGTTCGACTAATTCCTGCTCTAGCTCTTCCACCGTGTGATTGCCCAGCGAGCTGGCGACCTCGTTCACGAGCAAATCCGCGAACTTCTCGCGCGCTAGCTGTAACGATTTTCGAACTGACACTTCCGATAGAGGCTTCGGCGAGTCATTGGCTTTGCGAAGCATCTTGGCCAGTTTCGCCGACGTAAGCTTAGGATTCTGAATGCTTGCCTCTAGAACCACGTGGAATGGCAACCCACTGCGGCGTTTCTCCTTTCGGAGCGATTCCCAAGTGCGAGCCAACAACTCGTCTCGCCAACTATTGATGAACTCGGAATCCAGTTGGGACACGATGTCGTCTGCAGGGGCAGCAGGCTCGGCGATGCAATTGACATCGACGTGACGACGTAACGCCGCCACGGGACCACCTAACAGTGTAAAGTAACATGGTAGTGTTTCTCCAGAATACAAGATTACCGTAGCGTTATACGTCAAAGGTGATTGGTGCGTCGGTGAATACGA
>CAZNKT010000133.1:0-15216 GCA_964573605.1 uncultured Pirellulales bacterium
GTTTCTCGACCTTTTTTGCCATCAAAATCTTCTCAGCTTCCTCAAGCGTTACGGTCCCCGTTGCTGTCACCAGATTATCACGGGTCATGACATCCCGGATGGGCAAGTCGTGGGTTTCCAGGAATCGCAAATCCCGTCGCGTCAGGATACCAACCAACCGACCGCCGGATTCGGTGATGGGAACGCCCGAGACATTGTGCTGTTGCATGACCTGCCGGGCCTTCGCCACGCTGGCGTTGGGTGGCAGCGTAACGGGGTCGACGATGATGCCGTTGGCGCTCCGCTTGACTTTGTCCACCTCCTCGGTCTGCCGGCTGGTCGACATGTTCTTATGGATCACCCCCAGACCGCCTTGTTGGGCCAGAGCGATGGCCATTTGGCTTTCGGTTACCGTGTCCATCGGGGAACTCAGCAACGGAATTTGGAGAGCAATCCGCCGTGTCAGCCGCGTGGTCACGTCTACCTCATTGGGAACCACCTCGCTGAAACGTGGCTGGATCAGTACATCGTCGAACGTCAAACCCATGGATTTGAGCTTTTCACGCATGGTGGCGTCGCTCCGTATTCGTCGGTGGATCGAATCGAGAATCAGCAGCCGGCACTGCGGGGGAATCTCGACGCGGATACGGTTTCGTTGTATCAGGCTGCGTTTGAAAGGGGTGGTGGCGGACGCTGTTCAACACCGCCAGGTGGAGGTGCTGGTGCCGGTACCGCGGCGAGGGGCGGCATGCAAGCATTATCTCTTCCGGCGGCGTCCACGAAATGCCGGCCGCCGCTGCCTTGGCTGGCGACCGAAGCCGTAGCCGATCAGTTCCAACATACTGCGGCGAACGATTCGGCCGTCAACATCCTTTTCCTTCGAAGTCTGATCGACGATTCCACCTGGCACACGTTCGCACCGGAACGCCAGGGTCATCGTCGATCCCTTGGCGTTGGATCGCGTGGTACGAATCACGGACGTTGTCAGCGTCTTCGTGCCGAATCTGCGCGGCATCTCCCGATGCACCACTTGCTCGTCAATTTCTTCCAACGCCGTTTCTCCCGACGGATCGGTCGACCGCACCGTCTTCTTGAGCACGAACGGCGCCATGTCCTGGGAATAATAAATTCGGGTGACCTGCCGATGCGTGTCTTCGGCGACGGTCATCACGTAGACGTCGCAGACAACGGGAATATACTCTACAACGAGCGACTCGGTACCGTCCGATTCTATGGCGACGTTGTTGCCGTCGGCCGTACCGTCAAACCGACGAGTGACGATGCGCGAAGGGCTGTTGACACGTCTTCCATCGACTTCGACGGTAACATCCACTTCCAACGTATAGTCGGTCGGTGTGACCGACTGGAGCGTGGAACTGGACGTCGTGATGGCGGTGCTGGCCACGCGTCCCGTTTCGTCCAGGGTCTCAGTCGTTACACGAACGGTGCGCCAGGCGCCGCTGCCGAAACGTGCCCACCTGTGGTGTTCGCCAGGCACGGGCCAGTCGTGCCTCTCGCTGCCGCGTGCGGCGCGGTGCCCATGGTGCGGAAAGACGCTCCCGGTCAGGCACAGAAAACACGATGCGCAAAAGAGAGCTGTTCGCACGCTGCCGGTGGTCGTGTGGAGGGAAGGTGGGCAAAAATACCGGTTGACGAAGAAGATTCCGCTGGCGGGCCTCCTGACGGCCGCCGGACCGCCGCCGGGGGTGCCGGCTATTTGGACTCCCATGATAACCGTTGCCGGCCACGATTGCATCCCGCCGGCGGGGACTTCCCCGCTTGCCGATGTGGCCCCGAACGCACACACCCTCGGACACCACTGCGCGATCCACCCGCGTTTCGCGAAGAGCCCCCCGCGATCGGCACCGTTACGCATGGGGCCCGAGCGCGCTCAGTCGGACAATGCTCGTATGGTTTGGACGAGCTGCTGATCTTGTCGCGGGAATACCGTGCGCAGATCCAGCAGCAGTTGGTTTTGCCGGATGCGACCGACGACGGGAGCCTCGGCCGTACGCAGAGATTTGGCGAGTTGTTCAACGGTTGCCGTTTGCGGAGTCAACGCGATACACCATGTCGGAAGCTGCTGGGTGGGCAGCGACCCGCCACCCAGAAACGCGACGTCTTCCATGGCTCGCGCCTCGCCGATGGCCGCACAGGCATTGAGCTGGGGCGCGAGCCGTTCCGCGCGGTTTTTAAGATTGTCGACCGGCGTGCTCAAAAGCTGGAGCACCGGAATGAACCGTCGGGCGGTGTCCGGATCGCGGTACAGCTTCAGCGTGGCGGACAGGGCGGCCAGCGTCATTTTGCCGACCCGCACGGCCCGGGCAAGCGGATGTCGCGACATTTTTTCGATCAATTCCCGTCGGCCGAGAATGATGCCGCACTGGGGACCTCCCAGCAGTTTATCGCCGCTGAACATCGCCACGTCCGCACCCGCTTCGATGCTCGCACGGGCCAAAGGTTCCTGGGAAAAGCCGAACTGATTCACATCGAGCAGAGCGCCGGATCCGATATCATCGATGACCAATAGGCGATGTTCGCGTCCGATAGCGACCAGAGACTGGATACTGACATCGCTCGCGAAACCCATTACTCGGTAATTGCTCGTGTGGACGCGCATCAGCGCCGCCGTCGACTCGTCGATGGCGCCTTGATAGTCTCGGGGGTGGGTTTTGTTGGTGGTCCCAACCTCGCGGAGCAGCGCACCGCTGGCGGCCATGATCTCGGGCAGCCGGTAACTCCCGCCGATCTCGACGAGCTGTCCACGCGACACGATGACGTGTCTGCCGTCGGCCAGCGACGTCAGTACGAGCAGCGTGGCGGCCGCGTTATTGTTGACGACCAGCGCAGCTTCTGCTCCGGTGAGCTGTGTGAGCAGGTGTTGCACGGCCAGGGTGCGGTGAGACCGCGCGCTGCTGGCCAGGTCGAATTCCAGGCTGCAGTAGTCGCGGCTGTTAACCACCACGTCATCCACAGCCTGTTCGGCCAGCGGAGCGCGTCCCAGGCCGGTGTGAAGAATGACTCCGGTAGCATTGATCACGGGTCGCAGCACCGGTCGTTCGTCGCGGAGGATCTTGCGAGCAATGCGCTCGGCCAACTCGCCCACCGCGGGCACGGGCATGTCGCCAGCTTTCTGCTGGAGTTCCTGGCGAAGGTCGTCCAGCACCGATCGCGCTCCTTCCACGACCACGTTGTGGCTGATGCGTTCCACAAGCCCTTTCAAGGGAGGGCTCTCGAGCAAATCGCTCACGGACGGAATATTACGGAGCAGATGGGACGATTTCATGACTTGTCCGTCTGTTGTTGTTTGTTGCCGCGCGTCGTGAGCACCCGCAGGTCGCCATCGCGACTGGTAAAACCAATCCGGTCCAGGTATTCGCAGATAGGCACGGCATATTTTCGGGTTGTGTTGAGGATGTCTCGAATCTGACTGAGCGTCATCCCACCCGACGAGGAAAGCGCTTCGCTCAGCCGTTCCCGCAGGCGACATTCGTGCTCGCGATGCAGAAAGATGTCCGCCGTGATTGCCACGAGCTTGCCTTCGGCTGCGGCCACGCTGGCCAGTTGCGGGACCAGCTCGCGATTCTTGACGGCGCGTCGGCGGACATCATCCAGGGTCGGCGGTTGAAAGGCTCCGGCGTGAATCTGTTCGACCATGTCGTCCAGCAGTTCCCGCGCGCTCGGACTGAGTGTTGCCCGGTGGCCCGGCAGGGCAACACTTTTTCCGTCCCGCACCAGCCGGCCTTCGTCGTGCATCATTGTCAAGAGGGCCTCGATCAAGGCCTTGTTACCCAGGTACGCGAAACGTTGCGCAAGCGTACCGGCGTCGATCGTGGGCTCCAACGGACGGCTTTCGTGCAGGTGCTCGAGCGCGCGTTCCACGCGCTGGAATGTCGTTTCAAGGACCTCGCGATGCACCAGACGTCGGCGGTGAGGAGGAACCATCAGCGTGACCAGGTTGCCGCGCTGACGCAGTGTTTCGACGACGGACATTGGATCGCGTACGCCGCAGGCACGCGTCACATCCGATGCACTCCAGTCATGCCAACCGACCAACTGCAGTGCCGCCGAACCTCGTTCCACCGGATCGCTGCTCTCCAGACGGGACACGCAGGCGAGTTTTTCGTGATCGCTGCGTCGGATCTTTTCGGCGACGGGCTCCAGAATCACTCCGCCGCCCAACGTCATCACGGGCGACTGGCTTCGCACGATGAACGGCTGACCCCACGTCGCCACGGCAGGCGCCTCCAGATACAGCTGCGCGTACCCCGATGTTCCCGGCACGAGGGCCTCGTCGCTCAGTAACGAGACAACGGCCAGCAGTTGGGCCGTCCCGACATGAAAGCGAATCCGGGCGCGGTGCTTAAGCGGGCGCGGGGCGTCGCGCAGCAACTGGAGCTGAACGGTCATCAACTTGCTGGGAACGAGGTATTGGGACGTCGTCAGCTCGTGGCCTCGTTGAAGCTGGTCGTGATGAATGCCGGCCAGATTGATGGCCGCCCGCTGCCCGCGATGGACGGTATCCACGGCCCGATCGTGGTTCTGCAGGCCGCGAACGCGCACCGTCATTCCGCCGGGCTCGATCACCAGCTGATCTCCCATCCGAGCGGCGCCGCTCTGCACACTTCCGGTCACCACGGTTCCGTGCCCCGCCACGGTGAACGTTCGGTCGACCGCCATGCGAAAGGGAGCGCCTTGTGCCGCATTCCCGCGCCGCCGTGCCGCGATTTCCGCCGCGGACCGAAGCGCGGACCTCAGTTGCGGAATTCCCTCGCCGCTGACAGTACTTGTCCGCACCACCGGCGCCTGTTCCAGGAAACTGCCCCGCACCAGTTCCCGAATTTCCGCTTCTACCAGCTCGACCCATTCCGGGTCGGCCAGATCGCATTTGGTCAACGCGATCACACCCGCCGGCAGGTCCAGGATCCGCAGGATCTCGAAATGCTCGCGCGTCTGAGGCTTGACGGAATCGTCGGCGGCCACGACCAGCATCGCCAGATCCATGCCTGTCGCGCCCGCCAGCATGTTGCGGACGAACCGCTCGTGGCCGGGGACGTCTACGATCCCCAGCCGGAATTCGCCCACCGCGAGCTCGGCAAAACCGAGTTCGATGGTAATGCCGCGCTTTTTCTCTTCGGGCAGCCGGTCCGTGTCGATACCGGTCAGCGCTTTGATGAGCGACGTTTTACCGTGGTCAATATGTCCGGCTGTACCGAGAATCAGATCTGTAGTCATCTGGAGCTGCCGACGCGTTGCGGGTATCCACGCGTCCGGCCTATTCTAAGAAATGGCCGTCGTGCCGGCCATGGCCGCGTCCATCGTGCGCGGCGGTCCGGCCCCGGCAGGCTGGTGGCAACGCGGTCGCAAACACCGAGTCCGTATGGGGACCGCTGCGACGGACGGGACATAGATGGACGTCGGGCGTCACGCCTTGCCACCGGCGCGCATCAGAGACCGACGTCCGCCGCCGAAGGAAACGGATCTGCGTCGACTTGCCGCCGCGTTTCTGCGTCCAGACGAGAACCAGCGACGCCGTGATCCGACGACCACGCGAACCAGGTGCACCCGGCAGAACTGACGGCCAGCAGGGCCGCCGCAGTCAAGGCCGGCCAACGGCAGCAGTCCAATAAGCTACGGATTGATCCGCTCCTGGGCGATCCATTCCTGAACCGTCTTGGGAGGTGTCGGCTCCTGCTGGCCGCCAAACAAGCGGCTCAAGCTCCAACGCGATGCGGAGGATCCGCCGCGACGACCTCGCCTGCGGCGGCTTGGTTGCTCATGTGCCGCGCGACCGGCGGGCACGATGCGTCTCCAGACGGCCCGCGTGTGCCGCGCCATGCGTGCCATACCCCGTCGCGGAGAGAGTGCGTGCCACAGACGGGTCGGCCACGTCGGCGAGGAGAGCGACGGCCCGGCCGATGTCGATGGGTCGGTACCGTCCGACGTGGAACGAAACAACAATCGGTCAAGCGCCGACGCCTGCTCCTCGCTACGGGCACGTCCCGAAAAGCCGGCCATCAGCAGCGCGGCAAGGGGCGCCAGGAGCCATGGATAACGCATGAGAATCGGTCTCCCTATCGGTTTGCGGCGATCGGTCGAAAAGGCGGTCGCAGGCCACCGCGGCGGGAATTCGGGGCGGGAGTGTCTCAGAATCGCCGCGGTCCGTCCAGTCGAATCGGACGTGCCCCGTTTGTCGCATTGTGGCGACTCACCATTTGGCTTAAGATGCTCGTGGTAAGGAACTTATAAAAGACGGCCGTGCGCGGGCATGGCTGTCGTTGGATGCGGATGCCCGCCTGACCAGCCGGTTTTTCATGCGCCTGCGGTCGAATCTGGCGGGACCGCATCGACACGGTCCGGAGAGGCCCTCGGCCACGACATGGCCGATCCGCGGTGGGCCCCCGGGCAGCAACATGAACACCCGCGATCGCGTCGTGCGGTCCGCGTTGCCCGTGCAGGCAAGTCGGCAGTCGCAATTTGGGTGCAGTCACTCCATTGCAGGGGTCCATGATGGGACACACGATCGGGTTTGTCGGCGCGGGCCAGATGGCGCAGGCGCTGGCTGGCGCTTTCATCCGATCCGGGCATGTACGGGCTGATCAGGTGTGGGCCGGCGACCCGTCGCCCGCCGCGCGAGAAGCCTTTGCCGCGATCGAAGATGGCATCCACGTGGTGGCCGAAAACCGGCCGGTCGTACAGGCCACCCAGGTCCTCATCGTAGCCGTTAAGCCGCAACGCGTGCGGGAAGCGCTCAAACCGCTGGGGTCGATCATCACGCGCGCTCATCTGGTGATGTCCATCTGTGCAGGGGTCACGCTGGAGCAATTCGCTACCATGCTGCCGGATGGAACGCGGTTAATCCGCGTCATGCCCAACCGGGCGTGCCTTGTCGCACAGAGCGCAACCGCCTACTGCGCTGCGCCGACGGCGACTACCGAGGACCTCCGATTGGCGGCCCAACTGTTGGGTTCGGTCGGCGTGGCCCTGCCCGTGGATGAAACGCTGATGGACGCCGTCACCGGGCTGGCCGGTTCGGGGCCCGCATTCGTCTATGTTATGATGGAAGCGCTCAGCGACGGCGGTGTGATGATGGGGATGCCACGCCATATTGCCAACACGTTGGCAGTACAGACCGTGTTGGGCGCAGCCGCCATGGCCTCCGAGACAGGCCGGCACCCGGCCTTGTTAAGAGAGGAAGTCACCAGCCCCGGAGGAACCACGATGGCCGGTCTGGAAGCTCTGGAACGTGGAGCCGCGCGTGCCGCGTTGATGGCTGCGGTCCGCCGCGCCACCGAGCGTTGTGCCGAACTTCGGGACGCGTCATCATGACGCGCTGTCCCGCGCGGTGCTCCGTCCCGTTGCCGCAAAACAGACCTGTGCACAGGGGTAATCACGTGTCGATTTTCTGCGAGGTTGATGACAAGCACGTCCCGCTCTATCGGGTGATGTGGGTATCGGCGACTCCCCACTTTTGCGGATCTGAAGACTGCGTGCGGGAAGGATATTATGAGATCCGGCTGGAGCAAGGCGAGTCGATTTGGGCCAACCGCGAGGACCGCGATCAGATGCTCGCCGCTCTGGAAGCCTGGCAAGGAGACCTGGGGTCAGCAGACCCCGGTGAAGAGTGGTAGTCCCCGGTGGGTGCCCTGATATACTGTGCCGCGGAGGAGGGACGTTTCGATGGCCGGCGATGAGCAAAAGGAGTACCAGTGGCGCGAAACGTACTTCATTCTATTTCACTCGTCCGCCCGGCCCACGCTGACGCAACTGGAACACAACGTCAGCGAACTCAGCGATCGATTCCAGCTGGGCAACCTGACGGCGGACGACGAGGGGCGCTTTGAAAGTGTCGTGATCCAGGCCCCCGATGACTACGCCGCGTTGGAAATCTCTTACGAAACCGGCGAAGCGGTGATGGCGCAGGCCGTGGATCTGGCGAAACATCTGCAGGGCGAGGCGGCACCGGACGAGCTGGCCCGTCTCGTTCGCGCGGACGCGCGTCTGGATGTCATGCATTTTGAACAGGTCTTCAGCGATGCTGTTCTCGACGGGGAAGACGATCTGGAGGAGATGCTCGACCCGAGCTGTCTCCTCATGGTCGTCGAAGCGCTCGTCAAGCTGACCGACGGTATCGCGATCGATCCCAGCTCCGGCGCCATCCTGCCCTGACATCCGACCTAGCCTTGCTTGCTAATGTCGCGGAGCACGTCGGCTTCGTTCGGAAATGATCCGGTGGCCAGTTTGGAATACAACGTCTTGCCATCGACGTCAATTTCAAAACAACCTCCGCCGGCCGGTACCAGTTCGAGCCCGGACACTTTCTGCTTCATCTGCGTCAAAATCTGGCTCGCCATACTGACGGCCTGAGGCTCGTAGTTTCACTGCGAGCAGTACTCGATTCTGACTTTCATGATTGCTCCTTTCACGACAAAATTGCGTTCCCTGACGTCGAGCCAAGGCTTGTCTTCCGGCTGCCGGACGTGGATGCCGGGCCAAGCAGGCTGCGGCGCGTCGACACGCGAGCCATCAGCGCTTCTTTCCGGCCTTTTTCTTGGGAGCGGCCTTGCCTTTGGCCGACTTCCTCGTCTTCTTCCGTCCGCCGAAGGCTTTTTCCCAGCCCTCGGAATATTTCTTGTTCGATCCTACTCGCAGTATGGACACGATACTTCTTCCTTCTGCCTGGAGGAAAAAAACAGCCGGTTAGCTGACCCTGTTCGTTGGTACCGAATGCGGATGGACGCGTCAAGTGGCCGGCGCCGTCATCCGTGCGCCGGCCCGAAAACCGTCCTACAACAGCCATTCTCAAAACGCAGCTACTCCCATTCGATCGTGGCGGGCGGTTTGGAGCTGACATCGTACGTGACGCGGTTGACCCCTGCCACCTCATTGATGATCCGTGACGCCATGCGACCCAGCAATTCATATGGCAGCCGGCTCCAATCGGCCGTCATGAAGTCGTCGCTGTCGACGCATCGGATGCAGACAGCCGACTCGTAGGTTCGCGAATCTCCCATGACCCCCACGCTCTGTACGGGCAGCAGGACGGCGAACGCCTGGGCCGTCCGCCGGTACAGACCAGCGCGCTTGATCTCTTCCACGACGATCGCATCCGCTTCGGCCAGCCGGCGCAGCTTTTCGGCCGTCACTTCCCCTAGGCAGCGCACCGCCAGGCCGGGCCCCGGAAAAGGATGCCGCCAGACGATGCCGTCCGGCAGGCCCAGTTCCCGGCCCAGCTTTCGCACTTCGTCCTTGAACAAGTCGCGCAGTGGTTCGATCAGCTCGAAACACAGGTTTTCAGGCAATCCGCCCACGTTGTGGTGCAGCTTGATCGTGTCGGCCGGTCCGTCCGAAGAGGCACCGCTTTCGATGACGTCGGGATAAAGCGTGCCCTGCGCCAAGAAACGCGCGCTGGGAATCCGTGTTGCCTCTTCGGCGAAACAGTCAATGAATACATGGCCAATCCGCCGTCGCTTTTCCTGTGGATCGGTTACGCCGGCCAGCGCCGAAAGAAACCGATCCTCGGCCTTGACGACATGCAAGTCGGTCTGGAAATGACGAGAGAATTCTTCGATCACCAGCCGCTCTTCATCCTTGCGGAGCAGCCCGTTATCCACCAGGATGCACGACAGCCGATCGCCGATGGCCTGATAGAGCAACGCCGCCACCACCGACGAATCGACACCGCCGGAGAGCCCGCAGATGACCCGGTCGTTTCCGACCTGCTGCCGCAAACGGTCGACGGCTTCATCGGCAAAAGCCGCCAGTTTCCATCGACGCTCGCAGCCGCAAACTTGCGTCAGGAAGTTGCCAAGCACGACGGCACCGTTTGGCGTGTGGGTGACTTCGGGATGAAACTGCAATCCAAAGATAGGCAGCTCCCGATGCCGGATGGCCGCAAAGGGACACGTAGCGGTCGTGGCCAGAGTGAGGAACTCGTCGGGGACATTTGAGATCTGGTCGCCATGGCTCATCCAGACCTCGATCCGGTCTTCAATTCCCGCAAACAGACCCGAGGATTCCACGATTCGGCATTCCGCGCGACCGTACTCGCGGGACGGCGTGCTCTGCACCCGGCCGCCCAGCGCCTGGCACGCCAACTGCATTCCGTAGCAGATTCCAAGGACCGGGATTCCGAGCGTGAATAGCTCGGGGTCGCACTGGGGCGCACGGCCCGCGTAGACGCTTGACGGCCCGCCCGACAAGATGATGCCCCGCGGCGCGATCTGCCGGATACGCTCGGCAGTGATGCCATGGTGGACAATTTCCGAATAGACCTGTTGCTCTCGCACGCGGCGGGCAATGAGCTGAGCGTACTGGGACCCGAAGTCGAGTATCAGGACTACCTGCTCAGCGACGCTGCTGCGGCAGCCGCTCGGTAATCCGGCAGGGGTGCTCATGATGATCCTGAATTGCCAGGTTTTGCGCCGACCGAATGGGTCTTCCGATGACGCAAACAGCGCTGACCCTTCCCGCCGTTATCCGCCGACCTGTTGTCCGCCGACTCGGGATGGTTCTGGGCCGAGCGGGAAAACGGGGTATTATAGAGCCCTTTTTTCGAGGTGACTACAGACGGACGAGGCGCGTGACATGGCGCATGTCCCCCATGACCGATGGCGTGCGGCGGCCCCGGTTTCCAATCGTTTATTTCGCGCAACAGAAGTAATCGCAGAAGGTTACGACACACATCATTGATCGCGCCGAAACGGCCAATTATAGTGAGGCGGTCGAGGCGTAGGTCCGCCGGACGCTGTTCTCCGTAAGGAAAGTCTCCCCCCGTGCAGATTCTGTTGACCAACGATGATGGTATCTACGCACCGGGCTTGAGGGCCGTCGAGAAACACTTGCAGCGCCTCGGCAATGTCAGCGTCGTAGCTCCGGCAACGGAACAGAGCGGCGTGGGGCACTCGATAACGTTTTTGACCCCGTTGATCGTCAAGGAAATCTTCGAAGGCCATCGGCACCGCGGGTGGGCCGTCGAGGGGAGTCCGGCCGACTGCGTGAAAATCGGCATCGCGGAATTCTGTCCCCAGCGGCCGCGACTGGTCGTCAGCGGCATCAATGGCGGGTTGAATGCAGGCATCAACGTGTTGTATTCCGGCACCGTGGCTGCCGCCATCGAGGGCGCGTTTTTCGACATTACCAGCATTGCCGTTTCGCTCGAATACGACGAGGACGCCGACTACGACAGGGCAGCCCAGCTCGCGGTGAAGTTGATCGGCCAGATTCTGGAGCGCAAAGGACCGGCGCCGCAACTGTATAACATGAATATTCCTACCGCGGCGCTGCACGGGCCCAGCGAAGTGCGGATTGTTCCGATGTGCGTGGCCCGCTGGGGCGAAGATTTCGAAGAACGCAGGGATCCCAGGGGACGCCGGTATTTTTGGGCGACCGGTGGCCCGCCAGTTGCACCAGGAGACACAGACGACGACTTGTCGGCCCTGGCCCGGGGCTACGTCACACTGACCCCGCTGGCCTTTGACATGACCAGCCGGTCCGCGTTGGCCGAAATGCGAGATTGGAACCTGGGCGTCGCGAGCCAATAACTCGATGACGAACGTCCGCATCCCAGCAAAGGACTATCATGGCTGATTTTGGCTTTCCAATCCGGTGGCGCCGCCGCTTCGAACGCCGTCTGCACGTCGCAGCCCGTCGTGCATGGGGGCTCGGAGCAATGCTCCTGGCGGGCGCCATCGCAACGGCCGGGTGCACACAGTACGAAGTCGGCTCGCTCGAACCTCCGCCGCAGCCCGCTTCGAGTGGCAATGAATCGTCCACGGACGCCTCCGCCGCGACCGAACAAACATCGCCGCCGGAAGAGACCGCGGACCGCGATTCCCAGGCACCGGCGGACGACGCGCGACGCGACCAGCCGCAGGCGGACACGGACGAAGCTACAACGCAACTCGAAAAAGCAGAAGTTGGCGTGGGAACAAAAGGCAAGGATTACGGTGGAGGCATTATTACGGAACCGGCTCGCGTATTCTTCCGTGTCGAAGAACGCATAACTTTTCAACAGGTTGAACACGCCCAGAATCTGTTCAAGGCAGAGCATGGTCAATTTCCCCAGTCCCACGAAGAATTCATGGAAAAAGTCATCGAAGCCAACCAGATCGCTCTGCCGGGTTTACCCGACGGGGCCGAATATTGGTACGACGCAGAAAGCGCAGAGTTGATGATCAAACGGCCCGGCAGATAAGCATTCGATCAACCCGGGGTTTCGACCACCGAAGGAGCGACAACCACGTATGCCCGACGATAGACGCACCACGACGCAGGCAACCGGAGTCCTCCCCCATGTACCGTGTGGTCCTTACGACAGCGATATTCGCTTCATGGACGATGACTGCTTCAGCATCCGGCCCCGACACATGGATGTTTCGGCGCGGTTACTTTACGCACCGGCCTGACACTGGTCAGCGTGTCGCCCAGTACGTTCCGCTGCCGCTGGTCGAACCGCTGCCCGATAGCCGCCCGTTTGCGAGCGGTTATCAACGTGTGCAAGTTACCCAGCGCGGGCCCGGAGGCACCAGCGAAACGTACAATCGTGTGGAGAACTGGGGTAATGGCACAGGCGGTCTGGACGCCGAATGGGAACGATTCCACAATGCCTGGCGAGGCTCCATTCTGTCGGGAGGAGTCGGCTCAGGTTACGGGTACTCGGCGCCGGGCTATGGGAATCCGGGCTACCGGCCGGGTGGTTGGGGTCCGGGCAACTGGTGGCCGGGTTACGGACCGCCAGCGGCGCCCGCCTATCCGCCCGTCGCTCCCGCGTATCCCGGAAGGGGGCGCGGCAACCCCGGATTGCCGCCCGGCGGTGTGCCTCGCCGGTAGTCCTTCCCAATGGCAGCACCTCCGTCACCCTGATGATCGCGTGCGGATATGATCGTTCTTCGGTTCCAATCGGCGGCTCTTTGGTTCGTTTTGCTGAGTTGTGCTGCGTGCGAATCCGACACGTATGACGCGCCTGCCGAACAAGAGAAGTATTTTCAGGCACAGGAGGCCATTGCCAACAACAACCCGCAGAAAGCGATCCGCTTGCTGACCGAGAGTCTTGAAATCAAACCGACGCCGTACGCCTTCCGCGAGCGGGCGCGGCTTCTGATTGATGCGGGCCAGCAGCAACAGGCCATTGCCGACTGCGAGGCGGGACTTGAGTTGGCGCCGGGCGATAAGGATATTCAGTGGCTGCTGGCCGAATGCCGCAAACCCGCCGAGCGGCGTTTTCAAGACAGGCAGTCCGTGCCTCCCAGCAGCCTCAAATAGCGGGCCCTCCGCGCGGTATGGGTGCGAATGGAAATTACGCGTACCGGTCCTCGCCCCGTCTGATGAAATGGCTCCCGACGCCGATATCCCTTTGTTCTATTCAAGACGGCGCAGCGAATGGCCCCAGGGCGAGCAGCAAAAGCCCGGCCAACTGGCCGTTGGGAGCCAACTCCGGGGTTCACTGTCCGCGCAGCCGTCGATAAACGTTGCGGGCAGTGGTTTCCCTGGGGGCCCTTCATTGATTGCCGCGCGCCTGCCGGCAGCTATTTGTGCGCCGGCGGCTCCCAAATGATGACGGGCTCGACCTGCCGGCCCGATGGATCGCGCAGCGCGAAACCGCGCCCTTCGACGCCGGCAATCTGCGTACTCGTTACATTATCGAATGGCCCAATGCAGCGCTTACAAAGTCGGATACGCTTCGCAGGCTGTCGGTCCAACGCGCGAGCCGGTTGGTAAATCGCGGCGCCACCGTCCTGACCCCAAGCGCTCGGGAAAGTTGCTGAACGCCGGGCCATATGGCTTCTGGGGAATCTACCGCCGCAACCAAATGAAGTACAGGCCCCTGTCCGGGAGACATCGTGAGCCATGCTGCTGTTGCGGTTTGCCGACCACCAGGCTGCCTTCGGCCCTGTACGGCTGGCCCGCGTCCGGCATATCAGGAGTCGCCGCCGGCGCGGTTCTTGAAACCAAGTTGTTTGAACGCGCGGATCTGTTCCGTGATCGCAACCTCGGTCGGCAACCGCTCCATGCTGCTCGCGCCGTAGAACCCATCGAGGCCAGCAACGCGATCGAGCACATACTGTGCGTCTTCGGGCAGCGCAATGGGTCCGCCGTGGCACAATACGAGCACGTCGTCCCGCTCGTGTTTTGCCGCACGGACGATAGCGTCGACTTCCCGCACGGACTCGTCGAGATTCTTGGACGACTTGGCGCCGATCGTGCCACGCGTTGTCAACCCCATGTGAGCCACAATGATGTCCGCGCCCACTTCGGCGAGCTGCCGCGCCTGCTGGGAGTCGAAGGCATACGGTGTTGTCAGCAGATCCAAACGGCGAGCGGCGGCGACCAGATCGATTTCTTTGTCAAAGCCCATGCCGGTTTCTTCGAGGTTCGCTCGAAAGGTGCCGTCAATCAAACCGACGGTAGGAAAGTTTTGTATGCCGGCAAATCCCAGTTGCTGCAATTCATGCAGAAACACGTCGCGAATCACGAACGGGTCCGTACCGCAGACACCGGCCAGCACGGGCGTATGCTGTACGGCCGTGAGAACCTCGTACGCCATCTCCCGGACGATCTGGTTGGCATTTCCATAAGGCATGAGCCCCGCCAACGAGCCACGGCCGGCCATCCGGTAGCGACCCGAGTTATAAATCACGATCAGGTCAATGCCGCCGGCTTCTTCGCACTTGGCGCTGATGCCCGTGCCGGCCCCGCCGCCGATGACAGGCCGCCCGGCCGCAAGCTGCCGCCGTAAACGTTCCAGGATGAAACTACGCGATTCGACTGTCACAACGATTGTCCCGGTATGCGTGAAAGAAAAACGATGAGCCTCTAACAAAACTGCCGGTTCGACTGCAAACTCGCGTTTTTGGTAATGCATTCCTGATGTTGTGTTAGACGCTATTGCTCCAGATAGACATCCATGCATCCGCCAGCGCCGTGGCAAAACGCGGGTCGTTGATATGCCACGGATGTCGCTCAACGCGTCTCAAGTCCGTTGTTTCGACGAGCGCGTCCAGTTCGTCAAACAATGCTCTGTCAGCCTCCGGATCGTGGAACGGCTGCCCGGGAGCGTCGAGCGCGGAAACTCCACCCTCCGGAATCACCAGCAGCGTAGGAGCCGCCGTCCGATTGATCCGCTCGGCAATCCACCGCGCGCACTGCCGATTCTCCTCGGGCGTCGTGCGCATCAGTGTCACCTGGGGATTATGGACATGCAACCGCCGATCACGAAACAATTCCGGAACGGCATCC
>CAZNKT010000134.1:0-14762 GCA_964573605.1 uncultured Pirellulales bacterium
CCGCGGTACGCGGTCCGGATTCGGCGACGCAATGGACACCCTATCGTTGGAATTTTCCGACCCGACGGGATTGACGGTCGTGCCCGAACCCGGCGGATGGTTCCTGTGCATGATGGGGCTTATCGCCATGCTTGTCTTTTCAATGCGGCCAGCAGCGGTTTCAAAACGCCCTGTCATCGGTCCGTGACTGGGAAATGTCATCCGAGAATTCCGAGAATTTCCAGCCCGTTACCGTCGCCGCGCCCGCGGCAGAGCCACCGAGCGATCGCGTGGATTCAAATGCCGTCGCACGATCACACGTTGAATTTGATCAGCAGCACGTCCCCTTCGTGAACGACATAGTCTTTCGGTTCCTGGCGGACGAGTCCGTGGGCCTTCATCTCCCGCTCGCTGCCCAGGCGGATTAGCTCCTCGCTGGGCATGACCTCCGCCCGGATGAACCCGCGGGCCATATCCGTGTGGATGCCGGCAGCACATTGCCAGGCCGTGCTTCCCTTGGGGGCCATCCAACAGCGAACTTCCTTTTCCCCCGCAGTGAAGAACAGCATCTGCCCCGACGCATCCATGACGCCACGCAGCACCTCGTCCCGGTCTACCTCCACGAGCTGCATTTCACGCACGATGTCGTCGCGATCTTCCGGTGACATGCGAAAAAGTTCGAGCTGAAGACCGACGGGGATGGCGACAACGCTGCGCGTGCCGTTGAGCGTATCCCGCACACGTTGCAACCAGCGGTCGGGCTGGTCGTCATCGTCGGCAACGTTCAACACGACCATTCGCGGCTTGATCGACAACAGTCCGAAACTGCGAATCGCTTGCGACTGCGCTTCGTTCAATGGCGAACCTTCCACGATATCCCCCGACTCCAATTGCGCGGCCAGCGGTTGCAGCGCATCGATTTCCGCCTGGTCCTGGTCGCGCGTGGGTCGCGGTTTCTTGAGTGACTGGCGAAGGCGTTCGATTCTGCCCGTCACGACTTCCAGGTCGGCCAGGACCATGTCTTCCTCGAATAGCCGCAGATCGGCCACGGGATCCGTTCGGCCGAAGCCGGCGACGACCAGCAACAGGCAGTCGGTTTGGCGGATCAGTGCCAGTCGGGACGCGTTTCCCTCGTGGTCTCGGGCAAGTCCGGGCGTGTCTACCAGTTCCAGCGAAGCCAGCGTGATTTTCTTGGGTTTGTAGATGGACGACAGGGACGGCACGCGTGGATCGGAAACCATAGCCATGGCGGCTTGGCCCTGGTGCGTTTTGGACGGATCGGGCGCGACGCCCGTGAGCCATTCGAACAGGGTGCTCTTGCCCGACCCCTGATAGCCGACGATACCGATCTTCATGGGTGATTTCCCGCGCAGCGGTTTGACCGTGCCTGTGGTTTGGCCACCTATTGAACGTATAGCAATCGTTATGCCTGCGAAAGCTTACCGGCGGCGTGCCGTTTGCTTTAGTCCTGCCTCTCCGACGAGTATCATGCGGATGGCGGCCCAGTCGTTTAGGAGCGGGCGCCGGCACGGTTCAGGAATTTTTGGTTGAGGCGCTTTTGGTTGAGGAAGTTTTTGTTGATGACCCATCCCGCGGATGCAACCGCCGTGCGGCAACCGATCGGCGCGCCCCCATCGCGCCGCGGGAAGGATATCGAATTCGTTTCACAGGAGGTCACGATTCGGCGCGGGCGCGATGCTTGGCAGGTCGACGGAGTGCAGGGCAGTGTGTGTCCGGAATGCTCGGCTCCGGTGACTGTTCGCGTCTTGCTGATGTCGGCGACATGCTGGCAGTGTGGCAGTCCTTTGGAACTCGTCTTTTTCATCTCGCGGGCGGTACGTCCGGCAGACCAAGCTCTATTGATGGGTCATGCGCCGCGGCTGGCAAAGAAAACGTTGCGCGGCGGCCGCGCGGTACGCCGACCGAAAGTCGCCCCGCTCCCCATCTCGAACGACGTCGCCACCGCGCCGGTTTCGAAACAGCCCCGGGCACCGCTGGTGTCGCCAGGCCCACGGGACTGGGCAGCGCCAACGGCGGCCTGCCTGATCAGCGGACTCGTGCACGCGGCCGTGATCGTCTTGCTGGGGATACTGACCGTGCGGCCGGGAGTCCGGGATCCCCAAATCACGTTGTCGGTATCGGTACACCGCATCGACCGACTTGGCCAGTCCGAGGCCACCGGGTCGGATGCGGTGCCGGTTAATGCCGCACGGCGGGACCCGCGCCGCCCCGAGCGATTGGAGGCCGAGGCCTTGGCCCGCCGGGATGCTCGCCGCCTGGAAATGAGACCGGGCGACGGGCCGGAGTCGCTTCCGCGGCTGGCCAGCGTCAGAGACACGCTCGAATCGCCCGACCCGTATCGCCGCATGCTGGCTGCCCGCGATCCGCGCCTGCGTCGCCAGATCGTGCAGCGCGAGGGCGGTACGACATTCACCGAAGCGGCTGTCGCCCGAGCGTTGCGGTGGCTGGACCATCACCAGCATGATGACGGGCGGTGGTCGCTGGACCGCTTTGCCCAACATCCGACATGCGGTGGACGGTGCGGAAATGCCGCGAGATTGCGTTCCGACTGTGGAGGCACGGCCCTGGCGTTGCTGACCTATTTAGGTGCCGGCCAGACGCACCAGGTCGGCGTGTATCGCGACAGCGTTCGGCGCGGCGTGGACTGGTTGTTGAACAACCAACGGCCGAACGGCGATCTTCGGGGCACCGGGAATCCGCGGGCCGGCATGTATGCCCACGGGCAGGCAGCCATTGTCCTGTGCGACGCGCTGGTGCTGACCAACGACGAGTATCTGCGAGACCCCGCGCAGCGGGCGATCGATTTCATTTGCGACGCCCAGCACGCCGACGGCGGATGGCGTTATGTCCCCGGGCAGCCCGGCGATCTGAGTGTCGTGGGATGGCAACTGATGGCGCTGCAGAGCGCGCGGGCCGCATCATTGCGCGTCCCGATGCGCACCATGCGGCGCGCCGAACGCTTTCTGGACCTGGCCCAGACCGATCATCAAGGCGCCCTTTACGCGTATCAGCCGGGGGGCGACCCCTCGCCGGCAATGACAGCCGAAGGGCTATTGAGCCGCATGTATCTGGGCTGGGGCCGCAGCAACCGTGGGCTTCGCCAGGGCGTGCGCCTGCTGGCCATGCAGTTTCCGCCACGCGTGGACCAACCGAACATCTACTACTGGTACTACGCCACCCAGGTGGTCCATCACTGGGGGGGACCACTGTGGGAGGCATGGAATGAATGCATGCGGGATGTGCTCGTGTCGACGCAAGTCACCGAGGGCCACGAAGCCGGCAGCTGGGATCCGCGATCACCGCACGGGGAGTTCGGTGGTCGACTTTACATGACCGCGCTGGCAGCGTGCACGCTCGAGGTCTACTACCGCCACGCCCCCCTCTTTCGGCGTATTGATCTGCAGTGATGCCCGGCGGGGATACCGGGCCATGGCGCTATCGGCGAACCGTCGGTCGATGCGTCGACCGTTATGGCGGCTTACGACAGCAGTTCCTGGATGGGTTCACCGCCGTCGACGATCTTGATGGGCCGGCCGATGGGACTCATGTTTTCATGGTCCGGGTCAATGCCCAGGGCTGTGTAGATTGTGCGGAATAAATCCGCCACGCCGACCGGTCGATCCGTGATGGTCGTCCCGCCGGCATCTGTTTTTCCGACCACTCGACCTCCGCCGATCCCCGCGCCCGACAGGGCCACATTGAACGCCCGCGGAAAATGGTCGCGGCCGCCGCGCGGATTGATACGCGGCGTCCGACCGAATTCGCCCATCCACACGACGAGGGTCCGATCAAGCATGCCGCGCTGCTTGAGATCCCCGATCAACTGGGCCGTGGGCCTGTCCACGGCGTCTGCCAGCTTGCGCGTTCGATCGAAATTATCCTGATGGGTATCCCAGCCTCGCAGTACGACTTCGACGCAGGACACACCGGCCTCGACCAGGCGTCGCGCGAGCAGGCAAGCAGAACCGAACGGGTGCCGTCCATAAGCATCGCGCATGGCGTCCGGTTCCGCGTCGAGGTCGAAGGCATTCATCTTGGGGCTCAGGATCATCCGCGACGCTCGGCTGTACAGTTCTTGGTGCTCGGCGCGCTGGCGTCGCCCGCCCGAGGCTGACGGCGCGTCTTCGGCAAGTTGCCCCAGCAGATCCAGACGGCGCACAAACCGCTGCCGGCTGGTGGCCGGCTGCGTGTTGGGGGGTGGACTTCCGGCTTCGTCGACCACCAAGGGATTGAACGTGGCTCCGAGCAGCCCTGCCCCTGTTCGGTCTTGCCCGCCGATGCGCACGAATCCGGGCAACTCGCTTGCGGAGCGACCGATCTGGTGGACGACCACCGATCCCAGCGTCGGGTGCTTGACGCTGGCCGTCGGCAGGTAGCCGGTATGCAGCAAGAACGTCGCGCGAGGATGGCTGCCCTCCCGGCTTGTCATCGAACGGACAACGGCCACATTGTCCATGATGCGCGCGACTTGCGGAAAACCTTCCGCGATTTGAATTCCCGGCACCGACGTCGCAATGGCCTCCGTTTCACCGCCGTTGGCGTGTCCCGGCTTGGGGCTGAACGTTTCAAACTGGCTCGGTCCGCCCTGCATCCACAGCAGGATGCAGGCCGTGCCGCGGGCACGAAGTTCGCGCGTCGACGCTCGAAGGATGTCGGTCCAGGGGACCATTCCGGCCGCGGCGCCCGCTGCCGAAATCCGGCGCAAAAAAGCCCGCCGAGCCGCAAGCCTCGCGGTCGCATTTACCCCGCCGCCCAGTGGAGACGATACGTCGTGCATGGCGTTATTTCCGATACAGGAATTCGGCGCTGTTGATCAGTGCCCACATAATATCTTCGAGAGCCTCCCGTCGCTCGCCGACCTCCTTGACGTAATTCATGCACGTCCGCACTTCGGCGGGTCCTGGTTGGCGCGCCAGGCAGCGCAGGTAGAGTTCCTCGATAACGGCCCGATCGTCGGGCAACTCATCCAGCACCGCGCTCCATGCGGACCGGCGCGACTGGATGAGCCGGTCGATTTGCGGCGCGTTCATCATGGCCAGCGCCTGCGGTATCGTGCCGCCGACTTCCTGCCGATCTCCGCTGGGATCGTACCCAAACACCTGGCCGAAACGGAATCGCGGGCTGCGCCGATAGGCCCTCGCTGCTTTGCCCCTTCGCCGGGCAGGGGTTGCCTGTCCGCTGTCGCCCACCGCGGCGTTGAGTGCATCGAAAAGCTGATCTGCCCGCAGACGTTGCCAGCAGCAGGACGCCAATGCGTCCTGCTTTTCCGTCTGGTCCGACGGGACAACTCCGGCGGCGCGCTGATACGCCGGCGTGGCCATCACGACCTCGTAGAGCCATTTGATATCGTGGTCGGCCGCTGCGAACGCGGCAGCCAGGTACTCCATGGCTTGCGGCGCCTGCGGCTGGTGGTCCGGCCCGAGGTCATCGACAGGCTCGCAGAAACCCTCTCCGATCAATTCGGCCCACACGCGGTTGACAAACGCTCGTGAAAACCATGGGTTGCCGGTGATCCAGCGGGCGAGCGTCGCTCGGCGCTGCGCATCGGAGGCACCGAGCGGAAGTTTCTCGGAAGTAAGGAAAAACACCGGTTGCATCAGGGTGCCCGGGCGGTCGGGATGTTCCAGATCGGGCATGTAATGTTCCAGACTTCCGCGCCGTGCGGCGTTGGCCGGACGGCGCCGTTGGCGAGGCTTATCGTTGCCGATCACCTCGAAACTGCGCCCCTCCGCGGTTTTTTTGGGCCGCAAGGCGATCCGCGTGAAGAAGGCGGCCAGCTCATGGAATTGCTGGCGTGTCCAGCGGTCCGTGACGTGATCGTGGCACTGGGCGCACTGGATCTGAATGCCCAGGAAGATCCGTGCGACTTCCGCCGTGGATTCTTCGGTTCGGCCGTCTTGCGCGACAAACAAGGCCGTGGCACCATTTTCCCGCACGTCTCCCGAAGCCGTGATGCATTGTTCCGCCACGGCGCTCCACGATGTGCCATTGTTGAGCTGTTGCCGCAGGAACGCTTCCAGCGCCGGTGACACGACCATGGCTCGATCTTCGAGCCGACGATACATGATCACGTCGCGCCAGTACCTCGCCCAATTCGCGCCAAAACGCGGGTCATCCAGGAGGCGCCGGACAAGTTCGGCTCGCTTGTCCGGCGCGGGATCCAGCAGAAACGCAGCCAACTCATCGGGCGTCGGCAGGTGCCCGACCAGATCGAGCGACGCTCGGCGCAGGAATGTTTCGTCGTCCGCCATTGTGGCGAGCGACTTTTCGGCCTCCGCGGCCCGCTCCTGCTCCCACAGCGCATGGACGCGGTCGGCAACGTCCGTGATCGCATCGGCCGCCATGATGCGATCCGAGACGCTGTCGGGACGGGAGACCACGGACGCGCAAACGGTGATTGCAAAAACAACCCGCCCGACGCTGGAATAGAAACTGTCCATCTGCGAAATCATTCCTTTTCGCGTTGCTGTCGCGTGTTCGATCCGGGACATCCGTTTCCTCGTGGATCACGAAAACGTCACGTATGCGCAGTATATCGCATCCCGGCCACGCCCCCCAATTGGAAATGGGCCAATTTCTCGAGGCCGGCACTTCTTACCGGCGGCGATGGGGTGCGAAAGGGCAACACCGCTGTGGCATGGATGCCTCGCCACCGGGGGCCGTTGCCGCCCGCCGCGGCCGCACAACCCGTGCAACGGCCACCAGTAGCGAGCTTGCAGTCCCAAAGCGAACATCGGCACGCCCCGTGCATCATCGATTTGCGTGTCCGGTGTGGTCGAAACGGTGGTTGGCGAGGCGTGTCGATGGTTTACGTCCACGAAATCAACGCCGTTGCGCAACTGGCTCCGTACCGTCTCGTATGGGATAACCTTTTGCTCAAGACCCCCGGCGCTTCGTTGTTCCATACTTGCGAATGGCTTGAGGATTACTGGAGGCATTTTGGCCGGGGACAGCAGTTGCGCGTCTTGATCGTGCGGTCGCATGGCAATCCGGTTGGCATACTCCCGTTGTGTGTGCGATCGGAACGCACGCGTGTCGGGCGGCAGAGGGTTCTGACCTATCCGCTGCACGACTGGGGCACCTATTACGGGCCGATCGGTCCTCATCCTGCGGCGACGCTGTTGGCCGGACTGCGGCACATTCGCGGAACGCGACGAACATGGGAATCGTTGGACCTGCGGTGGGTCGACGCCGCCGGTAGCGACTGCGGGCGCACACCTCGGGCCATGCAGCAGGTGGGCTTTCGATGTTGGGATGCGCCCTGGGCGCGGACGACGGTCGTGTCCTTTCGCGACAGTTGGTCTGAATATCTGGCGAGCCGCTCGCAGAAGTGGCGCGAGAACCGCCGCCGGCAGTGGCGCGCGCTGGCCGGGCGGCACAACATTCGGCACATCCGGTATCGTCCCCAGGGCACGACCTTCGGCGACGGAGATCCGCGGTGGGACCTGTTCAATCAATGCACGGAAATTGCCGGGCGCAGCTGGCAATCGCGATCAACAAGTGGGACGACGCTCTGTGATGCGTCCGTACATGGGTTTCTGAAAGATGTGCACCGGACCGCGGCGCACCGCGGGGCGCTGGATCTCAATCTGCTGCTCGTCGACGACCGTGCGGTGGCGTTTTCCTACGGATATCATTGGTCCGGAAGCCTGGTCGGACTGCGGATGGGCTTCGACCCGGCCTGGGCCGAACTTGGCTGTGGTAATATCCTGCTGACGCAGATGATTCGCGACTCGTTCCAGCGGGGCGACCGGCGGCTGGACCTGGGGGCGGGATCGGGCGCGTGGAAAGACAGCTTCGCGACGCACGCGGAGACTTGCTACCGCTACGTGTTCTTCTCGGGCCGAAGTCTCCGCGCGCAGTTGATTCGTCTCAAGAGAAGGTGGCCGCGAGTCAGAGATTCCCTTCGCGGATTTCCTCGGCCCTCTCCGCTTGCAGCACCGCGGCCTCCCGGGCCAGCTTGAATTCAGGTCCCGGCGCGTAGTATTGGACGTCATCGGATAGATAGTAACCACTGGGCAGCGTCTGGCCTCCCACATCGACCTGACACCCTGCCGCGGCGACTCCGGTCCCAGCGGCCAGCAATAACAACGTGCGTTGGCAACGTGTCGCTGCTGTCCGGGCGCGTGACAAGCGATCGCTCATAACTTCGGGCCTCCTGGAGCCGCGTACACGGTCCATCGTTACCGTCCACACAGCCCGCAAATTCGCTAGATTCTGCCCTGGTTATCGTCTCGGGCGTCGCAAAAACTTTGGCTCCTTTTCCGGAAAACTCGACCGACCGCGACGCTTGGGGCCGCTAGCTGGGCGGTCGGCCCCGATATAATGGACTCCGGCGGGAATGGGCAGTGTTGGACGCGCGGGAACCGAGAAGCCATGCTTCGTCAAGGGCGGCGCGTCGCCCGCAGAGGCCGGCAGCGCGCCAGGGAGCCGGTGCCGAGCGGCACCCCCCGTATTGCCGAACAACACCGGTGTTGCTGTTGCAAGGGCGGATGGCGAGCGAAGGAGTCGATCATGGCAGGACAGTCTGACCACCGTGTCCCGGCGCGCCGGGCACTCCGCGCGGGCACGGCGTGGACCGTGGTGATCCTCGCGCTTGGCGTGCCGCAAACTGCCGCCGGCCAATTGGTCACGGCCGGGCGCTCCGTGCCCCGCGTAACCTACTACGCGGCGATCGCGGAACTCTATTCGGGCCAGTACCGAGACGCGATACGCGGCTTCAATTCCGAACTGGCCGGCGCGATCAAGACACCCCGGCGGCGGTGGATCGATTCGATCTGCTACCACACCATGCTCGGTGAATGCTACTACCACGCGGGGACCTATGCGCGGGCGCTGGAGCACTTCGACGCAGCGGCGCGGCTGTACCTGGAATATCCCGAATGGATGATCCGCGTCCAATTCCCCAAGGTCATCCGGCCGGCGACGAGCCGTACGCGGAGGGCCCCACCGTGGGGACAGAGCACGCGGACATTCGAACTGGGGCAGTTTCCCGATTCGATGTTGTTGTCCCAGGGACGGTTGAACAACGCCGACGCCGTGCGGCAAGGCGGCGTTGTGCAGCCACCGACCTTTATTTCGCTGAACGTCCACGAAATCGTGCGCTGCACGGCCCTGGCCCTCCGCCGTCGCGGCGAGTTGCTGGGGCCGCTTGCCGAGCACGATCGGCTATCGTCCGACCTCGTGGCCGCGCTGTCGCGTCGGCCCGTGCCGCCCAATCACTGGTCCGAAGCCTGGATCGAACTGCAGCTTGGAATGGCCTATGCCGCGGTCGGACAATCGGCCGATGCGCAGCGGAGTTTGACACGCTCGCTGGTTGTGGCCGGCAGATTCGATCATCCTCTGACGAGCATGGCTCTTCTGGAACTGGGTAGGATTGCCACCCAGTCAGGCGACCTGGATCCGGCGCTTCGGTTCTTTGCCGAGGCGAGCTATTCCGGATTCTATTTCGGAAATGTCGGCGACATTGAGGAGGCGTTCCGGCGTGGCCAGCAGGTCGCATCGATTCGGTCTCCCGACAACGACCAGCCGGCCCTTCCGCTGGCCGCGCGCTGGGCCCAGTCGGAGCGGTACCGCCAGCTTCAGGGATGGTTGACGCTGCTGGCAGCCGAGAATGCCTCGTCGCGCGGAGATGCTGCCAAAGCCGACGGGTTGCTCGGCGAGTTGACCGGTCTGATCAGCCGCCGCGATATGGCAAACGGTGTATTGGGAGCGCATCGCAATTATTTGGAAGCTCGCGTTCGCACCCAGCGCAAACAACCGAAACCTGCTACCCAGGCATTGAAAGCGGCGCTCGCCTTCCAGCAGTCGGGTTCCAAATGGCTGTTCCAGATTGGCCTGGTGGACGAAGGCTACGCCAAGGGAAATATACGGTCCCGCGCCGGAATGCAGCTCTACGAAGAATTGCTCCGCGATCCGGAGCCCCAGGACTGGCTGACCGATCCGCTCGAAGCGCTGTCGGTGCTGGTCCTGCCCCATCGCAGGGCGTACGAAAACTGGTTCGACGCCGCCCTCCAGAGAAAGGAAATCGATCGGGCCCTGGAGATATCCGATCGAGCCAAGCGACAGGACTTCTTTCAATCGCTGCCCATGGGGGGCCGCCTGTTGGCGCTGCAATGGATTCTGGAAGCGCCGGAAGAACGACTGGATCGCGACGCGGTCCTTCAACGCCAGGATCTGCTGGTCCGCTACCCGCGGTACCGGGAACTCAGCGACGCCGGGCGGCAGATCCAGCATCGGCTGAGCCAGCAACGATTGTTTGCCGGCGAGGGCGAGGATGCGGACCGAAATCGACAGGCGTACGAGCAGTGGCAGTCGATCGTGACGGAGCAGCAGGAAATCCTGCGGGAGATAGCGCTGGGTCGCGGGCCGAGCCGGCTGGTGTTTCCACCCTTGCGTCCGGCCGAACAGATCCGCGAGACGTTGCCCGATGGCCACGCACTGCTGGTGTTCTTCGCCCGCGAGGAGAGGCTGGACGCCATGATGTTTACCCGCGAGAACTACCGCGCGTGGTCCGTCCGACAGCCGGCGACGCTGAAGAAAATGGTGGGCGATCTGTTGCGCGACATGGGCAACTACGATGCGAGCCGGCCGATAAGTGTCACGTCGTTGACCGACGTGGCGTGGCAAGCATCGTCGGCGTCGGTGGTGCAGCATCTCCTCGCCGGGTCGGGGGTGGATCTGGCCGATGCGATCGAGGAACTGACGATCGTGCCCGACGGATTCGTCTGGTATCTTCCGTTCGAGTCCCTGGTGGTGGGCGAAGGCGATCGGGCGGCGCCGCTGATCTACAAGACCCGCATGCGCTACGCCCCCACGGCCGGATTGAGCGTCCCGGCCGGACGCCGCAACCGGGGACTGGGGCGGCTGTCGGTGGTTGTCGGAAAGCTGTTTCCCAGCAGTCCCTCGACGGTCGCGGAGGCAGAGTTTCAGCGGTTGGGGCGGATGTTCCCCGCGGTTGAGGCGATTCGCGATTCCCTGCCGGGACCTTCGTCCTACGTTGCGCCGCTGATGGAGAGTCTTGTGGTGTTGCAGGATATCGACGCCCGGCATCCGTACGACTGGTCGCCCTTTCCGCTGGACCGCACCGGCTCTGTCGGGCAGTGGATGGCATTGCCCTGGGGCGGTCCCGAATCCCTGCTGCTGCCCGGTTTTCAGACCGTCGCCGGCAATGCGATGAAACGCCGCGGATCCGGCGCGGATGGCAGTGAAATGTTTCTGACGCTGTGCGGATTGATGGCCTCTGGCACGCGAACCGTGCTGTTGAGCCGCTGGCGAACGGGAGGCGCGACGAGCTTGGTGCTCGTTCGCGAATTCCTTCAAGAACTGCCCCACGGGACGGCGTCGGAAGCGTGGCAGCGCAGTGTTCGCCTGGCGGCCGTGGAGCCCATCGATCCGCTGCGGGAGCCCCGTGTTCGGCCCGGGGACGAAATCGAGAATCCCTCGGCCGCCCATCCGTTCTTCTGGACGGGCTTTCTCCTGGTCGATACCGGGCAGGTGCCGGAGCCGCCGTCGGATGATCCGCCCGGGATCGCCGGACAACCGCTCCGAACGCCTGGTCGCTGACCGCCGCCGCGCGGAACATCTCCGCGCCGCCCCCGATGGATGGATTTCTCTCAAGCAGACATCGCCACGACGGCCTGCGCTGCGGCGCCACGGCGGCGTGACGGGGCGGGCCGATAGACGATGAACGACAAGTCGTCGGGCTTGGACGGATGACCTTCGTCGGGTGATTGCATCCGCGTCGCGGCGTCGCGACGCAGAAGTTCGGCGGCGTCTGCCAGTGGCCCCATGCGGATGCGCTGCACAATCTCCGAGACATGCAGGTTGTCCGACAATCCGTCGCTGGCCACCAGCAAAGTGTCTCGTGCGGCCAGCTCCAGCGGCGCTCCGATCGTGATGTGCATGTCTTCAGCACCGATCATGTTCGAGATCAGGTGCCGCTCCTCGTGGTGCATGGCTTCTTCCTGGTCGAGCAATCCGGCTTCGATGGCATAGCCGACCGGGGAATGCGAGATGCTTTGCATCTTGATCTTGCCCCGCTGGCCCACGATCAGAATCATGGAATCCCCGACATGATAGGGCCTCACGATCCGCCCTTGGATCTCAACCACCGCCAGCGTCGTGGCTGGCCCTCCCAGGCGGCGGACGGCGTCATTGGCGGACTCAAATCCATTGAGGATTGCGTCGCGGGTCTCCAGGCCGTGCGGCCCCGCCGCGGCGATCGCTTTTTCCATGGCTCGGATGGCTTCCACGGCTGCGAGGTTGCCGCCGGGAAGACCACCCAACCCGTCGGCCACGACCAAAACCCCACACCCATCGTCCATGGGGATCAGCGCGGCGGCATCTTCGCAGACCGTTTGCCGTGCCGGGCTTCGCGCACAACAAACGGCCGCCTCCCCGCCGGCAAACCGGTACAGGTCCGCCGAGGACATGTTCGCATTAAAGTAGCTCTTGGCCACCTGGCACGGATCCTGGGCCATACGCTTCATCGCGAGTGCTCCGACCTTGCTAAATTGCCTGCGTTATTGTAACGCACGGGAATCCACCGGCGGGAGGCGAGTCGCGATCCGAGGTTGGTTGGCGCGGTGCAGTGATTCGCAAGTTTATTACAGATATGTACTTGCGCAATATAGATTCCGGGGCCGGCGGCGGGCACGGAGGCGGCCCACTCGCCGAATCTGCCGCCCGCCGGGAATGGACGGCCGGGCGCGGCGCGGGGCCGTGGTCAGTCCCACTCGATGGTATCGAGGTACTCCCGAAGCTGGCCCGCGGTGCGGAATTTCTTGAGGATCAGCGACTGTTTCAAACCGCAACAAATCGCTTTAACCTGTGGCGGATGCCGGGAATACCATCGCGCGCCGCCAATCGCATCGTAAAAAATGCGGATTAGATTGCAGACGTCGTCCCGAATGTTTTCCGGCTTGGACGCTCCCCAATGGAACATGTCGACGAGCTTGACGTCAAAGGCGATGCCGCGGCGGCGGACGAACACGTTGTCGTCGTGCAAGTCGCCGTGATACTCGTGCAAATGGTGAATTCGCTCGACGCCCGCGGCCAATACGTGCAGCAGATGCAGTCCCTCGAAGACAGTCAGTCGGCGGCCGGATTGTTGGGCAAGATACCGGCTGAGGAGCACCCCTTCGACGTATTCCGAGACGAGGAACGTGATCGGCATCCCGTGGTAGCGGATCGTCTCCTGCGTGTGATACTGCACGAGGATCGGGCAATGACGCAACTTGTGCAGTTTCTTGGCATAGAAAATGGCGGTCTTGCCCCCCAGATTTCGATGGGGAAAAAAGAACTTGGCCGCCCGCTCGATGCCGGTGGGCGTTTCGCGCAGCAAATAAACTTCGCCCTCCCACCCCGATCCCAGGCGGGAGACGACTTCGTATTTGCCCGCCAGGACCGCGCCGGGACGAAAATCGAAGGCAACGATTCGCCTGCGGTTCCTGGTGCCCATCGTCGAACCGTCCAACCCATGCCGTACGATTGTCAAAGCTGCCGCGACGGACCGTCGTCGACCCAGAAACGGGAGAGCCCGCCATGGACCCACGCCTTGCGACGCGCCCCGGGGCCATGGCCGGGAGCCACTATCCCTTTCGTGTGGATCTGTTTAGTTTAAGCAAAGCGGGGTCTTTGAATAGCCGCGAGCGGCCCCGGCGTGGCCCGTTGCGGAAGGGCGTGAGAATTCTGGAAAGAACCGTACCCTGCCGCTGGGACTGGGAGAGTGATCGAGCAACCGGAAAAGAGGATCGCAATGGAAAGTAGCACCGACCTGGACCTGCGAGGGGTCCAAGCTCAGAACGTGGCGAGAAATCTGTCCGTGGCGGAACTTTACGAGCATTCGATCGTTTCCGACAGGGGCGTCGTCACTTCCGTTGGAGCCATCGCCACACGCAGCGGAGGCAAGACCGGCCGCAGTCCGAAGGACAAACGAATCGTCGAGCAGCCGGACAGCGCGGCCGATATCTGGTGGGGATCCGTCAACGTGCCGCTGAGTCCCGAGTCATTTGCCGCCAATCGCCGCTCGGCTGTCGATCTGCTGAGCCAATGCGAGCGTCTCTACGTCGTCGACGGCTACGCGGGTTGGGATCCGAAGTACCGCATCAAGGTTCGCATTTTATGTTCGCGGCCCTACCATGCGCTGTTCATGCACAACATGCTCATCCGTCCCTCCCGCGAGGAACTCAGGTCTTTCGGCGATCCGGATTATGTCATCCTGAACGCAGGCGTGGGGAAGGCAGATCCCGCGACGCCTGGGGTTGCCAGCGACACGTCCGTTTCGCTGGAGTTCAGCACGCGCGAACTGGTGATTCTCGGCACGCAGTACGCCGGCGAAATGAAGAAGGGCATTTTCACCGTGATGAATTACCTGATGCCGAAACAGGGAATTCTGTCCATGCATTGTTCGGCCAATGAAGGACACCAGGACGACATTTCCCTGTTCTTCGGCCTGTCCGGCACCGGCAAAACGACGCTCTCGGCGGATCCGCGGCGGCGGCTGATCGGGGATGACGAGCACTGTTGGACGGCGGACGGGGTCTTCAACATTGAAGGCGGTTGCTATGCCAAGTGCATCGACCTCTCCGCGGAGAAAGAGCCCGAAATCTATGCGGCCATCCGCTTCGGCACCGTGCTGGAGAATACCGTTCAAGATCCGGAAACGCGCGACGTCGATTTTGCGGACAGTTCCATCACGGAAAACACACGCGCCTCGTACCCTATTGAGTTCATCCCCAACGCCAAAATACCGTGCGTCG
>CAZNKT010000135.1:0-14753 GCA_964573605.1 uncultured Pirellulales bacterium
CTGACCACCACCAGGGAATCGGCGTCGAGGTTCATGCGGAGGAAATAATCGTTGAGCACCGGCGCCGCATACAGATGGTCGACCGGCACGTCGAAGAACCCTTGGATCTGCGCGGCGTGCAGGTCCATCGTCAGCACGCGATCCGCGCCCGCCCGCGTGATCAGGTTGGCCACCAGCTTGGCGGTGATCGGCACGCGTCCCTCATCTTTGCGATCCTGCCGCGCATAACCAAAATACGGCATCACGGCCGTGACCCTTTCGGCGCTGGCCCGTTTGCAGCTGTCGATCAGGATCAGCAACTCCATCAAGTGGTCATTGACGGGCGGGCACGTGGGCTGAATGAGAAAAACATCGCGGCCGCGGATATCTTCGTCGATCTTGCACGAAATCTCCCCGTCCGGGAAATTGCCGAGCGACAGTTTGGCCAGCGGCAGGCCCAGGTAGCGAGCGATGCTGTCACCCAGGGCCGTGTTGGCGCGACCGCTAAATAATTTGAGGTCATTCATGGTCGTGGAAAGACAAGGGCAAGGACAAGGAAATTGCTGGATTACAGGCCGGCTGCACCGCGGTCGTCGGCGAGTTCACCCGGCCATGGCCGGGTGAACGATCGATCGGGGAATGCAGCAACGTTCAATCCGCCGTTTGCCGGCCGAGTTCGCGCTCCACGAGGGCCAGTTCGTCCAGCGTGTTGATGCTCAGCGCTTCGCACGGCTGGAGCACGTTCAGCGCGGTCACGCGCCGGCCCTGTAGTTTCAGGATGCTCGGGCAATCCGTAACGTAATATTCTCCCTGCGCGTTGTCGGTGGTTAACTGATCGAGTGCGCCGAGCAGAGGTCCGCTGTCAAACACGTACGTGCTCATGTTCACTTCGGTAATCGCCTTCTGTGAGGGCGACGCATCTTTTTCTTCTACGATCGCCGCGAATTCGCCGGCCGCATCGCGGACGATCCGGCCCAGGCCCATCGGGTCTTTGCGCGTGGCGGTGCCCACGATGCACGCCGGCCGGTCCGAATGAAACCGGTCGAGCAAGGTCCGGATCGAGGCGGCCTGGGTCAGCGGCGAATCGCCGGCCAGGACCACGACCGGACCGTCGTGGTCGGCCAGGAAATGCCGGCACATCATCACGGCGTGGCCGGTCCCCCGCTGGGGAACCTGGTCCACGAATTCGATCCCGGGCTGGCCGGCCAGACACCGGCGCACCAGGTCGCCGCGATACCCCACCACGACGATCAGCCGCCGGACGCCTCCCTCGCGCAGCGCATCCAACACGTAAAGGATCATGGGACGGCCGCAGACATCGACCACAACCTTGGGCAGGTCGGTTTTCATGCGGGTGCCCTGCCCGGCCGCCAGCACGATTCCCAGCGCTTCGGTCATGCCATGGTCGCTTCCTGACGGGGTTGTGATGACGTTGCCGACCGGGCGGTCCACGATGGTCTGTTGGTATCTTGCCACGAACGGCGGCAGGCTTCTAGTGGGCGGTTGCCAACCTTGCCAAGTCCGCGCTTCGGCCATCCGATACGTCCGGGGGACAGCGTTCCCAGACCGTCGAAATCTGCGTGTTTTGGCCTGGTGCGCGAGGACAGGAAGCGCCGGCCCACCGTTCCGCAAGCCGTCCGCAGGGCGCCCCCTGCGGACGGGCGGATGATTGACACGTGCTCAGGGGGATCTAAAATGACCCGTTTTTCCGGAGGTAACCCCTTTGGACGAGGCCATCCAGAAAGCCGACGTACTCATCGAGGCGCTCGGATGGATCCGCCAATTTCGTGACAAGATCACCGTCATCAAACTCGGCGGAAGTCTGCTCGACGACGACGACGCCATGCGGCACCTGCTGCTGGATATCGTCTTCATGGAAACCGTCGGCATGCGTCCGGTGGTCGTTCATGGGGGAGGCGCGGCGATCAGCCGCGCGATGCAGGCAGAAGGCTTGAACCCCCGCTTCATGCAGGGCCGGCGGTACACGGACCACCAGGCACTGGCTGTTGTCGAACGGGTGCTGGCCGGGCAGATCAACGAGTCGATCGCGGCGCGGATTGAATCCTACGGGGGCCGCGCCATTCCGCTGAACTTTCGCACCAACAATGTGCTGTTCGGCGAACAGATTTCCCTGGATAACGGTCTGGGAGCCCCCATCGACCTGGGCTACGTGGGACGGGTAACGCGCGTCGATCGGCAGACGCTCGAAAATCTGACCTACGCCGGACAGGTCCCCGTCATTCCGTCGATGTGCCTGGGCACCGACGCGTCGGGAAAGCCCCAGAAACTGAACGTCAATGCCGACACGGCCGCCATGGCGGTGGCCGAAGCGCTGGGCGCCGAAAAACTGGTGTTTCTCAGCGACGTCAACGGCGTGCGGACCGATAAGAACGATCCCGATACGCTCATGCACACCTTGTCGGCCGACGAAGCCGAGAGAATGATTTCGGCGGGTCAGATCGAGGCGGGTATGATTCCCAAGGTCGAAGCCTGTCTGGCGACCCTGCACAGAGGCGTGCACAAAATCCACATTATCGACGGCCGCCTGCGGCATTCTCTGCTGCTGGAAGTGTACACCAATCGCGGCGTCGGCACGCAGATTGTCCCCGAACCGGCCGGGACCTGATCGAGTCCCTGCACAGAGAGGCGTACCACGATGAAAACCAGCTCCCAACATCCGAACTCCGACCGAACTGCGCTATCCAGCGACGACACGGTTCGCCTTTTTGAACGTTACGTCGTTCCCAATTACAAACGGTATCCCGTGTCGCTGATACGCGGCGAAGGATCGCTGGTATGGGACAGTGAAGGCAACCGCTACCTCGACCTGTTTCCCGGCTGGGGGTGCAACCTGCTGGGCCATTGCCCGCCCGCGATTGTCGAAGCCATCCAGGATCAGGTGGCCCGGCTGATCCATGTGCCCAACACCTGGCATATGGAAGCGCAAGGCCGGTGGGCGGAAATGCTGAGCGAGCGGAGCTTCGGGGGACAGGCATTCTTCTGTAATTCGGGCGCCGAAGCCAACGAAGCTGCCATCAAACTCGCCCGCCTGCACTCCCCGCCGGAACGCTACAAGATTATCACGTTCGAGGGCAGCTTCCACGGACGCACGCTGGCCACGACGGCGGCCACCGCGCAGACGCGCGTGCACGAAGGGCTGGGCCCACTGATGGCCGGTTTTATCTATGCCCCCTTCGGCGACCTGGAAGCGACCGCCCGGCGGATCGACAACGAAACCGCCGCCATCCTGGTGGAACCGGTGCAAGGGGAAGGCGGTGTCCGCCTGCCTCCCGACGGCTTTCTGGCGGGTTTGCGGAGCCTGGCCGACGAGCACGGCCTGCTGCTGATGTTTGACGAAGTGCAGACCGGGTGCGGCAGGACCGGGAACTGGTTTGCCTACCAGCATTTCCAGGTGACACCCGACGTGATGACGTTGGCCAAATCGGTCTGCGGAGGCATCGCCGGCGGCGCGATGCTCACGCGACGTGAAATCGCTCCGTCACTGCGGCCGGGCATGCACGCGTCGACGTTCGGCGGAAATCCGATCGCCAGCCGAGCCGGCGTGGCCGCCATCGAGACCATCGAGCAGCACCAGCTCCTCGACCGCGCCCAACACCTGGGAAGGCTTTTTCACGAGCGGCTCAGCCCCCTGGCCCAACAGAATTCCGCCGTCAGCGAGGTCCGCCAATTGGGCCTCATGATCGGAGTCGAACTGACCGCCGAGGGCGCGCCGGTGGTGGCCGAGTGCCTACAACGCAAACTGCTGATCAATTGCACGCAGGGCAACATCGTGCGGCTGCTGCCTGCCATGACCCTCACGGACGAACAACTTCACGAAGGGTGCGACATACTCATTGACGTGCTCGAGCAGCATACGGCATAGAAGCGCCATGAAATCGACCGACCAGTCCTCGATCGCGCTGCGACACCTGACAACCCTGTTCGATTTGTCGGCGGATGAGATCCAGCGCGTGTTTGATTTCACGACGCACCTGAAGCGACAGTATGAACAGGGCGGTCGCGAGCCGCACCTGCGCGGACGCGTGCTGGCGTTGCTCTTCGAAAAACCGTCGTTGCGGACGCGTGTCAGCTTTCAATCGGCCATGGCGCATCTGGGCGGGACCAGTTTTATGCTGGGAGAAGACACGGGCTACCGCGCGCGGGAGAGTGTCGCCGACTTCAGCCGTATTCTAAGTCAATACGTGGACGTACTGGTTGTCCGCGCGCGGCAGCATGCGACGGTGATCCAACTGGCGCAGCACGCAACGTGCCCCGTCATCAACGGCCTGACCGACCGCGCGCACCCGTGCCAGGCACTGGCCGACCTGTACACGCTGCTCGAAACCACGGGAGGCCTTCGCGGCCGGCGTCTGGCGTTCATCGGCGACGGAAACAACGTGGCCCGCAGTTTGGCGGTGGGTTGCGTCCGGATGGGCACGGAATTCTGCCTGGCCGGACCGCGAGACTTCCACTTCGATGCGTCGTTCGTCGAGCAGCTTCGCGAGGCGGGCGGGGCCGCCTTGCTGCAGATGACCGATGACGCCCACGCAGCCGTTCACGGCGCGTCGGCCGTATATACCGATGTGTGGGCCAGCATGGGGCAGGAGAAAGAACGGACCGCACGCCGCCGGGTGTTCTCCCCGTTTCAGGTCAACGAAGCCCTGATGCAATCCGCGCCGGACGACGCCGTGTTCATGCATTGCCTGCCCGCGCGGCGCGGAGAAGAAGTTACCGACGCCGTCATCGACGGGCCCCAGAGCGTGGTCGTTCCCCAGGCGGCCAACCGCATGCACGTGCAGAAGGGCATCCTGGCCTGGATGCTCGGCATTCCGCTGGACTCCTGAAAAACGAGCGCCAAGGTCATGGTACGCCGCCTTCCACGACCGGCCCACGAATTGCGCCGCGTTCGCGTCATGCGACGCTACACGCGGTCTGCTCCCGGAAGCGTACTGTATCAGGCGGGCCGCACGCGCGTGCTGTGCACGGCCAGCGTCAGCGATCGACTTCCCGAATGGATGGAAGGCCGTGACCGCGGATGGATTACGGCCGAATACAGCATGCTGCCGGGCAGCACGAACCCGCGCAAACCGCGCGACCGCGGAGGGCGCGTCGACGGGAGAACCACCGAAATCCAACGATTGATCGGCCGCAGCCTGCGTGCGGTGGCCGATCTGGACGCGCTCGGCCCGCGTTTGATCACCGTCGACTGCGATGTCGTCGAAGCCGACGGCGGCACGCGAACAGCCAGCATCACCGGGGGGCTGATGGCCGTGGTCGACGCGCTGCACCACGCCGGCCCGTCCTCCGATCGCTACCCGTTGCGCGACAGCGTCGCGGCCATCAGCGTGGGCGTCGTCGCGGACGACGTCGTACTCGACCTGGACTACGCACAGGATGCCGCGGCCAGCGTCGACATGAACGTGGTGATGACCGGCAGCGGGCGGTTCGTGGAAATTCAGGGAACCGGCGAAGAAGCCACGTTCACCGACCGCCAACTCCAGGAACTGCTCAAGCTGGCCAAAAGCGGCCTGAAACAGCTGCGGTCGATCCAGCGGGAAGCCCTCGGCAAGCAATGGCCGTTTGCCTGACCCGCGCCAGCAACGCGACGCCGCCCGGCAAAGCTTCCACGGTCATCCGCGACGCGCCCGCGCATGACCGAACCGCACCTGATGGGCACGGTTGATTCCCTGCTGCTCGACGGGACCGATCACGATGCCCGCCCGGCCCGGGCGCAGCGGTCGGCGCTGCTCGAGGCCCGTAAAATCGGCCGGAAACCTCAGCGGCACGCTGTGCGGGACACGACCGTGGGCAAACAGACGGTCGTCGACAAACAAGTAGTAGAGTCCTTCCTTGGTCAGAATGCTTGTCAGGCGGTGCGGCACCCCGCCCGTCAAACGGAGGGGCTGTTCCGGGCCGGCAGCCGGTTCCACTGGGAACGTCTTCCCGCTCGTGTTGCCGTAGCCGATGCGCTCCCAGGCTCCCGGACTCGTCAGTGTCAGGTGCTGGTCCGACACGGTCACCACCACATGCCCGTCGCCGAAAGGATGTATGAACTGGATACCGCCGGCCGGTTCTTTCCGTTGGTACCGGCAACTCCAAACCGTGCCTCGCCCCCCCCAACCTCGAGCAGCGTGGACCAGCAGCCCATTGGCGCCGGTGCGCCGGTGGTCCGGCGGGCACTGGAAGGACTCGGCGGCGGCCGCCTCCAATCCCCGCACGGCGCCGCCGGCCCACAGCATGGCGCACACGGGCTCCAGCCCGTCGTTCGCCTGCTCCAGGATACGTGCCGCTTCGCGGTGGACGCGATCGGTCTCGGCCGGTTCCCCCTGAGATACTTCCGCGGCCACGGCCGGCGCCGTCAGGACCGTGGACGGTTCCTGCACTTGCCTGACACGTCGCTCGATGCGGGTTTTGGTCAGTCCGGTAGTTTGATCGAGCGCGTCGCGGTACCACACGGCCGCCCGCAGGCGGCAGGATTGCGCCGCGCGTGCCTGGTGCGCATCGGCCCACTCCCACCACTGGTCCGCCAGCGCGATGCGCGCTACCAGATCCGCCGGCCTGCGTAGCTCGGCAACCGCCAACTCCCGCAGTTCCGGGTCGTTTCCAAGGGCCAGCATTGGGAGTCCTCGTTCCCAATCGCGCATCACAAAGCAGCGGTACCGTCCGACGAGCAGATTGGAATCGGCGTCGAGCGGCTCGCGTTCCAGTCGCTCGAGCGCCTTCGCCACGGCGACGCGCTGCTCGTCGAACGCATCGATCTGTTTCAACCGCTGAACGAACATCTTCAGATATTGCTCGTCGCGAACGCGGCGCAACCGCCGGACCGCCAGTTCTCCGATGTCATGTGCCACGTCGTAGCGGCCGGCCGCCACGCACGCGTCCATCACGCGCCACGCGTGTTCTCCCAGGACTCGGCATTGCGACGCGCTGAGGTCGTTGTGTGAGAGCGCCTCCAAGGTCGCCTGTTTTCGGCCGAGAACATCCACATCGAACGCTGCGGCCACGCGGTCGACGACATCCATGGCCAGTGCAAAGTCGCCCACGTCGACGGCGATCAACCGCGCCCGCTCAAACAAGGCATACTTTTCCGCGGCGTCCCGAGTTGCCGACGCCTGGTCCACCAGTTTCTCGGCCACTTCCACTTTCTGCCGATCCGTCCGTGCCGACTCCAGGGAACGTTCGAAAACTTCCGCAACCAGCTTGTCGGCTTGTTCCAGGGCCGCGCGGCCGGGAACGGGCGGGGCGGCTGGCTGGTCGCCGTTTTCCGCGCCGCCAGCTGCCGGACCGCTCGCCACGAGGTGGGATAACAGCAGCAGCGCGGCCAGTCGACGGCGCGCCGGTTGAGCCTCGCTCGATGGAATCATGGCTACAGGGTGGTGGAAAAAGTGGGGGCCCTTCGGCACTGCCTGCCATTATTTCCTCGCGCGGGTGGGCCCTCAACCACGTCAACCGGCCCGCGGCGCGTCAGGGGGACCCGATTTCGAGCGGTCCGGATTCGACCGGGAACCGGTTATTCGTCTTCCTCGCGAAGACTGGCCAACACGCTGTAGTCTTCCAGCGTTGTGGTGTCGCCCACCGTTTCCTTCCCGGACGCGATGTCCCGCAGCAACCGCCGCATGATTTTGCCGCTCCGCGTCTTGGGCAGCGCCGACGTGAATCGGATGTCATCGGGCTCGGCGAGCGCTCCAATCTCTTTGCGAACGTGCTGCTTGAGCGCCTGACGCAGCGTGTCGTCCGGTTCTCCCTGCCTGAGCGTGACAAACGCCGATACTGCTTCGCCCTTCACGTCGTGCGGGCGCCCCACCGCGGCTGCTTCCGCCACCGACGGATGGCTGACCAGCGCACTTTCGATCTCAATAGTACTTAGTCGATGGCCGGAAACGTTCAATACGTCGTCGATGCGGCCCATGATCCAGTAATATCCATCGTTGTCACAGCGCGCGTTGTCGCCCGTCAAATACGTGTGCGGTATCTTGCTCCAGTATTGTTCACGGTACCGAACTTCATCGCCCCAGATGCCGCGCAACATGCCGGGCCACGGTTGCGCAACAACAAGCCAACCGCCGTGGTTGCGGGGCACTTCCTCTCCCGAAGGATCAACGATTTGCGGAATGATGCCCGGCAAAGGAACCGTGCAGCTCCCCGGCTTGGTGGGAATGGCTCCCGGCAGCGGGCTCATCATGATGCCCCCGGTTTCGGTCTGCCACCACGTGTCCACGATCGGACAACGCTCCTGACCGATCTTGCGGTGATACCACATCCACGCTTCGGGGTTGATCCCTTCTCCAACGGTTCCCAGCAATCGGAGCGAGGACAAGTCGTATTTGTCCACCCATTGGTCGCCCCACCGGATGAACGATCGGATCGCCGTGGGGGCGGTATAGAACACGGAAACCTTGTGTTGTTCCACGATTTTCCAGAAGCGACCCTCGTCCGGGAAATTCGGAGCGCCTTCGTACATGAGGACGCTGGCGCCTGCCGACAAGGGACCGTACACGATGTAACTGTGACCGGTCACCCATCCGCAATCGGCGGTACACCAGAAAACGTCGTCGTCGTGATGATCGAATACCCACTCGAAGGTCTTCTTCACGTACAACTGGTATCCGGCGGTGGTATGCATGATGCCCTTCGGCTTGCCCGTCGATCCGCTCGTGTACAGGATGAACAGCGGCGCTTCGCTGTCCAGGGGCGTTGCCGGACAGTCCGCCGACGCCTGTCCCATGAGTTCGTGCCACCAGTGATCCCGTCCCGGCGTCATCGCGACCTCTTGGCCGGTGCGACGCAGGACCACGCACTTTTGCACCGTCGACGACTTCTCGAGCGCCTCGTCGACCGTTTGTTTCAGCGGCAGCGATTTTCCTCGTCGCCATGCCGAGTCGGCGGTGAGCTGCACTTTCGCGCTGGCGTCCTTGTTTCGATCGGCGATCGCTTCGGCGGAGAATCCAGCGAAGATGACGGAATGGACCGCGCCGATGCGGGCACATGCCAGCATCGCGATCGCCAACTCGGGAACCATGGGCATGTAGATCGACACGACGTCGCCGGGCTCCACCCCCAGGCCTTTCAGCACGTTGGCGAACTTGCAAACCTCGGCGTGCAGTTCGGCGTACGTCAGCGTGCGGACTTCGCCCGGCTCCCCTTCCCAGATAATCGCTCGTTTGTCGCGGCGTGGCGTGGACAGGTGCGAGTCGAGGCAATTGTATGAGGCGTTGGTCTTGCCACCGACAAACCAGCTTGCGACTGGTTCGTTCCACTGCAACACCTGGCCAAACGGCTCAAACCAGTGGAGTTCCTCGGCGTAGCGTTTCCAGAATCCTTCGGCATCGGACCGCGCTTCGTTCCAAAGCTGTTCGTATTGCTGCATCGAGCGGATATGCGCTCCCGAGACGAACGCCTCACTGGGAGGAAACAGCCGGGACTCGTGCATGATCGTGTCGATTTGACCGCTGTTTTTGTCCGTCATGACCGCCTGCTCGTTTCTGCAACATCCGATTTCGACCAAGTTTCCCGGAATTGCCTCGGATTCTATGAGCGGTCCCTGCCGCTGTCAATCTGCGCAAGCGAGTGGCGGGGAAGCACGGAACCTGGGTGTCCGACGCGTGTGTGCCGCGCGGATCGTCAGCAGCAGCGCGTGCCATCGCGAAAACCGCGCGGCAACTTCCGAACGCGAACGAACGTACGCCGCGGGGAGTGACCGAAGGTACGGCGCCCGGTTACACGGCGACGGGCTGGGCGTTGCCCGCGCCCGAACCCACGGCCAGCCCGGTGGAAATCTCCGCGGCCATTTCGAACGGACTTTCGTCCGCAGGCAGATCACCAAAACTGATGCCCAGCGCACGCGCGGCCTGTACGGCGGCCGTTAAGGGATCAACGCGTGAAAGTTTATTCACGGCGTCGATGATCGGCACGCTATCGATGCGTGGGGGACGATAACAGATCATTTCGCCGAAGCGCCCTTCAATGACCAGCCGCACGGCATGGGCGCCGAATTGCGTGGCCAGCACACGATCGAACGTTGTGGGTGGGCCCCCTCGCTGAAGATGCCCCAGCACGGCGGTGCGCGTTTCCCGGTGCAGCCGCCGCTCGAGTTCTTCCGCTACTCGTTCGCCAATGCCGCCCAGACGCACCTGGCCCGGCTGCGTATCATCCTGCGTGATGAGCGCCCCGCCCGGCAGTTCAGCGCCTTCGGCGACGACCACCAGCGTAAACCGCTTTCCATGGGCCTCGCGGTGGAGCACCTTATGGCACACGTTCTCGTAGCTCCAGGGAATCTCCGGAATGAGAATGACGTCCCCGCCACCCGCGATGCCGGCGTGCAGCGCAATCCAACCCGCGTGACGGCCCATCACCTCGAGTACCATGATCCGGTCGTGGCTGGCGGCCGTGGTATGCAGCCGATCGAGTGCATCGGTGGCGCACGCAACGGCGCTGTCGAAGCCGAAGGAAAACGCGGTGGCCGACAGGTCGTTGTCAATGGTCTTGGGAACACCCACCACGGGAATCCCGCGTTCGTGGAACTGCTGGGCGACCGCCAACGAACCGTCGCCTCCGATGCAGATCAGGCCGTTGATGTTCAATTGCTCGATCGTCGCCTCGACCCCGTCCAACAGCTCAGACGCCAGATCGACGCGGTCCGATACCCCCACCGTGGCGGTGAACCGTCCTTTGTTGGTCGAACCGAGGATGGTTCCTCCCTGGTTGAGGATGCCCGTTGTGTTCTTGTGGTTCAGCGCGGTATAGCTAACCGGGTCGACCAGTCCTTCGTATCCCCGCAAAAAGCCAATACAGTCGTACCCCAACTGCGCGGAACTTTTCACGACGCCGCGAACCACGGCGTTCAATCCGGGGCAATCGCCGCCGCTTGTCAATACGCCGATCCGTGTCTTGCCGTTCATGCCATTGGCCTCCCGACGCGCGATCCGAATGCTGTGCAAGTGTAGGGCGCCGTGGCGCGTTGGTGGGCCGTCGGCGCGGTGCGGTGCGCCAAGGTCCGATTGCAGCGGTTGCGCCGGATACGGGGTCGCCGACTTAGCCCGAAATAAGTCCCTGGCGCTTGGCCGCCGCGTACCAGTCGGCGAACTCGACCACGCCCTCCTCGAAGGCCACGCGCGGATGGTACTGCAGCAGTTGCTCCGCCTTGCGCAGATCGGCGTAGGTGATCGGCATGTCTCCCGGTTTCTCCGGCTGCCGATCGATCACTGCCGAGCGACCCAGCGCGTTCTCCAGCAGGCGGATCAATTCGCGAACCTCTATCGGAGTGCTGTGGCCCAGGTTGATGGTTTGGCCGACGGCCTGCGGGCTGTCCAGAGCGGCCTGAAGACCCGCGCAGATATCCAAAACGTGGGTGAAATCGCGGCGAATGGAACCATCACCAAACAGCGGCAGGGGCCGGCCATCCAAAATGGCGTCCGCAAAAATGGACATGGCCAGGTCCGGGCGGAGTCGCGGGCCGTAGACGCTGAACGGGCGGAGGCACACTACCGGCAAGGCGTGCAGATCATGGTACGTCAGACCGAGCAGCTCGGCAGCCCGTTTGGTCGCGCCATACGGGCTCATGGGAACTCCCAGCGGAGCGTCCTCCCGAAACGGGGCGTCCGCACCCCTGCCATACACGGTGGAGGAGGATATCAGCAGGAACCGGTCCACGCCGTGCACGCGGGCGGCCTCCAGCAGCGTCAGGGTTCCCTCCACGTTGGCTTTCTGGTACACGTGAGGAATCTCCACGCTGCGTCGTACGCCAGCGTAGGCCCCCAGGTGCACAACTCGCCGCACGTCCTGCCGATCGAACAGGCGGTGCATCGCCTCTCGATCACAGAAGGTCTGTTCCACGATTGTGACCCGTGGATGGTCCGCGAAGCCGCTGATATGGGACCGCTTGCGCGCCGGATCATAGTAATCGTTGAAGTTGTCGAGACACACGATGGACAGGGACGTGGAACCTAACAACCTCTCGATCAAATGGCTGCCGATGAACCCGGCGCCGCCGGTCACGAGTACGGACATCGCGCGTGGCACTCCAGAAAGTCAAAAACCAATCGAACCTCACTGCCCATTTACGACTCCTTACACTAGCGTAGCAGACGAGGGCGGACCGGCCGAACGGCATCGCTGTGGGTTGCCAAACCCCAAGGGCCCTCAGCGGAGATAACGCTCCGGGCCCCGTTCCCATCGACCACGCCTTACCTGCGTTGCTTTGTCCCCCCTCGGGTCTGCCTCATGCTCCGTCCTACGCAGGGTACCGACGACCTGGCGGAATCGGCCCGGAGCGGGCACGTGGCTGCGGTGCTGGACGCGCCGCGGCAGCGCCGGCGTGCCAGCCGCAACGGCACCTCCGCGAACGACGGATGGGCCTACGGTCAGTGGTTCTGGTTCTCTTATGCGGCGAACACCACGTTGATGGTGCTGGTCACGATTCTATTCCGTTACAGCGATTTCGTTCGCCTGCTGGGCGGCACGGAGCTGCAACTGGGATGGATCGTCGGCGCCGGGGCCGTGGGAAGTTTGGCCATGCGACTGTTGCAAGGCAAAGGCGTCGACCGCTACGGCCCCCGCATGATCTGGCTCGCCTCGTTGGCCACCGTCGTCGTCACGATGCTCGCCCACCTGGCCATATCGCGGCCGGACGGCGCCGGCATCTACGCCGTGCGTATCGCCTACCAAACGGGAATCGCCGGTGCGTTCGGAGCGTCCATCGCGTATGTCTCCCTGCGAGCTCCCCTGTTGCGGATGGCCGAACTGGTGGGCACGCTGGGCACCTCGGGCTTCGTGGGCATGACGATCGGCGCGCTGCTGGGCGACTTGCTGTGCGCCGCGTCGCCGTTGCGGCGGACGCACATGGACCGGCTGTTTCTGGTCGCCGCTGGTCTGGCCGTGCTGTCCTTGCTGTGCGCGGCAACGGCCACCCGCGGCCAGATCCGCCCGCAACACCGGCGACGTCCGCCGATCTTGTGGCTGCTGCGGAAATATCATCCGGGACGCCTGTTGCTGATGGGCGCGGCGATGGGCGCCGGAGTGAGCCTGCCCGGCACGTTTCTGCGGCCCTACACCGAGTCGTTGGGCATCGAGGAGATGGCTTCCTTCTTTGTGACTTACGCCGCGACGGCGTTCGTCACGCGGCTGGTGACGCGGCGGCTGCCGGACCGGTTGGGCGTTCGCCCCACCGTGCTGTTGGGGATGGGCTGCCTGACGGCGAGCATGGTTCTGTACCTCGTCGCCACGTCTCCCGCGTTGCTGGTCCTGCCCGCCGTCGCCGCGGGTTTGGCCCACGCGCTGCTCTTCCCTTCGGTCGTGGCCGGCGGCAGCCGATCGTTTCCCGTACGCCATCGCGGCCTGGCAACCGCATTCATGCTCGGCGCGTTCGACCTTGGCAATTTGCTCGGAATGCCTTTGGCCGGCACGGTGGTGTCGTACGCGCCGCTGGTCGGACTACCTCCGTATGCCACGATGTTCCTGGCCGTTGCGGCGGCCGTGGCGCTGTCCAGCGTGTTCTTTGCCATGGGACCTAGGTCGCCAGCTCTCGGTAATAATCGATCGAACGGCGGAGTCCCTCTTCGAAATCGACGCTCGGCGAGTAACCCAACACCTGCCTCGCGCGCGTGATGTCTGCCCGGCTCGAGCGGACGTCGCCGGGACGCGGATCGGCGAACTTGGGCTGCACATCCGTGCCCAGAATGCCGTTGATAGTCGCAATCAGATCCAACAGACGAATTTCGCGTCCGCAGGCCAGATTGAGCGTTGAACCGGCGGCGTGCGGCGCGTCGGCGGCCAGAAGATTCCCCTGCACAACGTTCTCGATGTACGTGAAATCCCGCGATTGCTGTCCGTCGCCATACACGGTGGGACGACGGCCCTGGAGCATTGCGGAAACGAAACGCGGAATGACCGCCGAGTACTCGCTGTTGGGATCTTGCCGCGGTCCAAACACATTGAAATATCTCAGCGATACCGTCTCCAATCCGTAAGTGCCTGTATACGCCTGGCAGTAATGTTCACCGGCTAATTTGGCGGCGGCATAGGGTGACAGTGGCGACGGCGCATCGTCCTCACGTTTGCACTGGTCCGTCCGGTTGCCGTACGCACTGCTGGAAGCCGCGTAGACGACACGGCGCACGCCCGCCTTGCGGGCCTCGTCCAACACGGTCAGCGTGCCGCTCGCGCACGCCATATGGGTATCCCAAGGGCGTTCCACGCTGCGGGGTACCGATGCCAGTGCAGCCTGATGGAAAACGCAATCCACGTCGGCCACGGCACCGGCCACCACGTCGCGGTCGAGCAGGTCGCCGGCGACGATCTCGCACTTTCCCTCGAGATGATCGAGATTGCGCCGCGTGCCCGTGCTGAAATTGTCCAGCACACGCACGCGATCGCCACGCTCGACCAACGCGGTCGCCAGGTGCGAACCAATGAATCCCGCGCCTCCCGTAACGAGGCATGTCCGCATAACGTGCCTTTCTGCATTCAACCTGAGACCCCAGCGTGAGCCCCGCGTTTAAGCTGCCGGGATCAACGGGAAGGCGTCGGTCGGCCAGGACCGCCGAGACGAAGGGGGCCGCGATTCCGAGGAACCTTCTTCCCGGCGCGCGGCACGTGGACGATCAACGGTGCCGCAGTTGTGAGAATAACAAGCGGTAACGGTCGTCTCCACCCGGAGATGGAGAACCATGTTCGCCCCGGCGATCGCCGTCGGCACGCGTGGGGGCGGCGGGCGGTGGATCACCGGCCGCGCGGCCGACGGCACCGGCACCTTCGTTCTTCGGAGGTGCGGGCGTCGT
>CAZNKT010000136.1:0-261 GCA_964573605.1 uncultured Pirellulales bacterium
ACCACGGCCAGACGCATGGCCTGTTCCTGGAACAGCGGCACGCCCAAGGTCTTGTGCAGCACTTCGCGGATCGCTTCGCTGGGATACGTGACCGGCTCTCGCCCCGCGCGCCGGCGCAAATAGGGATGCACCATGTTGCCCTGGATCGGGCCCGGCCGCACGATGGCGATTTCAATGACCAGATCGTAAAACGACCGCGGCCGCAGCCGCGGTAACATACTCATCTGCGCACGGCTCTCGATCTGGAACACGCCCATGGTG
>CAZNKT010000136.1:271-14597 GCA_964573605.1 uncultured Pirellulales bacterium
CATGGTGTCCGCGCGGCAAATCATCGCGTACACGCGCGGATCTTCCGGTGGGACAGTGGCCAGCGTCCACCGGTGTCCGCTGTGCCGCCGGACCAGGGCAAAACATTTTCGAATGGCCGTCAGCATTCCCAGTGCCAGGCAATCCACTTTCAGGATTCCCAGTTCGTCCAAGTCGTTCTTGTCCCACTGGATGACCGTGCGATCCGGCATGGCGGCGTTTTCGATGGGCACCAGTTCGCACAAGTCGTCCTGCGTGATCACCATTCCGCCGACGTGCTGCGACAGGTGCCGCGGAAATCCCACAATCTGTTCGACCAGCATGATCAACTGGCGGCCTACCCTGGATTCCGGATCGATTCCGCACTGGCGGCAACGTTGCGCCAAGTCCGGTTCGGCGCGGTAGCCTTCCAGATGTTTGGCCAGGGTATCGACCCGGTCGAGCGACAATCCCAGCGCCTTGCCAATGTCGCGGACGGCCGATCGGGGCCGATACGATATCACTTCCGCGGCAATTCCGGCGCGCCGGCGGCCGTACTTGTGGTACACGTACTGCAATACTTCCTCGCGCCGCTCGTGCTCGAAGTCGACATCGATATCAGGCGCTTCGTTTCGTTCACGGCTGACAAACCGTTCGAACAGCACATCCATCCGGCTGGGATCCACGGCCGTGATGCCCAGGCAATAGCAAACCGCCGAGTTGGCCGCCGAGCCCCGTCCCTGGCACAGGACGCCGCGCCGACGCGCGAAACACACCAGATCCCACACCGTCAGAAAGTAGGCTTCGTAGCCGAGTTCCTCGATCAACGCCAGTTCGTGCTTCAGCAGCGTACGCACCCGGGAAGGAATGCCCCCGGGATAGCGGCGATGGGCGCCTTGCCATGCCAACCGCTCGAGGTGCTGCATCGGCGTTTCTCCATCCGGCGCGGACGGCTGGGGATACTGATACCGGAGTTCGTCGAGCGAAAATCCGCATCGTTCGGCAACTTCAAGCGTCCGGCGCACCGCCGAGGGATATCGCGCAAAACACGCGCGGATCGTTTCCAGCGATTTCAGATGCTGCATGGCATTGGGCGGCAACCGTTCCTGTACCTGATCGACCGTTGTCCCGTACCGGATCGCGGTCAGCACGTCACACAGGATTTTGCGCGGCGGCACGTCGTAGAGCACACCGCCGGCAGCGACCAATGGCAATCGTGTCGCTCGTGCCCAGGCGGCCAACCGGTCCAGCCGTCCGGCATCGTCGGGTCCCCAGATCGGTTCGGCCAGCAAGTAACCGCGGTCCGCGAAGGCCTCCCGCAGCACGTGCAACTGTCGTGCGGCGGACCCGGTAAGCCGGGCCGGGGGAAGTATTCCGGCCAGCAGCCCGTCGGCATGTTGCAGCACATCGTCCCATCGCAACACCGTGGATCCCTTTGCCGCGCGGCGGCGGCCCACCGTAATCAGCCGCGACAGACGTCCATAGGCCGCCCGGTCGCTGGGCCACAGCACCACGCCGGGCGCGTCGACCGGCGTGATTTCCGCGCCGACAACCAGTTTCAGATCCGCGTCCTTGGCAGCCGTATGGGCACGAACCACTCCGGCCAGGCTGTTGCGATCCGTGATTGCCAACGCCCTGTAGCCCAGCTGCCGCGCGCGCGCGACCAGTTCGTGAGCATGTGCGGCGCCTTCCAGGAAAGAGAAATTCGTCTTGCAATGCAGTTCGGCGTAGCGAAACACAGCGAAGCAACCCACCTTATAGATCGAACGATCGATTTGTCCGTGCCTGTCCCGGTCGATCTGCCAAAGGTTTACCCCGGTCCGGGCGGACATGCGGGTTGCCTGCCGCAGCACCAGATGTCGGCGTCGGCCATCATCCGTTGCAGTCGCAGACGGAGATGGCGGTACTGCCGGTTGAGTTCTTTGTGCTCGGCGCGGGACACCCAGCCACCGTCGTGTCCCAAATCGAGCCATATTTGAGTTTCCGCGGCTTCGCCGCACGCCCGCGAAAGCGTGCGGACAAAGACCGATGGAGAATGTCGTTGTTGCCATCCTTCGGCGATACAGGCACACACCGATCGGGACGCCCGCCGCACGGGATCGGTCCAGGGCAGCCGTTGCGGCGCGGGCAAGTGTTCGGATAGTTCGTAAACGCATTGTGCTGCTGCCAGACTTCGTTGATACACGTCCAACTCGTGAAAGCCACGCGCGACAGCCATTGTTCATGCTCACCTGAAAACAGTGCGTCTTGCCCTTTTGTCTTTCAAATGTCTTTCAAAACACGGGGCTTTCAAAACATCCCGTGCAAAAACCATTTTGCGTCCCGCAGGCGGCGGAACAGCCAGAAGCGGGCCCCTGACGCGGTCTCCACGCGGTAATAATCGCGGCGCACCGGTTGCTGCCGCCACCAGCCGGTTTCGATCCGTTCGGGGCCCCAATGGCGGACAACCTGATGGAGGGTGCCCCCCAGCCGGAATCGTACCGGCGGCCCCAGCGGCACGACCGCCACGACATCCAGAGGCTGGGGACGCGGTACCAGCCACAGCGGCCGCTCCAGGGGTCCGGGACGGTCCGTGCGGAGCGGAGCGGGAGAGCGTTTACGGGGAGCGACCAGCGGCCGGTAGTGGCAGGCCCGCTCGGGCTGAGCATCGGGCGTCGGTTGGACGGCCCGCACGGCCCGGCGGCCCAGCCGTCCGGCCAGCCGATCGACCAGCCGGGCGAATCGACGCGGATCCGGCAGGGACGGATCGTCGGCAAACAGCCTCTGCTGCCGCGGTTCCTCTCTGCCGCTGGCCGTCACTTGCAGAGACACACCCGCCACCGGCGCCGGCAGGCGGAGGCGCTCGAGATGCAGATGAATCACGTCCTGCAGGTGCCGGGGCGAAGCCGTAGGTCGAAACAGCCCGGCATGGAACGTTACCGGCGCGGCCGGAGGACACTCCAGACGGACGGCCAACTCCAGCGCCCCCCGGCCACATGCGACCAGCTTCCCGCACAACTGCCGGATCAATACCGCCACCAGCCGCTCGATCCCCTGCCGGCGATCGATCGAAAACTCCAGCGACCGCTCGGCCACCAGTTCCGCCTCGGGCCGTTGGGCAGCGATCGTTTCGGCCGCCGACCCCAACGCCTGATCCAATCGCACCAGCAGCCACGGATCGAAACGCGCGGCCAGCTCCGATCGCGGAAGCTGCATCAACTGGCCGATACGCTCGATGCCCAAACGGGCCAGCAGCGGCGACAGGCCGACAGGCAGGCGCAACGCGGCCGACGGCAACCGCGCCAGCCGGTCGGCACTTTCACCCGGCCGAATCAACAGCGGTCGACCGGCAGCGCCCTCCGCAAAATGGGCGACGCCCCATGCCGCGCCGATCGTATCGGCAAGCGCCATGCGAATACGGTAACCTCGACGCACCAGTGCCCGGTGTACCTGCTGCACCCGCGCCGCTTCGCTGCCCAGCCCGGGCGCCAGTCCCGTCAAATCCAGCAGCAGACTGTCGGGAGGTTCGGTTTGCTCCCGGCCGACCAGCGGGCTGAAGGCATGGCACATTCGCGATAACCGCTCGAGTGCTTCCCGGTCTGCCCGCGGATCGCAAGCCACGCAATGCAACGTTGCCGACCGGCTTGCCGCCCCGTGCTGCCGCCCCAGACCGCGGGCTTCCGCCACGGGCATCCCGGCACGGACGCCCCACTGCCGGGCCTTGCGTGAAGCGTCCACCACCTGCCGGCCTCCTCCGCGACCCGCGGCGTACAGTACCAGCGGTTGCGACTCAAGCTCCGGCCGGGCGACGCGCAGCCGTTGGACGGGCCAGTGGGGCAGCCATACGCAAAGGATCCGCCTCATGCAATGTGCCTGCTGTTTCATCGATTCGCACTTCCACTCGCCGCGCCGCGGGTCCGCCCCGCACCCGCAGCAGTTCCACGCCCAGAACCCATGTTCCGGCGGTTGAAGGCCGAGGCTGTACGCGCCAGCGGACATCCGCCCAGGATGCTTCCCGGCGGGCTTGATCCGGCCGCACCAGCAGCCCCAACGCCCCGCCCGTCTCCGCTGCCAGTCGCAGACGGCGGAACGTCGTGGGATCCAAATGCTCGGGCCACGCCAGCACCGCCGCCACATCGGCGGCCCGCAACACCTGATGCAAGGCCCAATGTTCGTCCCGCACACTCTGCGGACGAACGACCACGATCTGCTGCATGTCGATTCCCCACCGCTCGGCAGCCACCGGATAAAAAAACCGCGGGCGATCCACTACCACCAGCCGGCCACACGCGCCCACCGCTTCCCGCGCGACCACCAGCGCCAGGATCCCTGCTCCACCGCCCCGTTCCGCTTCCAACCATTCCACCAAGGTCCCGCGTGCCAGCCGCCGCCCAGGCAGCATCCGATCCAGCACGAGGCAGCCCGTGCTGACCCCCTGCCCGCCCCGTGTACGGCCGGCCCACCGACTCAGACGCTCGCGCAACCTGCGGACGATCTGCTCCCGCGATCCCCCATGCTGTTTGCCAGAGATGCCGTCATCCATCGCTGTCCTGCCCGCAGAGAAGTCGCTACCCGCCGATCGAACGGGTTCATCGTCCTCGTACCGGTCCCCGCACTGCCGTTACCAAACCTTCCGCAGGATTAGTGTACATATGTATCGTATTCCAGCAACCCTCTGTGGACAAGATTTCTCCCAAAAAGCCATTTTTGTCCTCCCCGCCCCTCTCGCTCCGTCGCCCCCGACCGACGGTCCCCGCCGGGGCCGCGTCGGGCTATCGAGGCCGCCCCGGGGCTCTTCGCGTGTTTACTGGCCGCTGGCCTGGGAATCGATTACAACCAGACAGCCCGCTTTCGCGCGCCCCGCACCGCCGCCCTGCCGCGCCGGCTCCCGACCCCGACAGGTCACCATGCCAACCCCCGTTCCCACAACTCCATCTCCCGGTTCCCGGCCAGAGACGCGGACCGCCGGTCGGTGCTGGTCGCCGTTGCGCGGCGGGCCCTGGCGGCTGGCGTGTTGCGCCTGCGCGATCGCCCTTTGCTCCATCGCCCACAGCCGCGCCGACCATTGGCCCGAGTATCGCGGACCCACGTGTGACGGCCACGCCCCGAACACCTCGATTCCGCTCACGTGGTCCGAATCGACCCATGTGCGTTGGAAGACGCGTATTCACGACAAAGGATGGTCAACGCCCGTCATCTGGAACCAACAGATCTGGTTGACGACAGCCCGCGAGGACGGACGCAAGATGTATGTCCTGTGCATCGATCGCGACAGCGGAACGATTCTTTGGGACAAGAAACTCTTCGACGTTCCCCATCCCCGGCCCCTGGGCAACGACATGAACGGCTACGCATCCCCTTCGCCCGTCATCGAAGCAGGACGCGTTTACGTGCATTTCGGAAGTTACGGGACCGCCTGCTTGAACACCGAGACATGCGACGTGCTCTGGCAACGCCGAGATCTGCCCTGCAACCATTTTCGCGGACCTGGTTCGTCCCCCGTCCTGTGCGACGGGCTGCTCATTTTTCACATGGACGGCAGCGATCACCAATACATCGTGGCACTCGACAAACAGACAGGGCGGATGGTCTGGAAGACCGACCGCTCCACCGACTACGGCGACCTGGGATTGGATGGAAAGCCGGCGGGCGATGGTGACTTCCGCAAGGCCTTCAACACGCCGCTGGTCGTGCGCGTGCGGGGCCGTCGGCTGCTGATCAGTCCCGCCGCGAAAGCCTTTTATGCCTACGATCCGCTGTCGGGCAAAGAAATCTGGCAGGTCAGGCACCAGGGACACTCGACCGCCTGCCGGCCCCTCTTCGACGGACAAAACGTCTACCTCAACACCGGTTCGGGTCACACCGAGATGGTGGGTGTGGACCCCACGGGCCGGGGTGACGTCACCGACACGCATATCGCCTGGCGGCTTGGCCGCTTCGTCCCCAAGCGCAGCTCCCCGGTGCTCGTCGACGGTAGGATCTATGCGGCGACGACGGGCGGCGTGGCCTGCTGCGTTGATCCCCAGTCGGGCCAGGTCGTGTGGCGGAGGCGGATCGGCAGTTCCTTCACGTCATCGGTACTCTATGCGGCGCGCCGGATCTACTTCTTCGACGAAGACGGACTGACGGTCGTCGTCCGGCCCGGACCCGAATACCGAGAATTGGCCCGCAACCGTCTGGACGCCGGTTTCATGGCGTCGCCGGTCGCGATCGGCCCGGCCCTATACCTGCGCACCGTCACTCATCTGTATCGCATCGAGAGTTAACGGGCTCGCGGCAGGCGGGCGTCGACGGTGTGCCACCATTTGCGCAGACGCGCAAGCAATTCGGCCGCGGTGGCCGGATCGCGTTCGGCCAGATTGTTCTGCTCGCCGGGATCCTGAACCAGATCGTACAGCTCCATCCGCTCGTCCTCGAAATAGTACAGCAGCTTCATGTCGCCGTGCCGTACCGCACTGACCGGAGTCGTCGTCGGATAGTAGTGCGGATAATGAAAATAGAGCGATGCGCGATCAAGGGTACCCAGCGCCGATGCAATCACCGGTACCAGGCTCAGACCGTCGACCGACGTGCCGGGCCGTGGCGTGGATCCCACTCCGGCAATGTCCATGACCGTTGGCAACACATCGATGGTGCTGACCGGTGTCGCGCAAACTCGGCCGGGCCGCGTGACGCCGGGCCAGGAGACGATCCATGGAACGCGTATGCCTCCCTCGTACAGAGACCCTTTGCCCGATCGCAACGGCGCGTTGCTGGTCACGACATCGCCGCGATAGCGATTGATGTAACCGCCATTGTCCGACGCGAAGATGACAATCGTTTCGTCCGCGATTCCCAGCGCGTCGATCTTCTCCAACAAGCGACCCACGTTCTCGTCCAGGCTTTGAACCATGGCCGCATATACCGGGTTCTGGTGATCCATGTCGGGACGAATCCGGCGGCGAAAATGGTCCACCGCGTTATCCTTGGCTTCGATCGGTGTGTGGACCGTGTGGTAGGCCAGGTGAAGAAAGAAGGGACGGTCGCGGACCCGCTCCACCAGCGCGATGGCTTCGTCGGTGAGGCGGTCCGTAAGGTACTCGCCGTCGCGACCCAGTTCCAGATGCGGAACGTACCGCCACTGGCGCGTCGTGCTCCAGTATCCCGCGTAGGGATAGAAGAACGTGGACGGCGCGCCCCAAAACGTCCCCCCGATATTGGCATCGAAGCCGTGCGTTTCGGGATAGTGGGCCGCATCTCCCAGATGCCATTTTCCGACGTGCAGCGTTACGTATCCCGCCGCGCGAAGCCGCTCGGCAAGCGTCACCTCAGCGTGCGGCAGATTCGGTTCGGACGGCGGCGGGATCAGAGGCTTGCTGGGGTCGGGCGCCCGCAGAGCGCCTTCGTACCAGATCGTCATGTGCAGCCGCGCCGGATATTTGCCGGTCAAGATGGACGCCCGCGTGGGCGAACAGATCGGGGCGGCCGCATACGCCTGCGTGAAGCGGAGCCCGCGGGCCGCCAAATGGTCGATGTGGGGCGTCTCGTGCAGATCAGCGCCGTAACAAGCCAGGTCTCGCCATCCGAGATCGTCCGCCAGAACAAACACGATATTGGGTGGCCGCGCACCATCGGCCGGGGACACGGCAAGCCCCACAACGCCGGTCGCAGCCACCAAGCCCAGCATGTATCGCGACGCCACCCTGCCCATCGCCGACGTATCCTCATTGGTTTGTTGATCTTGCGGAGCCTGACCAACCGACCAGGCGGCGCGCCGTTCGCCCGTTCGATTCGTCCCCCTCGATGATAATCTGCGCCCCACAAGGCAAACTGCGGGGACCGGTGCTCGTCGTAGAGTAGATCCGACCTGGTAGACCGTCAAGCAAATTCCACGCGTCTGCCTTGATCCCGCGTCTTTTCCGTCTTGACGCGTCGGGATCGTTTCTTTACTTCCTTGCTTGCCGCGGTGGGCCCCGCCGAAGCCGCTCGTCACCCGCGGTGTTTCTGGTTTCGGAGACCGCGATGCACGATCTGGTCCTTGTCGTTCCCTGCTTCAATGAAGCACGCCGCTTGCCGCTTGCATCCTTCCACCGTTTCTTGCGGCAATGCCCGGATGCCGGACTGTTGATGGTCAATGATGGCAGCACGGACGATACGCAAGGGTGCCTCGAGCAATTACGTCGCGGGAGCCCACGGCAAGTCCAGCTTTTGAACCTGGCGTGCAATGTTGGCAAAGCCGAGGCGGTCCGTCGCGGTTTACGGGCGGCGATCCGGTCCGGGCCGTGCTACGTGGGGTTCTGGGACGCCGACCTGGCGACACCGCTGGAAGCCTGCCGTCAGTTCCGCGACGTTCTCCGCGCGCGTTCCGCCACGCTAATGGTGTTCGGCAGCCGCATCCCGCTCTTGGGCCGCCGAATCCAACGCCGCCCGGCGCGCCAGATAATGGGACGATGTTTCGCCCGCGCGGCGTCGTGGGTGCTGGGCCTCCCCGTCTTCGACACGCAATGCGGCGCGAAGTTACTGCGGGTGAGCCCGCAAATCGAAGCGGCCCTGGAGCGACCGTTCCTGTCCCGGTGGATTTTCGACGTCGAGTTGTTGGCGCGTCTGATGACGGCGGAGCGGGCTTGTACTACGCGGTGTGGTGAGGCGTTTTACGAACTGCCCCTGGACGTCTGGCGTGATGTGGGAGGATCAAAGGTACGGTTTCGGGACGTGCTTCGTGCCGGTGTTGAATTGGCTGCGATTTACCGCACGTATCGGCGGGAACTGCGCGTTGTTCGGCGGTCAGCGGGACCGTTTCACAAACAATGGGGACGCGCCAGTGGCGATTCTGCCGCGCCGAGCCGGCCGGCTGCTCCCCGTGCGACGACACGGGATGCCGCGTGAACGCTGGCCCGCGTCCACATGGGCAAGGGATCCCGGCGCTTGACGCGGTTCCGCCGCACACCCACCGTCGATCATCATGAATCATGTAGCGTCTGGCAGGAGGACGGCCGTGGAGACACACGATTTGCAGACACAGGTCACCGCACGTCGCCGGTGGTGGATCCAACCCGAGGTGGCTTTACTGATCGCGCTGGTGATGGCCCTATATTTTACGCGGCTGACGACACTGCCCATCGTCGGCGAGGAAAGCCGCTGGGCGCGCGGCGCGGTACAGATGCTCGCGTCGGGAGACTGGATCGTTCCCAGGCAGCAGGGCCAGGTCTTTCCTGAGCGGCCCCCGATGAGCAGTTGGGCGATGGCGTTGATGGGCACGCTTCGGGGCGGCGTGGATGACGTGGCGGTTCGCCTGCCGAGCGTCCTGGCCGTACTGTTGACGACGTTGGTGGTGTACGCCTACGCGCGAAACTTTTTGTCGCCCTTCGGCGCGTTCGCGTCGGCCGCGGCCTTTGCCACGATGGGACAAGTCATGCAGCTGGGCCGCATGGGCGAATCGGAGGCGCTCTTTACGCTGCTGCTGGCCGGCGCCTTATTGGCCTGGCACGCGGGCTACGCCCGAGGATGGAGACCGGTCGTGGCATGGTCGGTGGGCTACGGACTGGCTGCTTTGGCATCGCTTGTCAAAGCCCCGCAACCGCCTGTTTATTTTGCAGCCGCGACGAGCGTGTTTCTTGTCTTGCAACGCGACTGGCGATGGTTGCTGTCGTGGTCCCACGCGGTCGGAATCGCCGTGTACGCGGCCGTCATCGCGGCGTGGCAGATTCCGTTTTACATTGCCACGGACTGGCAAAGCGTGGTGGCGATCTGGACGGGACTGGCCGCCGACCGGATCTCGCTGGATCGACTGGCGGTTCATGTCGTCACGTTTCCGTTGGAGACATTTGCCTGTTTGCTCCCGTGGTCGCCCCTGTTGCCCCTGCTGGCGCGGCGGCGCCTCCGCGGCATGGTCGCGGGGCACGGAACGATGATGTCGTTTTTGGTGACCGCCGTAGCAGCGACCTATCCCACGCTGTGGTTCGCGTCGGGCGCACGCGGTCGTTATTTCATGCCGCTGTATCCCTGCATTGCAGTGCTGATTGGTGCCATTATCCAGCACTGCGTCAACGCGTCTCCCGAATCCGACGAGCGCAAAGATTGGCGTAATTTCCTTTCGATCACTGCTTGGCTGGCGGCCACGGCCGGCCTGGTGGGCGTGTTCGGCCCTTGGTTCACCGCGCTCGAACGATCGCTCGGTTTGTCGGCGTCGCTGCTCTGTCTGATTTCCGCCACGGCGTTGGTGGCGGCCTTGATGCTTTGGCGTTTTGGGCGGATGCCGGGCGAGCGTCCGGCCACGGCCGCCGTGGTGACGCTCTGTTGCTGCATTGGCGGGGTGTACGTCGGACTGGTCGTCCACGTGCATGCGGCTCAATGGAACAACCTCCGACCCGCGGTGGCCGCCATCAAACAGCACATTCCAGACGGGGAGCCGTTGTACAGCTTTACGCCCACCGACCACCGGTTCGCCTATTTCTACGAACAGCCTATCGCCGAACTGCCCTGGCCCGACTCGCCGCAGGACGTGCCGTCGGGCGTGCAATACTTTTGTTTTCGGCGTTACCGGCACGACACCGAACGAGTCCGCATGGCGGGCCGGGGACGAACGTGGTGGAAGACGCCCGGACACTTGCCTTTCGCGTGGGAAGAGATCGGCACCGTCTGTTGCGATCGGCGTATCAAAGACACGCCGGAATGGCTCGTCGTCGTTGGACGAAAACTGCCGGCTTCCGCCACCCGCCCTGGCCGCGAAGCATCGTCGGACCGCCGGCGGCAATAAGGAATGCCGTAATCCACGCGATTCGTTGGGCAATGTCCGTGTTTCCTTGTACGATAAAGGCATGAGCCATCAATGTTTGGAAAGTCGCTGGCGTGCCACGCAATTTCTGGTTGTCCTGTTAGGTTTCGGGGCGGCGGCCTGCAGTCTATCGTCCAGCTCGGTGGGCGAGGGCTCTCAATACGAAGTGCGGCACACGCCGTATTTGCAGCTGGGAGATGCGACCCTGGGCAGTCCCGCCGACCGCGCCGATATTCTGTGGCAAACCGTTCCGGCGGGTGCCGGCACGCAAGACGCCTTCGCCGTCGAGTACCGCCCGGCCGGCACGACCACGTGGCTCGATGCCGGCGCCATCGGCACGCTGGACACGGGGACCGAAGGGCGCGTCAACCATTTCGCGTCCATCACGGGTCTGGATTATGAATCTGAATACGACTATCGCGTGATCCATAGCCGTAATGGGTCGAACCTGGCAACCTACTCGGATACGTTCCGCACGCGTCTGCCGCCTGGGGACCCGCAGAGCTACACCTTCGTGGCCTACGGCGATTCGGCCGACCTGAACGTCGTCGAGAATTTTCGCGGTGTGCAGAACCAGATCAACCAGCTCGACGCCAATCACGGCGTCGCATTTTCGCTGCTGTTGGGCGACAACGTCTATTCATCCGGGACGCACGCTCAGTTCGACGCTCGCCTGGATCCATCAGTGAATCCGGAACTCACCCAGTACATTGCCAGCCATGTCGACTACTTTGCCATGGGTAACCATGACGCTGGCACGGACGATGGGCGACCCTCCGAGGAAAACTATTCCGTACCGCTCAATGGACCCACCGCGGGAGAAACACCCGAACACAACTATTCGTTCGATTATGGCAACGTGCATTTTGCAACGTTCGACAGCAACAGTCTGCTTAACGCTTCTCGGCTGGACAACCAATTGGATTGGCTGGTCGCCGACATGAACGCATCTCCGGCCAGGTGGAAGATTGTTTTTGCTCACCATCCAGTCGCCGGTGCACCGGACAAACCACAGGATCCGAGTGACAACTATTATCGGCAGGTCGTGAGCCAGTTGCGGGATGCGGGGGTGGACATATTCATGGCCGGTCATTCCCACCTCTTCCACTGGACTTATCCGCTGTTGGGCGAAGAGGGCGGTGAAGCAACATTTGTGCTGGATCCTGACAAGGACTATCGGCAGGGAGCGGGTCTCATACAACTCGTGTCCGGTGCCGGAGGCCGATCGCTGCGCTCGGGTGACTTCAGCCAATTCCCGTTCAACGCGGCCGGCTACAGCACGAACACGAATCCGTTGTTGGAATACGGTTTCGCCCGCGTGGATGTCAGTCAGGAAAGCTTGACGGTTCAGTACGTTGCCGCCGACGACGGAGCGGTCATCGATCAGTTCACGATCACGCACAGTGATGTGCCGTTTGTCACAGGAGACATGGACTGCGACGGAGACGTCGATTTCGACGACATCTATTTTTTCGCCCTAGGGCTAACAAACCCCACGGCCTACGAAACCGCCATGGGACTGTCGGCCGCCGCGAAAGGGGACATCGACGGCAACGGAGAATTGGATTTCGATGACATCACCGGATTCGTCAATCTGCTCAGGCACCCGCTGCACGCAGTACCGGAACCCGCAACCTGGGCACTGGTCGCGAGCGTGTGCGTGAGTTGGGTCCTCGTCCAGCTGTGCGGGAACCGTGGTTCGCAGTATCCGACCTGATACCGCAAAATCGTGCTTGTGGAGGAAGTCGCCATCGTGCACCCATCGCGGAACGCACGTCGCCGGGAGTGCCGAGCGTGACCAGCCGATTTCCGCACACCGCGAGACGAATACCCGGACCGTCCCCGTTTGCCATTGACCAACGAGCCCGGGCGCTGGACGCCGCCGCTGGACGCCTTCGTCGTGCCGGTTTGATTTTCCTTCCGTGACGCAATGCAGACGAGAGCCGGCTCCCACGCTCGGACTATGGGACACCATCAGTCTTGTGGTCGGAATCGTTGTCGGCGTGGCCATCTTCCGGTCACCGCAACTGGTAGCTCTTAACGTATCCAGCGTAGCCCAGGCCATAGGCGCATGGGGCGCGGGAGGCGTCCTGGCCTTGGCCGGTGCGCTCTGCTACGCCGAACTGGCGACCACCTATCCGGAGTCGGGTGGAGAGTACGTCTATCTGAAACGTGCATACGGCCGCGGAATCGGCTTTTTGTTTGGTTGGGCTCAACTGGTCGCTATTCTGACCGGCAGCATCGGGGCGCTGGCGTATGTGTTCGCAGACTACGCCATCGCGATGGCAAACCTGCCGCCGTCCAGCGGCGTGTGGTGTGCCTCGCTGTGCGTCGCGGCACTGACGGTTGTCAATATGACCGGCCTGACCTGGGGCAAGGTCGTGCAGAACGGACTGACATTGGCCAAGATTTTCGGACTGGCAATGCTCGTCTGGGCCGGGCTTGTCTACGGTAGCCGGCACGTTCCCGCCGCCACGAATCCGCGAGTCGCGGGGCCCGGCCTGGGCGTGGCCATGGTGTATGTGCTGTATGCGTTCGGTGGTTGGAACGACGCGGCGCTCGTCGCGTCCGAAGTCCGCCAACCGCGCCGGAATATCCCCCGGGCGCTCTTGTTGGGGATCGGAGCCATCACGGCGTTGTATCTCCTGATCAATGCCGCCTATTTCAAAGCATTGGGATTCGAAGGGGTGCGGGCGTCGTCCGCGCCCGCCGCGGCGGTCCTGCAACAGACGGCGGGACCGGCGGGCAGCACGGCCATCGGCCTGCTGGTCATGATATCGGCGCTGGGAGCACTCAATGGTTTGATCCTGACGGGCTCGCGTCTGATCGCGCGATTCGCGGGCGACTACGTTCTGCTGCGGAAGATGGCAGGTTGGTCGGCGCAGCGCCGCGCGCCGCGGGGGGCGCTGGTTGCCCAGGCATGCGTGACTATCGCATTGATCGTGAGTGTCGGTACGCGTGAGGGCCGCCTGGCGATCGATCGGCTGCTTGCGGGCTCCGGGATGAATAGCGTGCCGTGGGAACGCTTCGGCGGTGGCTTCGACGCGCTGGTCGCAGGGACCGCGCCGGTCTTCTGGTCGTTCTTTCTTCTCATCTCCCTGTCGCTATTCGTATTGCGCCGGAAGGATCGCAGTGCCTTGCGACCCTTCGTCGTGCCGATGTATCCGTGGGTCCCATTCACGTTCTCACTGACGTGCGTGTACATGCTGTACGTGAGCTTGACATATGCCCGAGAACTATCGCTGCTGGGCATTGTGCCGCTGCTGCTCGGGATACCGATGTACTTGCTCTTCGCCCGAACAGACCGAACGGCGCGCCCGGGCTCGTAAATGGCGACGGCTGATGGACCGCATCGGGATCGACTACAATAATGAAAGCCTCTCAAAAAGAACCGCCGGTTGGTCAACAGACTCCCGTTTTGGATGATGCCTCTCTGATGTTTTTTTGACGCCATTAACTCGTCCAAGACGTCCGGAGATCCGACACATCATGCTCAAGCGTGATCGATTTCGCCGCTGTACGCCCAGGCGATTCCATATAGAAGCTCTGGAGTCTCGCGAATTGCTGGCGGCCGATCTGGTGATCACCGAGCTGATGGCCAGCAACCGCACGAACCT
>CAZNKT010000137.1:0-14145 GCA_964573605.1 uncultured Pirellulales bacterium
CTCTTCTTCCACGCGCCAGGGCCACAGATGGGCCCATATCCGCCGCGAGACGTGGCCGTGCAAGGAACTGACGGCGTTCGCTCGACGGGACAGCTTCAGTCCCAAAACGGTCATGCAGAAGGTTTCCGCCTCGTTCTGCGGTTCCACGCGTCCCAGCCCCATGAACTGTTCGTACGAGATCGCCAGGGCGTCGCGGAGCGGACCCAGGTGTTCTTCCACCATGCCGCCATCGAATCGGTCGTGGCCGGCCGGGACGGGAGTGTGGGTTGTAAAGACCGTGTGCTGGGCGACTTCGCGAAGCGCGTCGTCGAAGTTCATGCCGTCGTCCTGCATCCGCTCGCGAATGACCTCCAAGGGAGCGAAAGCACTGTGGCCTTCGTTCAGGTGAAATACACCGGGCCGAACGCCTGCGGCGCGCAACGCCTTCACGCCGCCGATACCGAGCACCAACTCCTGACGGATCCGCGTCCGCAGGTCGCCGCCGTACAGGCGGCTGGTCAGCTCGCGGTCCTGCGGCGTGTTGCCCTGCACATTGCAGTCCAGCAAAAAGAGACGGACACGCCCGACGTGCACCAGCCAGACTTTGGCCAGCAACGGACCCTGGCGGGTATCGATCTTCACCATGATCGGCTTGCCGTCGATTCCCAAAGCCGGATCCATGGGCAACGCATCGACCTTGGTATCGACGTACTGCTCGCGCTGGTAGCCCTGGGCGTCCAGTTGCTGTTTAAAGTAGCCTTGATCATAGAACAGACCGACCGCGATCATGGGAATCCCCAGCCCGCTGGCACTCTTGATGTGGTCGCCGGAGAGCACGCCCAGACCGCCTGAATAAACCGGCATCGACTCGTGGATGCCGAACTCCGCGGAGAAATAAGCGACTGGCTTGGATCCCAAAACTCCCGCGTGAACCGCTCCCCACGTCTTCTTATCGGCTTGATATTCTTTGAGACGCCGGTAGGCGTGGTTTATCCGTGTGTAGAGCACCAGTTCCGCAGCCCGCTCGCCAAGCTGATCGGGCGTCATTTCGCGTAGCAACGCAATCGGATTGTGGTCCAACTGACGCCACTGCGAGGGATCAAGATCGCGAAACAACGTGATCACATCTGGGTGCCAGCTCCACCACAGGTTCCGCGCCAGCTCGGTGCATTTCTCGTGCAGTGCTTCGGCAGACAGCACGCTCCACGTTGCCCGCGTCGAAGTGGGCCGGGTCAGTTCAGCTTGTGACATTAGATCTATCGCCCGGAGTGGCGATCCTCGGTCAAGGACAAATAGCATTTTCCCCACAGACGGAAACCCAACGCCCGGCCGCGCGGGGGGCGATGCCCTGCTGCGCGCCGGCCGCAGGCACAGCCGCCAAGAGAGCCCGCCATTATACTGAGCCGGCATTTCCTAGCGACCCCATTTTACCGGATCGCGTCGCCAGCCGCTGCCGTTTGGCACCTTTGAGACTCCAAATGGCGGCATGTTACAATAAACGCGTCATGCACGACCCCACACACGTCACCTGGCACGCCCACGCCGTCACCCGAGATCGGCGGGAACAACTCAACGGGCATCGAGGGTGCGTGCTGTGGTTTACGGGGCTGAGCGGAAGTGGAAAGAGCACGGTCGCCAACGAGGTCGATCATCGGCTGCACGGTCGGGGTGTCCACAGCTTTGTTCTGGATGGAGACAATATACGGCACGGCCTCAACGCAGGCCCTCAGATGCTGGCGGAGCGCCACGGCCAGCAGTTCGCCGAGCGGTTTGGCCTGGCGTTCTCGGCACAGGACCGTGAAGAAAACATCCGTCGTATTGGCGAAGTCGCGTGCCTGTTCTGCGAGGCGGGGATCGTGACGCTCACGGCCTTTGTGAGCCCCTACCGACGTGACCGCGACGCCGTGCGGCGCAAACTGGCAGCCGGTGACTTCGTGGAAGTTTTCGTGGATGCCCCCCTCGAGGTGTGCGAAGCCCGAGACCCCAAAGATCTCTATAAAAAAGCGCGCGCAGGTCAGATCAAACAGTTCACAGGTGTCGACGATCCCTACGAGCCGCCCGACAACCCCGAATTGACACTCGACTCGGGGTCGCACGGCGCCCCGAAGCTGGCCGACGACGTCATCGTTTATCTTCGTTCCTCCGGGATCATTGGGTGATGCCTTCAGCACGTGGCCTTGCCGGCGCGGCAGCGCAACGTTCGCGCGTGCTCGTCTCCGCGCGACGAGCCTCTGGCGGTTGGGTTGCTAGCACGCTGCGAGCGTGCGCGGCACTTGACACCGACGCGTGGACAAGAATAAAGTGAACGAATTGCAGAGGCGCACGCACTTTATGGAAGTGCCCTTTTCGCGGAGATGCGTAGATCCATCTCCGCCTGCGTCCATCAAGGCCTGCGTCCATCAAGGAACGAGCACCGCAGAGAGCTACTGACAAGAGAGCTACTGACATCGGGGGCGAGCATGGCCAACCCCATGCCGCCCGTCGGTGGGTCAACGGAGGACATACAGCCGGCCATGTCCGAGAGCCCGGGAACAGTCGTGTTGACGAGGGCACAGGCAGCGCTCGATACGAGCCCCATCCGCGACCTGCATGATCTGCACGTCGAGCAGACGGAAGCTGGGTTATTGATCACGGGGTCGGTAACCAGCTTCTACCACAAACAACTGGTGCAGGAAACCGTGCGTACTGTCAGCGCCGGAGTGGATTTGGTCAATTCCGTGCATGTCACTTGAGTGCGGCACGGTGGAGCGTGGCCGGTGGCCTGGCTCGTCTTTACGATGCCGTTCGATCACGCCGCGCCGCGAATGCGATGGATCGTGTGCGACGTCGATTTTCCTTCGACGAGCGATATCAGGCGCACTTCACCGGCCAGTTCGCCACCCACTACTTCGTGCACTTGGTAGTCGCTTCCCTTGGTCAGCACGTCCGGCCGTATTTGTTCCAACAGTCGGTGGGGCGTGTCCTCGTCGAAAACAACCACGTAGTCGACGGCAGCCAGCGCTGCGAGGATGTGGGCCCGATCTTCCTGAGCGACGATGGGCCGGGCGGCGCCTTTCAGCCGCCCGACGCTCGCGTCGGAGTTGAGTCCCACGATGAGGCAGTCGCCGCAGGCCCGCGAGGCGGCGAGGTATTCCACATGGCCGCGGTGCAGCAGGTCGAAGCAGCCGTTGGTGAAGACAATTCGTTTTCCTTCGCGACGCAGTCGGGCGCAGATGCCGGCCAGGCTTCGCCGCGTGCAGATGGTGCCGCTTCCCGGTTGAGGCGACGCGCCGGGAGAAGCAAGAATCTCGTCCCAGCCGGCAGACGCGCTTCCCAGCTTGCCAACGACGACGGCAGCCGCCCGGTTGGCAAGCTCGCAACCCTCTTCCACGGTCATTCCGCGGGCCAGACAATACCCCAGTGTGGCCAACACGGTGTCCCCGGCACCCGTCACGTCGTACACTTCGCGCGCGGCCGCCGGGATGAGGGTCGTTCGCTGCCCGATAACGGCCATCCCGTTCTCGGACAACGTCAGGACGACGAAGGGAAAATCCAGCAGTTCTCGCAATCTGTCTTCGGCAGCGCGGACGTCTGCGGCGGTTCGGATGGTGATTCCGGTAAGCAGCGCGGCTTCAAGCCGGTTGGGAGTGATCAGCGTCGCCCCGCGGTATTTGCCTGCATCGGCACCTTTCGGGTCGACCAGCACCGGTATTGACCGGGCACGTGCCCAGTCGATCGCGAAGCGACACACGTCGTCCGTAAGCACGCCCTTGTCGTAGTCCGAGAGCAAGACGGCATCGAACGGATCCTGAACGTCCGCAATTCGACGCGTCAGCGCGGCAGACGACTCGCCGCAGATGGATTCGCGGGACTCGCGGTCGAGGCGAACGACTTGCTGGTGATTGGCCATCACGCGCAGCTTTCTGGGGGAGTGGCGGCCTTGTTCACGTACCACCGCGTTGGTCGAGGCCCGTTCGTGGTCCAGCAGCCGCAGAATCTCGGATCCGGCATCGTCGTCACCGACCACGGAGGCGACCGACACTTCCGCGCCAAGTGTTCGCAGGTTATGCACGACGTTGCCTGCCCCACCCAGCCTGGTCTGTTCGCGGCCGATGTCGACGACCGGGACAGGCGCTTCGGGGCTCACGCGGTCGCTGGTTCCCCAGATGTAGTGGTCGATCATCAAATCGCCCACGACAAGGATGCGGGGGGCCGGTTGTTTCGTCAGGCTTTCCATAACGGCCATTCGAATTTGCTGGCGAATGCTCTTCAGGATCTCATGCGTCGGCGTGCCACCGTCGAGCGGCCTCTAATCCGCGAGGCTGGGGATCAAATCCAACGTTTCGGCGATACTCTGGCACAGATGGTTGGCCTTCGTGGGGGTGCCCCGATCGCCGATTCGGATCGTGTGGGCGACTCCGGCCCGCCGGGCGGCTTCGATGTCGGTTTCCCGATCGCCGATCATCCACGATCGTTGCAAGTCAACGGCATGCCGGCGGGCGGCGTCGAGCAACATGCCGGGCTCCGGTTTCCGGCATTCGCACGCGTCCTCGGGCAGGTGCGGGCAGTGGTAGACGGCGGTTATCGGCGCGTGTTGCTCCATGAGCTGCTGCCGCATCCAGGCGGTCAAACCACGGTACTGCTCCTCGTTGAAGTAACCGCGTCCGATGCCCGATTGGTTGGTGACGACAATGATCCGGTAGCCGCGGCGGACCAGCGCGGGCAGCGTAGCCAGGACTCCGGCGGCGAATCGAAAATCCTTTATCCGGTGGACAAAGCAGCAATCATCGTTGATGACACCGTCACGGTCCATGAATACGGCGGGCCGTGCATCTGCAGGGGCGCTTGTGTCGGGACGGCATTCAGGCAGTGTGGACATGGCGGAAGTCTCTCCGGCCATCACCAGATCGCGTTCAGGGCGTCGTCGAACCGGTCCAGCCCAAACCGCGGGGCGGTGGTCTCCAACCGCCGGGGATCGGGGCATACCACCAGGTGGGCTTTGCGGACCAGACGTGTCGGAGGCGGTTCGGGATCCATGACCAGCAGCAGGTTGCAGTCGGCCTGGCCCGAGAAGGTCTCGCTGCCAGGATGGAACAGAATCTCGACTTCCGGCCGCCGTACGCAACGCGTAAATCGTCCCTTGAGCATGGCTTCGCCGCGCGCTCCATGCGCACGCGCGCCGATCACGCGTACATCACAGTCATCCAGGCTCCGCTTATGAAGGCCGTTGCGACAGCGCGTGAGCCGGCCCTTGCGCTGCATGTAGTGCAGGTTGTCGGTGCCCGTGCTGTTGCGCACGAACGTGGCGTGAGGCGGATGCCATAGATGGTGCGTCAGCGTCCAGCTCATGCTCGGCACGAACCGCACTCCCCTTCGGCTCAACCGCAGTTGCAGGTCCCGATCTTCGCACCCCCAACCCACGAAGTTCTCGTCGTAGCCGTTCACGCGCTCGTAGTCCTCGCGCCACAGCGCGACATTTCCTCCGCTGAGCCGCGGCAACGTCGGGTGACGCAACAGACTGTAGACCCACGCTCGCAGTGACTTGGCCGCCATCCGTTTACGTTCGCCGGCCGGAATCCACAGCAAACACTCGCCGGATTTGACCGTTGATACCGTGATCCGGGCGGATGTTTCGCGATCGAGGTAGCACGATGTACCCGCGACGACGACGCCCCGTTGACGCCGCGCGACGTGCCGGGCGACGTAATCGCGCGGCAGGATGCAATCACCATCCAGAAACAACAGGTACGGGGCCAGGCTGGCTCGAACCCCTTCGTTGCGGCAGCGGGACAAATGGAACGATTCGTGCGTGTGGGTCGTGAACCGTACCGGAAAGTCCACTGATCGGGCGAAGGACGCGACAATGTCGGCCGTTTCGTCACGCGAGCCGTCGTCGGTAACAACTACCTCAAACCCCTCCTGGATCCGCTGCTGCAACGCGATCGACTCCAGCGAACGGCGCAGATTCTTCGGACGTTCGAATGTGGAGACAAGCAGCGCGACGTCAGGTCGAGTCGTCTTGCAAACCATCTGGACCATGCTCCGGGACGTGCGGACCAGCACACCACGCCAATCACCGCGTGCCGGACCACTTCCCGAGGAAACAATCTCAATGAACTCCTTGAAACGCGGCATCCGGCGCCGATCGCGCATCTGACCGACGGCATTCCCCGACCGGGATGCCAAACAGCCTTGCTGGCCCCGGCGTCGAAAAAGGGCAGGGGAGCATAGCGGGGCCCCTTCGTTGGTCCAAGATCAATCGACAGACTCACGCAGCGCGAGCGGCCGCTGATAGCTGCTCCAGGCACCGCGTGAACGAGTCGTCGCTGCCGGAAAAGTGCGCTTCGATCACCAACGCCTGAAGCACAAGCGTGCCCAGGCACCGCCGCTCGATCTTCACCAGGTCCTTGCGGGTGCAAATCAGGCGGTCCGCCTGGAGCCCGACAGCCCATCGCTCGAGTCGATCGAGATCCCGGGACGTATAGCGATGGTGGTCCGGGAAGGTCTGGAATCCGACCGGGCGGACGCCACACGCCCGGAGCGTTTGGACGAATCCTGCGGGGTTGCCCAGCCCGCAGAACGCCGCCACACGGCTTGCTACCAGATCCCCCAGCGCCGCCACGTCGCCCGTCGCGGTCTGCAGATGGCTGGGTAGGTGCGTCAGTTCCGCCCACGCCGCCCGCGGCGCGTACCGGGCGACCTGTTCGCGAATGGTCGCCCGTTCGTCGTCCGTGGCCAGGTTGGCCCGCGACAATACGACCAGATCCGCCCGCGAAAGGCTCTCGGGCGGCTCGCGCAGCGTGCCTCGAGGAAAAACATGCTCGAAGCCAAACGGCTCCAGCGCGTCGAGCAAGACGATGTCCAGATCGCGCGCGAGCCTGCGATGCTGAAAGCCGTCATCCAGAATGATGATCTGACTGGCGTACTCGGTTATCAGCCGCCGGGCGCCACGCACCCGATCGGGGTCCTGCACATGGGGCACGCCGGGCAAATCCAGTGCGAGCTCCAATGCTTCGTCGTTGGTCTGACCACGCGGCGATCCGTAGCCTCTGCTGAGAAGTGCCACGCGGTTGCCGCGCCGCGAAAACCATCCCGCGATCCATGCCACCAGCGGGGTCTTGCCCGTACCACCGAGCGTCAGGTTTCCCACGCTGACCACCGGGGCGGGAACGCCGACTGCCGCGGAACGGTGACGGTCGTAATGGCTGTTGCGACGCTGCACGGCCCAGCGATAAGGAGTCTCACACGCACGCAAAGCCCCGCGGGCTACCGCCGCGCCTGGGCCGCGACGCTGCCCGCTTACGATAGCGCGAAAGGCACTCGGGTTCCACATGGCGGGCCAGAATGGTCGTCTGCGGGATCACAATGATGGTCTTCACGGCATCGGGCCGCATCGGGCCACATCCTATATCGGCTTGCTCTCTGGCCGGCAAGACGATTCCCACCCAGACAATTCGCCCAATCCCCCAAACTGCCACGTTTCTCATGGACCGTGCGACGCCGTGGAAGCGTCTATAATAGAAGGGCTGCAGAGGTCTTCGGGGGCGGCATGGCCAGTGGCCTCCGATGCTGGAAGCGGCTTTACAACGCCCCATGATCGCTCCGTGACCGGGAAATGAAATAGCAAAATCAGGTTTTTATACCAGCTTTAACGTGTTTCTCTGGCTGCAGTTTTGCTTAGGCACGTGGTGCAAGGCGATCCATTGATGAGCACAACCCCCAGTTCGTCGCAGAACAGCCCGCATACCGCTGCCCGACTCGTGGAGTATGAACGGTTCATCGACCAGCGGATCCGCAAAACGCGCGGCGCCGTGAAGACGATGGAGTTCGCGGCGTCGGTGCTGATGCTGTCCATCGCTGCCTTGATTTATCTGATGGCAATGGCGCTGGTCGACCATTGGCTTGTGCCCGGCGGTCTCGGATTGGCCGGCCGTATTGTTGCATTTGTGATCTTCGTCGCGTTGGCGACCGGCTTTCTGGCACGGCAGCTCCATCCGCTGGTATTTCATCGGGTCAATCCGGTGTATGCGGCGCACACGATCGAGCAGGCCAACCCGACGCTGAAGAACGGATTGATCAACTTCCTGCTGCTCCGCGGCCGTCGGGCGGAAGTTCCCCGGGGCGTCTACCAGGCCATGGAAGCTCAGGCTGCGACTCGCCTGGCAAATGTCGAAGAAGAAGGCGTGGTCGACCACAGCCGTCTCATCCAGATGGCCTACGTCTTGTGTGCGGTCCTCATTGTTTGCGGATTGTATAAGGTGCTTTCGCCCAAGGATCCGTTGGTCACCGCCGGCCGCGTGCTCGCGCCATGGTCCGATTTACGTGCTCCGACACGGGTCACGATTGACGATGTCCGGCCCGGCGAGGCCTCGGTTCCTCAGGGTGACCAGGTTCGCGTATCCGCGCGGGTGCGGGGGCTGGACGAAGACGAGTCCGTCAACGTATGGATAGCATCGGACGGTTTGGACGGGGACGAACGGCGGATCGAGATGTTCGTTCCGCCTGGTGATAACCGTCACGCGTGTCGCATTCCTGAAACGGCCGGCGGTGTTCGGCATGCCTTTCGTTATCGGCTTGTGGCTGGCGACGCCGTGTCCCCGACCTTCCGTGTCCGTGTGACGGCCGTCCCCACGATGGTCGTCGAATCTGTCGAATACCAGTATCCCGCTTACACGCAAATGACCGCTCGCGTCGTGCCGCGTCAGGGAGATATCCGCGCGATCGAGGGCACGTCCGTGACCGTCAACGCGCGGGCCAATTACGCGATCCAGTCGGCGCGCATCGATTTTGAAAGTGACGGCCGGTCGGACCGCCCCATGACGTTTGATGGCGATCGCGCATCGGTTCGCTTCTCACTCGGCTTGAAACAAGATCGTCGAACGCCCCAGCCGAGCAGCTATCGTCTCACGTTCGCCAACGAACAGGGACACGGCAACCGCCAGCCGATTGAGCATCGGGTCGAGGTGATGGCCGACCTGCCGCCCGAAGCAACGATCCTCGCGCCGGAGCAAGACGAAGTCGATCTTCCCCTGGACGGATCCGCGGTGATCGAGGTGCGGGCCGTGGATCCCGATTTCGCACTGCGGAGTGTGACCTTGCACGGCACGCCGAGCGGTGACGGGGCGATGGAGCAAAGGCTGCTCGACGAGGAACGTGCCGGGCAATTTTCCGCCAAATTCGATTTCGCTCCCGCCACCCACGGTTATCGTCCCGGGGATGTTGTGCAAGTGTGGGCAACGGCCACGGACAACAAGCAGCCCGATCCCCAGACTGGCCAGTCCTCGCGTAAGCAGTTCCGTATCGTGGGGCCAGAAAAGGAATCCGCGGCCCAGCGGAGCGAGGATCGGGCCGCTGAAACGGACGGCGACAAAACGCAGGACGCCGAATCGGGCGACACGGAACAACGCGATTCCGAACAAGCCGCCGACACCGAGCCGGGCGAAGCAGGGCCGTCCGCGGAAGATCAGCCGCCTGAACGGCCGCCGAGTGAAAACGGCGAATCGGCGGAAGATCAGTCCGCCGACGGCCAGCGTTCGGAAGCCCAGCAGCGCGGACCACAGGAAGCGCAACAAGACGAGGGACGGGGCCAGCGGCAGGACGAGTCTGCCGGGGAGCAGGATTCCGAACCCCGCGCTGGCGATCCGGATGCCGACGGCGGACAGCAGGACGACGCATCGGCATCCCAGAAGGGAACGCCGTCGCAGGGAACGTCCGAAAAACCGGCGCCGGGCTCGAAAGGCTCCGGTGCCGAGTCCGACGATTCCGGGCAACCCGGCCAGCGGCAAGGTCAGCGCGCATCGGGTGACGAAGCCGATCAAACGCAGCGGTCCGGCGGCCAGCAGCAATCCTCCTCGCGCGAGTCGTCGCGCGACGGGGCGGCGGGCGATGCACAAGACGGAAGTCCGCAGCCGGCGGCGGGCGAACCGGGATCATCGCCGGAGGAATCCGCATCCCGAGACCGGCAAGAAGTGGCCCGCGATGGCTCCGACGACGGTAGTGCCTTTCGTAAACTGCTCAAACAGTTCCAGGATCAGCGGGGCGAGCAACGCGGCGGTGGGCAGCCGGGCGCGCAGCAGCAAAACGGCGACCCCGACGCGGCCGGCGCCGAACCGACGCCCTCGGAGGGACAGGCACCACAGCGGGACGCCGCCGCCGACGGCGGGCGCGACACGCAGGACGCGCAGGATCGCCAATCGGCAACCCAGCGCGGAGGTCGTCGTTCGACCGGTCAGGAGCCGGGGCGGACCGGCGACGACCGGTCCGCGGCCGACGGCAGCGGCGCGAACCAGGGCCAAGATGCGGACCGCGACGGCCGCTCGCCAGGGGAGCCGCAGGACAAACAGACGACCGATCGCCAGACGGCCGAACAGGAGGCCACGGGCCAGCCGGGGGCCGGCCAGGGCGACGCCGACGCCGAATCTCCCGATCCCCAGGACACGATAAAACCACGCGAGAAATCACCCGCCGCGTCGCCAGAGGACGCCGAGCAGCAGGAGGCGAAATCGCCGGCCCACGGGCGCACCGAATCGGATTCCAGCGGCGCAAAAGCAGGCGACAGACCGGGCGGCGGAGAATCGGGTGGCGGACAGCAGGCCGATCGCCAGGGGACCGGCTCCGCAGGGAGCCATACGGATGCGGATCAGGGCAGCGGAGCCAGCGAGCAGCCGGGTCCCGGCCAGACGACGGACCAGGCCGGCGATGACAGTCCCGCCGCCGAGGGGGGTGGTGCATCGGACGCCGCGCAGCCGGGGGGCGGTTCGCGGACCCGCGCCGGGCCGCGCGGCAAGGACGCCCAAGAAGGCGGTTCGCCACGCCCGGAAACACCCGCCGGCGATCGGCAATCCCGCGATGGGACCGGTGCCCGCGCGGGTGGTCCGGAAAGCGGCGCGGGCACGCCGAACGAGGACGAACGACGCGGACAGGAACCTCCCCAGGATCCGGGTCCGTCCAAACCCGATAAGGTCAATCTGGAATATGCCCGCAAAGCCACCGAGTTGGTGTTGGAAAAACTCAAGGACCAGATGGCCCAGGACAAGGTCGACGAACATACGTTGGACGATTTGGGCTGGTCTCGCGAAGATTTACAGCGGTTCGTCCGCCGTTGGGATCAGATGAAGCAGCGGGCACGCATGTCCGGGGATACCGGGCGCAAGGCCCGGGAAGAGCTTGACGAGGCCTTGCGCAGCCTGGGGCTTCGGAAGGACCGACTTGAGCAGCGGTACCGTCCGGACGACGATCGATTGAAGAAGTTAAACGAAGCGTTTCGGCAGCCGCCGCCGATGGAGATCGAATCCCGGTTGCGCGCGTACAACCGGGGAGTCTCCAGGTCAGCGCCCTCCCCACCCGCGTCCCGCCCATGACGTTCTCGGTACCCCGTTATCTCGTGCCGTTTCACCCCAAACGGGTTCCCCACTTTTTTGTTGATGTGCTCATCGTGGGGGGCGGCATCGCGGGTCTGCGGGCGGGCATCGCCGTGGATCCACGGCTGTCGGTGCTGATTGTCACCAAAGACCGGCTCCAGCAATCCAACAGCCACTATGCCCAGGGCGGGATTGCGGGCGTGCTGGATCCGGCCGATCGTTTTGAAGATCACGTCCGGGATACTTTGGCCACCGGAGTCGCCTTGTGCCGCCGCGATGTTGTGGAAATGGTGGTCCGCGAGGCACCGGAACGCATCTGCGAACTCATCGAATGGGGCACCGAATTCGACCAGGAAGAAGGGAATCTGCAACTCGGTCGTGAGGGAGGTCACAGCCATCAACGCATCGTCCATGCCTTGGGAGATGCCACCGGCAAAGAAATGATGCGTGCCGTGATCCAGCGGATCCGAGGGCGACCCAATACGTTAATCTGGGAGAACACGTTTACGCTCGATCTGTTGACCGAGGACGGCGCCTGCCGCGGCGCGTTGGTTTGGAACCATCACCACGGAAAGACGTTGATCTGGGCCAAGCAGACGGTGCTGGCCACGGGCGGGGCAGGTCAGGTCTACCGCGAAACGACCAACCCAGACGTGGCGACAGGTGATGGACATGCCATGGCGTATCGCGCGGGACTTGCACTGGCAGATATGGAATTCATGCAATTCCATCCGACGGTGTTGTATATCGCCGGAAGCAGTCGCAGTTTGATCACCGAGGCGATTCGCGGGGAAGGTGCCCGCCTGGTGGATGCCACGGGTTGCCGGTTTATGGAGCAGCACGACGAGCGGTTGGAGTTGGCGCCGCGCGACGTCGTCAGCCGAGCCATCGTAAGCCGGATGGAAGAAACGCGGCAGCCTTGCGTCTACCTGGACTTGGGCCATCTGGAGGCCGGCACGGTTCGCAAGCGGTTTCCGGGCATTGCCCGACTTTGTGAGAAATTCGGCATCGATATCGCAACCGATCGGATTCCGGTCCGGCCCGGGGCACACTATTTGATCGGGGGCGTGCGCGTCGACTCCGATGGCCGCACGGAATTGCCGGGCCTGTGGGCCGCGGGCGAAGTTACCTCCAGCGGCCTGCACGGCGCGAATCGGCTGGCGTCCAACAGCCTGCTGGAGGGGCTCGTGTACGGAGCGCATGCAGGCAGACGCGCATCCGAACAGGCCGTGCAGCAACCCGATTCATTCCGCGCACCGGCGCTGCGCAATCCCGTTGTCCCGTCGCACGATGAACCGCTGGACCTGGACGATATACGCAACTCGCTGAAGAGTCTTATGTGGCGTGCAGCGGGTGTCCGCCGGGACGGCCGGCGGCTGGCGGCTGCCGCCGAGTCCATCGACCACTGGTGCCAGTACGTGCTGCAGCGACAGTTTGCCGATCCACACGGGTGGGAACTGCAAAATATGTTGACTGTGGCGCGGGTGATGATTGCCGCGGCGCTGGCCCGCGAAGAGACACGTGGGGTGCATATGCGGAGCGACTTTCCCGCTGCCGACGACGCCGGCTGGCAGCGGCATACGGCTTTCAGCCGGGCGGCGCAGGGAGCGTGCGTCTCCGAGGCCTGATCGGCCGCCGTGTGGCGGTCGGCGCGTCACGCGCTGCCGTCGGCCGGCCGGGTGCCGCAGGGCCTCGGAAACGACCTTTTTTCCAACGCGGAGTATCGCGCGATCCATGTCCGGCCCGAATGCGTAGGTCTGGACAGGCGGCCTGCATTTCTATTAGTTTGAAGCCGCTTTTACTACAGGATATCGGAGTGTGGATGCGATGACTGTTGAGCCGAAGCCTGTCATGATCGAGGCCGTGGGGTTGTCCAAGTTCTTTGGCGATTTCGCGGCGGTGCGCGATGTGTCTTTCACCGTCCGGCAGGGCGAAGTCGTGGCCTTCCTGGGGCCGAACGGTGCCGGCAAGAGCACGACCATGCGGCTGCTGACCGGCTACTTGTCCGCATCGGAGGGCTCCGCGCGCATTGCCGGCCACGACATGGCGAACGACCGGCTTGCCGGCGCCGAACGCCTCGGGTACCTGCCCGAAAACGGCCCTCTCTACCCGGACATGACGCCCCGCAGTCTGCTCGATTTTTTCGGGAAAGCACGCGGGATGACCCCCCAACGGCGGCAGCAACGCATCGACGACGTCGTGCATTTGTGCCAGCTCGGCAGCGTGATCGGGAAGCCCATCGGCAAGCTGTCGAGAGGTTATCGGCAACGCGTTGGGATGGCGCAGGTGCTGCTCCACGAACCCGACGTGCTGATCCTGGACGAACCCACCGCGGGGCTCGATCCGAACCAGATCCGTGAAGTGCGTGAGACAATCCGGAGGCTCGGCGAAACCAAGACAATTCTACTCTCGACGCATATCCTTCAAGAAGTCGCCGCCATGTGTGGCCGGGTGGTGTTCATCAATGAGGGCCGTCTCGTATTCGACGGTACCTTCTCCGACCTGGCTACCGACGGTCAGAGCCTGGAAGAACATTTCCACCGTTTGACGGAGAAGCCGATCGCGGCAGCCTGAGGGAATCTCAACGGAAACATGAGGATTGTAGCATGAGCGGACACGTTCTGAGTGCCATTTTCAAGCGCAATCTGACGAGCTACTTCTCGAACCCCACGGGCTACGTGTTCGTGTGCGTGTTCGTGCTGCTCAGCTCGTTCGCGGCGTTCTGGCCGAACGAATTCTTCAACAGCAACCTGGCCAACCTGGACCAGCTCAACAAGTACCTGCCTTACATCATGCTGGTGTTCATCCCGGCGATCACGATGAGCAT
>CAZNKT010000138.1:0-11957 GCA_964573605.1 uncultured Pirellulales bacterium
GCACTGACGGGTCGCGTTGTCGACGCCGAGGAGGCGAAGGCGCACGGCCTCGTCGACATTGTGGTTTTCGCCGGGCTCGAAGGCCACCGGGATCGAACGGTCGATAACATAGAACGCCCGGTGCCGCTCGACGTCGCCCGATTCGCTGCCCATTTCGCTGACCAGCCGGTACCCGTCGGGGTAGCGCTGCTGGTATTCCTGGGCGGTCATGGCGCCTTGGGGAACAGGTTCCACTTCAAAATATCCCACCGTGATCCACACGGCGTAGACGTTGGATCGCGTGGTCAGCAGGTTGGACAATCGTTGCATACCGGCATAGCGGAAGTAGGCATTGCGTTGGGCGTTGTTGTAGTCGGCGGTAAGCTGTTGCAGCGCGGGAAACGCCATGAGTGGCTGGCCGGTCGGCGGCCCGCCGCCCGCGCCGGCGCTGCGCGTCAGATAGACATCGACGCTTTCGCGGTCCATCTCGGCAACTCCCGGAAGCGGCACCAGGTGGCCTGATCCGGGAGCGCGAAACGGGTTCGCGAAAAAGGTGGGGACTGTATCCCGTGCCAGCAACACGTCGTTGGCTGGAAGGAGCGTGTTCAAGATGCCCGAGCCGTTGTTGAACCCTCGGCGTGACTGAAACACGCCACCAAAGAATGGCAACGCGTGCCCGTTGCGTATCGCTTCCCAGATTTCCTTCGAATAGATCGTATTGACATTCACGCGGCCCGGGTCACGGTAGTTGGAGACCGTGTTAAAGGGCGGATGGAGGCCAGCCCTGCCGTTGCCCGCGCCGGCAAATATGGCCGGGCTCAGAATCGTTTCCGTTCCCACGAACGGTGAACGCGTCCCCAACAAGTCCAAAATGCGGTAAAAGTGCGGACCCTCCAATACAGCACCGGTTTCGAAGTGAAAGAAATTGAGCAGATGTCCGTAGGGCGTGCGAAACGTGACCTCGGTGCCCCCCGGCGCGTCATACGGGTCGACCGAGTTGCCTATCGTGAACTCGTGCAGCAGCCGCGCTTGCGAGGTAGCCGGTACGAGCATGACCTGCAACGGGTTGGCGTAAGGTCGGTTGAACCACGCCAGCCACGGAAACGGTCGCTTGGGCGAGCCGCGGTATTCCGCATCGGGAATGTCCAACGTCGTCTGCACAAAGTCGCGCATGTTGACCGGGACAATCGCATTCGGCGGCCGCGTCGCCGGGATTGTGCCAAACGTGTCGTTCAAGTATCCCAGCGTGTGGATCAAGTTGTGCTGAAAATAGTACGGCACACCGGTGTCCGGATCGGTGTTTTTCGGTTTCTCCGAGTTGTGCCTGGGCCCGACGTCCTCGGCGTCGATCCCGTTCGTCTCGGTCCAGTTGGACCAGATGTTGAAGGTCGTCGGACCATTGGTTCCCCGCTGGCGTGAACTGAATCGCACCGGCATGGCCGCATCGTCCGGATTCGGATCGTCCGGGTCCGTCGCGCCGGTGCCGTCTTCGCCGTTAAAGACGGTCAGGTCGATGGGCATCCAATCCACGGTCCGGTACGGATTGACGGGGTGGGCCGGATCATGGGCCGGATGGGGCGTGACTCCGTCGGGCAGCAGCGGCGGGGGGTTCCACGGGAGCACGGGATTCGCCAGGCGCTGCAGGAACACTGTCTTGTGGTTGAGCGTCGTACCGGTAGCCAGTTTGCCTTCGGCCGCCAGCGGTCGCAGCGGAGTAACCGACGTGTCGCTGTCCAGCGGTTTGTCCCGATACCTGTCCAGCGGATCCAAGGACATTTCGGTCAAGTCCCCATATGCCTCGTTTGCATGCGTTGGCGGGGGATAATAACTTTCCGTGGGCAGCGGTTCGGAGATACTCAGCCCAATCGGCGGTGTCCAGGTCGCCGGTGGATCGGCCGCCACGACCATGCCCACTGCCGGCTGGATTTCCATCGCCGTGTTGGGGTAGTTGTACTTTGTTCCACCGCTGTTATCGGTGGCGCTGACCGTCGGATAGATGGAAATCTCGTGATTCGAAGGTGCCCACGGCAACGTATTTTTCGAACCGATGAACGTGCGGTGTCCCGCGTTGCCTCGCCAGGGTCCAATCACGGCATACCGGCCCGCCGGCAGCAGCCGTTCCGGGCTGCGGCGGTAGAAGATCCGCTGCCACTGGTATGTCCCCACGCCGGCGCCTCCCTGGACCGGACTGTTATTACTGAGCCAGACAATCCGTTCAATGTCCACGCGTTCGTCGGCCGTGGGAGGCGCGGCCGAAGAAAGCAATCTCAGGTCATTGACTTCAAAGGAAGTGCTTTCGGGTCGCGCATTGGCAATCGCCAGGACGTTGTTTCCCGTATTGGGCGCCGTCGTGGGACCGCTGATGGCCAGTCTCCAGACCGGATAGGGATTGTTGTCGATGTTCCGGGGCGGCGCGAGCCGGCCCAGGTCCAGATGCCACCGCAGGTTTCCGCCACCGACGTCGACCAGTTCGTACAGTTCGGCTGGCAGCGACGTTTCATGGGGACCCCGCGCGCAATAGAGTTCAAAGAATGCCGACCCTTGCGGAACGCGCGGTTGATCCCAGTCAGGATCGTCGTTCATCCCCGTGCCGTATTCTTTCTGGGGTCCGCGATCGTAATCGCTGTCTTTGACGCGTCGGTCGTGAAACGCGAGCGTCTCGGTCAACAACAGTTCCGGATGTTCACATCCCCAGACGACCCGGCGATTGGCCGACGGGTCCGGCGTGTCGGGGTCGCCGTCGACCGACCAGCCGTTAAACGGGTTCTGGTCGTATTCGAAGGGGGTCATGATGGCGTCAGGATCGCGGAAGTCCACGACGTTCACGGCCCATTGCGCAATGCGGCGGATGGTCAGCTCCTGCTTGTCGGTGTTCGAGAGCGCGGGGGTCTCATTCTGCTGCCAATTGAAATAGGCCTCGTCACGGACGAGCATCATTAGAACGAACAGATGTTGCGCCAGGGCCTGGCGGGCGAACTTATCCGTTTTGCTGATCGCTCCGTCATTGTTGTGATCCATCGGCACATCCAGAAAACCGGCCGGCACCGGAAAGGTGTCCGCTACGGGATTCCATGCGGTTTCTCCGCGCAAACTTCCGTTGGCCGGCATCTCCCCCGCTTCGTCGCGCGTCCCGTCGCGGTCGTCATCCAGCCCGTTGCGGTCGACAGGGAACATTTCATCCGGTTCGTCCACGGTGCCGTCCCGGTCGTCGTCCACCTGGTTCCTTGGTGCGTACGCTTCCTGGGGGTCATCCACGGCCCCGTTGCCGTTGTCATCCCATCCGTTGCCCACGGCGCGATTGATGTCCATCCTTAGGCCCGCCAGCAGGTCGGGCGAAAGCATCTTCTGGATTTCGGCGTCGACCGAAGCGGCGCTGACACCGTTGGTCCGCAGTTTGTATTTGAGCAGATCGACCACTGCCAGGTTGATCGGAGGCCGCCCCATGATCGATTGGAAGTCGTCCGCGCCCGGATTGGTCGGGCCCCGGGGCCATCCCGTTTCTTCCGGGTTGTCGACTTGACCGTCGCCGTTGTCGTCCACGCCGGCCTGTCCCGGCTTGCCGTCGGGCCCCAGAATGTAAAAGCGGTTGTCTCCCACTTGGAGTGACGCCGTCGGTGAATCGTAGCTGTCGGTCGTCACCTTGAGCCGGCCGCTGACGAGACTGGGGAGCAAACCGGTCAACCGCGATGAGAGGGCCCCGGCATCCTTGTCGAAGATGCGATACAGCCGTTCCAGGTCGTAGAGCGTGAATGGGTTAGCGTCCGGCGCCGCCCGCCGTCCCGGCCGCGGCGCGTCGCGTGTCAGGTCGATTTCATAGGGGTTGTCTCGCAGTTCGCTGACATGGTCGAGTCCCATTCCCACGGCCAGCGGATAGCCGCCGTGATCGAGGGCCACCATTCCCGTTCCGTAAACGTCCGGGAAGCGTCCGAAGAAATCAAACGGATTCGGAGGATTCGGATAAGTCAGTTGGGCGAAGTCGATCCGATTGCGGATCTCGCCCGACAGCGTGCCGATTTCATCCACACCATTGGGATCGACGTCTCCATACCGCCCGTCGATGCGCCCACTGGGCGGGTTGCTGCCCAGCAGCATCTTATTCAGATTGCCGCTCAGTTCGCTGAGGAACGTGGGATTGATTTCCGCGGGACCGAAACCCTGGCCCAGGGGTTGCATCGGAATGATGCCCGAATTGTTGGCATACGGCCCCTGCATGTTTGCCGTAATCAATATGTTTCCGGTGATGGGATCCTTCTTTGGTAGCGTGCCATGCGTATTCAGGTTGATTCGTCCATCCAAGTCAACGCACAGAATGGCAAACAGCGGTTTGACCATGCGGCCGTCCCGGCCGGGCCGGGCGGGCATGCCCAAATCGATCCAGATGCTGTCTTCCACGCCGTCGCCGTCGTTGTCGACGTCCCAGGGGCCGACCCACAGATTCGTGCGCTTGCCCGTAAAGTCGAGCTCGCCCGGGTCGTAATTGCCATTCTGATTGATGTCGACATAAGGCTCTGTCGCATCCCACGCGCGATTGGCGTTCGTATCCTCGTAGGGCTCGGGCATATTCCACCGTCCGTCGGCGTCCGCATCCGCGCCGTGCAGCGGCCGCATCAGGAAGAACGGCCGCAGGGCAGGGTTGTTGAACACGGTGGGCTGCTGCGAGGCCCAGTAATTGATGAGGGCCGGTCGGTGGAAGGACGGCAACACGTAATCTGGCCCGCCGTTGGTGGGCACCACCGCCGCCAACGCCATATTCTGAAAGTCGGGTGCGTCGTAGCTTTCATCGGAACTGTCCGCGACGGGAGGAATACCACCACCGGCGATGTCGGTGCGATTAGGCGCGAGCGCGGCAGGGACGTTCGCTACGGCGACGTCGTCGCTGGGAATCCAACCGGCTTCCGCCAAATTGTCAACCAGGGTATCGCCGTTGTCGTCGACCCCGGCGTTACCCCACGCGCCATCCGGCCCCCGCAGGAACATGGGCAGGTCGACGCGGCCCGTAACGCGGTTGTAACCCGTTCCCGAACCGTTGAACGGATGGCCGTTGACGATCAGCCGCACGTTCAACGTCGGATCGTACTGTTTTTTGGTAGGCAGCTTGTTGAGATTGGCTTTGTGCAGTAAGTCCTGCCGCGAGACGGTCTGGCCTTCAGTGTTTTCAAACGTCAGCACACGAAAACGTCCGACGTCGTTGGACGAGTCGTATGCGTAATCCACGATCCGCGTGCTGACACCTGAAAATGCGCCGCCCGCGACAGTCAACACGCGACCGTTGTAGTAGCCCGCGGTCCGATCCAATTGGTACGGATCACCGTCGGTGCTCAACACGTCGGTTGCCACGGTCGGATCGTCGTACACGAAGAGATCGATCAACTGCCCACCGGTTTCGTCAGGAATCTCGGTGGCCGTGTTCGGCGGAAAGCCAAGCTTGCCGCGGTCGGGCATCCACAGCAGGTGAGACACAAAACCGTCCGGTCCGTACATGTCGCGCAAAAGGCTGTGGGTCCGAACCACCGAATTTGGGTTTTTTGTGCCGCGCAGCAACTGGTACATGGCTTCGTCGAGCAGGTCGCTGGGACGGCTCTCCTTCTGTGCCGTGCGTGCCACCGCCCGGGCCGCCGTCCGCTGCTGGTTGGAGACCACCACAAACGTGATGGCGATCAACATGAAAATGACCAGCATGCTCAAGACGACCAGCAGCAGGACGCCTCGACGTGATCGGGTAGTACGTGCCATGGCTCATCAACTCCCGTCAGAACGTGCGTTGCCCCGGCCCGCTCTGATGGATCGATTCGTGTCTTGTCCGCGTCGATGCGTTTGTGTGGAGGTTGTTCGTCGCCTCACGGGAATCCCGTCCCGCCCCGTGCGGGTGGAATCGAGCGACGTCGTGCGTTCCGGTAACCAGACCGGCTGCCATCTCGTCATAGTGGGTCGAGGACTTGGTCACAACGCGGTGCCGCGCACGGTCTTTTCATAAACGCCGACCGCGCCCTCAAATAGCGATACGTAGGTTGCGAGGTCCGGGTCCCAGTCGGGCCCGGCCAGCATCACGTGGCGGTAAACGTAGGAACTGTTCTGGGGGTGCGGCAAGGTTTCACCGTCCACCATGATAATGCGGTACCAGTGGAACATGGCCGGTTTCAGGCCCGATGGATCGATGCCCGAAAGCAGCACCCATTCGTGAGGTCGGACATTGGCCAGGTAGCCTCTCTGGTCCTCAGGCACGACCAGGTGCGTATCCACGCCGCCAACGCCCGCCAGTACGCGATTGTCGAACGGAGTCCCATCGACGATGATACTGTCCGATAGGACCATGCGTTCGGGTGGCTCGGGATCGTAGCGTGCATCGTTGGCAGCCAGACCCGGGTTGAGTTCCAACCGGCGGCGCTCAAACACGACGACCGATACCGTAAACATGTCGGTGGAGGTTGCCCCGCTATCCCGCACTGGAAACACGGTAAACATCCACGAAAAGTTGCCGCGGAACTGGCGCCGGACGGGATTGCCGCCAACGTTCTTGGTCAGCGCGATCGACGGCACGTCGCGGTCGTCGGGCAATTCCAGAGCCAGATCGTCGTGCGACGTGAAGATCCTTTCCGCCACGGCCAGTGTTATTGTCCAGGGTGGATTCGGACTGTCGCCGGTGCTCTGACCCGCGGGAGGAATCGTCGCCCGCCGTAGCCGCGGCGCGGCGTTGGGACCGGTGGTGGGAATGCCTTGTGCCGTCTCCGGCGGAAACCAGAGTGTTATTCTTTGGTCCGATGGATTGCCCTTGATCCCATTCACGGCGCTGGCCAGCGGATCGATGGCCAACGGCACGCGCGTCAGGTCCGCGCCGTACGTTGCGCCGTTGGGCTGGAGCCAGAAGTCGTTGCGGGGCCGCACGAGGTCCCGGGCCGCAATCTCGGCCATGGCTGTTTGCCCTACGGCTGCGGTGCTGTCGAGTCGCTCGGCCGAGCCCACATAGTGCTGGCCGACAGGCAGCATGGCCGCCACGCCCAACAGGCCGATCACCAGCACGCCCATCGCGATCAACACTTCCAACAGGCTCAGTCCGCGCCGCGTGGGGCTACGCCGCTCTCGTTGAACCTTGTCCCGGCGAGACGGAATGCGGATCCCTCCGTCAAACGGTTCCCGTTCGATCCCATCGGCTGCTCGGATGCGTGCATCACCAAACCCGCCGAACGGGCCTGCTGCGGGCACGCCATTCCCTGCGTCAATCGCCGAACATCGAACCATCACGGTGTCCCCATGCTGCGCATTTCAGCGGCAAACCGACGACTCTCGGCGAGCTGGGTTTCCATGTCGGGCGCCCCTGTCACCTGCGGAGCGACCGGCGAGGTTGTCACCTGGCCGCTGATGTGGCCCACCGACACCCACACGTTTTCCGGGTCCATCCAATTGGCCGTCTCCGGCGCGCCGGTCGCCTGAGCGGCTTCCGGCGGCGGAATGTTTTCGCGTTTTCCGATCAGCAGGTGCAACGTAGCCGTCAAACGCTCGCGGTGCATTTCGGGACCTTCGCCCACACCGATATCCAGGCCTTCGTTGTGGATAAGCTGATGCAGTGTGCCGGTCGTACCGAACAGAAACGTGATGGGAAAACTGTTATCGTTGGCCTTTTTCGGTCCGCCGCCACCGGCGTAAAGGTCGTGGAGCACGTCGTCGTCGACCCCCGACGCCGACAGATCGATCGCGGCGCCATCGGGCAACTGGAACGGCGCCGCGGCCGTGCGTTGCGGCTGCCGGAAGATCTCAAACGGCATGGGGCCGGAGAGTTGCGTGTCGCTCCATGGCAAAGCTCCCTGTGGTCCGACGAACACACGGAGCAGCAACTGCACCGGAAAATTCGGCTGGACGTCGACAAAACTGTCCCCGTTCGTATCGGGTCCCGTGATCTGGTAATCGAATCCCTGGTGATTCACGCGCAGCGTGTCGAATACGCGGATGAAGTTCAGCGGGATGCTGCCAGGGGGCAGAAACGCTTTGCACGAATAGTAGCCGTAGGCGTTCGGTGGGCCGTCGCTTTGTATGACGATCGCCGCGTCGGACGTGAAACCCGAAAACGCCGCGGGGACTTCCACGTAGCTCAGTGTGACTCCGGCGCCGTTTTCCGCCGGCAGACGCTCGATCATCACGCCCACTGGCCGTCCCAGTTCCAGGGCCCGCGCCCGCGCGCCAGAGATGAACGTACTGACGCCGCGCGCCGCCTCGCGGACCCGGCGGGCCTCCACCGTCGGCACCATCAACGGAATGACCGTGGCCACGAGCGTGGAAATGATGATGATCACCACCAGCAGCTCGACCAGCGTCAGACCGTGACGGCGTGTGGTACGGTTTTCCATCATCCTATCGCAAACCCATCAAGTGGTTATGAATATTGTCGACCCATTCGCTTTCACCGTCCTTATCCACGTCCATCGGCCGGCCGCGCTTGAACTGGTCGTCGGATGGGTCTCCGGGGTTGATGATCGCGTAGGGATCGATAAACTGGATGCCCGGGATGTTCGGATTGATCCGTGTCGCGTAAGCAAAGCCCTCTGAATTGTTACTGATCCACTCCACGGCCACGTCATAACCTTCATCCGCGCCGGCCGAATAGATTAGCGGGACCGTCAGGTAGCCGTCCGGATCGACGTGAAACGGATCGAATGGATCGTGGTCGCGCTGGTTCGTCTGCGTGTTTACATCGTGGAGTTCGGACGGAAATCCGGCCGGCCAGCGCAGGAAGCGGATCGGGTTTCCCCACCCGTCCAAAAACTCGAGGGCCCCGTCTTCGTCGACATCTCCAATGTCACTCTCGGAGAACTGCGCCAGGGCGTCCCCGTCGCCGGTGCCAATGGTGATGATCAGGTACAGGCATTCGGCATTTTCGAAGGCGATGGTCGGCATGTCGGATGACCCCTGGCTGATCGCCAGATAGCGATTCAGATAGGCCCGCGACAGCGCCGGGCGTTCGCCGCCTTTGTAGAGCTTGCTTTGCACTGGATAGTCCGGGTTGTTTTTTTGTGGTTGCCAGGGATCATTCTTGTCCAGCACCACTTCGCGCCAGCGGTCGGGCAGTTCGAGCATCATCACTTCGCGAATCAGTTTCAGCCGCCAGGCGGCTTTCTGCTGGGAACTCAACGATTGAACATGGGGCGGAAGCGACACGCGCCGCGTGCGGTACGATTCCCACCGCTCCATCAACAGCGCGTGCAGTTTGGCAATGGTCGAACGGGTGCGCGCCGCGCGTGCGGCTTCCGTCGCGCTGGTCATGGCAAACAGCACGGTCGAAGCCAGCAGACCGATGATCACTATCGTCACCAACAGCTCGACCATCGTCAGACCGCGATGCGCCCTGGACCGAAGCTCATACCCGTTGCGCAAGGCCGTGCTCATTCCACGTCTTCCAGCTTGGCCGTGTTGAAACTGACGAGGTTGTCCGCCATCGCTCCCAGGAACGGACCCTCGGGGTACGGCGGCCAGTCCGCGAGCGGATCGGACTCGGTCAACGCGCTCCACTCGTCGTCCGTGCCTGCCGCCATGACCTGGAAGGAATCCGAATTCACGAAGGCGTATACGAGATTAGTCGGATCGGAATCGTCACGTAACCGGGCGAACGGCCGGACGATGCCCTTGCTCGGCCGCCAGCCGTCCAGCTGATGCTGATAACCCCAATAAATCAGATTGGGATTGGGCGGCGAATCCTTGGGATCCGGAGGGGAATTTCGGGACGTATCAAAATAGACGAACGGCTCCTGGAGCTTGGGCGGCGTGTAAGTATACAGCAGCACGACTTGTTCGTCCTTGTAGCTGCTGTCCGTGTTGATCGTGACGCGCCGGGGAATCAGGTTGCCTTGCTCGTCGCGCGGTCCGAGCCGCGCCTCGTCGAATTCGAAGAGGGCATTGTCCCGTTCCACGAAATTGGCGTTTTGATTGCCGTCCAGCGCAATGGCCGGTCCTCCCGGTCCCGAGAACGGAAACTCCGGATCGGAACTGAACCCGCCCAACCAGAAGACGATCGCCTCGTCGGGCGTCATGTTCCAGCCCAGGATATCCTCGTTGTTGGGATCGTCCTTGCACCGCGGGAACGCCTTTAAAACGTGGCGCCTCACCTGTGCCTGGCGCGCTTTACGCTGGTCTGAGGTGTTCGCGGGCGGCAAGTAAGTATTCGGCGGATACGAGCCGTACTTGTTCTTGTACTGCTCGAACGCTGCGGCGATCTGATCCATCTCGGCCTTGATCTGCGTCTGGTGTCCCTTGTCCAGTGCGGCGGTGATGGCCACCACGGACAGCGCGGTGAGAATGCCGATGATGACGATCACCACCAGCATTTCCACCAACGTGAAGCCGCCGGCCGTGGCCAGAGTTCTGTACCTTTTCATGATCCGTTCCTTCACAAGGTCTCGTTAACTCAAACCCGAGATCAGGTCCACCAGCGGCATGAACAGGGCGATCACGATAAAGCCCACAATGCCGCCCAGCACGAGGATCATCAGCGGTTCCATTAGGCTGACAAGACTCTCGGTCAGAACCTCAACTTCGTCGTCGTACGTGTCGGCCACCTTGTACAGCATCGTATCCAGTTCGCCGGTCTCCTCGCCCACGTCGACCATGTTGACGACCATGTCGTCCACCACGCGTTGGTTCATCCGCAGCACGTACAGCAGCACGCCGATCACCGGGATGAAAAAGAACCAGAACAGCGCGGCCACGGGATGAAAGCCCGGCGTGGAATGCTCCTTCATGGGCTTGGCAATCGATTCCCCTTCGCGGATGGATTCCGACACTTTGCCGTACATCCGTTCCAGCATCGCGTTGCCGCTGGTCTCGCGCGTGATATTGAGCGCTTCCAGGATGGGTACGCCGCTGGCCACGAGCGTGCCCAGCGTACGCGTCGTCCGGGCCAAGGAGTTTTTTTCCACGAGCTGCCCGAAGATAGGCATCTTGAGCGTAAACAGGTCCCAGCCCATCCGCCCCTGTTCGAACTTGCGGATCAGTTTCACGGTCAGCCAGATGGCCAGCGGGATGCCCGGAATCAGGTACCAGTACGAAACGCACCACTTGGACACGCCGATCAGCATGACGGTCAGCGCGGGAAGCTGAAGCCCGAAATCCTCGAAGATTTTCTGAAATTCGGGCACGATCTTGATCATGATGAACGTCAGGATCCCCACAGCCACCGTGATTACCACGGCCGGGTACACCAGCGCGCCTTTTACCTTGCGTTTGAGCGCTTCGGCGCGTTCCAGGAATTCGGCCAGGCGTTGCAGGATCAATTCCAGCGCGCCGCCGGCCTCGCCCGCCTTGATCATGTTGACGTACAGCCGGTCGAAGGCCTTGGGACTCTTGGACATGGCCTCCGACAGTGTCGCTCCGCCTTCGATCTCCTCGCAGGTGTCCATCAGCGAATTCTTGAGACGCCCTGGCCGGGACTGCGTTTCCAGGATCCGCAAACTGCGCAGCAGCGGCAGCCCGGCGTCTTGCAGAATCGACAATTGGCGGGTGAAGGTGGTCAGTTCCCGCGACCCGACGCCTCCGATTGCCAGCGAGCGCCCCTGTTTCTTGGTCTTCTTGGCGCCCTCGGCTGCCTTCCGGCTCTTTTTGACGGAGATCTTCGTAATGAAGTACCCCATCTGCCGGATGGTCGCTTGCGCTTCTTCCTCGCTCTGGGCCTCGATGATGTCCTTGATCTCGGCGCCCGTGGCGTCCATCGCTTCAAACTGGAATGTCGGCATGGCTTGGCACCCATTCGCCGCCGGGCGCTGGCCCGCGGTTCCGGCGGGTTTGTCGTTCCGCGGGAACCGGACGCCAGCGCGTTCCGGCTGATCTATTGCCCAGTGATTCTGCTTGGTGATTTAACAATGCATCAGCCGCCGGGCGCTAGCCCACGGTTCCGGCGGGTTTGTCGTTCCGCGGGAACCGGACGCTAGCGCGTTCCGGATGATTCTTGTGTTGCTTCATCGATGGTCGCTGGTACAAGGCCTCACGCTACGTTGCAT
>CAZNKT010000138.1:11967-13958 GCA_964573605.1 uncultured Pirellulales bacterium
GATTTTGCGGACGACGTCGCCCGTCACGCGCTACGCCTCCATAATGGTTTCTCGCACGACCTCTTCCGCGGAAGTGATCCCCTCGTACACGGCTTCCATCCCCGCGTCGCGCAGCGAGACCATGCCGGCATTTCGTGCGACTTCCCGCAGCTCGTCGGTGGACACGTTCTGCATGATCATTTCCCGCAGCTGGTTGTTCATGGTCATCATTTCGAACAGCCCCACGCGGCCGCGATAGCCCGTGTTGTTGCAGGCCTCGCAACCGCGGCCCTTGAAGAATTTCTTGCCCCGGATGTCGTCCCGCGTCAGTTCCAGGTCGTCGAGGATTTCGCGGGGCGGCTTCCACTCCTCGCGGCACTGCGAGCAGACGCGCCGCACGAGGCGCTGGGCGAGGACGGCTTCCACGGTGGCCGTGATCAGGAATGTGGGGATGCCCATGTCTTTCAACCGGGTGATCGTGCTCGGGGCGTCGTTGGTATGCAGCGTGCTGAACACCATGTGGCCGGTCAGCGATGCCTGAACGGCGATTTCCGCCGTCTCCAAATCGCGGATCTCGCCCACCAGGATCTTGTCGGGGTCCTGCCTCAGTATCGACCGCAGGCAGGCCGCGAACGTGTTGCCGATCGACGCGTCGATGGGGACCTGCACGATGCCTTCCAGATCGTATTCCACGGGATCCTCGGTGGTGATCAGTTTGTCCGTCACCGAATTGAGTTCATTCAACGCCGAATAGAGGGTCGTCGTTTTTCCCGACCCCGTGGGGCCGGTCACCAGCACGATGCCGTTGGGCTTGTGGATCACTCCACGAAACTCTTTGAGTGTCTCATCCCCCATTCCGACTTTGTTCAGATCCAGCGACACGACCGAGCGGTCCAGCACCCGCATCACGACGCTTTCTCCGAACATGGTGGGCATCACGCTGATCCGCAAATCGACGGGGTGTCCGCCCACGGTCAGTTCGATGCGCCCGTCTTGGGGCAGCCGGCGTTCGGCAATATCCAAATTGGCCATCACCTTTATGCGGGTGGTGATGGCAAATGCCAGGTGCCTTGGTGGAGGCACCATCTCGTAAAGCACGCCGTCCGCCTTGATGCGAATCCGGAATTCGTCTTCAAACGGCTCAAAGTGCAAGTCGCTGGCATGGTCCTTGATGGCCAGCAACAGCACCATGTTCAGCAGTTTGCGGACCGGCGCGCTGTCGGCCATGGCTTCCACGCTGGCCAGATCGATCGGGCCCTCGTCGTCGATCTCGGCTGCCGCCTTGGCCAGCGCTTCGTCGCCCTCCAAGTCCGATACCAGACTTTCAACACTTTCCTGGTTGGTCGCGTAGTAACGCTCGAGCGCGCGGCCGACCTCGGCCTCGCTGGTCACCATCGGCCGAATCTCGTAGCCCAGAAACGTTCGCAGTTCGTCGTGCACGCGCAGGTTCTGCGGATCGCACATGGCGACGTACAGCGTATTTTCTTCCAGGCGGACCGGAATCACGCGGTACATCTGAGCCATGGATTCGCTGACCAGGGCGATCACGTCGGCCGAAATGTTCAGGTCGTCGAGCCGGCAGACTTCCATCCCCATCTGCTCGGCCAGTGCTTGCACGAGCTGCCCGTCGGTGACGAGCCCCATGTTCACGGCGACTTGCCCCAGCAGCTCCCCGGGACGCTGCTCCTGTTCTTCGACGAGAGCCTCGAGTTCCTCGTCGGTAATGAAACCCAGATCGACAAAAATCTGTCCGATACGCCGTACTGCCATCGATTCTGTCTCGCGCTGTTCGGGGGATCAATCCTGCTGCTGCGTCTGCTTTTTTTCCGAATCCTTCATGGATCGATGCACGTCGGCATCGTCGTCGAACATGCCCTGCTCGGCAGTCGAGATCCGTTTGTTCAGCTCGTCGGGGGAATGGGCTTTATCGATCACGTCCTTCTTGGTGCATTTCTCTTCTTTCCACAGCCGGAACAGGTGGTCGTCCATCAACTGCATGCCGTGGCGGGCGC
>CAZNKT010000139.1:0-13450 GCA_964573605.1 uncultured Pirellulales bacterium
CTTTCTTGAGGCCAACCGACGCGTCGCTCCGAGACCGTCTCGTGAGGCGTGCCACCTGCCTGACAACCGTTCGCCTCGGAGAAGCGTCCAGAACCCAACAAGCTACCAAAAAACGACCGACCGACAAGGGCAGTCCGAAACCGTCCCAACCCCAATTCGGGATCCGTCCTTTGGCGCGCGGCGAGGTTCTTCCACCTGCCCCTCAACCCCAAGCGCGTCGCGCCGACGATCCCGGCGCCGGGATCAGTACGTGAGCGGAGAGAATGCCGACGTGAGCAATTCCGGCATGCCACCGCACGTCCAGCGTGCGGAGCGGGCCCTTCCACGCGCGTGTGGTGCCGCTGCAGGGGTTGAATCGCTCGTGGACGAATTGGCTCGGCTTTTCGGCTCTAAAGCAGATTCTCCGTCGGCTTCAGATCGGTGAACAGGTCATTTGCACCGTCGTAGAACAGGTCCCGGGAGCTGCCGCCGGTGAGTTTGTCTTCGTCGCTGTCGTCGATCACAGTGAGCAGCGCATCGACAGCGGTCACGCGGTTCGTATAGGTATCGTCGGCATCCCACGCCAACAAAATGGCCAACAGTGCGGCATCATCGTCGTCGGTGTCGGTGCTGCCGCCGATGAGCAGATCGCTGTCGTTACCGCCAACAAGTCGGTCGCGTCCGCCGCCGCCGATCAGCACGTTGCGCCCTCTGCCGCCGATCAGGGTGTCATCGCCGAGATTGCCCAGCAGCACGGTGGGACCCCCGCCGGCCACCAAGTGATCGTTGCCCGCTCCGCCGTGAACGATTCCCGGCGTCAGTAGCGAGTTGGCGATCGTCATGTGATCGTCACCGTCGCAAAGATAGGCGATAAACTCGTCTACCTGCGAGAGATCATACGTTCGGAACGGCTCGGGAATGAAGTCGGCATGGACGCGAACCTTGTCCTTGCCCACGGCATGCACGCTGACATGATCGCCGTCCTCGTCATTAGTGCCCACGATGTACAGCTGGCCGTTGTTGATACCGATGCCGGTGATCACGGCGAGCGTAGACGAGTCGGCCATGCCGGTGTCGTCGTCGATCAACGTCATCGTCACCGTGTAGACGCCGCCGACGGCATAGATGTGGGCTCCCGACACGCTGCCAGAACCGGCTCCCTGCACCAGGGCCAATGGCTCCAGGGGGCTGCCGTCGCCCCAATCAACGGTCGCCACGTGGGTATCCAGTATGCCCACGTCGGTGAAGGTGCCCGTCACGTTGACTGGCTCGCCTTCCTCACCCTTGTCCTCGAACGTCGCATCGCTCTCGAACGACGTGATAACCGGGTTCACGTTATTGACGGTCAGTACCGGCGACGTTCCCATGTCCGTCCCCAGGTCGTCGTCGTTGATGCTGATGTCCACCGTGAACAGATCAAATGGGGTACCGGTCATCGGGTCGTCGTCGAGGAACAGGCGCGTTGTGGAGAATGTCCCGGCGTTTCCGTCGATGCTCAGCGCCGTCGCCACTCCGTCGCTCCAGATCGCGGTCCCGGTGAAGGTTTCCGTGGCGACGCTTAAAGCCGGATCGTCGAACGATCCGCTGACAGTCACCGACTGACCCTCGTCGATCGAGCTGGAGCTCAGCGAGATCGACGCAATGTCCGGGGCGACGTTACTGACCGTGATTGCGATCATCCCGTCGTCGGACAATCCCGTGCTGTCGGTAACCTCTACTATTATGTCAAACATATCCGACGAGGTGCCGGTCATCGGATGGTCATCGTCGTAAACGTGCATCGCCATGAACGACTCGGTCGTCATCGTGTCGGAGTCGAGCATGATCACCGTGTTCGGGCTGCCGTCTCGCCAATCGATCGTGATGTTGTGGTCGTCCAGGATGTTCCAATCTTCGACCATCCCCGTAAGCGTCACCATCTCGCCCTCGTCGATCGACGTCGCACTCAGCGCGAGCCCGCTGAGGATCGGCGCTTCGTCGAACGCCACGGCCGCAATTCGCGTATCCGTTGTGCCGTTCATCTCGCTATACATCCCGGTGAACCAGAACGTGGTATCGTCCACCGGGTCCACGCTCATCGCGCTGTAGTCGCCCCACCGCTGGCAGTTGGAGTTTGTCGTGCCTCCCATGCCATCGGAGCACGGGCGGAAATCGATAAAGCTCGTACCCGTGCCGCCGGGCACCGCGTTATCACCTTGGGGCATGGTCCCCAGCGGATCGCTGGCCAGGCGGCCGGTGTAGCGGACACTGGGGGACGTCCCGGTGCCGGTGACGTTGTACATCAAGGCGATGTCGCCCTTGCCGTTCATGGCGATCGCGCCCATCCAGCGGCTGTCGGTGTCTGGCGCAACGGTTCCCTCCTGGAATAACGTCCAGCCGGCGCCGGTGTCCCGCAATTCAACCCATTGCACGCCCGCCTGGTCGGCCCCGTTGACATCGGCGGTAAAGTTCATCAGCAGCGTCTCGTGCGTCCCGAAGTTGCGATACTGCGCGCGCCACATGATGTAGTGCGGCAGAGCGTCGATCATGGCGGTGGTGCCCGGCTGCGGCAGGCAATCGCGGCTCCAATTACAAAGGTTGTAGTCGAAGTCGGCGATACTCACCGTCGTAGCCAGATTGAACGTCGAGTTCGCCGGCGTGACAAAATCCGGGTCGAACTCCCACACCTCGATAAAGTCGTTTGCCGCGTTGGCGCCCGCGGGATTGGTAATCTCGTCATCGACCTGGCGTACGAACAACCCGGGCGAGCCTGCGGGGGCCGCCGGGCCATCCAGATCGGCCGGCATGATGTGGTTGCGCTGCCAGTTCGGGCGATCCGTGGCCGTCAGCCGGATCGGCGTTATGGTCGCGCTTGGGCCGGCCAGCATTTGTTGGCGCGGCAGCGCATAGCCCGGATTGTCCGTCTCGTTGGTGCCCACGAAGTACGCATCATCCCACACGGCAAACTTCGGATAGTCGGGAAAGTTCGGCGCCACGACCTGGTAGTCGAAATACGGCCCCGTCGGATCGGGCGTCTGCGAAATATAAATGCACATCGTCTGATCGGACCGCTGAGCGAATTCCGTCAGCATCCAGCGATCCGCCAGGTGGTCGTACACCACCACCGGATCGCCATTGCCGTCCGCACAATCTCCCGTTCCCAGCGAGTCAGTCGCCGTAGGGGCCTGCACGATGTTTCCGTCCCTGTCATAGATCTCGTACGATGACCCGAATCCCGAGTTGACCATTTGCACGTAATGGTTCGGCCCCACGTCGCCGACTGTGTCTGGTGGGTTCGAGCCTCCATCGATTCCCGCGAAGTCCAGTTGCGGCGTGCTGAAGGAGAGCATCCGCCGCTGTTCAAGCGCCTCGAACCGCATCCCGCTGCGTGTTGTCAAACGACGGTTCGTTCGCTTCAAGCGGTTCAGCGTCGGCGCTTGCGATTTGCACCAGAACAGATGGTTGAGCACGGCGTTACCTCCGACAACTGACGGGACATTGACGCGATATCCGACTTTTCCCATTTAGGCCGGTCCTGAAACGGATCGACGCACGAAATGGCTCCTATTCTAACGCCGCGCCGCGCCCCCCGCATCCAGCGCGTGGTGAAGTTTCTGACATTTTTTCGGCCCATGGGGTGGTTTCTTGGATTCCAGCGCCACAAGGGGGATATCGGCCCGGCCGATCAACTCGCTGTTGCCCCTTGCGGGGCTGAGAGGTCTCTCCGCCCGGTGCCCATCGGATGACGCCGACGGCGATACGACGACGTCGCTGCGCGGCGGGTATGTTCTCGATGTTCATCAGCGTCCGTGGTTTCCGTGAAGCTTTCCGCGCGTACCCGTACAGCCGGACAATGAGGGTCCTCCGCGGCGAACCGAGCCTGCACGCTCCCCGAGCGCCCGCCGACAACGTGGCGCATGGCGGGATCGACGGACAATCGCACCGCGTCGTTTACATCCAGATAGCCTGCCAAGCGGCTATAGACCGATTGCCGCAAGGGCGTCACGAGTGGGTGATGTTTATGGCTGAACACGCGGCTGTCGTAAAGCGCGTCTTGGGGCATTTCGATCAGCCGCGGCCCTTGATCAAGGGCACAAGCAATTTCAACTTCCGTGTCGCGCTTAGCCCCCCCGTCTCCGCCGGGGAATTGCCCTGCCGAGTTACTTGGCTTTTCGTCCCCGGGCGGAGCAGCGGCTGGCAAGCGACTGTAAAGAAAAAACTAGGATTTGAAGATAGAAGATATAGGACGTCCCCCAAGCGACGAAATGTCAACAATTCTCGGCGGATCTTTGAGACGGTGTCGGCGCACTCGACCCGTATCTTCCACTGGGCAGACGACGCAAAGCCGATGGCGACGGCAAGTTGCACGCAGCGCACCTGGGACCACTATTGGGACCACAATGCCGTCCAATCGCCGGACTTTGCATGTAGCGAAGCCCTTTGTCGAGCAGTTTCTACATGCCGTAAACGTCCACTTTGGAACGCGTTGCGTACGACCTCGCGCGGACAGTAGGTCCACCCGGCACCGTTCGGCTGTCTGGCGCAACTTTTCCGGGCCTCGACTGCGTGCCGGGCCGTCACGTAAGGCGGGGTCTTTTCGGGCACGCCGGATCTGCCGACAATCAAAGAGGCGTCAGCGTCTGCCGCCCTCGCGTCCGATCACCCTCAGATGGTTCCGAAAGCGGTGCCTCTGAGGTGGCGATTGAGAGCATGGTTCCACTCCCTTTCCGCGGACCGCCGGTTGACCTGCCATGCCCGATATGTGCCACCATCCCACGACCATCCTGCTACTGTGCCTGGCACTACTGTTTTCATGCCATCGAGCCGAGTGCGCCGATCCCGACTCTCCGGAGGTCAGGGCTCTGATCGAAAAGGGGTTGGCCTACCTGGAAACGGCTACAAGGGAACAGCGGTTGGGAGGCGTGTGCCTGATCGCGATGGCGTTTCACAAGAACGGTCGCCCGGAGAGTCACCCGGCGATTGTGCGGGCGATTGAAGCCTGCCGCGAAGCTGCGGCCAATTCGGACGCAGCGGTCCAACACAATATATACAGCATCGGCCTCGCCGTGGTCTTTCTATGCGGCCTCCAGGAAAGCGACCATTCCGATCCGATTCGCGCATTGCTCACTGTGCTGCAGAAGAGCCAGAAACCCCACGGTGGATGGGGTTACCGTCACTTGCCCACCGGCGATACGTCAATGACGCAGTATGGCGTGTTGAGTAGCTGGGAGGCGCACCAGGCCGGTCACGAGGTCTCGAAGAAGTCCGTTCTCCAGGTATGCCACTGGCTGCTGCGCACGCAGGACCCGGACGGTGGATGGGGCTATCAGGGCAACGACCCCGGAACGTTCGAACTCATACGCCAATCCACCGTCAGTCATTCTCTATCGGCGGCCGGTCTCGGCAGCACGTATTTGTGCGCGGATTTACTCGGCGTGAAAGGTTTTGAGTACGAAGCCGGCGAGGCGGGTGTTTCATCCGCCCTACGACGCGTAAAGTCCAAATCGCCCGGCGAAGTTTCCAGGGACGAGCCCGCGGGAGCCGTGAACCGCCCGGCGCTGAAGGCCGGCGTCGCGCGGGGAAATGCCTGGTTTCAGAAAAACTTCAAGATTGATCCCGAGCGATGGACGCACTATTACTTGTACGCGCTGGAGCGTTACCACAGCATCCGCGAAGCGGTCGAAGGAAGTGTTCAGAGCGAGCCGACGTGGTACAACGCCGGAGTTGAATATCTCGCCCGAACGCAGCAGGAGGACGGAAGCTGGCGCGGGGAAGGAATTACGGATACACCAGTTACAAGCACCGCGTTCTCAGTCCTGTTCCTGTCGCGGTCCATGAAGAAAAGCATCACTCGCGCTCGGGGTTTTGGCGACGGACTTCTGACCGGCGGACGGGGCCTGCCCAGCGACTTGTCCCAGGTCGAAATCCGCAGTGGCAAGGTAGTCGTGACCGGTGCCTCCGCGAATGCCATGTCCTTGATCCGGGTCCTGTCCGATCCGGACGATCCGGACTACGACTATCTTGTTGAAAATCCCGAACAAACGCTTGCCGCTGCTGTTCGCGATGCCGACAGTGACGAATTGGCTTCCCTCCGAAAGCTCATCCGGGAAGGTGCTCCAGACGCTCGGCTCGTGGCCGTCCGCACCCTGGCCGAGCGTCGCGATCTGGCTGACGTACCCGATTTGATTCACGCGTTGACCGATCCGGATTGGCGTGTCGTGGTCAGTGCCGACGACGGCCTCCGATTCATGAGCCGGCATCTGGATCAACCTCCGTTGCCCGACCGACGCAGCGAAACGGCCCGCAAGCAAGCGATTACCGCGTGGACGCGATGGTACCGTACCATTCGTCCTGACGCCGAATTACCGGCAGAGTGACACTCCGATGAATGCCAACACACCGTCTCGCCCGGAGTCGGCGGGCCGTCTCGATCTGGCACACTACGAGCTCGAGGTTTCTACGTACGACCGCGCCGCGAGTCTGCTGCTGGCCTTGTTGATCCTGGTTGGCATCACGGTAATCGGACTGTTGATTGTCTTTTTTACCAGTCGGATTTTCGCACGTCCGCGGGCGGTGCCGGTCACGCTGGCGCGAGTTGCCGGCGAAGGGGGAGGGCCCGCGCTGGACATGTCCCGGCAACTGGAACCGCCGGGCGTCGACGAGTTCCCGGACGTGATCGAGCCCCAACTGCAGCAAAAGCTCACCGCCGTAGAAAACGCCCTTTCCGAAAATCTGGCGCTGCTCGATGAACAGGCCCTGGAAGCCGAAGTCCTTGCCGGTACCGGCACGGGCAAGGGCGACTCCCGGCGGCCGGGTGACGTGGGCGATGGAGTCGTAGAGAAGGTGCCTCGCGCCGAACGGTGGGAGATCCGCTTCGAGGCGTCCAGTCTGGCCTCCTATGCCCGCCAGCTCGATTATTTCGGAATCGAACTGGCCACGTTGGGCAGCGACAACCAGGTCCACTACGCGTTCAACTTGTCCCAGCCCGCGCCGCAGCGCCGCACGGGTGATCCCGCATCGGAAGAAAGGATGTATATGATCTGGCGCCGTGGACCGTTGATGGCCGCCGATCGCGAGCTGCTGAAGCGGGCGGGCATCGCCGTCCCGGGACAGAACCTGCTACAGTTCTACCCGCTGGAAACCGAGCAACGGCTGGCAAGCCTGGAGATGCAGGCCGCCGGTGACCGGTCCGTCAACGACATTCGCAAAACCGTCTTCGGCGTCCAACAGCAGGGCGATCAATTCGAATTCCACGTCACGGACCAAAAATACTTTTGACCAACCCCCCGAGTCCGCGCCATAACGCCGCGCAGACGGCACTGACTGGCGGCTATCGCGCCCGGGGCGCCGATAGCAGCGTGTTGTATGGCCCTCGAATTCACGACGTTGGATCGCGTCATATGAAAACCTCCGCGTCCATCACGCCACATGGAACCGCCTCTGTGTTTGCAGTATGCTGGACCGTACGCATTTCTTGATATCCAAACAACCATAGGAGCCTCTAACAGAACTGCCGGTTCGCCCGCAAATCCGCGTTTCAGGCGTGCGTTCGTGATGTTTTGTTAGACACTATAAGACTCAACCATGGAAACCGTTCTCTATCTTGTCAGCATCATTGTATACACAATTTTGGCGCTGATCGCCGTGTGGGGCGCGTTCTGCGTGATCCTGGCGTGGCGCCGCGTATCGCAGACGCGATTCAAGAGCGAAGCTGAACAAACCAGGTTCCTGGACCAGTTATTCGCCACGATGGAGACCGGTGACTACGACGCGGCGATGACCCATTGCGAAGGCGACCGCCGTGCGCTTTCTCAATTGGCCTGGTTTGCCCTGGCAAATCGCAGGATTGGTTTTCCGCAAATACGCCATCGCGTGGCAGAACGATTCCAGACGGACGTCCTTTCCGATATGGAGCACAGGTTGAGTTGGGTGAACACCGTGATAAAGAGCGCCCCCATGGTCGGACTGTTGGGGACGGTCATCGGCATGATGGGCGCGTTCAACAAGCTCAGCAGCGGTGAAAGTGTCGATCCCACGAGGATGGCGGGGAACATCGCCTTCGCGCTGATTACGACCGCTTGCGGATTGGCAATCGCGATTCCTCTGGTGCTGTGCACCAACAGCATCAATGTGAGGATACGCAAAATGGAAGAACTTGTCGGCGCGGGTATGTCGCAATTGCTGGACGTGTTGAGAGGACTGGGGGCGTGACATGGCGGAGCGACGCCTTTGGGAGATCGACGAGTCGGGCGAGGTCGAGGAGGCGGGCCCGTTGCTGCCGCCCCCCAAGGTCCGCGGTGACGCCGATCTGGACATCACACCAATGATTGACATCACGTTCCTGCTGCTCATCTACTTTCTGGTGGCAGCCATACCCGACCGGAACGCGGCACTCGACCTGCCCCAGGCCCGGTACGGTACGGGGGTTCCGCGGACCGAGTCGGCCATCCTGACCGTGGGCCTGGGAGGAATGGCCGGCGCACCTGTCTTTTTGGGAGACGGAAAGGATCCGGCACGTCAATTACCGTCCGATTCACGTTCGCAGAGTGATAGAATCGAGGCGTTTGTCCGCCGGAAGTTCAAAGGCGGTTCCCCGCACGTGCTGATCAAGGCGGACAAGGGCGTGCCGCATGGCGACGTGGCGCGCGTGACCGCCGCGGCGTCCCGCGTCGAAGGAATCCAGATTCATTTCGCTATTCAAGAAGTCGACTGATGGCAACGTCACTCAAGTCCGACGACATCGATCTTACACCGATGGTGGACGTGACTTTTCTGCTGTTGATCTTTTTCGTCATGACCGCCGCATTCAGTCTGCAGAAGTCGATCGAAGTTCCACCAACTCAAGAGGACGAACCGGCAGCCAATCAAACTATAGACGACTTTGCCGAGGAGACGATCATCGTGCGTGTAGACGCGGACAACTTCTTTTGGATCAGCAGTCCCACGTGGAGCGAAGAAAAAGAAGCGCCGAGCAGCTTTGATATGCTGATTAAAGTCCGGGAAGCCGTGGATGAGTCGTCTGCACAGACCGGTGCCGCCGTTAACCGGTTGCTCGTAGTGGCGTCGGAACAGGCCACTCACGAGAAAGTCGTCGCCGCCTTGGATGCAGGCAGCGCCGTGGGAATGGAAGAGGTCCAGCTCGCCACCGTCGAGGACGACACGCTTTGACCGTTGGTGGAACCGCCGCGAAACGGAACGATCGGGCTGTTGCCGCAGCTTCCGCGCCCTGCTTGCTGCGACAGTGAAGGAGCAGTCCGCCCGGAACCGGCACGCCACGATCGACGCCCCGTCGTCGGCCGGTCTGTTCCTCTGCCAGATCGCAGGTTTATGAGGATGTCATGACGCCCGAAGAATTTCTCACTCTCGTGGAACAGACAGGACGGATTCCTGAGGATGTGCTCGAGCATCTGCGGGACCGTGTCGACAGCGTCACGGAGACCGTAACCGACCGGAAGCTGGCCAGTTTTCTTGTAGAGAACGGTTTTCTTACCAAGTTGGAGGCACGCGAACTTCTGGACGACACCGTCACGGCCCCGCCTCCCGCGCCGGCGGATGACGCCGGCCACCTGGCGTTGGACGATCTGGACGATCTGGACTTGTCCGAGGCCCTGTCCCCGAAGCCCCCGCCCACACAGCAGGCGGATCTTCCCGCCGACGATGTCGCTGAATTGACCGCGGAAGACCTGGCAAGCCTTACTCCGGAAAGATCGGTCGTCCAAACGGTCGGGCGAAGGCGCAAGAGTCTGATGCCGCGCATCCGGTTTCGAAGGCCCGGCCGAGCGAAATCGACCGCGGTCACGAAGTCACAGAATCCGTGGGACTCGCCTCTGATGCTTGTCGGAGGCGGCGCGTTGATTTTGCTGTTGCTGATCGCAGTGACCGTCACCTACTTGATCCGGCGAGGCGGGGGCGACCAGCTTTTGCAACTTGCCGAGGAAGATTACCGAAACGGATCGTACACGCAAGCAATCCACAAATACAACCAATTCCTCGAGCGTTATCCGTCACACCAAGCGGCCGATCATGCGCACGTCTTTCGTGCGTTGGCACAACTTCGAATTACGATCTCTGACACGAGCGACCCCGATGCTGCGCTTTCATCGACGCGACGCATCTTGTCGGAAATCGAAGGGAGCGAAACATTCACGGATGTGCGCCCCCAACTGGCTTCGCTGTTGCCGGATCTGGCCGAGCAAATCGCCCGTCAGGCCCAACAAGCGTCCAATCCTCAAGCTGCTCGCAACTATGTCCGCCTCGGCGACGAAGCCTTCGCGCTGGTAATGAATACCAACTACGTACCGCGGCGATTGAGGCCCGGAGGGCGAGTTGGCCAAATACGAGATACGCTCGCGCTGGTCACCCGAGATTTGCAGCGAGACGCGAGTCTGGCAGAAGCCATGGCCAAGATGAAATCCAGCGTGGACGCCGGACGGCCGAAGGAGGCGTATGCGGCGCGAAAACTCCTTATCACACAGTACCCTTCGCTGGCGAGCGACGAACAACTGTCCATGATGACGCGAACGGTCGCGGAGTCGGAACAAGCGCTCGTGGCCTTCCAGCCGCAACAGCGGCAGAGTGTCCGCGACGAAGAAGACAGCCCGGTGCTGGCGTCCTTGGCCTTGGCCGCTCGGCAGGGCCCCGACATGCCGCCGGCCAGCGATCATCCCGCACTGGTAAAAGCACGAGGCGCCGCGTTCTGTCTGGATGCGGCCTCAGGCCATTTGCTCTGGCGGCGCGAGGTAGGCTTCAACGCTTCCCTGCAGCCCATGGTCGTCCACTTGCAAAACGGAACCATTGCCGTGCTGCCCGACGACGCGCGCCAGCAGGTCGTGGCCGTCGATGCGGCGTCCGGTGAACTGCAATGGCGCCTGCCCATTGAACAGCCGCTGCTGCCACCCACTGTCGCGGGCGGCGAACTACTGGCCGGCGTCCGTTCCGGACGTTTGTATGTCGTGTCGCTGGAGAGCGGTGATACGAGCGGGCACGTGCAGTTTCCACAGGAACTGAGCACGAGTCCGGCCGTGGACTCGAAGAATTCGCGGCTCTATCAGGTCGGCAGCCAGGCCAGCATCTATCTGCTGGACACGCAAACATGGAAGTGCCTCGAAGTCGTGTACCTGGGACATGCCGCCGGCACCGTTTCCGTGCCTCCCACCGTGCTCTTGCGAAACGTCGTCATTGCCGAAAATGATGGAACGGCATCTTGTCGGTTGCACGTTTTCTCCAGGGACGAAGACGGCATGTCCTGGCAACCCGTGCAGGTCATACGGCTCACCGGCCACGTGCTCACGCCGCCCGTCGTCGACGGACGGCGAATGGTCGTCGCAACGGACCGAGGGCACATTCACCTGCTCGAATCAGGATCGGCCGACGGCCAGGCGCCACTGATCAAGGTCGCGGAACTCAGTGCCCGCGGCGATCAAGAACTCGTCCGATATCCTCTGCTCGCCGGTTCCTCGCTATGGTTGGCCGGTGACCGGCTGGCGAAGTATCAAATTCTGGCGCAGAGCGGGCGGCTCACGCCACAAGGGCTGCCCGAAACGGCGCACGGCGACACGTTTCTGGCTCCCCCTCAACAAATCAACGGCAAAATCGTCAACGTTCGCCAGCTCGTGGGACGATCCAGCACGCTTGTCTCCGCCACGGACCAGGCGAGCGGCAAGACGCTCTGGCAGACCCGGTTGACGATGCAGCCTGCGGGACCACCTCTCGTCGACGTCGAGCACCGTGAGGTCGCCGTCGTGACCTCCGACGGTCAGTTGTTTCGCTTCGATGACGATGCCATCCGTGCCCGCGTCCAGGATGCGCCGCAGCGTGCCGAGCCAGCCGACGTTTCAGGCCCCGAGTTAACGCGGCGTCTGGATCTGGATGATGACCTGTCGGTATTCACCGGCGACGACGCGGAACAGACCGTGTTGCTGTACCGTCGGCCGTCCGGCGCGAATGCGGCGTTCCTGAAGTGGACTTCCCTGCCTACTCCCCCCTCGGCTCCCCCCGGGCACCTCGGCGCGGGATTGCTCGTGCCGACGGCGCACGGACAGGTCCATTGGCTCGACCCGGCGACGGGCAGCCCGAAGTCGGCTCCCTTGCAGCCGGAGTTGCAGGCGGGCGACCTGCCCCTATGGACAACCCCGTGCGCCGTAGACGGTACCGCGCAATTCGCCATCGCGGATCGGCGTGGTGTCGTCTACCTGGCGGGCATTGCCCGCGATCCGTTGGAACATCTTGACGTCATCGCCCAGACGGCGCCGCATACCGACCGATTTGCATCCACCGTCGTTTGTCTGAAGGACCACGCCATCGTGGTGGATGCGTCCGGCCGGATCATCGTCTATCCGCTGCCGAGTCTCGACGCGGAACAGACAACGGATCTCGAGGCGCAGGTTGCCTGGGGGCCGGCGCGGGTCCATCACTATGTTCTGCTGGCCACGGTTAACGACGAACTCGTGTGCCTCGGCCAAACAGGGCAATTACTGTGGCGAGTCGCCATGGAGCACGGTTCGCTCGCCGGGAATCCTATTGTTGTCGATGAACGTATCGTCCTTGCGTCCACTAGCGGCACGGTGTGGAGCATCGACGCAGGTAATGGCGAGACCACGGGCAGCGTATCCATTGGCCAGCCTTTGGCCACGGGCCCGGTTGTTTTTGGGCAGCGGCTGATCGTAGCGGCCCACGATGGCACCCTGTTGGTCCTGAACCGCTGGTAATCTCCACGTGAACGATTTGAAATTGCCCCGAGTTTGCCCGTACTACTCGACGCGCATCGCGATCGCGTCTCGTTTCTCACTTGACAGGCCGCTCAGCGCATGGCCAGGGAAAGACAGCGCGGCCGCACGGCCGCGAGCCACGCGATGCGGGCCGGAAGGCCGTCCTGAGCATGCCGCGGGATGCTTTCCGACCGCTTTGTCAACCAAATTCGCAAGCGCGGTGCCTTGGTGCGTGTGCTTGACGCTGCTTCTGCTCGGAGCTGGCTCCGCGGCCGGACAGTCCGAGGCGTCATCGGACTATGAGCAAACAGACGCGCTGCTGTACCGGCAGGATCCCTTCGACCGTGTCACACTCGACAAACAGCACGAGAACGAAGTGCTCAAGGTGCTGCCGCTGGATTTTCCAGGTCGGCGCGTGCCCCCAGAAGCGGAACGGAAAGGAGCGATCGAGGTTCGTCTGTTCGAAGCCCCGACGGTGCTCTACGAAGTTTCGTGGAGCGACATTGCCTCCGTGCGTTTGTTCGAAGAGCTGGTGCTCAAACAGGCGGAGGCGCTTGCCGACGACGGAGAATTCGACGATGCTTTTCGCACACTCGAATTCCTGGCCACCCGGTATCCCCGTTTGCCCGGCTTGAACGCGGTTGTTTTAAGACTTCTTTATCGGGAGCTGGCAAGCGCCTACCGCGCGCGCGACTTTGACAACGCGTTGAATTTTGCGCTGGAGTTACAGCGACGCAACCCGGCGTCCAGCCGCGTTCGTAACGCCCTGGATCAAGTCGCAGAAA